>PLFD01000038.1:0-38435 GCA_003136635.1 candidate division FCPU426 bacterium | reverse complement strand
GCCAAACCAGCCGATCATCGCCGCGCCAATCGCGCTGGTAATATGGTCATAACCTGGAGCGATATCGGTTGTCAAAGGACCCAGAGTATAAAAAGGAGCCTCGTGGCAATCCGCCAATTGCTTGTCCATATTTTCTTTAATGAGCTGCATCGGTACGTGGCCCGGGCCTTCGATCATGACCTGCACATCGTGTTTCCAGGCTATTTTTGTCAGTTCGCCGAGGGTTTTTAATTCAGAAAACTGCGCGTCATCATTGGCGTCATCAATCGAGCCGGGGCGCAAACCGTCACCCAGACTGAAAGAAACGTTGTAAGCCTTCATGATTTCGCAGATTTCTTCAAAGTGGGTATAGGTAAAATTCTCTTTGTGATGAGCCAAACACCATTTGGCGTGAATCGAACCGCCGCGGGATACAATGCCCGTCCGGCGCCAGGCCGTCATGGGCACGTAGCGCAAAAGCACTCCGGCGTGAATGGTGAAATAGTCCACGCCTTGTTCGGCCTGCTCAATGAGCGTGTCGCGGTAAAGTTCCCAGGTCAAATCCTCGGCGATACCTCCGACTTTTTCGAGAGCCTGATAAATAGGCACTGTGCCCACCGGCACGGGGCAATTGCGGATAATCCACTCGCGGGTTTCATGAATGTTCTTTCCCGTGGAAAGATCCATCAAGGTGTCTCCGCCCCAGCGGACGGACCAGATCATCTTTTCCACTTCTTCCTCGATGGAAGAAGCTACGGCTGAGTTTCCAATGTTGGTATTAATTTTGACCAGAAAGTTGCGGCCAATAATCATCGGTTCAATTTCAGGATGGTTGATGTTCGAAGGAATAATCGCCCGGCCCCGGGCCACTTCTTCCCGGACAAATTCAGGGGTCACAACTTTAGGTATCACCGCGCCAAAACCCTCGCCTTTATGAAAACGGCCTTTTTCAACGCGTTCTTCCATCATCTGATTTTCACGGATGGCGATATATTCCATCTCCGGGGTAATGATTCCCTTTTTGGCGTAATGCATTTGGCTGACGTTCATACCCTTTTTAGCCTTCAGAGGTCTGCGGGTGGCCGCGCCCGGAAAAACTTCCACATCGGCGGCGGACTTGCCTTTATAAAAGCCGTCGACTTCCTCCACGTCGCCGTTCTTCAAAATCCAACCACGGCGCTGGGGCTTCAAGCCTTTGTATAAATCGATGTCGATATTTAAATCGGTGTAAGCGCCGCTGGTGTCATAGACACAGAGAGGAGGATTTTCTTCCATCCCTTTTTCGGTTTTAGTGGGGCTGAGTTTAATTTCCCTCATCGGCACCAGGAAATCGTGAAGTTTTCCGGGGATATAGCGCTTGCTGGAGCCGGGGAAAGGCGTTCGAGTAATTCCCTGGGGCGCTGAGTTTTTTCCATTTCCGTTGCTTTTGGCCATTGTCATTCCTCATTTGTTGAAACGTTCAAGATAATCTAAAGCATAACGACCCCTAGGGTCGAATGCAACAAAGCTGCCGATTCACAGGGCTCAGAACAACTTCTCTTCGATTTTATAGGCTTCATACCGAAGCCGTTTAAATTGAGCGCTGGCGGGATGTTGGATCAGTTTGGAAAATTCTTCCAGGGAACGAAGGGCCTCTTGCGCCCTTTTTAAATTAGCTTTCAGGAGTTCCTGGGAGCTGGCTCGGACTTTTTCGCTCTTTTCTTTGTTTCCCCGGCCCAGGTCCTTCTTCACGTCGCGGGCCGCGGACCGAAGCTGGGTTGAGCCAAAAAGCGATTTCTCCGCTTTAGTCACCCCATGGCGCATTTTTTTAAGACGGGCCAACAGACGGGGATCATTCAGGATAAACCGCGCCACGTCTTCGGCCACCCGAAAACCTTCCCGGGCCCGGTTGCAGTTAGCGTCCAGAGCCCGGTAAACCGAAAGAGTGTCTCGAGACTTCATCAAAAACACTCCCCCGAATTTTTAGTTATTTAACTTTCTTAATTAACTTAACTACCGGATTCGCGGTGGTTTTTTTGCCAAACATGGGCTTCGGCGCCTTTTTAACTTTGACGGGTTTTTCAACCTTATCGCCCTTCTTGGCCAGGGGAGCGTTTTTATCAATCTTTTCTCCCTTTTTATCCGCGCCTTTTTTGTCGTCTTGTCCCGCCGCGCCCTTTTTCTTTTCTGAAACAGGAGTCGGATGCTCAGGATTTTTGGGGAAAAGAGGAACCGTGATTTTAATCGACTTGCCCTTCGCCGCCAAAGCCTTGGCCTTCGCCTCATCCAAAAGTCTCCGGGGTCTTGGGGTGTCTTCTTTGATGAAGGAATCTTCTTTCAAATAAGGCACAGCCGAAACTTTATTAAGCTTGGAAGCCAGGTCCAGGTCTTTCGCGTAACCTTTGCGGATCAATTCTTTGCCTTCCGCCGTTTCCTTCATCGCGTCATGCAGCTTGCCCTGCCATGGTTTATAGCGAACAATCGCTTCCCGGGCGCTATCGGTTAATTCAATCGGCGTATCCAGCAAAGTGCTTTGTAAATAGTCCACCAGCATTCCCGCGAAAGCGGAGTCTTCCGGCTGACCCGCGCAAATAACAACCACGTCGTTTTTAGCGCGAAGGCAGGAATCATAGACATCGGTCAAATTGATAAAAGAACCCAGCAATACATATTTGGTCTTGGGCGGCACGCGTAACAGCGAGGGGGAGCTGATGCAGATCCAGCGGTCTTTCACTTTTTCACGGGTTGAATCCAACGGCGATCCGCCCAAATGAAACCCGGGAATCTTGTCCATATCTCTTTCGCCGGCCAAAAGCCCCTCGCCGCGTTTAAGTTTTTCAAATGCTTTCTTAGCCGAGCCCGGATCGGAAAATAGTTTCACGCCGGCGGCTCCATGATAAAGATACATCGCAATGCTGGTGGTCAGTCTTAAAACATCCGCCATGACGACGGTTGCGTTCTGAACTACGGTCACTTTTACGTCTTTAGGTTGAAAATAAACGGTGATTTTCAATGATGGCTCCAAGTTTCTTAAATTAATGCGGGGTTCCAAACCGCCGCAAGGGTGACTAGCCCGCCGTCAAAATGGACGGCGGAGCGGTTATTTCTTTTCTTTGTCGATTTTTTCTTTTTTCTTGCGCATATCGTCGACGTAATGCGTGGAATAATTCCCCGTGCGGAAAGACTCGCTCGATAAGATGTTCTTCAAAAACAGCGCGGTGGTATGAACGCCTTCCACCACCAGTTCATCCAAAGCCCGGATCATCCGTTTAATCGCCTCGTTGCGCGTGGGCGCGTGAACAATGATTTTAGCCAGCATGGAATCGTAATAAGGCGGAACTTTGTAACCCTGGTACAGATGGGTATCCACCCGAACGCCCGGACCTCCCGGCACGTGATAAGTGGTGATGGTTCCCGGCGACGGCCTAAAGTTATCTTCCGGGTTTTCAGCGTTAATGCGGCACTCGATAGCGTGTCCCCGCGGCTCCATTTCGGTTTTCGCGATGGAAAGCTTTTCGCCCGCCGCCACGCGAATCTGTTCCTGAATGATGTCCACACCCATGACTTCTTCGGTCACCGGATGCTCCACCTGAACGCGGGTGTTCATTTCCATAAAGTAAAAATTACCGTCTTTGGTCAGAAGAAACTCAATGGTACCGGCCGAGCTGTACTTTACTTCCTTGGCCAATTTCAAAGCGTACTTGCCCACAATTCTCCGTTGTTTAGGGGACAAAACACCTGATGGCGCTTCTTCAATTAATTTCTGGTGCGACCGTTGAATGGTGCAATCCCTCTCGCCCAAATGGGCCACATGGCCGTATTCGTCACCCATCACCTGAACCTCAATATGCCGGGGCTCTTCAATATATTTTTCAATATAAACTTCGGCGTTTCCAAAAGCCGCTTCTGCTTCCGCGCGGCAGGTTTGAAAAGCCTGGGTCAGGGAAAGGTCCGTATGAGCCACTCTCATACCGCGTCCGCCGCCGCCGGCCGAGGCTTTAATAATGACCGGATACTTAATGCGCTTGGCAACTTCCAACGCGTGCTTTTCGTCTTTCACAGGTCCGTCGCTGCCGGGAGTGGTGGGCGTTCCGGCTTTTTTCGCCATAGCGATGGCCTGAACCTTGTCGCCCATCAGGCGCATCACTTCAGGTTTTGGTCCGATAAACTTAATCTGGCAGCTGGCGCAAACTTCGGCGAAGTGGGCGTTTTCAGCCAAAAAGCCGTAGCCGGGATGGATAGCTTCGGCGTCGGTAATTTCGGCGGCCGTAATCAGGGCTGGAATATTTAAATAGCTTTCTTTGCTGGGGCCCCTGCCGATACAGATGCTTTCATCGGCCAGATGAACGTGAAGGGATTCAGCGTCCGCCGTGGAATAAACAGCGACCGTCTTGATCCCCATCTCTTTACAGGCCCGGATAATGCGCAGGGCAATTTCGCCCCGGTTGGCAATCAGAATTTTTTTAAACAAGATTTATATTCCCCTCTATTGGAAAGGTCGGAAACTGGATTTTTAATTAACTGGGATCAATGACAATTAAAGGCTGGTTAAACTCGACGGCCTGGCCGTTCTGCACCAAAATTTTGGTGACCTTGCCCGCCACTTCGGCTTTGACTTCGTTCATGAGTTTCATGGCTTCAATAATGCAATACACTTGGCCCACTTCCACCTTGTCACCTTCTTCGATGAAAGGTTTGGATTCGGGAGAGGAAGCACGGTAGAAAGTTCCCACCATGGGTGAGTTTTGTGTGTTCCCTTTTTCAGCCGAAGGCGCGGGAGCGGCAGAAGCGCCCGCGGTCGCCGGAGCGGCAACCGACGCCGCCATCACGGGGGCGGCCATCATCGTTGGAGCGGCCATGGTTTGAAAAGGCATTCCCGGTCCGCGGCGCAGGTGAATCTTTACCCCGCCCTGCTCAAAACTGATCTCGCTGATATCGGAAGCGTCCATCAAGTGAATTACGTCTTGCACAATCGCCAACTTCGGATTGACTTTCACTTTTTTGGAAGTCATGGCCCCTTCTTTCTTTTTGCTGGGTTTTGAACCTTCGTTTTTTTCGGTTGTGGACATTGGTAAATCCTTTCCTACGGGGTGAACTTAAATGGGTTAAACCCGTTCCAGGTACTCTCCGGTACGGGTATCAATTTTTAAAACGTCCCCTTCTTTCACAAAAAGAGGAACCTGAATTTCCGCTCCGCTTTCCAGCGTGGCCGGTTTGGTGGCGTTAGAAACCCTGTCACCCTTGAGGCCGGGTTCCGAGGAAACAACTTTTAAAGTAACGGTAATCGGAAGCTTCACACTGATGGGGCGTTCTCTATAGAAAAGAACCTCAATGGTCATTTGTTCTTTGAGCCATTGGTGGCCTTCGCCGACTTCTTCTTCGGTCAGTTCCAACTGCTCATAGGTGGCGCTATCCATGAAGATAAACTTTTCGCCCTGCTTGTAGAGGTACTGCATTTCTTTTTCTTCAACCGGCGGCTCGGGAACTTTTTCCCAGCTATCCAGTGTCTTATCGGTAACCGTTCCCAATTCCACGTTTTTCAGTTTCAGGCGCACAAAACCGCCGCCCTTACCCGGCTTTACGTGTTGAAAATCACTCACTCGATATAAAACACCGTCAAATTCACACAAATTGCCAGACCGAAGATCCATCACAGTAAGCATTGCAGCTCCTCAAGGCGTTGGGAAAAAACCCTTATTTTTAAGGCTTTTTACCTTTTGACCATCCAAAAACCCTTATTTTTCAAGGTTTTTTAATGGTTTTCGAGGCAAAAGAGGCGGCATTTTACAAGAAAGTTCCCCATCCGTCAAACAAAGGCGGGGGAAACCCCTAAAAGCCCTGTAAAACGAACTAAGAATTTACTTTGAGGAGGCTGAAATTTTAAAATCTGGCGGAGGTTCAACGGTTAAAAGCAGGTCTTCGCCCATATGGCGAAAAGCCAGTTTGGCGGCATGAAGTAACAAGCGGGGTTGGCCGCCAACGGGGCGTTCCTTACCGTAAAGCGGGTCGCCCAGCACCGGATGGCCTGAATGGTAAAAATGAACGCGGATTTGGTGACGCCTTCCGGTCAAAGGTTCGACTTCCAGTAATGTATTTTCATCGGCAGTTTTTAGAACTTTGTAGTGGGTCTCACTGGGTTTGCCCTTAGGGTCAACGCCCATGCGGCCCGAACCGAATTCTTTCAGATGGCCTCTAAAACTGCCTTCGGTCTTTTCAAAAGTTCCCTGTACCCAGGCCAGATAGGTCTTCTTCACGCCCCGCTCTTCCCAAAGCTGGGAAAGTTTCCGGTGAATGTCAGCGTCTTTGGCAAAAACCACCAGCCCGCTGGTTTCCAGGTCAATGCGATGAACCACAAAAGCCTTCGTCCCGATATGAGCCGTCACCTGCGTTACCAGAGGCTCCTGCTCCAAACCCCGGCCCGGAATGACCGCCTGACCCGAGGGTTTGTTGACCGCGATAATTTTTTTGTCTTCGAAAACAATGGATAAGGGATTCAATGAGGTTCTTTCACAACTTGTTTAGACATTATATTTTCTGTCTCGTTATTTAACAGATTGAAAAATATTGCCGTTATCAATCTGTCAACAGCCACGGGTTAGAACGAGCCGCAAAATATTAATCTTTCGTGGCTCGTTCGAAATTATGAAAAAGTCCGTCTTGAGGACTTTTTCTCCCGACTGTTAAAAACTTCTTTGGCCGCGTAAAGCGCGTTCATCGAAGCCGGAAAGCCAGCATAGACCGCCATCTGTAAAAGCGTCTCGACAATTTCTTTCTTAGTACATCCTACGTTCAACGCGCCCTTGATGTGGGATTTTAATTGAAGCGGCGCGTATCCCAGAGTGGTGAGTGAGGCGATGGTCAAAAGCTGGCGGGTTTTTAAATCGAGTCCCGGACGGGAATAAATATCGCCAAAAGCGAATTCGGTGACAAACTGGCCCAATTCCGGCGCAATGTCTTTTAAACTTTCCACCGTGGCCTTGGCCACCGGCCCGTGGATTTCTTTGAACTTCTTCATGCCTTTTTCGTAACGTTCGTTAGTCATTTAACCCTCCCTATCAATTGAGGCAATTCCATCAAACTCTTTCTCTGAAGGTGGAGTATCAAACAATATCTTATCTAAGGGGTACACCAAATTGAATCGAAGGGTTTGGAATAATTTTGGACATCGTGGCCACCGAACATCCAAAGCTTTTCGTTAAAAGAAACGCAAGCTGCGTCGTTACGTTTAGGAAAAGCAGGATACTTAGAAACTAAAGTCCATTTTTTCCCGTTGGGGGTCACCCATAATTGTGAATGATCCTTCCCGGCGACAAGAAAGAGCCTATCTCCCACAATCATGTTCTGGTCGCCTTCCATCGGGTCGAAAGGGGCCTTGCCCTCGACTTTCGTCCATTTCACCCCATCAGGGCTGCACCAAATATCGGAAAGCCTTTGGATAATAGATTCTCCATCGCCATCACCGTCATCCGCATCAGGATCGAACGCTTCACCACCGATGATCCAAAGCTTGTGATTAAAGACCTGGAAGATAGTGTTTTTCCGTATAGCCATCGGCAAGGCTCCATTGGCGAGGTCCCAATGAATACCGTCGGCCGAAACCCAGAGGGACTGTTTATGATTGATGTAGCTCAAAAGAAAGATTCGGCTATCCATCACCACTGCCTGATCCTCGGGATAATAGAGCTTAACCGGCACGTCCTCGCTGGTTGTGTTCGTATATAAAGGTTCCTTTTGCTCCCAAACCACCCCATCCTCGCTGGAAAAAATGGCGTCGTTGATCACCCATAATTTGTCCTGAAATGAGAGCGGAATCCCCAAAAACAATCCACGTGGGGTCGAATTATTCACTTCTTCCCAAGATTCCCCGTCGTTCGAGCGCCATAGTTCACCAAGGTCTCTTCGACTGCCCCAAGGATCGCGCATCACATCGAAAACCCAAAGTTTGCCTTGGTGGATGAGGACAGACCAGGAACCTAGTCCGATGGAACTGCCGTGTTCACGCCACACCAGTGTTTTATCGTTTGTATGTAAAACCCAATGGACCCCATCCGGCGAGGTCCAATAAGCGCTATCCTCGTTCTCGAAACCGTGGTCGCTATAGTTCATAACGAACTGGTTCCCCAAAACCGCCAAATCCTCGATTGTCTTGAAAGCAATGTCAGTGTTAACTTCTTCCCAATGAACACCATCCAAGGAGGACCACAATTGGTCCGATTCCGGATCACCCCCAGAAGGAAGCGATTGGCCGTCCAAAGCGTAAACACGGTTGCCCAGAACGGCCAATTGGTTGTCCCAATTAGGGCTTATACAAGGGTCGAAAGGTAGCATGTCCTTTTCCCTTTCCCAATGGACACCGTCGGTTGAACTCCAGATAGAACGCCAACGGGTCCAATGGTTCACATGCTGGCTGTCCTCATTACAAACAACCCCACCCATGATCCACAGCTTGCCTAAAAAGGTTCCCGTCCAGTAATTTCCGAGATTGTTGTCAAAGGGAACATTGCCCACTTTCGTCCAATGGTCCCCATTGACCGAAGACCAAATTTGGGTCTGCGTCTGGTAACCGGAATTAGTTATCATGAACATCCCATTGTCATTGACTAATATCCGTTGGAAATATTGGTTGGGGTAATAATCTGCTCGATCCGTGATCAGTGCCCAATGGACACCATCTGACGAATTCCAAATCTCATCCCAATCAAAACCTTTTCGACTTTTCGCGGAATAACGTCCCCCCGATCTCGAATCCCGTGTCACTGTCACATCCACCCAATGCCGTCGCCCTAAAAGCCAGAGCTTGCCGCTAAAAACGAACAGGGCCTTCGGTTCCAGGTAGCTCGCATTGTCCTCTTGAGGATCATTAGGCAAATTGCCGACCTTAACAACTTTTGAGACAGGGATCCCTTTCTCAATGGACCAAAACGTATTGGTCGTGTCGGCTTTTTGGGGATCATTAGGCAAATGGCCAAACTCAACATCATTTGAGACCAAAGTCCAATCGCCCCCGTTCTCAGAAGACAAGACGCGGTTGACCCCATCTTGAAAGTCGACCAACCAGGCCTTGCCCTGAAAATTTGCGGTGCGAAACTGTTTTTCCAGGGCTTCCTCGTCGGGGCTCTTGGTTTCATCCTGGGCAAAAACGGAAATTTCTTTCCAAACCTTCCCCAAATTCGGCGCTGATCGGGGATGAACAACATCGGATACAGGAACCGGCGTTTGGCCAAAAGAACTTCCGGCAAGTGTCAAGAAAAAGAACAAAAAGAAATGAGATTTCAAAATATCACCTCTATATCAATCCACAAACTGTCTGTGCCACAGCTCTACCAACAGCAATCCATACAACAATAAATGATGGTCTTGCTTGCCGGTCATGTGGTCGTGAATGACTTCGTTGACCTTGTCCTGATTAAAGTAGCCTCGCTTTTTAAAGCTCTCCGAACCCAAAATATCCATCAACAGAGGTTTGAGTTCTTTTTTAAACCAGGGGCCCAGGGGAACGGCGAAACCTTTTTTGCGGCGGTTGATGATTTCACGGGGAATATATTTAATCGCCGCGCGTTTCAAAATGTATTTGCCGATGCCGCCGCGCAGTTTTACCGAAGCGGGCAGGGAGTAGGCAAATTCCACCAAGCGGTGATCCAGATAGGGCACCCGGGCTTCCAGGGATGCGGCCATGCTGGTGCGGTCGACTTTATTGAGAAGGTCGTCGGGCAGCCAGGTCTTTAAATCCATATAGAGCATCAAATTCAGGTTGTCGAACTTATAGGGGGCGGCTTCCTCAAAAATGCGTTCCAGGGTTTCTTCTACCTTGGAATTTTCCATTTCATACAGCAGTTTGTCGCCCGCCAAACCCTGCAGGGTTTCTTCCAGACAAAGACGCGACCAGGCCAAATGCCGTTTCACCAAGTCCTCTTTATTCAAAGCCTGCCAGGCCTGGTGGTAGGGGTCGTGCAGATAACCGGTTACAAAAGGCACCATGCCCTTGATCCAATCCGGAATGGCTTTAATGCGGCTGTGGAAACGGTCGAAGGAATAGCGGTGATACCCGCCAAAAAGTTCGTCGGCCCCCTCACCGGTTAAAACCACCTTCACCTCATTGCGGGCAAAAAGGGAGACGAGAAACGACGGCAAGACCGCCGGGTCGATCACCGGGTCGTCCTGATATTTCACCAGCCGGGGAATCAGGTCGTTCAGCATCTTGGCGTTTACCATCAATTCGCGATGCTCGCTCTTGAGCCACTGGGAAACTTTTTGGGAATATTTCAGTTCGTTAAAGTCATGCTCGTTCTCGAAACCCACCGAGTAAGTTTTGATAGGCCGATTGGCCTGACGGGTCATGGCTGAAACCACTAAAGAAGAATCCATCCCGCCGGATAAAAAGGCCCCCACCGGCACATCCGCCATCAGTTGCTCTTTCACGCTGGCAAAAAAGCGCAGACGTAATTCATCCACCCAAAGGTTCTCGTCGCTCTTGCTGTACTTGTGCCCGGCTTGCACTTTCGCTTCGAGGGGCAATTTCCAGTAAGGCTTCACCGACAGCTTGCCCGATTGGCAGATAAGGTAATGACCCGCCGGTAATTTGCGCACGCCTTTGAAAAGGGTGTCGGGGGTCGGCACATATTGAAGGGTCATGAGGGTGAGAATTTGTTTCACGTCGACTTTTTTAGCGGCGTTCACCGAAGGCACCGCGAGCAGAGCTTTAATCTCCGACCCGAAAATCAGATGCCCGTCCTGGGTGGTGTAATAAAGCGGCTTCACCCCCACATGGTCGCGAATCAAAAGCAGTTTTTGAAAAGTCTCGTCCCACAGGGCTATGGCAAACATACCCCTAAGACGGCTGATAAACCCGTCCCCGTATTCCTCGTAAGCGTGAACAATCACTTCGGTGTCGGACTGGGTTTTAAAGTGATGTCCGGCTTTTTCCAGCTCTTCCCGCAGTTCCAGATGGTTGTAAATTTCGCCGTTAAAAACCGTCCAAACCTTTCCCCGCTCGTTGCTGATGGGCTGGGAACCATGGGCCAGGTCCACAATCGACAAACGGGTCATGCACAAAGCCACCGGCCCTTTTTGATAAAAGCCGTCGTCATCCGGACCCCGGTGCTTAATGGCCTCCGCCATGTCTTTCAGGACATTCGGCTTTAACGCGTTGCCCGGTTTAAATTGTACAAACCCCGCGATACCGCACATGCGAAAAACCTTTCACTTCTACTTTAAGGTGTAAACCACTTCCACTTGGGCGGTCACTTGATCTGTACCGGGTTCCACTTGAATACTTGAAAGCATATCTAGCTGTATTCCCTGAGTCGCCGCCATAGGTCGAATCGTTGGCATGTTGACACCTTTTTGTTCTATCGAATAAACCGGGCCTAATTCAACGCCTGCCTCATTAGCGATAGCCATCGCTTTGGCATGAGCATCCTCAACCGCCAGTTTCAAAGCTTCTACCTGAAGTTTCGCTGGCTCGGAAAAACCAAACGTAAGTCCATCCAACTGGGCCGTATCGTTAGTGGATAACGCACCCAATACATCATCAATTTGACTGATATTTTTTAAATTAATCTTGAGCGAATTGTTCACAACATAACCCACTCGTTCGGATTTCCCATTAGCGTATTCGTTCTTGGGCTCAATGCTGTATTGGGTGGTTTGCAAATCTTTTTTAGGGACATCAAAAGACTTGAGCGCGGTTAAAATTCGAGCCGTTTTCGTTTTAACTTTGGCAACTAAATCTTCAACCGAAACTCCTTCTTCTATAACACCAACTTGAATAGTCACTTGATCTGGTTCGCTGGTAATCTCCCCTTGTCCATCTACCTTAATGGTTTTACCAGAGAGGCCAGTATCTGTCCCTGCCGAAGACAAAGTTGTACCCAAACCAAACATAACCAAAACAAAAAACATTCTTTTAATGATTTTCATTCCTTGCCCCCTATCCTATTGCTTGTTTCAAAATCTTTTCCAACTTTTGCCCCGCCGTCTTCCATGGGTAGTTCTTCACTACAAACTTCTTCCCCTTCACCGCCTGTGTCCGGGCCTTTTTCGGATTCTTTAAAACTTCAACTATCTTCGCCGCGAAAGCGTCCGCGTCATCCGCCACCCACACCAAACTCTTGCCCGCATCCGGCAGCCAGCCCGTCGCCGCACTCGTCGCCACCACCGGCACACCCAATCCCATGGATACCGCCACTTTGTTCTGCATACCGCCCGCGAACCGCAGCGGCGCGATGGAAACACTGGCCCCGATCAAGTACGGTTCCACCTGCGGCACCCAGCCCGTCACCAAAACATCGGTTCCATTATGGTACTCCCACAGAACCTTGCGGGGAGTTCCTCCGACCGCCATAAACACCGCGTCCGGCACCGCCTTTTTCACCCGGGGCCAGACGGATCGGATAAACCAAAGAGCCCCTTCTTCATTGGGCGCATAGCCCATATTACCCACAAAACAAGCGACTTTTCCCTTGGCCGGATAACCCGACGGTTTGCCCTTCTTTACCCTGGCGCTTAAATCCACTCCATTAGGAACCACGGTGATTTTATCTTTAGCCAACCCATGGCTGGTCAAAACATCCGCGTCGGGCTGGGCGATGGTGATGGCCTGAGAAGCCCTTTGGCTCCACATCACTTCATCTCGCCTTAAAAACCAAAAATCCCACCAGGCCGCCAGCCTCCGCAGAAAAGGTGCACCCGATTGTTTCCTCAACTGACCCGTGTAAGAAATCAACGAATCCGTTAAATCGAGCACCACCGGCTTATTAAGAAAAGACTCGGCAACCTGCATTTTGAGGCTCCTACCTATTCCCACATACTTTAGGTAAAAACGAAATGCGTGAGGCGCCATTCGAAGTCTATGGCAAAATACAACATCAATATTTTGTCCATTTGAAGAAGTGGCATAGGTTTTTAAAACTTCCCGAAGTTCGGGTGAAAAGTAACTGGCCACGTTCAGAGAACTGCCCACCAAAACCCCACCGATCAAATTAAAAACCAAATCCCAGTTGGTGATGTGTTCGACATAGAGGGAACGGCATAAGGGACGTAATTGTTCAGCCTGTTCCAAATCCTCTTTCACCCGGCTCAGACAAAACAAATCAATCTTGTGTCCCCGGCTCTTAAGATATTTTAAAAAATAATAAAGACGCAGTTTGTCGCCGTCGTGGGGAGGGTAAGGCACTAGGGGGGTCAGCACTAAAATATTCAAATATCACCCGTTATGGAAAATTTAAACGGCTCATCATTATAAACGGTGTCTCGGCCTATCCTCGTCCGTCTTGCGGTCTTTATTCTGCCGCCAAAACCATACCGACAGCACTACCGTGACCGTAAACCAAAAAATGCTAATGAAATAACTGTGCGAGCTGATAACCGCCGCCTGAAAAGACGGCTGGCTTTCGGTTAAGCGCAGATGAACGATACCGCCTAAAATCTTCAGCATCATGTTTTCGCCGTCGAGCTTGTTATAGCGCATCCAGGGCACTACCGCCAAAACCCAGTTGATCACCACCCCGCCCACAAACGAAATCAAAGTTAATATTTCCCAAATGCTGAACTTCAATTTCTCAAACGCCGCGTAAAGCATAAACAGCATCAGGGGGGTAATGCTCACCATGTAGCGCGTGCCGGGGGTCAGCCCCAGATTTTCATAGAAGGACATGAAGATGTAATAGAAAAGAAAAGTCCAAACCACCAGATGGCGAATGGGATTTTTGGAAGACCACAGCATCAACCCTCCCGCCAGACTCATGCCGAAAATCGCGAAGTAAAACCAAAGCCCGCATTCCTGATCCAGCACCAGTCCAAAGAATCCTATCCAAAAGTGGCTCAAGCGAAAGAGCGAGGTAAAAGGCTCGTTATGCGCTCCCAAGGGGGTCCAAGCCCCGTAAAGCACGTGAAAGTAGAGAACCAAAAGCGCGCTGGGAATGGCAAACCCCACGGTTAAAAGCCTTAACTCATGCCAGCGGATTTTCCCGTCATTCCAAAGCTCAAAGGCCAAAAAGGTCAGCATCGGTATCACCAGCAGGGCGTTGCGGTTGTGCATCCATAAAAAAGCACCCAGGTTGATGCCCAGCCAAAACCAGCGCCTTTTCAAAATCAAATAGAGGGAGAGGGAAAGCAGACAGGCTGTGGGAACTTCGGGAAAAATGAGTCCGGCGAAAAGTAAAAAAGGACTGGAGTAAAGTCCCACCGCCGCCACCGCCTGCAATCCCTTTCCTTTCGCCCCCGTGAGTTCCAAAACCAGAAGAGAAAGATAGAGCGCCAGAGCCGTCAACAAAGCCATCGTCACCGCCGCGCCCAAACGGCCCGCCAGGAAGAACCCCGGCAGTATCAGCAGTACCGGCCCGAGTGGATGAAAGCTGTAGTGCCTGCCGTCCACAATATGGTCCAGGCCCTGCGGTTCCAAAACACCCCGGTGGTAAAAGGCCATGTATTCTTTGTTTTGATAGGCCTGCGTCAAATCCAGATTGCCGTGATGAATCAAGTTGTAAGCCATCAATATATAGTGGGGTTCATCGCCGGTTAAATCGCACTGGGTGGTCCATGCCGTAATGCCGAGAAAAAAATAAACCGCGATCATCCCATAGGTATAAGAAACCGGTTTGCCGTTCCAACGCACCCGCCACAACAGCCAGCCGCTGAATAGGAAAATGTGGGTCACCCACATGAGGCCCAGAAGAACATCCACTTTGCGGAACAAAAAATTATGAGGCGCGGGAAAAGTCATGCCTATCACCCAATGCAAGCCGAGGCCCAGAAACCAGGGCAGGTGGGTTAAAAGCATCGGGGTTAAGAAATGCTCTTTGCCTCTCACGCTGTCCAGTTTGAAAACCATCCAGGATTCCAAAAGAAACAGAAGAACTAAACCCACCAGGGCTATCTCGCCCAAAGCCACGGGATAAGGAAAGTCCGGGAAAATAACCTGCCCCACCGCGATCACAAAATATTCCAGCGACAGGGTAAGCAAGACGAACAGCGCAATGTTGAATGGCGTTAACTGGCGGAATTCGGAATGAAGGAGAGTCGGTTTTTTATTAGCCATTCAAGAGGCTTTCATAAACAAGAAGTGTTTCCTTCGCGGTCTTTTCCCAGGTAAATAGTTTAGCCCTTTTCAAACCCCGCTCCACCAGCTGCCTGCGCAAAGCGGGCTTTTCCATGGCTTTTTGCACCGCGTCCGCGATGGCTTCCGGGTCTTCGGGATTCACCAAAAGCGCGGCGTTGCCCGCCACTTCGGGCAGGGACGTGGTGTTGGAAGTGATCACCGGCGTGCCGCAGGCAAAGGCTTCCAGCACCGGCAGGCCAAACCCTTCGAGGCGCGAGGGATAAAGCAAAAGGTCCGCGTCATGGTAAGTCTGAATCATTTTTTCCGCCGGTACGTTGCCCGACCATTTCACATAGGGTTCCAGCCCCAGTTCCAGCGCTTCCCGTTCATAGGGCGTGCAGGCCATCTCTTCTTTATTCATGCCGATCACAAATATTTGAAATGACTTTTTCCGGGATACCAGCAGTTTGGCCGCTTTTAAAATATTCGAAAGATTTTTGCGGTCATCCGCCGCGCCATGCACCGCTATTTTAAAAAGCCCCGAAGCGGGGTGAGTGCCCTTCTGGTAAAGCTGATGATCCACCGCCTCAAGCGTGACCGTTATCTTTTCAGCCGAAACACCCGTTTCGTTCACGATCCGCCTTTTGGAATAAGCCGAAACCGTAATAATCTTTTTCGCAAACCAGGCGGACTTGGGAATAAACCATTTTTTATAAGCGTAAATGAGTCTTTGCCGAAAAGTCGGCTTCATGCGCACCGCTTTTAAAGGCCGGGTGTACATAGCGTCATGCAAAGTTAAGACAATCGGAAGGTCGGTGAAGAGCGAACAGGAGTTATCGACATAGTGTAGAAGCTGAACTCCCTCCACCTTGGCCGCCTTGGGCAAAAGCACCTGCTCGTAATAAGCCGCGTTGCCGCAAGGCACTTCCACAAAACGAAACCGGGGATGGGAAAGCTGGCGTTTTAAAAGAGCGGGAGCGTTAAAGAGAACATAGTGGTTATTGGTATCCACCTGGGCCAGGGCCAAAATCAGGTTGGCCGTGTAGGTGCCCACCCCCCGGCGATAAGCCAGACGGGCGTCTATGCCAATACGCTTGGGTACAGCTTTACTTTTTGGGTTTTTGAGCACGGTCCGCCAGCAGAACAGGAATTCCATCCTCGATCGGATAGATGTTTTTGCATTCCGTGCATTGAAGCGCGTTTTCTTTTTCACGCAAAGCGGATCCGCAGGCGGGACAGATCAAGATATTCAGTAATTCTGAGTTAATGGCCATAATTCCCATTTCTAAGTTTAGTTTTGAGTTAGGAGCTTGTGGAGACCGAGTTAGTAGTTAGAAGTGTGGAGTTAGAAGTTTTCAACTGCGAACTTCCTAACTTTTCCGCCTCTAGACTTAACTCCTAACTTCTAACTCCTCATTCCTAACTGTCTTTCATCTGTGCCGTAAGAATGATGCCCCCGCCCATGCCGGGCAGAAGCGCTTGACCTATCGCGTCGGTCAGACTCAAAAGACTGCGGTTGAGGGGTTCACCCAGCCAACCCAGCGCGATCTCTAAAAATCGTGGAAATTTCAGGTAATTATAGGTTTCCACCGACACCCTGTCAAACCAGGCGTCTTGCGCCAGTTTTTTAAGATCATCCGGCCCAAAAAAGAAAAGATGGTCGGTTTGCTTGGCCTTGTGGGCGTTGTTAATGCCCGGCAAGAGGTGTTTGAAGTAAGACTTGTCATTGGTAATCGTCACCACCAGCACCCCGCCCGGCTTCAGCAGCCGTTTGGCCTCGCTGAAAACTTTCGAGGGATCGTAACAATGGTCCAGCGCTTCTTTCATCAGCACACCCTGCGCCACCATATCTTGCAGAGGTATTTGTTCCGCCGTGGCTCGCATAAAGCCCAACCCTAGGGTGGCAATGTCGCGCTGTTTTAATTGTTCGGGCGATGGTTCCAGCCCCAGGTATTTCCAGGGTTCAAAATCATTTCCCCAGCTTTTTTTGAGAAAGAGCGCGTATTCCCCCCGCCCCGCCCCCGCGTCGATCAATAGCGGCTTGCCCGGCACCTTGGCGAAGTTGTAGGTAAAGATGTCGGTGACTTTTTCGCTCAACCGTTTGTAGCGCAGTTTCATCAGGGGCGTGAGCGACTTTAAAAAGTCGTCATCATCCCAGTGCGATTGCAGTGATTTCCATTTTTGGTAGTTGGTGTTCATTTAACCCTTTTAAACCTGACTACAAACAACTTTTATATAAAAACCTTTATTTATCTGGTTTTACAAGCTTCCCAGTAAGCTTATTGACTTAAATCCGCGCCAAACCCTAATATACACCTGCGGCGGGTAATTCCTTTGGTGTGCCTGTGATGCTTCCTTCCATCGGTTGGATATGAGTCACAGGGTTCACACGCCAAAGGGTCCGTCTTTTTTTATTTTAGGACAAATAAGTAGTTTCGAATTTGATAAACCCCTGAAACCGCCGATAAAGTTTTTCATCACCCTTCTCATATTTCCGATAAATCGAGTTACAAAAAACATCGACCGCTTGCAGTCCTTTATCCCTGCTTGAATCCTCGTGTTGAATATCAACAGGAGTTTCGGTTGGAAGTTCACCCACCAGGTAGGTTTCAAGATATTTATTGAAGTCACGGATATCGTCCATTTTTTTAGACCTGTCGACTATCAACAAAACCCTTTCAGCGGCCATTTGGCGAACATTCACTTTTTCAATCACAAACTTGGCGAGAAAATTATAAAGTTTTTTCGGCCTTGTTTATCCCGCAAATGACCCAAAACACGATCTTTGTTTAAAACGACAGCGTACAATCCAAAACCAGAAGTGGGCAATTGTTTGAAAAAATATTCTAAAATTTTAGATTCCGTATGACTGCCCTTTAGTTCTTGCTGACGATTTCGATTACCTTTTCCCGATAATTTATTTTTTATAGTCCGGCCAACGGCTTTCCGAATTTGAACAGCCGTGTCGTTTGAATCACAAACCAATAAGGTGACCACAAATTTTTTAGAGGAGCCCGGCTTTTCAAAGCCTAAATCGCCCGATTCGTCCAAAAATATAACAACCATTTTAAAAATTTCCTGTTTTTAATAATTTCAAAACAACTACAGATTTAAACCAATTCAATTACTAGTCATTTTTTGCGGTTCATTTAACTGATTTTAGGACATAAAAGATGATCGAGTTGTTCATTTTTGCATTAAGAGATGTGCCGATAAAATCGACATATCGGTCATTACATGTCGAAATATTTAAAAATAATCGACATATTAAAAAATAGGAGAAAATGGCTTTTTAACAACATTTGTAGCGCAGCTTCATCAAAGGCGTGAGCGACTTTAAAAAGTCGTCGTCATCCCAGTGCGATTGCAGTGATTTCCATTTTTGGTAGTCGGGGTTCATTGCGGCCTATCTCTTGAAAGAAATTAAATTTTTACGGGGTTTCGATGAGTTTAAGCGAACTATGCCGCGCGATGGTTTTAAAATCCCGGTCCAGCGTTAAAAGAGACGCGCCATATTCGACACAACCTTGGGCGATCAGACAATCCGTCACACCCCTTACGGTTACGCCCTTTTTTCTCAAGTTTCGGTACAAGGCCGCGGCTTTAAAGTGAACTTCAGACGACAATCCCAGAATATCCAACCGGTTGAAAATGGAACGAACTTTGTTAAAGTCGGCGTCATTCTTGAAACCGGCCAAAACTTCGAGCGCGATGACCGGAAACAAAACCGGTTCCTCGTCTTTTTCCAACCATTGAACCGCCAGTTCGGTTTCGGGTCGGCTGTCTCCGTTGAAATAGGCTATCCATACGGAAGAATCGATTATCCTCACACGCGGTTTTTCCGCATCGAGTTCAAATCGCCTTCCCAGTTTAACTTGCCTCTTAATTTCAACAGGGCTTTCACCGCGTCACCTTGATGGACCAATCGCTCCAACGCGATTTGAACCACCATCCGCTTGGATTTGGCCCCCGTAATGTGGACGGCCTTTTGAATCAAATCATCGTTTAAGACAATATTCGTTCGGGACATGAGACGCTCCTTTTAATACACCATTTTATCACAAAAAGGTGTAGTCAATCCTAAAAAAAAACAAGGCACCTAACCCTTTTTCTTAACATGTTATTTTAAAGTGCCGCTTTAGATTTGCATGGACAACTAAATACGGCTTAGATGAGCTTTTTAGCGGGGTTTTATTAAGGGCGTGAGCGACTTTAAAAAGTCGTCGTCATCCCAGTGCGATTGCAGTGATTTCCATTTTTGGTAGTTGGGGTTCATTTAATCTCTGTCTATTTTCAATCAATGTCTCCAAACGCTACTCTCTTGTTTAAACTTTTCAGAATTAACTACTTCTTTGAACCTAAGATCCTTTTGAACAGTTCCTATATAAGATGAATTTCTTTCAAAAAGTTCTCCAAGCCAAACAGCAGACTGAGTTATGTCTTTTAAGGCTAAGGAAACCAAAGCCAAATTGTAATAAGAATTTTCATCATCCGGATTAAGAGCTATTGCTTTCTGGAGAGACTGATTGGCTTTATCCAAATCACCGTTTAGGTAATAAGAATAACCCATATATCCATAAGCCTTGTCGTTTTCGGGTTCAAGATCAATAGCTTTTTGATATTCCGCTATCGCCTGTTCATATTTCTTTTGATGATAAAAATCTTTTCCTGCATCTAAAAACTTGCTGATTTCAGACCACTTCTCTAACGGAACATCGGCAGCCCATTTGTAAAATAAATTAGCTGAATGGCCGTTTGTCAAAACATAATCACGATTGGTTACAACATCATAAATACAAACTTGGGAATCTGAATAAGCCAAGCTATTTCCCGCGCTCCAGATAACCCAATGACCGTCGGCTGAAAAATTTATATCAGCTCCACGGCCAATATAAGTAAAAACTTGGTTTTCTGGATCAAACTCATAATAGCTATTTGCTCTATCATCCGTAGTGCCACCCGAAAATGAAAAATAAAATAAATCCTTTTCCGAATTCCACTGAATAAAACCCCACCCATTGTTCGCTTCTTCCCCTTCGGTAAATCCTGGGATATTTATAGTTTGAATTTTTCCCGCAGAAGTTCTTTTAAAATTAATTTTCATTTTATTCGGTTCATCAATAACTACTGACCACTTGCTATCGTAAGAGCTGATTTCCGTTGAACTTGAAGGAGTTGATGATTTTTCTATTCCACTTTGCATTACGGATCTATGCCAACAACCATACGAAATTGGAACGTCACCACATTGTTTGAGTGAGCCGTCTTTTTTTACCAAAAAAAGTTTGAAGTAACTTTCTCCTTTTTTCTGATAAACCCTGCGCCAAATATAAAATTCAGGGAACTGAGGCTTATCGGTAGTTATATTTCCGACTTTAGTTTGAATGACTTTACTGGTTACCGTTGGTGGTGTTGACGTGGGATTGTCGTCGTAATCTGCATAAGAAATCGCAGTAAAAACACAAACTAACAAACTGAAAAAAACGATTAAATAATTTTTCATAGAACCCTTTTGGGATTTTATTTTTGGTAGCTGGATTTCGTTTGAAATATTACTTAACGGACGCCAATTCAATTTTTCGATTGGAGTCGGGCATTTGATCCCATGTGCGGCCTTCTAACAGACGTCCATTTTTCTTTTTCCAGACACCGCCCCATTGTTTAAAGAAAAACGCGACTTTTGCTTTTTTACATTGTTTGCGGATATCGATGACCCACTTTTCATCCATTGGTCTTGCGCCTGGGCCGGATTCACCGCCGACTATCGCCCAATGAATACCCCTCAGTTTTAACTTTGTCAATGGACCTAGCAATGGTTCCAACGATAGGAATTTCACTTTGGCTTTTGTTTTTCTGAGTGAATCAATGCGATAGGTAAACTTGTCAGACTCAACACTCACGCCCATCCATATGTTGTTAGTCCATTTAAGTTGTGAACTTAATTTCTCAAGGCGATCAGCCCTTTTCGTCAGAACTTGAAACTGATGCCAATGCGCTTTATTCATGGTTTCGAAAATTTGTTTCACAAATTTTAAAGGAATGTCTTGGTGAAAAAGATCAGACATGGAATTAACAAAAATGGTCTTCGGCTCTTTCCAAGTTAAAGGCAGATTCACGCGTTCAGGCCAGGTTTTTAAATCAAACCCCTGTTCATAGGGGTGTCCCGGAATACCGCGCCATCTTTCAGCAAAGCGTTCGGCATAGCAATTCGCACAACCAGCGCTCACTTTGTGGCAACCGGTCACCGGATTCCAAGTTGCATTAGTCCATTCGATTGTTGATTTATCGGCCATGTTTAATTCCTTTTTTAAAAATCAAAACCTATTTGTGGATTAACACCTTTTTTCGCATCGTTCCAAAAACGGTAACCCAAGGGATGCTTACTAAAAAGCATCAAATGGTATAAAGCAAAATTCTTTTCTTTCAAATAAACAGGCATAGTGTCATCCATACCTTTATAAACATAACCAAGTTCTTTCATTTTTTCGCAAAAATATTCCAAGACAAAAACACCAAATTTCATAGTTTTACGCTTTATTTCCCAAACATCACGCCAGTTCTTATCTCCTAAAAAATTATCAACCGTTGTTTCATCTGGATCAATGTACGCGTCTTGATTCCTTCTAGCATCCATGTTTGAGGGAATCAAAACCAAGAAATCAACTCTCAGCTTCTCTGCCAACAATTTAATCGTTTCAAATCTAATATTACTTAGGCTGTAAGGGTCGACTAGACAAAAAGTAAGGCCTGTGTTGGATTTACTGAATTGAGGCATTTCTCTTAAAATCGACTGGACGTTTTGATTTACATCCCCTTGAATAATTTTGAAATTTTTAGAATCGCAGATTGCTGAAACGCGTTTTTCCAAAACATCGCACTTCCATTGATCCTCCTCACAAAAGACATATTTATCAAATCGATCCTCAAGGTCCAAAGCCAACAAAGGGGAACCAGGCACTATCAAATCCTGACCTTCAATTTTTGATCGGCCAGAACCTGAAAATAAATCTATATAAATCAGATGGTTCCATTTACTTTTCATACTTGTCGTGAAAATTTTGAGGTAATAACTTATTGCACGATACTTTTCTAATGAATGAGGTTTTATTTCCGGAGTTAGTAATCCATCGTCCGTTAAAACCGGAAGCTCGAATGAGTTTTTTTCCATAGTGTGTGCTCTTATAAAGGTATACTTAAGTATACTATTTTATAACTACTACCGTTTCAATGCTTTTGTTTCAATCTCTTTTATAAAATCAGTTTTGGCCGCCGCATATTCATTGCCGTCACTAAATTGTGGCGCAAGGTTTCGCTTAAGCTGTTCATATTCTCTCGCCACTTCCGGATTCACACGTAAATAATCCCGGAATGCCAGATGACGTACCCAAAACTCACTGCCTTTTTCGACTAAATGGATGTGATGTTCGAGAACATTTTCATTTCGACTCTTACTAAAATAACGACGATAAGGCATTTGATCTTCATACTTCTTGATGTACTCATAACCTAAATTAGAAACTGGAACGAGACAATAAGTATCAGCTTCTTGAAGCGTTCTTACTCCAATCATGATGTCAATAACCGGCTTTGCGCCAAGACCAGAAACCGATGTGCTGCCTATGTGTTGAATGTCTAGTGCCCATTGGCCAATATCCTTGATAAGGCGATTTTTTTCTTCTTCGAACATGCTGGGCCAACGAGGGTCGTAATCCGCAATAACTATTTTTGATGTCTGCAATTAAAGCCTCTTCAAATGAGTGACATTTACAATTTGATTCCACATCAAAAATCAAATAGGCATTTTGACTTTAAGTTTAGCAATACTCTTTTTCGCGTCAGGGTCACCTTGCGCAGCAGCTTTTTCAAACCATTTCATGGCCTCTTGATAATCTTTCTTAACCCCAAATCCATTTTTATAAAGATTTCCAATACTATTTTCTGAATGTGGCTCTCCTTGTTCGGCCCCTTTTCGATACCATTGCATCGCTTCTTGGTAGTCCTGAGGTACCCCGTGGCCTTTTTCATAATTAAAGCCGATGTTGTTGTCAGCGAGCGCGCTACCCTTTGCATCAGCCTTCATATACCACTTCATGCCTTCTTGATAATCTCGAGGGACGCCTAAACCTTTGTCATAAAGATATCCGATATTACATTCTGCCATCACACTGCCATGTTCAGCGGCCAGCCGAAACCATTTCATTGATTCTTGATAATCTCGCGTAACTCCCAAACCTTCCAAATAAATATATCCGATACCACATTCCGCCGTTCCAGTCCCTGCAAATTGCGCGGATGCTTTTCGAAGCCAACTCATGGCTGTTTGATAATTTTGCGTAACACCTTTTCCTTTGTAATAAAAAAATCCCATTGCGGTTTCGCCATCTACATTTCCCTGATCCGCAGCTTTTTGATACCACCTCCTGGCCTCTTGGTCATCCTCAGATGTTCCAATCCCACTCACGTAATCATAACCAACACAAACTTGAGCAGCAGCATTGCCGTTTGAAGCAGCTTTTAAAAGCCACTTCAAAGATTCTTGGTCATTTTTAGAAACCCCAAGACCAAGTCTATAGCTGTCACCTATTCCACCTTCGACCAAAGCTCTTCCCATGGACGTAGCAATTAAAAACAAAGCAATTGCCGCAAAAACAAAAATGAACGCAGGCAACCCATAGATAATTACTTTTTTGATCATCACTCAATATCCTTCAATTTGAATTTAATCTGAACAATTCTACTCCCCGGTCTAAAACCCTTCCCCACTTAATTGCCCCAAAACCGCCTGACGTTTCAAAAACTGGACATAAAAAGGCCACTTTTTGCCTCTTCAAGCGACCCAAATCTAAGAAAAATTGTTGGCAAGTTATTTTTTCATTTTTCGAATTTCGATCCTGATTTAAACTTTCCCAAAATTCATAACTGCCTAAGGAGCCAGTCATGCCGGATACCCCATCCCCTAAACCAGCGAATATCCTGATGGTCCTTTTGGACGAACTGTTCATACCGATCTGGAACCCCCGCAAGTTCATCGACCCCATCGAACTGGCCGACCTGGTGGCCTATATCGAAAAGGGCGGGTGGGTACCCCGTATCCTCATCCTCAAAAGGGCCGAGGGTGGCTGGTGGGTTATTTCGGGCCAAAGACGGGTGCTGGCCCACCGGAAGCTCGGCAAAACCTACATCGAAGCCGAGGTTATGGATATCACCTTGGAGGAAGCCAAAATCATGGCCGAGACTTCCAACGAAGGCCCGAAGCCCTATTGGCTGGATAGCTATGAGAACTGGGAAACACTGCTGGCCGAGAACCCGGATTGGTCCCAACGGGGCCTTGCCGACCGGTTAGGTAAACCCAAAACGCTTGTCCAGCGGGCAAGCCAGATTACTAGCCTGCTCAACCCGGCCAGCCGCGCTTTGATACGGGAATCCCTAAACTCTCAAAAACCCTTAAATTTTGATGGTAGTGACCCCGTCGGGGTCACTGACACCGAAAATAAAGGGGAATTTTGGAAATTGAACTCCGAAACTGTCCGGAAGCTCATACCCCTTTTGACCGGTCGGGAAAAGGCCGACGCCCAGGCCTTAGCTGAGAAGGCCGTAAAGATCATCCTCGACCGCCGGATGACCGGCCCCAAGGCAACCGAACTGGTCAAATGGATCAACGCCGGTGGAGTGCCTGAAGAGTTTGGTACGGCCAAGCCGACCCCGAAAGCTACCCATGTCTCTGCCCCGAAGCCGCAAGTTGAGGAGCAAGCCTTGAGTACACCCATTTCCCACAAACAAGAAATGGGTGCCAACGCCCCCTCGGCGCAGATGCCTGCCCCCACAACAACACCCGCAGCCCATAACCCTTCCTCATCGGCGTCCTCTACCAAGGTCTACATGTTCCGCGACTGGCTGGCCGGGGTAAAGGTGATCCCCCAGCTCAAACACAAAGTCGAGAAGGGGCAGACCCTCACCCTTCCCGAAGCGTTGGTGCTGGGCGCCTATCGGATAGGCCAGGGGCTGGGCTGGCTATGGAAAGAAATTTTCAAACCCATGCTCAAGCCCTTTTTGCAGGCCTTCAAGGAAGCCTTTGGCAAACTGTTTCATAAAATCGCCGTTTTTGCCTTTACGGTCATTTTTTTATTGGTTCTGGTCTGGGCGGTCTGGAGTTTGTGGCTTCACCACGGGTTTCATCCGATCAACTGGATTGAATCTAAATTTAGTCATGAATCATCCGCTTCTGAACCAACCCCGGTACCCACATCCCCTTCAACGAGTTTAATCATCCCAACGGTGCCCCCAACCGTTAGGAGTTCGAAGTTAGAAAGTTCGCAGTTAAAAACTCCTCAATCAAATGTCGTTACCTACCAACCCGCTGTTTCCTTTAGCACAACCGCGTCAACCCTTAAGCCTTCTTCCACTCTGTACGACCCCAAAATTATCGAACTCGAAATTGCCGCCATACCGCAAAACTCTATCGTGAAAGATTATCCCTTTACGCCTGACAAAACCATGCCGGGAGATTTGGCGACAAGCCGTCTGCAGGATTTAATCAACTCGGATAAATACACCATGAAGGTCGGCAATGACACGCAAAAAATCGGGGCTGTGTCTTCATCAAACAACACTCTGATGATTACTTTCAAAAGCTCGGATTTGTTGGGACGCCTGGTGGATGGTTCCAACCAACCGACATTTTTTTGGGAAGACGTGACAACCGTTCACATCAACCAGATTGAGGTTGAAACTAATACACCCTCAACTTTGTATCAATGCTCCTTAATCGTCTCGGGTTCAAAAAACCCTCTCACCATTCAGTGCGCCAGACCGGAAGATTTGGANNCCCCAACCAGGGTTTGGTTTTAAGCAACGATTGTCGGGTGGAAAAGCTTTGGGCCGACAGCCCGATGGACAAAGCGGGCTTAAAATTAGGCGACATGATTTGGAGTCTGGATAAAAACGCGGGACTGCAGCCGGAACGAAAATCTTTGGAAACCCAATTGGCCTCCCTGACCCCGGGGCCTCACAACCTTTTTGTGGTTTCGCCCCCGGACCGAGACAAGGGAATAATTATTATGAACCAAACCCACAGCAGTAACTTTAACCCGAAGCGGCATAAAATGATTCTGATCGTGTCTTAGTCTTGTTTTTCAGGAATAATCGGTTTCATTTTACAAACTCGGGAGAGCAAATAAGACTCCCGTTTTCATAGTTTCCTGTTTCACCTACCAGCGCACAACTTTTCCAAATTGGTCGAGGTATTGCAGGCCGGTTTTACCGGCCTGGGCCAAAATCGTATCCACAACGCGCGGGATGGATTCTTCGATCGAATAACGGCCTTCGGGGCCGCCCATATCCGTTCTCACCCAACCCGGAGCGATCAACAACAGCGACCGGCTATCCCCGGCGTGCCTCGCCGCGAAACTGCGCATCAAAGTATTCAGGGCAGCTTTGCTGGCCCGGTAGACCTCGAAGCCGCCCCGCTCATTGTCGGCAACGCTTCCCTGGCCCGACGACATCACACCAATAGTTCCATTCGCGGCGATATTCGCCTGAAAACTTTCAACGATCCGCAAAGGGGACAATGCGTTCGTCACCATGACTCTCTGGAACTCTTCGGTTGAAACCTCGCCGATGGTTTCATAGCGGTCATTGGCAACCCCCGCGTTCACAAAAAGAAGGTCGAATTTTCTGTCTTGAAGTCGCTGGCGGAGTGACGCGATCTGCTGGGTATCCGTAATATCAATCGTTTCCACTTCAAGCTGGCCCGAAGAACGCTCCGCCAGCTCATGCAGCGCGGTACCGCTCTTTTGCCGGGTGGTGGCGACTACACGCCAGTCCCGCTTTAAATACTCCTTCACCAAAGCCAGGCCAAGACCTCTTGACGCGCCGATGATCAAAGCCGTTTTCTTTTCCATGCCACAGTCTCCAGGGTTTGTTGATGGTTCTTGTCTCAGGGTTAAAAGATCGCCCTATTGATGTTTCGATTTCTATCCTACAGATTGAAGCCGCCCGTTACCTCCAGACGCTGACCGGTAAGCCACTTGGCGTCATGGCTGCAAAGGAACGAAACCACTCCGCCGATATCATCCGCCACGCCGACGCGGCCCAGGGCCGTCTGGGCTTTGATGAATTGCTGTACCTGGGGGTTGCTTCGAATATAGGCGTTGTTGAAATCGGTCTCAATGCCTCCCGGCGCGACCGTATTGGCCCGGATGCCCCGCGGTCCGTATTCCTTGGCGACATACCTCGCGAAAACCTCCACAGCGCCTTTGCAGGAAGAATAGACCGAGTAACCCGGCACAATGTATCGGTCGCCCGCGGCTGTGATGAAAACAACCCCGCCCCCATCGTTCATGATCTCCAGCGTCTTCTGGGTAAGGAAAACGACGCCTTTAAAATGAACATTGAGAAAGGTATCGAAATCGTCTTCGGTCAGTTCCTTGATCGAAATCGCCTTTCCGATGCCGGCGTTGTTGATCAGAAAATCGACCTTCTCGGTGTTCCAGGTTTCCCGCAAGACGGTCTTGACCTGCGCCAGAAACGCGTCGAAAGACGAAATTTTTGAAACATCGAAGGGTAGCGCCAAAGCCTTGCGACCCAAACCCCGGATCGTATCGACGACTTTGTCGCCTTCCTGCTGGTTGGTGTGGTAAGTCAAGATGACATCGATACCCGTGCGGGCCAGGGAAAGCGCGATATCCTTGCCGAGCCCCCGGCTTCCACCCGTGACGATCGCAATCTTATTTTTTGTAATGACATCCATAACGGCCTCACTCTCTGAAATGTTTTAAAAGCTGATCTTGTTGTTCTTTTTGATTTGGCACCGCCAGAAGGAAAGCGGAGTTTTCCCAAGGACAGGACAACTTCATTTTTCCACCGGCCCATCATATTCTGTTAAGCAACTTCCTTAATCTTGAAAAGTCAGGAATGACCTGTTTCGCCCCGGCTTCTCGAATCGCTTTTTCTTCTTCGCCCGAAGCAATTCCTATAAACCCCCAACCGAGGGTTTCCGCCGCTTTGACATCCCAAATCCAGTCACCGACATAGACTATTTTTTCAAATGGGCGGGTTAGTAACGCCTTTTCCGCCTTCGCTCGCGCCGCTTGTAAAATGGATTCACGGGTTATTCCATCATCGGCGGATGCGAAAGGAATACCTTTGAAATCGAGTCCCCCGCTCTGAAGCTTATAGCCTCCCGAGAATTCCCAATTGCCGGTCGCGATGGCCGCCGTCCAATCCGAATCATTTCCAATTTCGTTCAAACACTCTTTTGCGCCAGGCGTGCATTCAAACGGTTCTTTGCCGTATTCCCTGTCGAGCCATGAATTCATATTTTTCTTAAACAACACCACATCTTCGGGCGTACAAGAACGGCCCCTGTTTTTCTCAATTATTTCAGAAAGAATGCCGGAGTCGGTGGAATGGATATAAGACGCCCAATCATCTTCAATCTTTATTCCAAAAGTTTCCCGCACCGCCCGGACATAGGCTAAATCATTTTTCTTCTTGTGATATTGGATCAAGGTCCCGTCTATATCGAAAACTACCAGATTCATTTTTTTCCTCGAAATTTATAATTCTTTAGTCATAACCACCGATAAATAATTAGTGGAAGACCATTGAGTCGTAGTCACAATCCCATATCCGTGTCTTTGATAAGTAGCGATTAATTCCACAGCACCCTCGGCGGTATCCAAAGATAACTCTTTACCCCAAGTGTTTTGGTTTTCATTTCGACGAATTGAAGAAGCGCGTTTCCAATGCCCCGTCCTTGAAATATGGGCTTAACCGCATACTGACCAAAATGATATATGCCTTCTTTTCGATAATAGTCACAGGGACTATCCGATTGGGGGGCATAAAGTGAAATCGTGCCAACCAATTGTTCATCCCAAAACGCCAAATAGGATTCGCCTCGATTTAATCTCTCTAATGTTTTTTCCGGCGACTGGTAAGTCGCGGTATAACGAAAACCCTTATCCGCCAAAGTCTTATAAGCGTCATGAAGCAGTTGGGTTAATTCGGGCACCAGTCGTAAGTATTTCTTTTGGAATCTTTTTATTTGAAGTTCGGTGATATTCATGAATTACCTATTCAATTTTTAGAAGAAAAGCTGTTAAGACAATATCTTTATTTCACGAAGCCATTGAACGACTTCACGAGCGCATTCATCAGGGACCTTGTCCAAAATATGGTCTCCACCCTCAATTTCGACATACTTCACCGGAAGGCTGTTTTTCTTCATGATCTGGTTTCCGATCCAAGCCTCGGCCCTTCTATACAAGTTGTCGTCCGCCCCTTGCAGAAAAAAAACAGGGCACTTAATGGACTGAATCTCGTAAATCGGGGCTCCCGTAACATGGTCTTTGAAGAAGTTGATGTCAAAATCAGTTTCAAAAAACCGGGCTTTTCCGCCTTGGATTAGTGTTTCTAGATTTTCGACCAGGATTTTCGCCGGACCCCCTTGATGCATCCCGTGATATAAACCCAAGCAAGTCGCAACCGAAATGACAAAAGCGACCTTGTCAGACTTTTCGGCGAAACGCAGCGCCGCGGTGCTTCCCGAGCGGGTGCCAAAGCAGCCTATTTTCTTGGGGTCAGCCCAACTTTGTTCGCAAACCCAATTAAATACATCGGCAAGATTGGAAGCCCAGCGGGCGTCGGTCATTTGATTGAAATCACCGCCGGTTTCGCCAGCCCCAAAAAAGTCAAAACTGACCATCACCATGTTTAAATCCGTCAACGCTTTGCTTAAAGCGAGTGGCGCTTTGTCCAATTTTTTACTGGCGCCCCAACCATGGCAGTAAATAACAACAGGAAGTTTTCCTGCAAATGAATCAGGCAAATAACAATCACCTACGTTCTTGTCATTTGTATTCAGCTTGAAATTTATTATTTTCATTGATTGGTTTCCCATCGCGGGCAAAGATTCTAAGTTGCTTTCCGTTCCATCGTTAGACAATAGTCTTTAAAACCCATGCTTTTCCAAAATTGGATGCCGATTTTATTGTCCACTAAAACATCCAAACGAAGTATGGGCGAACTTTTCCAAAGACCATTAACCAGAAGTTTAAACGCTTTACGGCCATAACCCGATTTTCGGAACTCTCGTTCTATAAAAAACTGGCGGATGTAAGTAAAACCATCCTCATTCCGATAAAGGCAATAACCAATGATTTTTCCTTGCTCCTTGAAAAAACAGGCTTTGTATTCACCTTTTAACCAAATTTTCATCCGGCGGGCCAATTGGGTTTTGTTCATGGGGTTTCGGTGGCCCTCATCGCGAATGAGCCGATAATTCATTTCAGCGAGTTTGGGACAGTCTATTAACTTTGCTTTTTCTATTTTCATAATGACCTTACTATGACCAATTCTGATCCCGTCGCGGACAAACACCATCAAAAAAACTGATGATGAAGACCTTTTATTTTCTTGAAGTGCTGGTCCTTCGTCCAAATGGTTTGTTGGTTTGAAATGGCTAAAGTGGCTATCAGAATATCGCTTAGCGGAAGAGTGACGCCGTGCTTTCGTAAATCGTAGGAAATTTTGCCCGCCGTGAAAAAAACATCCGCGTTCGCGTCAAGGAAATGCAGTCCTTTGAGATTCTCCTCTAAAAAGGAAAACTCCGCCGGATCGGCCGCTCCCTGTAAAACCTCAAAAACGATGATTCCGCAAGTGGATAAAGAACCGCGCTTCAAATGTTTGATTACTTTTTCCCCGGTTTCGCTTTCTGGTTTGCGGAAAAAATCAATCCAAACGGATGTGTCGATGAGAATCTCAGCGCCCATGAAGTTCCATCTTCCTCAATTCGGAAGAAACATCTTTCACCTTCAAACGACCCCTGGCGGAAATAAGGTTGTCCAGCCTCCGGCGCCTGACGAAATCCTCTATAGCAGCCTCAATGGCCTGGGTTTTGGAAGACCACTTTTCTATGGACATGAGGTCTTTGATTAAGTGATTGGAAAGTTCGAGGGTGGTTCTCATGCAAGCTCCTGATGCATATTAACTATATGTACCTATCGTATGCACTAGGCTGAAAATCGTCAAGTCCACTTTATCCAACACGGGTCCCCATTGCGGCCCTTCAATAAGCCGTCCAGCCTCGGTTCTTCAATTCCTCAAACCAAATCTTTTCAAGCGCCTTGAGGTCTTCCCCAGGGTCCCATCCCTGTTCTTCCTTGGGCTTCAAAGTGTCCAAAATAGTGAACTCAAAAGTGTCGGCGCCCTGGGCCCGAAAGTCTTCCATAACCTTTGGGTTCTTCAAAAGCGGATCATTCGGTTTGCCCATTTTCAGAACGGCTTGATGCAGATTGAGGGAACCTGCAAGGTTGCGGCTGGCCCCGACGATGAACTCGTTGGTCTTGGTATTCCGAACCAAAAAAACACCCATGGGGATCGGCGTATCTTTATATTGCTTTTTAAGTTCATCCTTCGTTTTCAAAACAACTCTCCTCATTTTAACGTTTCACTTTTTCACGAAAGGTCCCCGTCGCGGACAAACGCACAGCAGCATTTTTAGTTATCAAACAAAAACTCGCCAGACAATTCCAATCCGAAGACTGTATAAGTTTGGTATGGGGGCCCACCAAATGGATATATATTGTTGACTGATTGCGGGTCTAAAAAGGCCATCGCATCGATTTTGAGGTTTTTAACTGCGTAACCCAACCCCAAGGTGGTCACCCAAGCTGTTTCTTGCCCTGCGGTTGGCTCATCAAAATTATCCGGGACGTATTCGTCGTTACCCACCGGCAGGTATTGATAAACAAGGCCACCTCGAATGGCCCAGTTCGGGGACAACCATTTTTCCATACCCAAACAAAGCTGGAGTTGATTGCTGGATGGATTGGTTAGCTCAATCTGGTTCACTATCTCCCCCTGGGCATCTAATTGCAGGCCCAATGTGAAATTCTTAACCCGCTCCAACCCCAACCCTATCTGCAATTGGCTACTTTGCGTGGTATAGCTGTTGTAAATGTCACCGAGGTTATTGACTGCTTGGTTTGTGATCTCAAAAAGAATCCCGCCGTTTAAACTCAAATGTTGTGCGTCTCTTGGCGGAGATAAAACCATTTTCCATTTGCAAAAAATCAAATCAACATCATTAGTGTAACTCTCAAACGGATATGTCTCGCCATTGACAATACTGATCGAAGTCGGGGCATTTGCGGTGTTCACGATGATGCCGGCCTGTAACGAATCGGGTATTTCCAAATAAACACAAGGAGCAATGATCATATTGCTGGTATCGGAAATATTACCCCCACGGACAGATTGGGTTTGGCCTGGCGACAAATCAAAGCCAACCGAACCGCCAAAACGAAACCAACAGGGATGTTGGCTATTGCCCAATGGGACATTAACCAGGATGCCTGTATTCAATTCACCAGGACCCGTCAGAGTGCTTGTGTAACCATTGAATAAGTTTAAACTTCCACCCGTATATTGAAACTCAGTGCCGACGGTCAAAGGCCCAAAGTCACGGGCGATCCGTATAAGACCTTGCCCTATATCAGAAAAGTTCGGGGCGGGTAATTGGTTGTCGGAATAAGAACCGGTGGCTTGCAGGGCCCATTTATCCGGTGTGACATAATTTAAACCCTGATATTGCAAACCGGCGGTGTTATACGAGCCCGAAGTGGAGGCAATGAGACTGGGAAAACCCTGATAAGCACCGGGAGAAAGCCCAAAGTAACTGGCGTTATAGTTAGTGCCGGATATCGTGAACCAAGGAATCGTCAGCGACACCTGGCCCCCCACTGGCAACAAGGCTAACCCGGCGGGATTACCGAAGTTATAAGGAATGAGATCGGTGGTTTCGTCCCAAAGTACCATATCGATGCTGCCTGTAGAATCCACTCGGGTTTCGGTGGCAATGGCCTGCCCGTTCAAACCGCACAACAATAAAAAAATAACGCAAATACGCATGTGTTATACCTTTTGGAAGATTAATCATATTTGGCTAAAAAATGAAAAAATGTAAAAACTTGAGCTTCTTCACTTGTCCAATGCGGGTCCCCGTCGTGGACAAAGCCTAGCGTATTTCTGAAATCAATTCGGGATGGGATTTGAGAATCCGAATAAGCTTTGACGCGGAACCACTAGGCCGACGGATTCCCTGCTCCCAATGCTCAACCGCATTGGGGCTTGCGCCCACAATCCCTGCAAACATAGCCTGCGTTAGATGTAACGCCTTACGGACGCCTTTGACTTCATCAGCGGTGGCTGGTTTTGGCCGGTAACTTTCCCGCATACCGTGCAGTTTCTTGCCCTTTTTGATCTCAATCGATTGTTTGAGACTCTCCCGCATGAGTTTGAAATCTTTGTCTTTCATTTCTAATTTCCTCCTTTTTTTCTTTTACCTAAAGCCTGCTTCAAATCCTGAACAAGAATCTTCTCCTGTTCAACCGTTAGATCCGGAGCCTTTCGTTTATCAATGATGAAAAAGAGGTAAATGTCATCGGGCTCATCGTAAAAGTACCAAACCCGGTAACCACCGCTTTTCCCCTGTGGCGAACCCACCAGGTGAGCCACACGACTTGGGTGTGCCCGATCTAAATTTTTAAAAAATCGGGTGTTCCTTCCGGCCTTTTGGTTGAGGCAACACGCAACTTATGAATGCCGCCCCCTAAAAGCTTCCCGCCCTTGGGGTTGTTGTTGATAGCCTCTTCAATCGCGACTTGCAGTCCCGCCTCACGAATGGTGTCGATCAACTTTGAGTAGATAGGTGACTGAATAAAATGGTGTTGCTCCATCACCCATCCTTACTATATATCCTACATTGTAGGACTTCATTATAAATAATCAAGATTCACTTAAATCGGCTTAAAAAGATCGTCCAATATGAGTCCCCGTCGTGGACAACAATTCAACCTTTTGCATCTAACTCTCTAACAAACCCTATGTAATCCGTACCCGCCGGATCGCCCCCCGATTTTTTGATGAGCGACGCGATTTGCCCGCGGTGATAACTGCCGTGATTAACCATGTGGGCCAAAATGTCGGACAACACCGTCTCAAAAGGCGAACCCTGAAGGTTCTTGTAAACTATTTTTTCGGAAAGCTGGCGTTCGTCCAGCTTTGAAAAATAGCTCTTCATCCGGTCCCGTTGGGTCTCGTTGAGTTTTCGTCTCTCCACCATGGACATTTGCTTGTTTAAATCAGTGAAGATTGTGCCCAATAAGCGGCCCATCCAAACTTCCTTGGCGGACAGAAGATGGTTCATTTTCTTAACGGCTACCTCTGAGGGATTGGCCGTCGCTTCTAAAGAAGTTAAAAGCTTTTCGGTGGCCCAATAGTCATAGTCGAATAGTTTTTTGAAATAGACTAAATCCATATCGAATCCTTTCTAGGCCCTGCCCAATTCTACTTAATACAGCCATTTTCAAACTACGTTCTCAGGATTCCTATTTTGTCCAATGCGGGTTCCTGTCGTGGACAACCTAAGCTTTTATTTGCGATCAACCCATTTTTCCATAGATGTTGGAATATAAGCTTCCATGTCCGCAAGAAGCTGGTTCGGATTTTCAGCTATCAATATCATTTGACGATGCTCTTTTTTCAAAAAACGCTGATCGACGGCGTGATCCAAAAAATCCATCAAGCGGTCAAAGTAACCCCGGATGTTCAGAAAACCGACCGGTTTGGAATGAAGGCCTAACTGAGCCCAAGTTAAAACCTCCATCGCCTCTTCCAAGGTGCCCAGCCCCCCGGGCATAACGATAAAGCCGTCCGACAATTGAAACATTTTGGTTTTTCTTTCGTGCATGGTGGGAACAACCTGAAGCTCCCTGAGACCCTTATGCCCGACTTTATTATTAAGCTCTTCGGTGATAACGCCGAAAACATCGCCCCCATGGCTCAAAACAGCGTCGGCGATCTCGCCCATCAAGCCTACATTCGAACCGCCGTAGACGAGCGAAATACCCCGCTGGGCCAGCAATGTCCCCAGTTCGCGTGATGCCTCGACATACTCAGGATGAACCCCTGGGCTGGAAGCGCAATTAACGCAAACACTCTTTAGTTTTGCCGACATCTAAATCATTCCCTTCGAAAATCTATTTTGCTTGTTTCTCGACCCACTCATCAATTATTTGCAACACTTCGGGTGCAACCGTTTCGGGAAGATTGATAAATTCGGATGGAGAACCGGTTTTGCAATGTTGCATAGCATGATTCACACCGGAAAAGACCTTAACGGTGTAATTCGTGTTTCCCCCGAAACCAAGAGCCGCTTCCAGCGCCGGACGATGTTCACTTGGTGGTGCCAGTAAGTCTTTATCCCCCCAAATCGCCAAAACCGGACTTTTCACTTTTTGGAGATCATCCTTGGGATCATAAGTAAAAACATAACGCCAAAAAGGGGACTCCAAGGCCTTGCCCCATTGATCGACCGTATCGAGTGTGCTTTTAAGCGCCGTCTGATCATCGTCCGTCATTTTTGAGCGATAGGCCTCAACCGTTTTTTTGATCTTGGCCAAGGCTATAGCATCGTCTTTCTCATTTTTGATGTCTTCAAAACAGTCTCTTTCCATATTCGCTTGGATCGAAACCACACGATCGCTCATACCAATCGATTTCCAAACCAGACTGTGTTGCAGGAAAATCGCCTTTTCACCCTCCAAACAAGGAGCACCCAACAGGATAATAAAAGCGATGTTTTTGGAACGCGCCGCCAATTTGTATGAAAGAAGGCCACCCTCACTCGTACCCAATAAGCCAATTTTCAGGGGATTGATATCCTCTCTTTTTCGTAAGAACGCAACCGCTGTCATGGCATCTTGAGCATCGTCCTCGAAAGTTGCTTTACTTTCGTCCCCACCGGAGCCCCCTACTCCACGCTTGTCATAACGTAAGGTGGCTATTCCCATACGAGTAAAGTTATCCGCGTAAACCAACAAAGGATGATGCGCCCCAAACGTTTCATTTCTATCTTCTGGGCCGGACCCCGCCAAAAGAAGAACTACCGGGAAAGGTCCTTTACCCTCTGGACGAGTTAGAGTCCCCGCAAGAGTGACCCCTTCGCCGACGTTAATTGAAACCTCCTCCTCGATGTAGGGATAAGGTTTTTGCGGTTCTTGATGAATGTCGTTATTAACTAAATTATCAGCCCAAAGATTTGACGCAAACGGAACAAGAGATGTGGCCAACAAAAAATTGAAAATAATTTTTTTCACAGGAACCTCTTTAATAAAAGACTAAAGATCATTTCGAAAACTGGCTGATTAAATCCGCGAGTTGAACGCTTGAGGGAGTGCCTTTGGCTTTCAGCGCGGCGATCACCTTATTTTTATCTTCGACGGATTTGTTTTGGCTCAATTTGAACGAAGCCTGTATATCGACCACTTTCAACTTAATGCCGACGATTGCTTGTGTGAGTTTTTGATAATAATCACCCGTGAAATCCGGTTTCCAATCGGTTCCGTTTTGCTTTTCATAAAAAACGGAAGTTTTAGCGAGCAAATCGTAAAGTTTTTCTTTTTCCTCAATCAACTCAGGATAAGCATAGATATGAATGGCGACATAATCCCAGGTAGGTACAGCGGGATTGGACGAATACCAACTAGGCGAAATGTAGCCATGCGGCCCTGAAAAGACAGCCAAAACTTTCTTGTCAGGACTCAGTAATTGCCATTGGGGATTGTTACGGGCGACATGGGTATACAACGTTCCTTTTTCACCCTCATTTGCTTCATACAAAAAAGGCAAATGGGTCGATGTCAAATCATCCTGAACGTTATTAATTAAAAGACCAAAACCGTAAGAATTTAAAAATTCTTTAATCACGTTCAAATCATTTATTTCAAAGTGTTTGGGAATATACAAAATTCAGTCCTTTACTAGTCGTTCATAAGGAACACCCAGTTTAAAGACTACATCCCTATCCGCAAAAACAAAAAAGCCCGAATCTAGATGATCCAGGCTGATTTTTAAAACCAGTTTTTGAGAACTACTTAGGGTGTTGCGGTGGGGGTTGGGACGGATAATATAACGGGAGTCAAATTGAGGAGAAAAAATGGATTGGTGGTTACGGTCCAGGTAACCGGCAAATTGGAATTGGGTACGGTCACTGCGGAAAGAATGGATCCCGGACAAACCGTATAGCATTGGTTAGTTGGGGAAATTTCGCTCACTGTAATACTAACACCGCTCGCACTTTCGCAAACCAAAGCAATCGCCGTATTCACACTCGGACAGCAGACGGCGTTTGAAACAATGATGATCATATCCGCGTTGAAATTGACCGGCGGCGCAGGCGGCGTTGAAGAACCGTACAAAGTGTCCCAGTCGGACTGGCTGCGGATAATCGTGAAGGGGGCGCCGCCCAGGGGATTGGTTTGGTTAAATAAACCCAAGTTGGCACCGGACGGAAGGCTGAGGCCCGGCAGACTCGTACCGTCATAGCAATCTGGCGTTATAGTAACCGTCGGTGTGGGCGTTGACGTAGCGTTCAGAGTTGGGGTGGGTGTTGAGGTTGTCATTCCAGACGGAGTCACGGGCAGGCGGCTGCAAGCCCAGGCCATAAAGCCCATTACCAAAAATAAGGATATAATAAAAAACTTTTTCGTACGCTGCTCCGATTTGATACTGGACAATTATACCACACTTTCAAACCAGCTCGGATGAGCCTAACGGCAGATTCAACCCAGACTTGAGGCTGTTAACAGCGTTGCCCTGCATCAGAAAATGAAAAAGCCCTTTCCTCAATTGCTGGAAAAAGCTTTTAAAACAACCCTCCCTGTTTAACCTTGTGTTTTCCATAGGTGAGGCCTATAAAGTTTATGGACTTATTAATTTGTAATTGATGAAGGAAGTGCCCATGGGATTACAGCCTTTATTAAAAATTGCCCTTGGATTTTTCATTCTATCTTCCGGACTATTACCCATCGCCTGCGGAAACCCTTCCCCCAGCGGACCTGTCACCATTGTGCAGACGCCGATTCCCACTGCCAGTCCCACACCCAACGGCAATATCGGCGTCATTTGGAATGAAGTAACTACGAACGCGTCCTTTGGCCCGAGGTACCAGCAAAGTACAGTGGTATACAACAATCTCATGTGGTTCATCGGAAGTAGTTCCTTTACCAATGACGTTTGGACATCGTCCACCGGCGCCACCTGGAACTGTGCTGGAAGGCGTTTGTCCAGCCGCGGGAACAGCCGTTCCAGCCGCAACAGTTAGGATGAGCAAAAGATTTCTTTCAAAGGATCCCATTTTATCCCTCACCATTTCTCAAAAAAGGACGGCTCACTTCATCCTCGATTCCTTGTCCACGATGGCTCCCCGTCGTGGACAATGTCTTCGATTCCTCAAACAATTTATTCGAGGAAATCAGCCAGTTTTTTTCAGGCCCAATTTATTTTCGATTTTTCGGACGCGTTCTTCCAGGGATGAATTATCAGACATCGAACGCTTTAAAATGGAGTTCATGAGAGTTTGGTAAGGAATGCCTTG
>PLFD01000011.1 GCA_003136635.1 candidate division FCPU426 bacterium | reverse complement strand
GCTTTGCGGATAGGCATAAAATATTAAAATGCGCCCTTGAAGCGGCAGTTGTGGGTGCACTGGCGGATTGGTATGCCGTTACAGTTTTATTTCATAAAGCACCCTTTCCCTTTAGTCATTTGCCCCTGTTTTCAACACACCAAAACCTTGTTATCAAAAACAGACCCAAAATTGTGCTTAACATTGTCCACCTAGCTCAGGATTTACTTTCACCTGAGGCCATTAAAAAACATCTTGAGAATCTTTCGCCAAGCGAAACACTGCTAAAACATTTTTCCGAACCCCAAAACCAAGAACAAGCCCTTAATCTAATACGAAATACTTTGTCCACCCTGACTGAACGATTAGAAGACCCCAAACTGGCCGCTTTTCTTGAAGAATTGGTTCGAGCCAAAGTGGAAAAAGCTGACGTCGCTAAGCCGATTGGGGTTTGGATGGGTAAATGTATTGACCGGGGTGATCATGAACAACTATGGGAATCTTTATTAGAAACTATAAACAAAACGCTTCAATCAACAGAAGCCAAACACGAAGTGGGTCAGTTGGTTAAAAGAGCTGTAGGTGATTGGGTGGATGAAAAATTCTCGGGCCTTTTGAAAACGATAGTAACAACAGGCGTAAACACGGCGGAAATGGCGGGATTCATTAATTACGCTTTGGTAGCGGATTTCATTACTAAGCGGGCTAATAATTTTGTCGCAACTGCGAAGTCAAATCCCAACAATGCTATTCGTATGAACGTTAACGACAATTTAAGGAAATTCGCCAGGGATTTAGAAACGGGCGTGCCCTCGGCGGTGGCTATTTTAAAACCCATTCAAGATAACTTGGCGAATCACCTTGAGTTGAACGGTCTTATCAAAGATTTATTAAAAGGATTTAAAAGCACAATTGATATTCAACTCAATGATAATTCCAGTCGTTTCATGATTTATCTCAAAGAGTTTTTGGCGAGTTTATTAAACGATTTAAGAGCGAATCCATCAAAAAGAACTGTTTTTGATGAAACTTTAAGAAATTGGATACTTAAGGCTATAGAAACTAATCACAATCATATTGGGCAAATCATTACCGAGTCGTTTAACAAATTGGATGATAAAGACTTTGTCGATTTAATCGAAGAAAAAGTTGGCAACGACTTACAATGGATTCGATTGAACGGGACCATTATGGGATTTTTAGTGGGCTGTTTGATAGGCGGAATTAACTACTATCTCACTGCCCAATTTTGAATGATTTGGAATGAAATGTTTTGAATGAAGGAGATTGTGCATATGTCGAATATGGGTGGATTTTCATGGAAAAGATTACTAGGGGTTTCGTCCTTTAAATCTCGAATTGCGCGTAAAACAGGAATACCTTTCACAAAGTCTGGGAGGGAACGGAAGGTTGGCGCGGCGTTAGGCCCGCTTATTCCGCTAGGTATCGCGTTGATGGTCGGCATCAATCTTTTTCGAAAGAAAAAATAGTTGAGCGAAAAAGTGGGTATTTAATTGTGACAAGAAAAGAAGCTTGTAAAATTNNACTTTATTTTTGAAGATTTAAAAACCGCCTTTCGAAGAATGGCGTTAAAAACGCATCCAGATAAAGGCGGGTCGGTTCAAGCTTTTTTACAGGTTCAGGCTGCTTATGAATATCTTTTAGGCCAAGGAAAAACTTCTGATGGTGCTGAATGGCAGGAAACTCCCGATGAATTGCGACAAAGATTGCGGGATATATCAGATGCCTTTGACAAGTTAGTCCAAGAACTTGGCCCATTTCTCGACGATAAAATCGTGGCCTTTGATACTTATTTAATAAATTCCATAAATAATTTGCGTTCGTCGTCAGAAATAAAAAAAAGGTGGTCTGGGATTGTTGTTCAGGGTTGGCATGAATTTAACTCAATTTTGTGGTCGCACCTTCATAATGAACTTAAACAAATATCTTCGATATTTGACCGCTGGCTTACCGAAAAAATGCGCTTAACCATAGAACTGTCCAAACAAAGACATCTAAATAAAAAAATGGGTTCGGTTAATTTTTATATACCAGCATTAATTTTTTGGGTTTTGATTTCGGTGGGGTGTATTTATTTTTGGATGTTGTTTCAATCGATCTCTATTTGTATTTGTTATGAAACGGTTGCGTTGATTGTCTCGCTTTGTCTTTCGAGTCTTCTTTATGAGACGAATGCCGATAATCGGTTCCGCCTAGATAATCTTGTTCCGCGGTTGGAATTGGAAACGAGAATCTTAGACGAGTGGATGTATCGTTACAATTTAACCGATGTTATTACTTCGGATGAGTCGGCTGTCGGTGGTGCGGGGCTTGGGGCTGGAATAGGCGCGTTGGTGGGAGGCCCTTTTGGGGCGATTTTGGGCGGTATACTCGGAGGTTTTTTGGGGGGCTTGTTTGGTACGCCGTTGAATGAAATCAAGCAAGCTGTTTACAACGATACCGTTGGTAAGCTCGAACCCGAACTCCACAAACAATGCGATCAAATCCTTAAGGGTATTTTTGAACTTAAAGCTAAATATATAAAACAAGCCGAAGATAACTTTCAAAAGGCATCGCGGTCTGCAGTTAAATTACTATTGGAAAATTGAAATTGTCGGAAAACTTGTTCTCTTCTTGGAGTGATGTAAACGGCGGTCCAAAAGTGTAACAACCCCCGTTTAGCTGTCCACGACGGGGACCCGGATTGGACAGGTTTATTTGACTTGAATTAAAGTTTTTAATTTTTTTCGAGGGTTAAATATGGAAGATGGATTGGTAGATAAGTCGGATTCTGAATTGAGAGAGATTTGGCTTAATAAGGATAATTCTAAATATTCAAAAACGTACATTGAATCGGTGCGTCAAGAAATGTTGGATAGAAAAATATCGCTGGAAGATTCTGCCGAGACCAAAGAAACGACAAGTAGCCAAAAGCCTTCTCGCACACCTTGGGGCAAGTACGTTTTCGGAATCGCTTTGCTACCGTTCTTTTATGTGTTTAATCTATTTTCCAATACTTACCGAGTGACTTATTATCCGGAAATGTCTAGATGGGAGTTTATGCCCCAACAAACCATTTTTGAAACACTAGCGTTAATGCCTTTGATGTTCGCGGTGTTTTTGTTGTTCAAGGGACTACAGATTGTTTATAGAGGTTTCGGGGATAAAGCGAAACCGTATAAATGGAATGAATGGGTTTCCGTCATACTGATTCCGGTGACATTGTTGGCCATGTTAATCGCTTATCAAATAACAAAAATATATTGTCTTAAAAATTATCCGCAAATGCATGTTTGGGAGTTTTGGATCGTAACCTATTACGTCTGCGTTTATATCGCGGTCGGTTTGCCTTTTGTGAGTTTTTTAGCCACGGCCATTATTGGCCGAAAATTCTTTGGGCTGAAGGTGGAAAAATTTAAGTCGGATTTAATCTTTTGTCCTAAATGTGGCGAGGCGATGACTTCTGATTTTTGCGCTAATTGCGGGGCAAATTTAAAGTCTGTCAAATAGTCGATTCTTGTCCACGACGGGGACCCGTATTGGACGGGCTGGCACCTTGAAAACCTCTATAGGATGTATATAATCATAGCTATTACTATAGCTAATCATGGGGGTGAGTTATGAGGACGGTTCAAATGACGTTAGAGGACGCTCTGGTCAAATCGGTGGATCAGGCCGTCAAAAAATTACACACCACCCGATCAGCTTTTGCCCGGTTGGCGCTTAAAGACGCGCTCCGTAACCTGAAGACAAAACAGTTGGAAGATCAGCACCGCCAGGGTTATCAAGCCCATCCCGCCACGCGGGCCGAGGTGGGTGTTTGGGAGAAGGAACAAGCTTGGGGCGATGAATGAAACGGGGGGAGGTGCGCTGGTATAAATTTACCCATCCGGATAAAAAACGCCCTGTTTTGGTGCTGACCAGAAATTCAATCATTGAATACCTAGGCGAGGTTACGGTGGCGCCACTCACCACTACCATTCGAAATATTCCCAGTGAAGTTCATCTGGGGAAAAATGATGGATTGGTAACGGATTGCGCCGTGAACTGCGATCATATACAGACCGTCTCTAAAGCGAAGTTGGGGGCACTGATTACCACCCTACCCTCATCAAAGCTGGCCGAAGTGAAACAGGCCGTACTTTTCGCTCTCGGTTTATCTACCTAACGCTTTTATTTTTTTAAACCTGTCCACGACGGGGACCCGGAGTGGACAAAGAAAAAGTACCGATCGGGCTTTTAAACGCGAAGAGGAAAAATGAATAACTTCAAAAAATTTCAAGATAAAATCGTTGAAGCGGTAAAAGGCCATACAAAAGATTATTCCATTTCTCAGCCAGTAATTGACGCCTACTACGCCACGCCGCGTCATCAGTTCATCAAACGATACCGAATCTCCAATACGGACCAATGGATAGAAATTACGGATCAAAATCTGGAAGAGAACCTCGCGCAACTTTACGACAACAACCCTATCGGCATTTATGGCGAAAACGATGACTTTAAAAATCCGGAAGGCAAACAAATTGCCACGGTGTCTCAACAATCTCTCGTTCTTTTAATGATTGAATTGCTAAAGTTAGAAAAGGGCCATAAGGTTTTTGAATTAGGAGCTGCCAGCGGATTTAACGCCGCGCTCATGGGGCAAATGGTTGGTCCCACGGGTAAGGTGGTGAGTGTTGAAATTATTAAAGAACTTATTCAAAACGCTCAAGCGAGCGTGAAACAATTAGGCTTGAACCATGTGGAAATCATTGAGGGTGACGGCGGTTATGGCTATGAAAAGGAAGCTCCATATGACCGGGCTATGTTTACGGCTGGTGCAAATGACCTGCCCGGCTCTTTCTACAAGCAAATCAAAAAGGGTGGTCGGTTGCTGTTTGTGCTGAAAAACAAAGGCGGTGCTGCGACATTGATTCTCTTTGAGAAAAAAGCCGACCATTTCCAATCTATTTATTCGTTGCTTTGCGATTTTGTGCCGGTGACCGGGCAATTTCATGTACAAGGATTGGATTATCAACTACTTGATGAAATCCTTACGCGAAACAAAATAAAACCTAAACCGGTGAATCATTTCCCCCATTGGTGGGGCGGTGCCAATGATCTAAATTTTTCTTATTTGACTTCTGGTTTTCATTCTTTTTTGTCAATTAGTGAGCCCAAGTTTGAGGCCATTCGGCTTGATAAAGAAAACACTACTTTTGGCCTATTGGATGTTAAATCCAAATCGTTAGTGGTGGTGAAACCTAATGAACTGATTTCTTATGGTTCTACCAAGGCGAGAGAATATTTGTTGAAAGCACTTCAGCGTTGGATGACGGAAGGTATGCCGGGATTGGCAAACCTCAACGTGAAGGCCTATCCCATTGATCGGAAAATCAAAGCGGGTAAAAACGAATGGCTAACCAAGCGCAAAGAATCTCAATTTCTTTGGTCGAAACCGAAATGATTTGAAGAAGTGTTAAGGAAATGCAGGATTAAAAAAGGATGCTTTTGAATGAACGACATTAGAAATCATTGGGGCCTTGGTGATTATGTTTTTTCTCCACTGGCCGTTACTGAAATAAATCGACTTCGGCCAATGGAATTTCAGCGGCTTGTTCTTGCTCTTAGAGAAAAAACTGGTTACAGAGCTTGGGGAAAAACCAAAAGTCTTCCGGATGGCTTTTTTGAAATGCAACTTGGGAAAAGTGATCTTCGGCTTATTATTAAAAAAGCCGGGAATAAAATTTATGTAACTGATTTTTTAAGAAAATCTGGTGGTGGTCACGGTAGTGTTTCATGAAAGTAATTGAGGCAATAAAATTCAACCGAGCTAAAACTAAAGCTGAACTGAAAAGTTTTAAGAATTTTTTGAAAAGAAATCATGAGCTCAAAGAAAGAGAACAAATANNAAATACTACCATTTTTTAAAAAACGTAAAAATTTATCTGCTTTTATGGGGCACGTCTTACAAAAAATTGATCCACCGGAAATGGTTTCTCATGAATACACATTATGGGGTCAATATATCTGTGATTTAGTAATTGGTTCAAAAACCTCAGGATCGGTTTGCTTCGTGGAATTTGAGGATGGAAAGAGAAATAGTGTTTTCAGTGGAAATGGAAATAATCGAAATTGGAGTAGACGCTTTGAACACGGTTTTAGTCAAATCATTGACTGGTTTAATGTGTTGGATTTGCAACGAGATCATTTGAAAAGAGAATTGGGCTTCGAAATAAAAGAGTATTCAGGAATTCTTGTTATTGGTAGAGAGAAATTTCTTAATGATAAAGAGCGTGAAAGAATGATGTGGCGCTCAGGGAAAGTTAGAGTTGATTCAAAAGATATTACCGTAATTACATACGACGAACTTTTTGAAATTCTTAATAGAAGATTAAAGGTCTAACGGATGTCCGTGATGTTCAATTATTGGAAATACTCAAGCCATCACTTAAAAATGAATAAGAACTTGTCCACGACGGGGACCCGCATTGGACGATCTTTTTCAGCTGTTTTGAATCTTGAGGTAATAAGAAATAGATGGTATAACTGTTATACCGGAGCGTAGATGCGGTTTAAATTCGACAAACACAAGAGCGAGACCCTTCGTCGAACCCGCACGCGTGGTATTGGTTTTGAAGAAGTACAAATGCTTTGGGAAAGCCCTTACTACCTTGATCAACGTTCGGATTTTCCCGTGCAATGGCGGGCTATCGGCTGGGTTGGGGAAAGGCTCTACACCGTGATCTATGAAGAAAGAACGGATCGGGTTGGCGAGTACATTCACTTGGTCACTCTTTGGAAATCCACTAAGGAAGAAAGGAAATTATATGAAAACCATTCATAAGGCAAAAAAAGTTCCAACGGCGGAACAATTAGCTCAAATGGCTGACAGGGGAGAAAACATCTCCCAACATTTCACCAACCATGGAAAAATGATGCCAGCCATCCGACGGGTCAATGTGGATTTCGCGGAAAACATGCTCAAGGAATTGGACGGATTGGTTCGCGAGATGAATGTAAGCCGCCAGGCGGTTATCAAATCGATTCTTCGCCAGGGTTTGGATCAGCACTATCTAGCTAAAAAGAAACGTTCTCATCTAGCCGCTCATTAACCACCCTAAATTCCTTGTCCACGACGGGGACCCGTCGTGGACAGATTAAGTCGTGCTCAACCTTGGTATTTCGGGGGGGTATTAGCCTTATTTGGTTTCTGATCTCATCCACAATGACCAGACATTTAAGCCTGTCTCTCGAGAGAGGAGCGGGCTTTATTGTTTATATTAATATTGTGATTAAAGGTTTGATGATCAAAAAAAATCAGTTTCAATAGCGTTCATAACTGTTTCTAGTGACGATGCCTTTAATTGAGGTCGCCCCACACCCTCGGCTCGAAAAACGGTCACATCGGTGATGCCTAAATAGCCCAAAACATATTTCATGTAGGAAATAGAAAAGTCTATTGGCATAAAATCCGTTGGCGAAGTTGGCGGCGACAAATAAACCTGACCGCTGGCCGAAGCCAAATACACCTTTTTGTCCTTCAACAAACCTTCAGGTCCCTGTGGAGTTGGGCGAAAGGTAAGGCCGGGGCGGACGATGTGGTCTACCCAAGCTTTTAATGCCGATGGAATCGAGAAATTGAAAACGGGGAAACTGATGATGATGGTTTCAGCGCTTTTGAGATGTTCCACTGCCAGTTGTGATTGAGCTAGGGTCGCCCGGTGATCATCATTTCGGCGATCATGGGGTGTGGACATGGCCGCGATAAAAGCTTGATCTAAGTGTGGCAGGGGATGAAGAGCTAGGTCTTCTGTCACAACGACGGCATCTGGATATTTCGTTTTTAATTTGGCGAGGATAGATGCGGAAATCTGACGACTGATGGACTCGGGACCCCGAGGACTGACTTCAATAACAAGAATGTTTTTCATGGTAATACTCCTGGTTGGGCTTAGCGGGCCCGAATTTAGAAACGTTGTTAAAGCTGAAGAACCTCCTGTCTTGTGGCAGTAAGAAAAAAATATTGCAACGCCACTAATTGATAGATATGCGACAAGCTATTAAAAGGCAGAAACTATTATTTGGCAACGGCTTTCCAGATGCATTGATGGTTTATCATGTAAAACTATGGTGAACAACGGGAATGACCATAGCGTTTAGCGTTCGTACTGGGTTCTAATCATATCCATGATGCCAGCCAGTAAAATTGTCCACGACGGGAATCTCTAGTAAACAATATTTTTTAGACATTTGGCTAATGTATGATGATTCACTTTATTTAGCGCGGTATGACAAGGTTTAGAGGCGGAATATTGAAAGTTAAAACCAAGTTTGTTATTTATTTTATGATCGTCTATTTTTTTCGATTAGCGTTCGGATTAATGTCCCATCCAACGCTTACGTATTTTGACTGCACTCAAACCTATTTAATCGGTTTAAAAAGTTATACGACACATACTTGGCCATACTTTGGTCCTGATACGGAAGACCCATCGGAAGGCACTATTAAGGCTCAATGCCCCGGCGCACTGGAAGGATTATTAATTTCCGCCCCTTTGTATATTTGGCCCAATCCGATTTCGCCGTACATTTTGGTGAATCTTTTTAGCCTTTCCGCGTTAGGGTTGCTAGGTTGGTATTGCTGTAAGCGATTGCCAAATCTATCACCTTGGTTTGTTTATACCTGGATTTTCATTTGTCCTTGGGATGTACACATTTCAACCGATATTCTCAACCTTTCCTTTGTGTGCGTTGGAAGTGTTTTGTTTTTATTGGGTTTTATGGAATCTGTTCCTGAATTAAGTCTAAATATCATCTCTCAAAATTTGGCCAACGCGTTGATGGGGTTTTCAATATTCTGGATTATGCAATTTCATCTTTCTTGGGTTTTGTTTGCCGCTTTGGCTTTTTCTTCGTTTTATTTACAGTGGCGGGAAAGAAATTATTTTTTATCATCTACTTCCTTCTTGGGTCTTTGCCAACACTAGCCACAGTCTTGCCGACTTTTATTCAATATGGATTTCAAAAATCGGGAGACCCATCAAGCTTTATGTCTTCCTTTCGTATAGACCATTTCTTGAATATTTTTACTATCCTTGCGCGCTTTCTTTCGTTTTCAAGTTTTGAAATGCCCCGTTTTTTAGGGGATCACACGCCTCAAAGAATTGCATTTTTACTAAGAGCCCCCTGGTTATTATTACCCGCTTTGTTTCTTTTGGTCGTTGGTTGGTTACAACCCTTAGCTCAATTGGTTCTTTGGTTTAAAAAAAAGGGACATCCGCAAAAAGATTGGAAAGTTATCAAAACGATGACTCTCGGGGTGGTACTTCTGGTTTGGATAAGTTTTTGGTTTACATTTAGAGGCCCGGATGCGCACAGATTCTATTCAGTCTTTCCATTCGCCATGGTTTACTTCTTGTACTGCTGTGGTTTTATGCCACAAACCCCCAAATGGATAATGTTTACAAAAATCTTCATGGTTACAGCCATATTTTTTCAGGTTTTTTTCGCGATACAAAATGGGGTCGAAGGTAGCTCGAATTACGCCAGAGACAAAGACAATATTCAAAAAGCAATCATAGCCAAGGATTACAGTTTGTTAGGCCAACGAAGGGCATATAGCCTTTATTAAATTTATTTTGATTATAAAAACTTCGCGTGGCACCAATCCACTAGAGGTTTTGTTCGTTTTTTTGTCCCGTTACACTTCGCGCCATGTGTAACGGGG
>PLFD01000010.1 GCA_003136635.1 candidate division FCPU426 bacterium | reverse complement strand
GTTTAACCGTAAGAAAAAAGATAGTAAGAAAAAATCCAAAAAAAGTTTTAGCCCTTTCAGCAAGTCAAAAAACAAAAAGCCTTTCAACCTCGAACCCAAAAAAGATTTCAGGGCAAAAAAATCCTTCAACTCTTCCAGTATAAAAGAAGTGGTGGGTGTGGTTCAGGCTAATGAGAAGGGTTTTGGTTTTCTCATACCCGAAGACGGCTCTACCGATGTGTTTATTCCTCCCCGCGCCATGCGCGGTGTCCTCAACGGCGACACTGTGAAAGCCTCGGTGATCCCGGATACCCGCAAAGCGGGCGGTTTTGTGGCCGAACGCACTGAAGTCACCCAACGGGCCCACTCCAGCATGGTGGGAACTATCCTCAAGGATTATGAGGAATTTTATTTAAAGGCCGATGACTTCCGAGTCACTCAGCCCATTTTTATCCAGCGCGGCCCCCTCAAACCCGAAGAAGGTAAAAAAGCTGTCGTCAAAATCATCAAATGGCCCGAAAACGACAACATGATGGAAGGTCAATTGATTGAAATTTTGGGAGTCGCCGGAGACCCTACGATTGATATTAAAACCATCATCCGCAAATACAATTGGCCCGAATCCTTCCCCAAAGAAGTCGAAGATCAAGTTCGGCCTCTACCCGAAAACCCAACCGAAGCTGATTGGGCGGGCCGTATGGATCTGCGCCATGAAATGATCATGACGATCGATGGCGCTGACGCAAAAGACTTTGACGACGCCATTTCACTCTATAAATATGACAACGGTAATTATGTATTAGGGGTTCATATCGCCGATGTGTCCCATTACGTTTCTCCCGGAACCCCTCTCGATAAAGAAGCTCAGGAACGCTCGACCAGCATGTATTTGGCCGACCGGGTTCTGCCCATGCTTCCCCATTCCCTGTCAGATGGTCTTTGCTCGCTCCGGGAAGGCGTACCCCGTCTAACCACCAGCGCTTTTATCACTTATGACCGCGCCGGTACCCTATTAAAAACCGAATTCGCCCTCTCGGTCATCAAAAGCTCCCGCCGCGGTATTTATGAAGAGGTCCAGGCGGTTTTAGATGGCAACGCGGATGACGCGCTTCAAGCCAAGTATGCCAAACAGCTCCCCATGCTCAAAGAAATGGTCAATTTATCCAAACTCATCCGCAAACAAAGGGACACCGCCGGCGCTTTGGATTTTGACTTCCCTGAAATCCGTGCCGTCATCGACGCCAATGGCCTGGTGGTTGATGTCCGCAAAAAAGAACGGCAAAACAGCAATAAGCTGATCGAAGACTTTATGATTTCGGCCAACGAAGCGGTCGCCACCCATCTCAAACAAAAAGAAATGCCGACCCTTTACCGCATCCACGAAGCTCCAAACCATTCGGACACTGAGGATTTACTTAATTTTCTGAAGGCCTATCACGTTCCCTTCAAGAACTTTGACTTAACCACGCCCATCGGTCTTCAGGGACTGCTCAAGTCGGTTAAGGGCACCGCATTGGAAACTGTCATTTCTAGCCTGGCCCTCCGATCGCTCAAATTAGCCATCTATTCTACCCGCAACGCGGGGCACTTTGGCCTGGCGCTCAAGTCCTACTGCCACTTCACTTCCCCCATCCGCCGCTATCCGGATTTAATCGTTCACCGCTCCTTAAAAGCGATCCTGGCCAATCACCGCGACGGCAAAACGATCAAGTACGAAAAGCTGGCCCTTCACTGCAGCCAAAAAGAACGAGTTGCGGAAAAAGCCGAGCGCGAAAGCCAAAAGGTCATGCAGCTTCGCTTCATGGAAAATAAGGTTCACCAGATTTTCGACGGCATTGTGAAACATTTAACCGCCTATGGATCCTATGTGGAATTAACGCCTTACGGCATCGAGGGTTTTCTTCCCATAGAAAACATGCGGGATGACGATTACCGTTTTGACGCCAACACGATGATCCTTCAGGGCCAAAGAGGGTCAGTCGTCCGCATTACGGACAAGATGAGCGTTAAAGTTCTCGCGGTGGATATGATTTTCCAAAGACTACTTTTGGCCAAAAACTATGGCTGAGCGGGCACCTTCCCTTCAAAATCGAAAAGCGGGTCACGATTACTTCATCTTCGAAACCTATGAGGCGGGTATCGCTTTGGAAGGCTGCGAGGTCAAATCCATCCGCAACGGCAAAGCCAATCTCCAGGACAGTTTCGCCCGATTGGAAGGCACAGAGGTTAAATTGTACGGCATGCATATTTCGCCCTACGCGCAGGGCAACCGTTATAACCCGGACCCAACCCGCATCCGCAAATTGCTTTTAAATCGCAGTGAGATCAACAAAATCTCCTCCCGCGTCCAAGAAAAAGGCCTCACGTTAGTCCCTGTAAAACTTTATTTCAAACAAGGCCGGGTCAAAATTTTATTGGCGGTTGCCAAGGGTAAAACAACGGTGGATAAACGAGACAAGCTGAAAGAAAAAGAAGCCAACCGGGATATTGACCGGGCTCTTCGAAACCGGCAAAAAAACTAAATCCCGCTGATTATTTTTTGTAGTCTTTGATGAACTTCAGAAAATTAATTTCCGACAAGGGGTGACTGAAAATATACCCCTGGACACTATCGCATTGATGGTTTTTCAAAAAGGTCAATTGCCCTTCTGTTTCCACACCTTCGGCAACCACACTTAATTTCAAGCTGTGAGCCAAAGCCACCACCGCGTTAACAATCGCCGCATCGTTCGGGTCGGTTGTGATATCTCGCACGAAAGATCTGTCGATTTTCAAAGTTTCCAGCGGAAATCGCTTGAGATAACTCAAAGAGGAATAACCCGTTCCAAAATCATCAAGTGATAAATGAATTTTCATTTTTTTAAACTCATTCAAGGCCGCAATGGTAAAATCTGCGTTTTTCATCGCGATACTTTCGGTTACTTCCAGACCTAAACAGGCCGGATCCAAACCCGTATCGGCAATAATTTTTGCGATGGTGGAAACCAGATTCATTTGTTGAAACTGTCGGGCGGAAAGGTTTACAGCGATGCACATTTTTTCAAATCCATCTGCCTGCCATTTTTTGCTTTGTTCACAGACTTTTTTAATGATCCATTCGCCAATCGGGACAATCAGACCCGTTTCTTCAGCGAGTCCAATAAACTCATTTGGAAAAACCAACCCCAGATCTGGATGCTGCCAGCGCACCAAAGCCTCAGCGCCGATTACTTTTTGAGTGGTCAAACTAATTTGCGGCTGATAGTAAATAACAAATTCTTCTTTTTCCAAGGCTCGGCGCAGACTGTTTTCCATCAACAATTGTTTAAAGGCGCTGACGTTCATCCCTGAAGCGTAAAGCTGGTAATTATTTCGACCCTGATCCTTCGCGCGATACATGGCGGTTTCAGCGTTTTTTAACACCAGTTCAGAAGTTTCCCCATCATCAGGGTAAAAGGCGACGCCAATACTGGTTGTCACGTGAAGTTCATGTTCGTTGAGCTTAAAGGGCGTTGCCAGTAACTCAATTATCTTCTGGGCATGCTCAGTCGCTTCCTCAACTTTGCCAATTTGAGGTAACAAGAGGGCGAATTCGTCCCCGCCAAACCGGGCAATCGTCTCATTTTCATTCAATATTCCCAATAAACGTTCCGAAACCGCTACCAGAAGTTTATCTCCCAAAACATGTCCCAGCGTTTCATTAATATTTTTGAAACGATCTAGATCCAAAATCATAATGGCCAGCATTTGTTTATTGTGATGAGCGTTTTTCATGCCTTGCTCTAACCGGTCTTTGAATAAAGGCCGATTCGGCAGGTTAGTTAGAACGTCGTAATAAGCCTGTCGCCGGATCGTTTCTTCGGCACGCTTCCTCTCCGTAATATCGCGGGCAATCGACTGAACCACCTTTTGTTTGTTCCAATTAAAAATATGAGCGTTGATTTCAATCGGGATTTTCTGACCGCTTTTGGTTATGTGAATTTTTTCATAGGACAAATTAGTGTGACTGAGAAGCTTTTTAATCGTTTTTTCAATTTCCAAGGCGGTTTCTGGCGCTGCGATATCTAACGGCGTCATATTCAGTAATTCGTCTCTTGTGTATCCAAGCTTGGAACATGCTACATCATTTACTTCAATAAATTTCCCCGGGACCCCCTCATCCGATAATGAATAGATAAAGATTCCGTCAATGGCGTTGTTGAAAAGTTCTTTAAACTTTTCCTCGTTTTGTTTCAACGCCTGATGATTGGATTTTCTTTCAATAACGCTGGCAAACATTTCAGCGGTAATTTTAAAAAGAATTAAGTCCTCATCAGACCACTTTTTCGGTAATTTCAAAGTGCTGAAAGTTAACAAGCCTTTGAGAACACCGTCTCCTATCATAGGAACCGCGACAATTGATTTAATGCCACGAGATTTTAAAAAATCTTTTTCGGCCACAGCTTCCGCCGGCAATTCATCAGGAGATGAAATATACATCACTTTTGAGTCTTTGATTTTTCCAAAAAAAACTGAGAATTTTAAAAACAATAAGTTGTTTATTTCTCCACCAACCTCAATTCCCGGCGCGCGCCACTCAAAGCTCGTATCCACAACCATGTTATCGGTTACGGATAACATCAATATCCGGTCAACCCCAATAAACTCGCCAATAGACTTGATCGCGTTATTAATTCCCTCGTCGATTAAATGGGGGGCTAAATTGATGAACTGCGAAGAAAGTGTGGTGATAAGTTTCTCAAACTGGTCGCTTTGTTTTAAAGCGTTAGCCATACGTTTTTGATCCGTAATATCTCTCACTACCAAAACAACGGTCGTCTTGTTGCCCTCAGAAACCGAATTTGTCGTAATTTCAACAGAAGCTTGTTTCCCGTCTTTTCGCAGAATGTTTGTTTCGAGTCTTGGCTTAGTTTCACTCTCGTTGGAAGGCTGGGTTAAATAGTCGTCTATCAGTTTTTTTTTATCTGCGGGGATTAAAGTAAAAAAGGAAGTCAGGTCCACCAATTCCTTTTCGGAATAACCTGTCATTTTGGAAAAAGCTTCGTTGGTATAAATAATTCGAGGAAGGTCTAAAACCGCCACGCCTTCGCCAAAATCACTGATGGCTTTAAGTAAAACGTGGTCCAAGGATGTATGCAGAAGGTTCGGAACGTTCAATCTCTTACCTTTGTATGTGTTTGCTCACTCTGTTGGGCCCGTCTATATTACCCCTAAAATCTCTCAAATTCGAGAAACTCCTCTAATCCTTAGCTACCAGTCTAGGATCGTGCTAAACCTGCTAATTCAAATAACAAAGAAATTGGCAGGTTCAACTGCAATGTACCCATGCAAAATAACTAGAATGGGTATTGCCACTCCAAGGTTTTAAGATTAGAGGTTAAAATAATCGGGTTCTTGACCGGTTTTCCACTTAATATTGCAGCCCACGCTGGGTTTTTGGTTACTGTCGATAGATTGATGTACCAAAGCTAAATCCAAAGCATTTCTTAAATCTTTTCCCGTGACAGGCAAAGCGTTCTTAGGCCGGCTATCATCCAATTGGCCTCGATACACCAAACTCCGCTTTTCATTAAAAAGGTAAAATTCCGGTGTGCAGGCCGCCCGGTAAGCCTTTGCCACCTCTTGAGTTTCGTCATACAAAATTGGGAAAGTGAAATTGAACTCATTTGCCATTCGTTTTAGATGTTCTGGTGAATCTTGGGGGTATTCGGCTACATTGTTCGAGCTAATCCCTACAATCCCCACGTTTTTAGTTTTGTACTGCTGTCCCAACTTACCCAATTCCAACTGAACGTGTTTCACATAGGGGCAATGCTGAGATAAAAAAATGACCAACAACAATTCATTCTGGCTGAAAGCGTCTAACGAAAATGATTTCCCAGTGACTATATCTGGCAGATTAAACGCTGGCGCTAAAGTGCCCAAAGGAAGCATGGTGGATTGTACTGACATAAAAAGACCTACCTTTTCTTTTTGTTTTCGGTACTGTCAGCTTGTTGGGAAACATCGGTTTGATCCGAAATCTCATCTTGAGGTCCAGTAGAACTTTTTGATACTTTTACTTTCCCCGATTTGGACTTTTTATGTTTTTTCTTATTTTTCTTAGGTGCCTTCATAGGAACATCCGTCGAAATACTTTTGGAAGGGCTGTCGCAAAATACCAATTGGGGGCGAATGAACGAAAAAGAGATCATAAACGTAATAAAAAGAAAACCGGTAATAAATGCTTTTTTCAAAAAGGCCTCCATGTTTAGTCATCTAAAACGGAGATTATTTTAATAATTATTTAACCACTAACAAGCCTTTGGTGAGTCGTCCGGGGTTCGAACCCGGGACAACCGCATTAAAAGTGCGGTGCTCTACCAGCTGAGCTAACGACTCACCAAAGGCTTTAAGCGGGTACAAAAAATATACTGTTTAGCGTAAAAAATCAAAACAAATGATACTTAACTTCGCTGAAATATTTGAGACCTGTCTGGGCCGACTGATACCCAACAAATAGGCACTTGAATGAATTTTTCAATTTCATCGATATACCGTCTAGCCTCAACAGGAAGATCTTTAATAGATTCCGCTTTGGAAAGATCGCCGTTCCATCCCTTGGATTCCTTGTAAACCGGTTTTGCCTGTGAAAGAGTGTTTAAGCCTGCGGGAAATTCGTTGACTTTCTTTCCTTTGATTTCATAAGCAACACAAAGCTTGATGGTCTTTAAATAACTCAAAACATCAATTTTAGTCAAAAGTATGCCCGTAAAGCCGTTAACCCGGCAGGCGTACCGTAAAGCGACCAAATCCATCCAACCGCACCGACGGGGACGCCCGGTGGTTGCGCCAAATTCTCCACCGCGCTGGCGGATTTTTTCGCCAAAAGCTTCTTCCATCTCCGACGTAAAGGGTCCTTCTCCTACACGAGTTGCATAGGCCTTCGCAACGCCGTAAATCTCATCCCACCATTGGGGGCCCACACCTAGACCCGTACAAACACCGCCCACGCTGGCGCTGGAGGAAGTAACATAAGGATAAGTACCAAAATCCACATCCAATAACGTTCCCTGTGCCCCTTCCGCCAGAACATTTTTACCGCTCTTTAATGCCGATTCTAGATAAAGTGTCGTGTCTTTGATCAACGGTTTTAAAAACTTCGACAAGCTTAAATATTGATCTACTATCTTGTCGGCACTGACAGTGGGCTGGTCAAAATAATATTTCAAAATAAAATTTTTTTCTTTGAGGATTTCCCGAACTTTTTTGCGGAAATAATCAGGTTCTAAAAGATCAACCACTTTTACGCCAACTCTCGCCATTTTATCCATATAAGCGGGACCAATACCTCGGTTGGTAGTGCCAATTTTTCCACTGCCTTTGCGGGCTTCGGAGGCACCATCCAGCATACGGTGATAAGGCATTAAAACATGGGCGCGGTCGCTAATAATCAAACGATCGTTAATTTTAACGCCTTCCATGGCCAGGGATTTAATTTCCCCAATCAACGCCACGGGGTCTAAAACAACTCCATTACCAATAACGCACTTTTTGTTTGTGTGCAAAATGCCAGAAGGTATTTGGTGAAATACAAACTTTTTGCCGCCCGTGACAACCGTATGGCCAGCGTTGCTACCGCCTTGATACCGGGCCACAATGTCAACCTGTTCGGTTAAAACGTCGACCATCTTTGCTTTGCCCTCGTCGCCCCATTGAGCGCCGATGATGACAATGTTTTTGCTGGTTTTTTTACGCCGTGTCTTGTGTTTTTTCATTTCAATTTCCAATACTTTGCCGGACAAAAAAAAACCCCGCCTATTGGCAGAGTTTTCGGTTAATTGCGAAAAGGCATTTTAGGGGAACTTACGCCCTATGACAAGTTAAGATTTACCCCAATTAAGCCTCTTAGCGTCTCCCCAAAGCCGCTCTAAGTCGTAATAGAGGCGAGCACTCTCGGCGAAAACATGAACGATGATGTCCCCATAATCCAAAATAAGCCAGGTTTTGTCTTTGGTGTTATTACGGTAAATTGGCTTAATTTCTTCTTTAACACTCTCTTCCACATGATCCATTAATGCACCGCTGTGTGTCGTTGAAGTGGCCGTACAAATTAAAACATAATCGGTGTAAGAAACAATATCTCGCATGTCAAGGAGTTGGATATTAACCGCTTTTTTCTCGTCTAACGCTTCAATGATTTTTGCGACTTCTTTTGGAATCAAAATTGCCTCTTATAAGTAAAGTTGTTGATTATGAATAAATTGCTCAACCGGTTCGGGTACGAGGTATTTAATACTTTTCCATTCTTTTATCTTTTGTCGGATGGTAGTGGAACTGATATCAAACATAGCCACATCCTCCACAAGAATATTCCCGATTAGCTCTGAAGCGATTGTCATATTTTTAGACGCCAAAAAATATTGATCAAAAATTTTCTGAACATCATACCCAGGTCGGGAGACGACGATAAAACGACAAAGTTTCAATATTTCACCGATGTTTTTCCAGGACGCGATTTCCACCAGCATATCGGCGCCGATAATAAAATGCAGTTTTACTTTGTCGCCGAAATGTTTATGGAAATGCTTAATCGTATCGATTGAATAGGATTTTCCGCCGTTATCAATTTCAAAAGTCGATACCTCAAAGCAGGGATTGCTGACGGTTGCCAAATGGGTCATTAGCCATCTTTGTCGGGCGCTCACCAGATCGGACTGATCTTTGTGGGGCGGCTGGTTAGTGGGAACAAAAATGATTTTATCCAGATTGAATTTAGTCCTGATTTCCTCGGCAATCGATAAATGGCCAAAATGAATCGGATTAAATGTTCCACCAAAAATGGCGACGGATTTCATAATTTTACCCCGCTAAATTTAAATGTGACGTTACTGTAATTTAAATCGAAACAAGTTGAAATCAAAAATAGTCCATCTTGACCATATTATCCCGATGAATAACCTCATCGGCTGATTTGCGGCCCAACTTCTGGGAGATTTGTTCCGTTTTCAAACCTTTAATCAAGTCTAAATCACTCGAGGAATAGTTTGCCACGCCCTTCGCGATTTCCTGATTTTCCACTCCAATAATTTTGACAACATCTCCCGCAGACCAATTTCCTTCAACAGACCGGATTCCGCCCGGCAATAGACTTTTACCTTTGTCACAAATGGCTTTTTGGGCTCCCTCATCCACACGGATTTCACCGTTGGATTTCACACCCCAAGCGAGCCATCGCTTGCGGCTGTTCATTTTGAGATGGGTCGGATAAAAGAAAGTTCCAACAGTCTCCGCATTCAGAATACGCGTCAAAACATTCTTAAGCTTGCCGTTGGCGATCACCATAGGAATACCGGATTGCATCATCCTTTTGGCGGATTTAACTTTGCTTTGCATTCCACCAGTACCCACCAGCGACTTGGAACTGGTCGCGTTTTTCTCAATATCGGAATTAAGACTGTCTACTTCATAAATCAGTCTGGCTTTGGGATTGAGATGGGGATCTTGGTCGTATAATCCGTCCGTGTCAGTCAAAATAATGAGTAAATCCGACTCGGATAAATGCGTGACTAATACACCCAGAGTGTCGTTGTCACCGAACTTGATTTCCTCGACCGCCACCGTATCGTTTTCATTAACCACGGGAACGATGTTGTATCGAAACAGCTCATTTAAGGTGTTGTGCGCGTTGGAATAACGGCTGCGCTGTGAAAGATCATCCCAGGTAAGCAGTAACTGAGCGACATTGAGGTTCTTTTTTTTAAAAGTTTGCACATAAGAATGCATCAAATTGCTTTGCCCGATCGCCGCCAAAGCCTGCAACTGGGCAATTTCTTTTGGTTTTTCTTTTAGTTTCAACTGATAAAAACCCGCGGCGATGGCGCCGGACGTGACCACCACGCACTGGATATTTTTTTGCTGAAGCGCCTTAATTTGAAAGGCCAAATGACTCAAAAAACCGGTTCGGATAGTCCGTTTTGAGGTGTTGGTCAAGAGACTGCTGCCAATTTTAATCACGACGCGCTTCACTTTTGAAAGATGTTGTTTTCTCTCTAAAGCCATGGTTATACCCCTAATTTTTCTTCTTCATAAGTTAATTCCAAATCTTCGCAGATGATTTTATCGCCCTTATGAACGTCCAGCTTTTTCAACTCTTTGATCACGCCCATGCGTTTAATAATCCTGTAAAAGCGTTCGGTAGCGTCGTGATTATTAAAATTCGTCATCGCGACCCATTTTTTAATTTCGGGACCGGAGACCATAAAAAAGCCTTCATGCTTCTCCACTTTAAAACGGACTTTTGCTTGATAAACCTTTTCTTCCAGGACAACGGGTTGATTAAGCTCTTTTTCTTTTATTTCCGTTAGCATTCCCCAAACCTTTTCCATCAGGGTCTTTAATCCCAAACCCGTGACGGCGGATATCACCAGAGTCTCGACGCCTTTTTTCTCGAGCTTTTTGACCCATTTGGTATATTCGGGAGTGGCTGCTGAATCAACTTTCGTTAAAACCAACAACTGGGGCATTTCTAAAAATTTTGGACTGTGTTGTTTCAACTCGTTTTTAATGGTTTTAATCCGTTTTTCTAAATCCGTAAAACTTTCTAATGTAGCTAGTTCTACCAAATGCAGTAGTATTTTGGTTCTCTCCAAATGTTTAAGAAATTTAATACCAAGCCCTTTACCCTGGCTAGCGCCCTCAATTAAACCCGGAACGTCGGCCATGACGAAGCTTCGACCTTCGGCGATACGGACCACGCCCAATTGGGGCTCTAACGTGGTGAAGGGATAATCCGCAATTTTAGGGGTCGCGTGGGTCACGCGGGAAAGCAAAGTCGATTTTCCAGCATTGGGAAAACCCACAAGGCCCACATCCGCCAAAAGTTTGAGTTCCAAACGTAGTATCTTCTTTTCGCCCGGTTCACCCCGTTCGGCAATTTTAGGGGCTTGTTGAGTGGCCGTCGTAAAAGTGGTGTTTCCCCGTCCTCCACGTCCGCCCTTCGCCACCAAAAACTTCATGTCTTTTTGATTCAAGTCGACAATAAGCTCGTGGTTCTCATCAAAAACCATCGTACCCACAGGTACCCGAATAATCACATCTTCCGTGGCTTTGCCGTACATGTTCTTGCCTTTTCCATGCACGCCATGTTTAGCCTCGTAAATGGGTTTGTAGATAAAATCCACAAGGGTTCCCACATCGGTGCGGGCTTCCATGAAAACATTCCCGCCCCGGCCGCCGTTACCACCATCCGGGCCGCCATAGGGAACGAATTTTTCACGACGGAAGCTTAAGCATCCGTCGCCGCCGCTTCCCGCCTCTACCGTAATGGTGATTTCATCAACAATCATGGCTGCCTCTTTGAGAACTTTGAATGATGGAAAAATTCAGTATAAACAAAAAAACCCCGCCTTGGGAGGCGAGGTTTTAATGGTTTGATAAAGGTGGTTTTATGCTTCTTTAGAAGCGGCTACTTCTTTAGGAACAACACTGATGGTTTTCAAACCTTTTTTAAATTCTCTAAAGGCAACCAAACCAGAAATTTTGGCGAACAAAGTGTCGTCTTTGCCGATACCGACATTTTGACCCGGCTTGTAACGACGTCCTCTTTGACGAACTAAAATACTGCCAGCGGTTACAAAATTGCCGCCGTAAGCTTTGATCCCCAACCTTTGACTGTGACTATCCCGGCCGTTTGTGGTAGACCCGCCCGCTTTATGCTGACCCATGACTTCTTCCTCCTGAAAATTAAGCCGAAATGATCTTTTCGATCGAGACGGTCGTGTACTTGGCCCTGGAGCCTTTTGTTTTCATTGTGTTTTTACGGCGTGTGTAACGGAAAACACGGATCTTTTTGCCTTGGGTTTGGCCGACGATTTTACCCGTAACTTTAATACCCTTCACTTCAATTTGTTTCACGCGAAGTTGTCCATTATTTTCGAGCATTACAACTTGGGCGAATTCAATTGAATCACCGGGATTTCCCTTGAGACGATTAACGGTAATCACGTCCCCTTCGGATACCTTGTATTGTGTGCCACCGGCTTGAATCACTGCGTACATAAAAATTCCTCCCTAAAATGCGCGCCTTTTATTAAGAAAGGCCCGAAGAGCATTAGAGTTTATTCATGCCGTTGAGTGTTGTCAAGCTTTTGTCAAGTTTTAGGCAGTGGATTAAAACCAGAAAAGCAGGCCGAAAGTATAGGTGTTTGCGACAAAAGTAGAACTAATCGCATAGGGCTGCCAGGCAAATCCCAGCTCATATTCTAATTTTCCTAAATTATATCTTAGCGCTACTCCAGCGGTTAAGCCGCCCTGAAGGTTTTGAACGTCGCTAAAACGATACCCCAGCCGAATAGCGATGATACTACGGTGCCAGTATTCCAAGCCTAATGCCGCTTGTAATCCCTCATCATTCACATTAAATACTTCCCCGCTGGCCAATAAAGTGGATGAAGGCGAAACAATTAAAGGTCTAGCGGCGCCTAAGCGAATGGTTAAGGGAAGTGGATCCTGACCTTGGGGGTTTGGTTGATACTGAACTGATGGACCGATATTTTGAACCGCGAATGCAAAATCCGTATCGAATAGTTCTATTTTAGCCCCCAAATCAACCGCTTCGGTGAACGCCTGTTTTTCACCTAAGTTTGAGTAAATAGCTTTAAGAGACGCGCCGATCGAGACTTTTCCAAATTGCTGCGCATCCGCCACGGTAAAAAGAATATCGCTGGCTGAAATAGTGGGATCGGTTGCCAGCGAGTTATTAATATCCGGTAATAAACGCAAAACCAATTGACCACCAAAAATACCGTAATCCTTAGTGGGCACAGCCACACTCAGGGAATCAACTTCAACGCCAGCGTAACTAATCACGTGATCCAGACCAAAACTGTATTGAGAAATACGCGCAAGTCCGGCGGGGTTATAACCAATGACATACACATCGTCACCTAAAGCGGAATACGCCCCGCCCAAAGCGGTGGGCCTCACGCCAATCGGTACTTTCAAAATATCCGCACCCGTTGTTCCCTCGGATTGGGACCAAGCGTGTCCTGCCAAAAATAAAAGTATCATCAAATAGATGAGTCTGTGCACCAATCAAAGCTACACGATGGTATGGGACTGGGTCAAGAAACAGTTATCAGTTGAAAGTACACTGAATTCCCATGGAAACAACCGTTCCAACTGGTTGGTCGAAATCGGGAACCGAAATGCCGATTCCAGTGATATTTTCAACAGAACCATAAATTTTGAGTTGTTTATCGAGGGTTAAAGACAACCCCGATTCAACAAAAACCGATTCGCCGGACAAACAGCGTGCGGTAACCCACCACTGGTCCAAGGAAGAAAAACTGAATTTAAGTGTCAATCCCGAGTCATAAAACACCGACGAATTTTGATCCGCCAGCGCCTGTTCCTCAAAATCAAACTGAAGGTTTCGTATCAACCGNNGTTCCCAACTGCTCATAAACATATTTCAGAGTCGCATTCAAAGCATCATTTGGTTGAAACCGAAACCCTAAATCCGATTGTTGAATGTCCTGAAAGGTGATCGGCATTACACTTTTATCGTAGTCACCCAGCAAAACAAACGAATCAATTGTGTCCTGCAATCCAATGATCGTGCTGAAAGTCGTATTAGAAATACTTGAGAAATCCCAACGAAACGCTAAATCCATGGTCAAGTCGCCTAAGACATCAACCAAGTTAGTCGACTGTAAAAAACCATTGTTATCGGTCAAACCAATATTCGAACCGCTATCCGTGTTGAAACCAATCCCCAGATGACTTTCGGCCAGCCCTGCAAAATTAAATAGGTAATTTAAAAAACTGCCCACTTCCTGGATGGATTGACCACCTGCCTGAGCCGTTTGAAAATAAGGTTTCAATTGAAGTGTTTGAAAGTTTGGGCTCATTAAGTCAAAGGTCATATAAGTCGAATACCAATAATTACCCGACAAGCCATGAGTTCCTAAAAAACCCGATCCCCAATTAAACGAATCCGTCTTTATCCAGTTTTCCCGGGAAATTAAATTAAAGTTGTCGGTTTGACCCAGGCCCGACGATGTACCATGTCGGTAACTAAAATCCATTCCCAACAAATTATTTTTAAACTGGTCGTCATCGTTAAAAATGCCTTGGGTTCCGCCCGCAATAGAGAACGAATTAAACGTTTTGTCTTGTACGTTAGGCGCGGTTAATTCAATGGCCCCATTGGCGGCTTTATTGCCCCACCAGGCTGATGCGGGAAAATTGAAAATCTCCGCTGTGCCGCTGAAAGGTAAAACATTTAAGGATGAGGCCGAAGCTAGCGGATACGGAATGTCTTCAAATAAAAGACCGGGGGCGGCCGCGTGTATTCCTATCGAAGGCTTTCCCAGAGGATCAGTCCACCCCACCACCGGAACCTGAATCCCTCCAATCGTGTTTGATTGAAAATCATTGGTCATCAGGGATATGGAATGGGGAAGGTCGCCTAGGTAGGAGGTTGTTGTCGGAAGATCAACCACACTTCCTTCATCAAAGGGTAAGGTAACATCAGCCGTAAGTTGAGCAAACGAAAGAGCGGGAAAAGCCCAAATTAAAACAAAGCTGATTTTTAGAAAGGGACGGTTGAGATAAAAAATGGAGCGGGCGATGGGACTCGAACCCACGACGTCCAGCTTGGGAAGCTGGCATTCTACCACTGAATTACGCCCGCACTGATTAGACATAAGGCGGACTAGCCAACTAAAACTTGGCATGAACCCACCAATATTTTGACTAAAACTCATTTCGCGGCCTTTTACACTTTTTGCGACTTTGTAAGGCCATAGAAATTGGCAGAATTATATCACGTCATCGCCTTTGACTGTCAACGCCGGCAAACCCTGTCCCGATTGTGTCGTTGTTCTAAAGATAATTGTTGTTATAATGCGCCAGTTTACCTGAGAAATAATCGACAAACTTTCCAAACCTTCGGAGGATTTTAATGCTGAGCACATTACGGGATAAAAAAACTATGCAAATCGTATTGTGGGGGCTGGTTGTTGCTTTTGTCGCCACCATCTTTATTGCCTGGGGCGCAGGTTCAACCCTGCAAAAAAACAGCGCCGACCCAAATGTGGTCGCGAAAGTCGGAAATGAAACCATAACTTATTCGGATCTGGATAAGGTTTATCAACCTCAATTGGACCGACTTTACAATACCTTGGGAGAAGCCCCCAGTGCGGATCAAATAAGCAGCCTTAAAAAGCGGGCTCTTGATTCACTTATTGAAAACTCCATCATGAGTCAAACCGCTAAAAAAATGGGAATTAATGTTTCAGATGAAGAACTAGCCGCCTCCCTACAGCGCCTTCAGTATTTCAAGGATGACAACGGTAAATTCAGCAAAGACAAATATCTTCAGGTTTTACAAGCCAATCAGATAACCCCCAGTGAATTCGAGTCATCCGAAAGATCTGAATTGCTTTATGAAAAAGTACGTTCCTCTTTGGCGGATGGTGTTATTTATACCTCCGATGAATTGTCCGATTATAAAAATTTATTGAATCGAGAAGTGAAGGTTCAATATCTCGCTCTTAATCCCAAGGACTACGAAAACACTGTCGAAGCAAAAGAAGATGAATTAAAAGATTTTTACGAAAACCACAAAACCGAGTTTGATCATCCCGAACGATTGAAAGTTCGGCATATACTGCTGGCCGCGCAGGGCACATCAAACCCTTTAGATACGGACAAAGCCGAAAAAATACTGGAAGATTATCGAAATCAGATTTTATCCGGTAAGACAACCTTCGCCGCTTTAGCCCGAAAATATTCTCAAGATAACGGCACCAAAAACCAGGGCGGGGATCTGGGCTGGGTAAGCCGGGGCGAGATGATTAAGGAATTCGAGGACGCCATATTTTCCGCAAAAAAGGGCGAGATTACCAAACCTTTTAAAACCAAATATGGATATCACATCGCTCAAGTGCTGGATGTGGAAAAGGAATACAAAAGCACTTTTTCAGAAGTTCGGACCAAAGTATTAAGCGAATATCAAAAATTCAAAGCAAACCAAAAAACCATTGAAAACGCTGATCTTTTAGCGGAAAAAATCAAAAACAAAGAAAGTCTTTCTCAAGCCGCAAAAGAATTGGATTTGAAATCTGAGGAAACTCCATGGTTTTCTTTGGACGAAAATATTCCCGGTATCAAAGACTCAAAACAATACACTCAAGAATTGGCTGGTCTTTATCAAGGTGACTGGACAGGCCCAGTTCCCATTAATAGCAAGGAATATTTCTTTGAACTCATTGACGCGAAAGCGGGAAAAGATATCGAGAAAAACAAAATTAATTCTGATATCCAACAACAATTCGCGGCCAATCATCAAAATAGTTGGTTAAAAAACTTCATTGAACAACAAAAAAAGATTCTTGGGGTTAAGAATTTTATAAACGGCTAATCATTCCGGCTTGTTGAACTACCCACTGTATGGGAAGGCCCATGACATTGAAGTAATCGCCTTCCCATTTTCTTATCCAATTGGACGCGCTTCCCTGAATGTCATATGAACCCGCTTTATCGTAGGGTTCTTTTGTTTTTATATACTTTTTTATCTCTAATGGGCTTAGCTTTTTGAAAAAAATCGTGGTTTTTTCCGTATGACTTTTAATCATTCTGTGTTTATTCCAGACCAGCGCGGTTCCGGTCCAAACTTCGTGTTTTTTCCCCTGTAATGACATCATCATTTTAAAAGCTTCATGCCGATTTTTTGGTTTTCCATAAATTTTATCTTTTTGAACCACTACCGTGTCAGCGGCAAAAACCGGAAGATGGGGATATCGCTTTGATACGGACAGTGCCTTGCTTAACGCGAGTCTTTTGACCAATTGTGACGCTTTTTCTCCCAAAAAAGCGCTTTCATCCACCCCTTTCGGTTTTACAACCTTAAAAGGAATGGACAAAAATTCTAAGATTTTTTTTCGCCGGGGAGACTGGGAAGCCAGAATAAGCGTCACACGCCTGGAGTTTGTCACTGGATTATTTTGAATAATAAAGTCCGAGTATCATCCCGGCCACACCGAAAATATTAAGTAAAATTTTAATTCCAAAAGTCAAAACAATGATCCTCAAATCGAGTGTTATTGGATTATCAAAGCCAAGGGTAAAACCCTGAGTGAAAATGGTGTGAAGCATTCCGGTTGGCACCAACAGTCCCAACAATTCACCGACATAACCACCCAAAATGCCCCCCAAAATAATCATCAAAAATGTTGAGCCAGCGTTTTTCGCCATATTCACTCTCCGATTAAATTTTGTGGTCGCTTGGCGTGCTAAGTGTAATCTGAAGTTTTTTTACAGCTTCCTGAGCCGCAATCTGTTCCGCTTCTTTTTTGTTTTTACCCGTACCCGTCGCTAATGTTTTGCCGTTCACTACGCAAGCGGCCTCAAAGTTACGGTTATGATCCGGCCCCCATTCACGAACGATGTCATACCGGGGCGCCAACTTGTGTGTTTTTTGGTAATATTCTTGAAGAAGCGTTTTATAGTCTTTTTCTATTCGTCCCGAAAATACGTTATCCACATCTTCAGCCAACATACTCAAAACAAATTTTTTCACCGGTCCCAAGCCGCCGACCAGATAGACGGCGCCAATGACCGCTTCAATGGCATCCGCCAGTAAAGCGGGCCTATGCCGTCCCCCGGATTTCTCTTCACCTTTTCCCAATAAAATATACTGACTCAAATTAATTTTTTTGGCTTTTTCACTGAGAAGATTGGCGCTCACAATAACACTTTTGACTTTGGACAAACCGCCTTCGGTTACTTCGGGATAGGTTTCAAAAACATGCTGACTTATCACCAGGCCTAAAACCGAGTCGCCCAAAAATTCCAACTTTTCATTGTGATAGCCTGCCGGCATTTTGCGTTCGTGGGTATAGGATTTGTGGGTAAGCGCTTCGTTTAAAATCTGGCCGTCACCCATAGGAATCTTGAGTGATTTGGTAAAAGTTTTAAGGGCATCCAAACGAGGTTTATCCAAAACAATGACGTCTTTGGACTCGTTTTGATTCTTTTTTTTAGGAATTAAACTTTTTAGCAATGAGAGAGACATTGTGGCCGCCGAATCCCAAAGAGTTTGAAAGACAGGCTGTTACCGGTTGGACCCGCTTTTGATTGGGAATGTAGTCCAAATCGCATTCCGGATCGGGAAATTCTTGGTTAATCGTCGGAGGCAAAACACCATCTTGAATGGCCAAAACACAGGCCACAAACTCCACACCGCCGGCCGCGCCCAGCAAATGACCTGTAGTGGACTTGGTTGAGGAAATCGCGACTTTTTTCGCATGGTCGCCAAAGACCGTCTTGATCGCCATGGTCTCAAATTTATCGTTATAAGGCGTCGAGGTTCCATGCGCGTTGATATAGGTAATTTCTTGCGGAGTTAGTTTGGCGTCTTTTAACGCTAAAGCCATGGATCGGGCCGCGCCTTCACCATTTTCAGCCGGAGTCGTCATGTGATAAGCGTCGGATGTCATGCCGTAGCCCGCCAACTCCGCGTAAATTTTGGCTCCACGGGCCTGTGCGTGTTCCAGACTTTCCAAAACCACAATACCCGCGCCTTCGCCCATCACAAAACCGGAACGTTTCATATCAAAGGGACGGCTTCCCTGTTCAGGATTGTCATTAAAGTCCCGGCACAAAGCGTGCATATTAGAAAAACCCGCGTAGCCTAATTCGGTTATGCAAGCTTCCGCGCCACCCGCGATGACGACATCGGCGTCACCTTTTTGAATCCAACGAAAAGCTTCCCCGATCCCATGGGCACCCGAAGCGCAAGCTGAAACGGTTGCCGTGTTGGGCCCCTGGGCGCCAAGGTAGATAGAAGTCATGCCGGAAGCCATATTGATGATCATCATCGGAATAAGAAATGGGGAGACCCGATCAGGTCCCTTTTCAAGTAAACGAGCGTGTTGTTCTACCAACACGGGCAAACCACCAATTCCCGAACCAATCAAAACACCGACCCGGGTTTTGTCTTCTTTGGTCATATCCAATTTAGCGTCCGCAACCGCTTGAAGGCTGGCCGCGACGCCGTACTGAACAAAATAATCCATTTTTTTGACGTCTTTTTTCTCAATACCGAATTGGACGGGGTCAAAGTTTTTAACTTCCCCGCCAATTTTGCTCGGCACCCGGGATGTATCAAAGCGCGTCAGAAGCGTAATACCGCTTTTACCATCACAGATGTTTTTGAAAAAATCAGTCGGATTATTACCGTTGGGAGTTATGGCTCCCAAACCAGTTATGACCACTCGTTTCAATGGTTCCTCCCGGAACTAACTTCGAATTACTCGGTAGCTTTGGACTTAATGTAGTTGATGGCATCACCGACTGACTTGATCTTTTCCGCGTCTTCGTCAGGAATTTCAATATCAAACTCTTCTTCAAAAGCCATAACCAGTTCAACCGTATCCAAAGAATCCGCGCCCAAATCGTCCATGAAAGCGGCTTCCGGCTTTACCTGTTCCGGTTCCACTCCCAATTGATCCACAATAATTTCCTTCACCTTATCTTCAATTGCCATTTCCGTTACCTCCTCAAAGTTTGAAAAACATCATAGGCGAAAAACAGCTGTTTGCAACCCTCTCAAAACGAACTTCTTATATCACCATTCCGCCATCAACGCAAACAACTTGTCCCGTGATATATCGGGAATCGTCGGAAGCAAAAAAAGCGGCTACATTGGCAATATCAGAAGTTTCACCTAAAAAACCCAGCGGGATTTCTTTTAACAAAGCTTCCTTTGCCTCGTCTCCCAAAGCATGCGTCATATCGGTTTGAATAAATCCTGGGGCTATGGCGTTACAAGTGATGTTTCGGCTCGAAAATTCACGGGCAGTTGTTTTAGTAAGTCCAATCATGCCGGCTTTACTGGCCGCGTAATTGGCCTGGCCCGCGTTGCCACGCACACCCACAACGGAAGTGATATTTATAATTTTGCCTTGGCGAGCTTTCATCATTGGTTTTATAAAATATTTTGTCATCAAAAACGCGCTTTTTAGATTAATGTTTAAAACGTCATCCCACTCCTGCTCACTCATTCTTAACAAAAGATTGTCTTTGGTAATGCCTGCGTTATTCACCAAAATATCTACTTTGCCAAAAGCTTCTAAAACCGCTTTCACAAAAAGCTCAACTTCAGGGCCTTTTGAAACATCCACTTTCAGTTGAAAACTCTTAACACCCAGCTTTTCGATTTCCAATGCGGCTTCTTTAAGAGTAGCTTCATTGGTGCCGCAAATGGCAACAGAAGCCCCTTCTTGGGCCAATTTAAGGGCAATCGCTTTACCGATACCTCGGTTGCCGCCCGTGACGACTGCCACTTTATCTTTTAATTTCATTTCGCCTCGCTCAAAACTTTGATGGATTCCACATCACCCGCGTTTGATATCAGAGCATCCTTCGCGATTTTTTTGATGAGACCATTTAATACTTTACCGGGCCCCACTTCGACAAAATTGACAAAACCATCTTGACTCATTTTTTCGATCGTTTTGATCCATTGAACAGGAGCCATTAATTGTCGAACAAGACTATCTTTGATTTTTTCCGGATCGGTCATTTGAACTGAATCAATATCGGAGTAGTAAGCCATCTTAGGCGCTGAAAAATTAACCTTATCGAGTTCCAATTTAAAACCATCCGCGGCCGGTTTCATCAGTGAGCTATGAAAAGGACCACTCACCGGCAGTTCCATCGCTCTTTTGGCGCCCAGCGCCTTGGCTTTATCACAGGCCGCCAGCACCGCTGTTTTTTCACCTGAAATAACAATCTGGCCGGGACAATTAACGTTAGCCGGCTCCACCACACCCTGCGACGAAGCTTCCCGGCAGGCTTGCGCCACTTTATCTTCATCGAGATTCAAGATAACCGCCATCGTGCCGCGGCCTTTACCGGCTTCTTCCATCAATTCCCCGCGACGCCGAACCAACTTGACCGCGTCGTCAAAAGAAATAACGTCCGCGGCCACTAACGCGCTATAGGCTCCCAAACTATGACCCGCTACAGCTTCAAAACCAACATGGTTCTTCTTCAAAACAGCTAGCGCCGCTAAAGCGGTGACTAAAAGAGCCGGTTGAGTTATGGACGTTTTTTTTAAATCTTCTTCTGGGCCTTCAAAACAAACTTTTGAAAGTGAAAACCCTAAAACAGAGTCCGCTTTTTCAAAAAGCTCTCGGCTTTCAGCAAAAGTATCGAAAAGATCCTTACCCATACCCACACTTTGGGACCCTTGACCCGGAAATACAAACGCGCGTTTCATCGAATCACCATTTCACGATAGACGAGGCTAATGTCGTTCCAGCTCCAAAGGCCACAAACGCCACATATTGCCCGTCCTTGATTTTGCCGGCTTTAACCGCGTCATCCAAAGCAATACCAACCGAAGCTGCGGATGTATTGCCGATTTTGTCCACGTTCACAAAAAGCTTATCGGGCGAAACACCTAAACGCTCGCCAATAGCCTGAATAATACGGTCATTTGCCTGGTGAGGAATAACCAACGATATTTGTTCGAGTGAAATATTCGCCCTTTTGGCCGCTTCTAAAACCGCGTCCGACATCACTTTAACGGCTATTTTAAAAATCTGTTTCCCGTCCATTTTCAGGGTATGAAGACGGTTTTCAACCGACTCCAAAGAAGATGGAAAGCGGCAGCCCCCGCCTGGAATTTTTAAAAGGTCCGCTTCAGTGCCATTAGCCGCCATGTAAGTAGAAATAATCTCGTGCTTCCCTTCGGCCACAGGCGCAATGATCGCGGCTCCCGCTCCATCGCCAAACAGCACGCAGGTACCCCTGTCTTTCCAATCAATAAAAGTCGTCAATTTTTCAGCGCCAATAAGAAGAATGTTTTTATAAAGACCACTCTCAATAAAAGCTCTTGCAATCGTTAGCCCGTAAACAAAACCGGAACAGGCTGCCGAAATATCAAAAGCCGCAGCCTGAGGAGCGCCCAGTTTGGTTTGAACAAAACAAGCTGTGGAAGGAGTAGGCATATCGGTCGTAATGGTAGCCACGATTATCAAATCAAGGTCTGTGGGTTTAAGTCCGGCGCTTTCCAGGGCCTTTTGAGCTGCCTTCGTGGCCATGTCGGATGTAAATTCATCGTCAGCGGCAAAATGCCGTTCGCGGATGCCAGTCCGCGTGACAATCCACTCATCGTTGGTGTCGACCAACTTTTCCATGTCTTTGTTGGTGACAATTTTTTCAGGTAAATAAGACCCTGTTCCTAAAATTCCAGCCCGTATCTTTTGGCTCAATGGGATTTCCTATTTAGTCTCGGGTTTTTCGACAATCTGACCATGGTTATTTATCTGTTCTTTTATATAACCATTCATATCTTTAATCGCGCAGCGAACAGCCGCCCGAATCGCGTTTTTAACCGTAAAAGCATCGGATTTTCCGTGGGCAATGAGGCAAAGACCATCTATCCCTAACAACGGCGCGGCACCAAACTCTTTCCAATCCACTTTCTTTTTAAAACTCCTGAAAGCTTTTTGAGCGATGAGGCCGCCGATTAAAGAAATTAAATTAGACTTAATTTCTTTTTTGAGCCCGTTCATTACCAACTCACCGGTACTTTCAATGGCTTTTAAGGCGATATTGCCCACAAAGCCATCGCAAACCGTTACGTCACAATTACCGTTGATGATGTCGCGGCCTTCCACATTGCCAATATAGTTAAAAGGAACTTTTTTAAGCAGGGCCTGGGTTTCAAAAACCAATTCATTCCCTTTTGTCTCTTCTTCACCGATGGAAAGCAAACCCACCCGGGGATTTTTAAAATCGAGGGCTTTACGGGCAAAGGCATCACCCATGAGAGCGAATTGAAGTAAATGTTTGGCTTTGCTGTCAACATTGGCGCCAGCGTCCACCAAAATGGACACTCCGCTCATGCTGGGAACTATTGTTGTAATAGCCGGACGAAGAACGCCGTCAATGCGCCCGCACATCATCAGGGCCGCCGCCATCGCCGCGCCTGAATTGCCAGCGGATACGGTGGCATCCACTTCCCCGGTTTTAACCAAACCGGCGCAGCGGACAACAGAAGAATCTCTTTTTTGCTTACAAGCCTGTACAGGGCTTTCCGCCATGCCCACTACTTCACGGGCATCAACGATAGAAATAGATTTTTTAGGATAATTGCCAACCTGGGCCAGTTCGCGTTCTATATCTTCCCTGCGGCCTACCAAAACCACTTCAAGGTTATGATTAGCCAAGCCAAGAACTTCGGCATCACGAACCGCCATAACGGCCCCTTGGACCGTTTCTTTCGGAGCGTGATCGCCACCCATTGCGTCGAGAGCTATTTTCATAGGTTTTTGTTTTTAGGCGATTTCTACGCTAACAACTTCTTTGCCCTTATAGAATCCACAGGTAGGACAAACCCGGTGGGGCAATTTAGCGCTTTTGCACTGGGGGCAAAGCGAAAGACCCTTCGGCTTGATTTTCCAGTTCGTACGACGCTTATCCCGGCGCTGACGTGAATGCCGCCGTTTAGGATTAGCCATGATCTACCTCCAAATAGAGTTAAGATTCAACGTTTTATTCAATTACAACTACTGGGGCTTCCAGTTTTTCAACTTCGACCATCGATCATCCGTGGCCGGCCCTGAGCATTGGCACGAATCAACGTTTAAGTCACAACCGCAGACCCCGCAAAGGCCTCGGCAATCTTCCCGGCAAAGGGCCCTCATCGGGACCGAAAGAAGAACTGTCTGCCGGATCTGATCCGCGATATCCAAAATATCGCCTTCAAAAAAAACCGTCTCTACCGTTTCATCAGGATTAATTTCCTCATCCTGCTCTTTCGCTTCATCAGCGGGCCGGTAAGCCACCTCAAAAAACGACTTATAACCACTCTCAAACTCTTTCAGACAGCGATCACAGGACAAAAGCATCTTGCCTTGTATCCACCCTTTCGCTGAAACCACAGCATCGCATTTGGAAAGCTGACAAAAGATTTCCAACGGCGCCGGATTCAACTCGGGGGTAAGATCCACCCCAAGAACCTGGGGTAAGCCTTGTTCTTGGATAACCACATCTTCTTGTTCAAGAGAGCGCAATTCCACCTTCAACATCGTCGCGCTTCCTCCTTCAGACTCATCGTTTTTCAGCATTTTAAACATAATAGGGCTCAAAAGCTGAAAAAGAATAGGGGGGGATTATAGGAACCACACCCCACCTGGTCAAGAAAATACCCTGATTTATAGGGGTTTTTGGTTGTCCTTTGAAGCTCTTTACCACAGAGTTACACGGAGTCAACAGAGTAAGGCTTTTGATTTTAAAGGCTTTCCGACATTTTGCTTTACTCTGAGTAACTCTGTTCACTCTGTGTGAAACAGGTTTTAATTATTTGAACTTTTGAAGCGCTTTTTGAACTTCGTGCGGGACAAAACCACTCACATCCCCGCCAAGGCGGGCCACTTCTTTGATGGAACTAGAGGACAAAAAGATAAACTTTTCATTGGGAACTAAAAACACAACCTCGATGTCCTTATGCAAACTGCGGTTAATTAATGCCATCTGAAACTCAAACTCAAAGTCAGATACGGCTCGTAATCCCCTAAAGATGATGTTGGCTTTGATTTCTTTGGCGTAATTCACCAAAAGACCATTGAAAGACGAAATAACCACTTTCGGTAGATGCTTGGTGGTTTTCTTAAGCAATTCCACCCTCTCCGCAATGGAGAAAAGCGAGTTTTTAGAGGGATTTGCGACGACAGCCACATGCAGTTCATCGCAGATTTTAAAAGCTCTTTCGGCGATATCCAAGTGACCGTTGGTAACAGGATCAAATGAGCCGGGATAAAGGCCGATGATTTTTTTATTCGCCATGGTTCTGCCCTTCTGGTTTTTGAGCGGCATAGTGAAACAAGGTTAAGTAAGTATCCCCATATTTTTTCTGCCGAACCATGGGGTAAGGAAAATCCGGCATTAAATCCGTATCGTCACTGCCGTGCTCCACGGCAAAAATCCCGCCTTCTTTTAGGATGGGATATTCCGCCAACAAGTGCTGAAGCCGCTTCAACACGCCCTTTTCATAGGGCGGATCGGCCAACAGGATATCAAATTTTTTCCCTTTTTGATGAAGCAAAAAGAAAGCTTTGGAAACATCATGAGGTATCACCCGAACGCCGCTTTTTAAATCACGCGAATTAATGCCGAAAGCTTGTAGATTTTCGCTGATGAGCTTGAGCCCTTCGGGACTTTTATCCACCAAAATAACTTCACTCGCACCACGGCTTAATGCTTCGATAGCCAAGTTCCCTGTGCCGGAATAAAAGTCCACTACCGTACAATCCCTAACCGGTTCGAGCATATTAAAAAGCGCGCCCTTCACCTTGTCGGATGTAGGACGAATTTTCATATTAGAGGGGGCTTTGACTGCCCGGCTTTTATATTTGCCTGCGATGATTCTCATGAGGACAATTATTCCAAATCACTTTTTCCAATTAACCGCGCTGAATATTCCGCGCTTGGATCGACTTCAACAAATAAGATGCCGCTTCTTCGTATGATTTTCCGGTTTTGATACTATTGCAAACCAAGCAAGCAGTTTTCAAATTTTCTTTTGAGTGTGTGCCGCCTTTGGATTGAGGAATGAAATGATCTAAAGTTACATTCTTTTTATCAACTTTTTCACCGCAATAAGAACAGCGCCAGTTATCTCGTTCGAAAATTTCTTGCCTTTTATTGGGTGGATTAAAATAATCATCATTTTCCAGAGACTTTGATGATTTAAGTTTCTCTGATACAAATGGAATATTTTTAGGAAGTATGAGTCTGTACAAAGTGCCTTCGCGATTTACATCCCCAACACTTATGCAACCCTTAGTAATTAGTTGTTTCAATAATCGATTTATGTGTCCGAAGTTGGTTTTAGTGCCTCGAACACCTTGTCCGTATTTTTCTGCAATGGTTCTTTTCCCAATTCTTGTTTCTAAACTATCATTTTCAAGAATCGTTTGACGCATTAAGAGCAAATAAACCGCAGCCTCTGCCGGTGTTAATTCTGGTACAACGAAATCAATAAATTCCTTTATGATTTTAAGAATATTCTCAGGTGTCATTTTGGATGGATTACCTTTAAAGGCGTCGTTTTTTTCTACCAAACGTTTCATTATAGCCATAACCACTAGACCTCATATCTCCCGCCATTCTGTCTTTCTCTTAGTAATAATTTATAATCTTTTCATCCTGACGCTTTAACTCTTTGCTGTTTCATTGGTTTTTAACGAAGAGGCCACCCTGAAGGTCCTGATTCTACCTTAAGCCCGGCCCTATTCACCGCCTATGCGGACCTGCCGGGCAATCATGGACACCACAGCGGGTCAAAATGGTTGCCTACCGACGATTTCTAAAAACCCCTTATTTTACTTGTCCGACCATCGGACAAGGTAGGCCCTAGATTCCCGGTCAAAGACCACAATCTCGGAAAACCCCCAAATTCCCTTATTTGGCTTGTCGGACACTCCGACAAGGTAGGCCTTAGATACCTAGTTTAAGATCCAACATTCCGGTAAAGCCCAAAAACCCTTATTTTTCAAATTTCAATTCGAAATAATTACCCCTCTGGCCTCGGTGTTGACGAGAGATGAAAGCCTTATCGCCCGGTTTTATCCCAACCTTAGGCGGGTTTGGGGTCCCCATTGGCGCATTTCCAGACTCGTTTGTCCAGCCGCTGGACAAAACCAGCCTTACCCAGCCGCTCTATGAAATCTGGGCCAAATCCAACAAAGGCTGAAACTTAGCCATGAGGCTATCCCTGAGGTTCTTGTGTTCTTCCCAGGTCAATTTCGGGTCTTTTTCCAGGATGGTCAAAGCCATTTTGCGGGCCTCTTCGACCACATCGATGTCCTTCTTCAAGTCCACAATCCCGCCTTCACGGCGGCCCGACTGGGCCACACCAAAAATCTCACCGGGACCGCGCATTTTCAGGTCGAACTCCGACAACTTAAAGCCATCCAAAGTTGAGGCCATGATCTTCATGCGTTCGATGGCGTCGCTGGAAATAACGGGAGAAGTCAGCAAGAAGCAAAAAGACTGCTTGGCCCCCCGGCCCACCCTACCCCGCAGTTGATGAAGCTGGGCCAAGCCAAAGCGTTCGGCGTGTTCGACCACCATGATGGTCGCGTTGGGCACATCCACTCCCACCTCCACCACGGTGGTCGAGACCAAGATTTGAATCTTGTTTTGGACAAAGTCTTTCATGACCGAATCTTTTTCTTCTTTTTTCATCTTGCCGTGGATAAGCCCCACCTTGAACCCATGAAAGACTTCTTTTTGAAAATGCTGATGCATTTGAACAGCGGACTTGAGAAAGTTTTTAGATTCATCCACCACGGGAAAGACCCAAAAAACCTGTTCACCCTGAAGCACCCGTTCTTTCGCGAATTGATATACCGTTTCCTTTTGGCTTTCGCTTTTCCAGGAGGTTTTAATGGCTTTGCGGCCTTTGGGAAATTCGTCGAGGATGGATAAATCCGTATCGCCATATTCAGTCAAAACCAAAGCTCTTGGAAAAGGAGTGGCGGTCATCATCAGACAATCTGGCCACTTGCCTTTATCTTCCAACGCGGCCCTTTGCATGACACCAAACTTATGGCGTTCATCTATCACTAAAAATCCGAGATTTTTAAACTTCACACCCTCTTCCAGCAAAGCATGAGTACCAATAATTAAATCAGTCGTTCCATTCTCCAGCGATTCCAAAACTTCTCGTTTAGGTTTGGCCTTCATGTCGCTGGTCAACAAAGCTGTCTTGAGCCCCAATGGTTCCAGCAACCGAGTTAAGTTTTGATAATGCTGTTGAGATAAAATTTCAGTCGGAGCCATAAAGGCGCTTTGAATGCCTGAATCAGCGGCGTAAAGAAAAGAAATCGCCGCCACTAAAGTTTTACCGCTGCCCACATCGCCTTGTAATAAACGGTTCATAGGATAGGTCTTGGCTAAGTTTTCCCGGATTTCTTTTAAAACTTTTTTCTGGGCGTTTGTCAATTGATAAGGAATGGACTTTCTAAACTGAAGTATTTTTTCACCTTCAAATAAATATTTTCTTCCCTTTTCCCGCTTTTCGATCACCCGGCGTTTGGCGATCAGGAAAAACTGAAGGGTTAACAATTCTTCAAAGGCCAACCGCTTTCTGGCGGACTCATATAATTCCAAACTAGTCGGTCGGTGAATTTCATTCACGGCTTCCACTAAACTTAGTTTGCTAAAAGTGGTTGTGAAGTTTTTGCTCTGTGGCAATAAATTTAAATACTGATCTAAGACATTATTTAACAGACTTCGCCAAAACACCTGGGTCAAGGTAGGGGTTGAGGGATAAAACACCAAAACCTTACCCGCCTGAATGTCTTGCACTTCGTTCTCAGTTAAAAACTCAAAAGTTTCATTCCTACCCACTACCTGCTTGCCCCACTTGGATACCTGCGGATTGTCATGCAACAAAACCCACCGGCCATTTTGAAGTTCTTTGCGCAAATAGGGCCTGTTAAACCAAGTCCAATTCAGGTGGCCGCTACCGTCTTCTAAAGACACTTTAATCATGCCCCGAGGTCCGCGGGCCACTTCGGAAATGCCGTTTATCCGGCCCAAGATAAAGTAGGGCTCTTCCCGATTAGCGCATTGGGATATGAGGGTCAAAAGCGACTTGTGAACCGCCCATTTGGGGGCGTATTTCAGCAAATCATCAGCTGTCTTTAACTTGGTCAGTTGGAAGGCCCGCAACTTGTCGGGCGGTACTAACTTGACAATCAAATCCGATAATTGGGATAGGTTTTTACGACTAACGGGCTTGGACTTCAGCGGTAAGTCTGCCACCAAAGTTTTAATCTGCTCTTGGGTTTTCTTTACCAAATCCCGACGTTCTGCGGGTGTAAGAGTCATGTATTGGCTGAATTCTTTTTTGACCTGCTTGAGAGACGCTTGAAGGTTTTTGGAAGAACTGGTCTTGTCTAACTCACCGATGATCCAGTCGCAGCCCTTGGCGATGAACCGGTCCAGGCCGCCGACCACTGACCGGTTAAGAAATTCCTGTTTTTCTTCTAGCTGAAGGGGCTTTAACCAAGCTTCAATTTGTTCCCGAACGGAGAGCATTTGAGAGGGCCGCCTGAGAAAGAATGGGTCAACAGGCGCATCATAGCATTCAAAACCTTTAAAAGAGGCCATTTAGGGGGTGAAAAAGCTTGTTTATCGTTAAATTAATTGCTTATAATGCGCGTCCAGTTTCAAAAAAAGAGGAGTATTTTCATGGCTCAAGTTTGTGACATTTGTGCAAGAGGCCCGATTAAGGCCCGCAAGATTACCCGCCGCGGTAAACCCAAAAATACAGGCGGTATCGGTTTAAACGTCACCGGTATTCATTTGCGCCGTCAAATGGTGAATCTTCAATCCATCCGCGCGATCGTGAACGGCAAACCCCAGCGTGTTTTGGTTTGCACCCGCTGCTTGCGCTCGGGAAAAGTTCAAAAACGCTCAGCAGTCCGCAAGGTCGCTAAGACCGCTTAAGTTTAGCCTCACAAAAAAGCCGACAGTCTCGCCTGAGACTGTCAGCTTTTTATTTTTCGATTATTAAGATTAGCGGAGGGCCCTGCCAAGATACTGCCAGGTGTCGCCCTTTAAAATCCAAACAAACGTCTCGCTCGAAAACCCCGTTACATTTCCCTGCCGAAAAGCCCAATTGATTTTCACTTTGGCCGTTTTATCGTCTTCCCAGGCCATCGACGCGATATCGCCGCCGGTTAAAGTACTGCCATCCGGCAGGCTCTTCTGAAGGTTTTCTTTGAGTTTTACCGAGCTTCCAAAACTACCGGTGGTCATGGCGTAAACATTGTCCCAATGGGATTGAACCGTGTTATCAATAAAACTATCCACTTCTTGTTTTAGTGTTTTAGCGAGTTCGTCTTTTTGATCCTGAGTTAAAGCGCAACCACTCATCCCCAAAACACAGCCCAGTAAGAACCCCAAAAGAATGACTTTTTTCATTTAAACCTCATGCCGCTTTGATAAATCCTGCTCAAGTTTCGTGATTTCAGCGACTCTGCGCGTGTGACGCTCTAAATTGCTGAAAGGCGTCGTGATCCAAACATCGGCTATTTTTAAATTGAGATCCGCCGGAAGATCACGGCCCGCTAAAGAAAGAACATTGGAATCGTTATGTTCTCTTGTCTCTTTGGCCATCTTTTCCGTAAAAGCCAAAGCGGCGCGAACGCCTGGAAATTTGTTGGCGACAATCGACATTCCGATGCCGTTACCGCAAATCACAATGCCCCTATCCGCCTTGTGATTCGACACAGCGGACGCCACTTTCACCCCAAAAACGGGATAATCGCTGGCCTCGGCGTTATAGGCTCCCACATCATCCACCGTATGTCCCGACTGCTTAAAATGTTGGATCAAAGTCTCTTTAAGCTCAAAACCAGCATGATCGGAACCAATGACGATTTTCATACTTTCCTCTCGGTTGTTTTATGAATGAAGCTTGTCTTTCGCTTGCAGCAAGTATCCTTCAATTTGGGTCAAAATTTTTCGGTAAACTTCAACGGATTGTCCCACAGGGTCTTCAACATCCTCAATACCCTTCCCCGCAAAATCCGATAAAAGACTGACCTTATCCGCCAATTGAGGCATTTTTCGAAGAATGGATTCTTTGTGTTTATCCGTCATCGTTAAGATCAAGGTACTTTCAAGAACCAGTGTTTTGCTGAGAGGCTGGCTTTGGTGGGTTGAAATATCGATTCCCTTTTCATTGCAGGCTTCAATCGCTTCTTGCGTCGCGGGAACCCCGTTAAAAGCGGCTAAGCCGGCCGATTGGGCTTCCAAAGACCATTGGTTGTCTGCGGCCATTTTTTTGAGCAGCCCTTCCGCCATCGGGCTTCGGCAGATATTGCCTGTGCAAACAAAGAGAATTTTTTGAGGCATTAATTAGCCCTCAGACCCGTCAGCTCTGAACCAATTGAGCCACGAGCCGTTCCACCCGGGCGACCTCTTCTTGGGAAACACAACCGGTACGAACGATGCTGAATTGTTTGCGGTCAAATTTGACCACAGCGGTTTCACCGCCGAGAGGACAATTGCCGGCGTCAATGGCGGCATCCACTTGTTCCAGGATTTCAGAAGCAACTTCATCAAAACGAACAGGGCTATTGCCGCCAGAAAGGTTGGCGCTGGAGACCGCCAGAGTATCCCCGACGTTACGAAGCAGTTCTAAGGCAATCCCGTGATCAGGGCACCGAAGCGCCACCGTACCATCCGGCCCAACGCCTCCCTGGGCCATGTGCACACGGGCTCTGGTAATGAGGGTCCAAGGACCAGGCCAAATTTTTTTAAGAATATCCAAGTCTTTTTCTTTGAAATCAGCGATTTCCAACGCCACTTCCGGACGAGAAATAAGAATCGAAAGGGATTGATTTAAGGGACGGTCTTTAATTTTAAAGATTCGTTTGAGGGCTTCCGGCTGCTTAACCGAGCAGCCAATATCGTAAACCGTATCTGTTGGAAATACGGCTAAGCCGCCGTCTTTTATGACTTTAGCCACTTCCAAAAGATTCTCGTGAGTATAGGACAAAGCCTTTATGTTGGTTTTCTCGTTCACGATTGGATCCATTTCTATTAAATTCAAAACCTCTAACGTATCTAACGACACGATTTTGCCAAAGAATTGGCTTTTTTTCAGCACTAAAGAGTATTTTTACGATTCAGAGCCCGCCAGCCTATATCTTTGCGGTAATGAGCACCTTCCATGCTAATAGCACGAATACCTTGATAAGCCGTTTCAATTGCTTTTTCAATGGTATCACCCATACCCGTCACACAAAGAACCCGACCGCCATTACTGACAATTTTACCATTTTCCGTTGTGGTGCCGGCGTGAAAGACAAAGGTATCGGGATATTGAGCGGCCGTTTCCAGTCCCTCAATCACCTTTCCTTTGGGATAAGATCCGGGATACCCATGCGCCGCCATTACCACACAGGCGGTCGGTCTATCATCCCATTCGATTTTAATCTTTTTTAGGTCGCCTTTAGCCACGGCCAAACAAACTTCCACAAAATCTGTTTTCAAGCGGGGCAATACCACCTGGGTTTCCGGGTCGCCAAAGCGGCAGTTATATTCAATCACCTTCGGCCCTTCAGCCGTAATCATCAGTCCAGCATAAAGAACGCCTTTATAAATAATGCCCCTGTTTCGCAGCGCTTTAACCGTGGGTTTGAGAATTTTTTCCAATATTTGCTTATTCATTTCGGGTGTTACAACAGGCGCTGGCGAATAGGCGCCCATGCCGCCCGTATTGGGCCCTTTATCTCCATCAAAGACCCTTTTATGGTCTTGCGCGCTTACCATAGGGATGATGGTTTCGCCGTCCACAAAAGCTAGAATAGAGGCCTCTTCACCTTCCAAAAACTCTTCAATAACTACTTTAGCTCCTGCTTCTCCAAAAACTTTTTTATCCATCGCTTCTTCAACTGCTAATTGAGCTTGAGCGAGGGTTTCACAAACCGTAACACCTTTGCCCGCAGCCAAACCATCAGCCTTCACTACAATCGGAGCTTTTTGTTTTTTAAGATAATCCTGCGCTTTAAAGGAGTCCGTAAAAGTTACAGAACGGGCCGTTGGAACCAGACTGCTAAGAAGAAGCTGTTTAGTAAAATCTTTGCTCGCTTCCATTTGAGCCCCGTCTTTGGTGGGACCAAAAACCAAAAATCCTTCTTTTAAAAGTTCGTCCGCCAAACCCAATGCCAGAGGCGTTTCGGGACCAATAATGACCAAGCCGGGATTGTAGGTTTTAGCCCAATGGACCAAACCCGAAATATCGTCCGACATGATATCGACCAATTCGGCAATAGAGGCGATACCAGCGTTACCGGGAGCGCAAAAGAGTTTTGGTTTATGACGGGATTTGGCCAAGGCCCAGCATATCGCGTGTTCCCTGCCTCCCGAACCAACTACCAAAATATCCATTTCCATCTCCTCAACGACTCAATGTTTAAAGTGACGATAACCAGTAAATATCATCGGAATGCCATTTTGATTTGCCGCGTCAATGACTTCCTGATCTCTTACACTTCCGCCGGTTTGAATGATCGCCGCGATCCCAGCTTTCGCGCAGGCATCGACCGAGTCGCGGAACGGAAGCAAAGCATCCGAAGCCATTACACTTCCTTTTGCTTTATCTCCGGCCTGCTTTATCGCGATCTCCAAAGAGCCCACACGGTTCATTTGGCCCGCGCCAACCCCGATAGAAACGCCGTCTTTTACCAGCACAATAGCGTTCGACTTAATATGCTTAACCAAACGCCAACCGAAATCCATGTCCTCTGTCAACTTGGGGTCAGGTTGTTTAGACGTTACAATTTTATGAAGTGATTTGTCCTCGGCGGCCTGGTCAAATTCCTGGACCAAGAAACCACCCTCCACCCGGCGCAAATGATAACCCGGCACATCTCCCAAGGGGGACCCTAAACCTTCCACAGTCATGACTCTTAAATTTTTACGGGCCTCAAATAACTTGAGCGCGCCCGCGTCGTACGAAGGGGCCAGGATGATTTCAAAAAAACTCAACTTTTCTAAAATAGTCTTCGTTGTCGCTTCATCAACCGGTCGATTAACCGCTACGATTCCCCCAAATGCCGATAACGGGTCAGCTTCAAAAGCTTTCACAAAGGCATCCGCCGCGTCTTTACCAATAGCCGTGCCACAAGCGTTGGTGTGCTTAATAATGGCCACAGCCGGTTTGTTGAATTCTTTCACCAAGGCCAAGGCCGCGTCCGCGTCCATGATATTGTTATAAGAAAGCTCTTTGCCCTGCAATTGCTTGCCGTTAGCGATCGTCGGTAAATTGTTGTTCTTATCTTTGTAAAAAGCGGCGGCCTGATGGGGATTTTCTCCATAGCGCATTTCTTGAAGTTTTGTGCCGGACAACGTAAAGATATTCGGCCATTTGCTTTCGGAAAGACGGTGATGAAGATATTCATGAATGGTCGCGTCATAACGAGCGGTATGACCAAAAGCTTCGATAGCTAATTCCTGACGCAATTTAAAAGTTGTCGCTCCGTTATTTTCTTTGAGTTCTTTGATAACATCCGCATAGCGTGATGGAGAAACCACTACCGCGACACTACGATAGTTTTTGGAAGCCGAACGGATCATGGAAGGCCCACCGATATCAATGTTTTCAATGACATCGTGTAATTCGACTCCGGGCTTAGCGATGGTGGCTTCGAAGGGATAAAGATTTACCACCACAATATCGATGGGCTTGATGTTGTGTTTGGCGATAGTGGCCATATGCTCCGGGTTATCCCGCAACGACAATAGCCCTCCGTGAACTACCGGGTGCAGTGTTTTTACACGGCCATCCAGCATTTCGGGAAAACCGGTATGGGCGCTCAAATCGCTGACGGCGATGCCCTGTTCGCGCAGCGCCTTGGCCGTGCCGCCGGTNNCTTTGGATTTTCACTTTATCGTCGGCCATGATTTCTCCTCAAAATAATATTTTTACTCGGTCATCTGAAACTTTAATTTTTTTGTCGCAAAACAAGCGGACCGCTTCAGGATAAATTTGATGTTCCACTCTCAAAACCCGTTCGGCCAAGGTTTGGGGCGTGTCACTCGGCAGTACTTTTACGTTGCCTTGCAGAATAATGGGTCCCGCGTCCACACCTTCGGTCACAAAATGAACCGTAGCCCCGGATTCTTTTTCTTTGGCTTTCACCACAGCCTCATGAACAAAGTGACCATACATGCCCTCACCGCCGAACTTTGGCAGTAACGCCGGGTGAATGTTCATCATTTTGTAAATATAAGGACGAATAATGACGGGAGTAAGAATCCGCATGTAGCCTGCCAGACAGATAAGGTCAATTTTTTTGGCTTGGCAAAGCTCTAAAACTTCTTGGTCGTATGCCTCGCGGGTTCCAGGGTAACCTTTGCTGGCAATAGCGACGGATTCAATACGGTGCTTCTCGGACCGTTCCAAAGCTCCGCAATCAGGCACATTGGAAAAAACCAGGCCGATTTTACCCTTAAAAAGACCATTTTCATGAGCATCGAGAAGGGCTTGGAGGTTGCTGCCTCCCCCGGAGGCAAAAACAGCGATTTTAATCACAGACAGGCCTTTCCGTAAGGCCGATGAAGAAGTGGGTAAGGTGAAGTTATCGGCTAAGTTTTGTGAGAAAAATTTTAAGCGAACTCAACGCCCTTTTGACCGGCAACCACTTCACCAATGATCAAAGGCTCAGCCCCATTTTGTTTTAGTTCAGACAAAGCTTTTTCCGTGTTTTCTTTGCTTACAATTAAAACCATTCCGATTCCCATATTCAAGGAACGGTGCGCTTCAAACTCGGTAAGATTGGCTGTTTTGACCATCCATTGAATGATCGGCAGAACCTTCCAAGACCCCCGTTTAAACCGGATACGGCAGCCGTCGGGAAGAACCCGAGGCGGATTATCAATCAATCCCCCGCCCGTAATATGGGCCATCGCATTGACTTGAACCTTATCCAAAATAGGGTAAATTTCAGAATAATAACTTTTATGCGGAATCAAAAACGCGTCGCCGATGGTCACGCCGTTGAGTTCGGGAAGCGTGTCAGTGTATTTCAATCCAGAAACTTCAACCAATTTGCGGGCCAAAGAATAACCGTTGGTATGGAGAGAAACTGACGGCAACCCGATACAAACGTCTCCGGGCTTCACATTTTGCCCCCGGATAATTTTTTCTTTTTCAACAACACCCACTATGGTTCCGGCGATATCGTAATCCCCTTCTTTGTAAACCGAAGGCATTTCGGCCGTCTCGCCGCCNNATAATCCAAAAAGAAAAGCGGTTTGGCACCCTGAACTAAAATGTCATTAATGGAATGGCCTACTATATCTTGACCCAACCCTTTATATTTTTTGAGCGCCACGCCGATCTGGGTTTTTGTGCCGACGCCGTCGGTTGAGGA
>PLFD01000007.1 GCA_003136635.1 candidate division FCPU426 bacterium | reverse complement strand
GAAAAAGCCTTTTAATTCTAAGTTAGGAAAGGCTCACACCCAAAAGATGTCCCAACCCAAAAGTGATGCAGGCGGCTAACAGACCTAGTAGTAACTGCCGGGTACCGGCAAACCAAACCGGCTTGCCTGTAAAAATGGTTCCAGCCGCGCCGAATATAAAAAGGGCCAACGCGCTCAACAGGGCGCTGGTAATAACAGCGTGGGAGCCGCTCGAAAAGAAAAAGGGAAATACAGGAATAATGGCGCCAAAAGAAAAGAGGGCGAAAGAAGAAATGGCTGCCACCGTAGGCGAACCGCCTTTTTCATCCGGGTCAATGCCCAGTTCCTCGCGAGTCAAGGCGTCCATGGCACGGGCTTTATTTTCGGTCATGTGTTTAGCCAGGGCCTGCGCGTCCGCCGGTTTAATTCCCTTGGATTCATAAATAAGCTGCAATTCTTCCCGCTCAGCCTGGGGATTCATGTCGAATTCCTCGGATTCGGTACGAATTTCTCTTTCGGCTAATTCTCTGGAACTGGTAACGGAAAGCCACTCGCCCAAGGCCATAGAGAATGCTCCGGCTAACAGTCCCGCCAAACCAGTTAAAAGAAGAGTGTGATTATTGAACGTGGCACCCGCTACACCCATCACCAGGCTTAAGTTGGAACAGAGACCGTCGTTAGCGCCCAGCACGGCGGCTCTCAGGGTGTTGCCGCCCACGCCTTTGTGACGCCCCTCGATTTCAGCCAGATAACTTCCCGAAGCGCCTTTTTTATCCACGGTGAGAATTTCATCCAGTAGCCGGTCATGCAAATGCTCATCGGCGGTCATGGTTGTGCCATCAGTTTCTTTTTGCTCCACGTACATGTTTTTATCGACCCGCTCATAGTCCGCGATGGTGCTTAAAACCATTTCGGGACCGAATTTTTCAGTTACCCAAATGAGGATTCGAGTACGCCAGCTTGGCACGGGCTTGCGAACGGGAACACCTTCCCGTTTGAGGTGGTCTTCCCAAAAACCGCGGTGTTTTTCTTCCATCAGCGCCAAGTTGGTATAAACCTGCGACAACTGTGGATTCTTTTCGGCTTTGGCCAGGGCGCGATATTGCGCGGCCCCGTCTACTTCGCCCTGCCAGTTGTCCAAATAGCGTTTGATGTCGTTTTTTGCCATTTAAAATTTCTCCCGAAACTTCGTTTTGGAATATGCGGATATTATAAGAATAAGGGGCATTTGATATCGCCCTATCCCGGTAAATTTTCAACCCATCCAAAAGGTATAATGCGGCTCACCCCAATTCGGGTTAAAATGTAAAAAATCTTTTAATCGGGGAATTCAACATGGCGAAAATAAAGAGTGATATTGCCTCAGAAGCCTTAAAACTTCCGGCCAAGTCCCGCGCCCAATTGGCCGAAAAATTAATTTACAGCCTTGAGGAAGGCGCCCCTACGAAAAATGAAAAAGTGTGGGCCAGAGAGTCTTTAAAGCGTTATGAAGCGATGGCTTCGGGTAAGGTCAAGGGAAAGCCCGCGTTGAAAGTTTTTAAGGATATTCGCGCCAACCTCAAATGAAAAATATCATCTTCAACCCTGAAGCCGAGCGGGAACTCGAATACTCGGCTAAATACTATGAGACGAAAAGCAAAGGCCTTGGATTTCGGTTTTTATTTGAAGTCGAAAAAGGATTAACCCGCATCCAAGACCGGCCTGATGCCTGGCCGCCTTTGGTTTATAAACAGATCCGGCGGTATCTTTTGCATTATTTTCCCTATGCCATCATTTACAAAAATGATTCCGATACTATTTTCATTTTGTCCATCATGCATCTTTCGCGCCGTCCAGGTTACTGGAGAAAACGAAAGTAAAATTTTGGGCATTCCTGGAATACGCAGTTTCAGCACAAGTCGCCCAGTTACACGACTAGATGGGCCGAAATGCCGGTGGTGTTGGCTGTTTAAGTTTTTATTATTTTTGGGATTTGCGAACCGTTAATTACCAAGTCATTTAACGTGATAAATACTATTTACATCAGCCGCCTCTACCGCAGGATCGGCTGTCAAAGTTTCTATTACTTCTTTTTCAGACATCCCATTGGTTATTTTGATTACATACAAATCTAAACCGTGCCTAGGATGTTTACGAGGTTTACTGGATTTCTTAATTTTAAGAAATTTACTTGGGTTTCGAACTTCCCCAAACAAAGACATTTCTTTTTCAACTCGTTTTTGCTCTGTTAAAGAAATACCATTTTTTAAAATCACCAAAACCTTAATTGGTTCGTAATCAAGTCCCCTTTTCCTGTGACTCCAATCCGGAGTTGGATAATTCGCTAATCGAGGAATAAAATTTGTTGGAGTGGGATTTGGACTAGATTGACCATTAACTTTATAAGCACAGAAAATTAGGCCGAACACTATAAAAATAAATAACTTTCTATTTTCATATGGATGCATACGACCTAAACTTTCTTTCAATTCGATCTCAATTTGAGTTGGTTTTCAACCCGGTTTTCGACTTCCAGACCTGCACTCGAACCCGTCCATTGTAGCTTTCCAAATCACCTTACCCAAAAGTTAAAGCGCCGAAAGGGTTACTTTCCTCAATTCACCTGTTGCGAAGCCACAAGCTGAGCAACACGGTTTGGTAGTGCCAACGGCCCTAAGTGATGGACGTTGGCATCAAGGCGAAGGCAAAATAACTTTTCTGAGCCGAGGGTTGAAGGACTTGTAGTTGTTCGCGTTTCTGGTTTCAGAGGCTTTTTGCCATTCGGCGGGGGAAGCCGCAAATATAGTAACCGGCAAAGACTGTAAACCGTCTTCCAAAGCTTTTTTGTTTTGCTGTTCAAAAAAGTTGGCCGCCATGATGGCTCCGTGTGCGGTGAAAACGAAGGGACGGTGCCTTATGTTTCGCTTGGATGCGGTCGCAATTTGCGACCGCATCAACAGAGTGGTTTCGGTTTGATTTAGTTGAAACACGAAATCGGATGGAAATCGGTCTTTGTTACGCCGAACCTGTTCGTTTAATCGTTTTGTCGGGACTCCATAAACGCGGGCCAGGTTGGTGTAAACCTGCGACAACTGTGGATTCTTTTCGGCTTTGGCCAGGGCGCGGTATTGCGCGGCCCCGTCTACTTCGCCCTGCCAGTTGTCCAAATAGCGTTTGATGTCGTTTTTTGCCATTTTGAATTCTCCTAAGAAATTTATTTGGTCCTATAAATGGCTTTGGGTTCTTCCAGAAAGCCGATTTTTCTTTTGGGCTTTTCAGGGGCTTTCATGAGTTCCCGAATGGCGTCGAACACCGCTTGGATTTTGGCATCTTGGGCCCCGACTCGTTTTTCCAGGGCTTCGAGTTTTTGGGCCAAATCTTTGTGGGTGGCCAAAACCTGACGTAGACGCACGAAGGCCCGAATTATCTCAATATTGACCAATATGGCTCTTTTGCTGTTAAGCACTGTGGACAACATAGATACACCCTGTTCGGTGAATGCATAAGGAAGATATTTGGAGTATTTGCCTCGACCCTTTTCTAAGGTTCCAATTTGGAACCTTAGAAATTCATTTTCTTGGGTGGTTAACTGAAACATGAAATCATCGGGAAATCGTTCTAGATTGCGTTGAACAGCCTTGTTTAATTCTTTTGTTTTAACACCATAAAGTACGGCCAAGTCGCTGGAGAGCATCACTTTGAAACCACGAATGATTAATATCTTTCGCTCGACCGAGATGTTGGGGATTAATTCGCTCATAGATTATCCTTACTTTGAATTTAACCGGTCGCAAATTGCGACCGGTTCGTATTTTAACTTCTTGAAGTCGCAAATTGCGACTTCAAGTTCAAAAGGCATATCGCTTTTTAAAATTAAAAGAGATGTTCTTGGTGTCTTGGTGGTTGAAGATTTAATGTTACTTTCCCCAGCCGGGGTCTAAAACTATTCGTCTGGCGGGGGAAGGTTTCAGCCATCATGGGGGCACCCGTTTTCAGCACAAGTCCCCCCGCTACACGACTAGATGGGCCGAAATGCCGGTGGTGCTCGCCTGACGCGGGCCCGCCAGGCGAGTGTCGCGGTTTGGCTGTGTGCCGTTCCTCTTTTTAAGACTTCATAAAGGGGGCGGTACTACCCAGCGTCATTCGCTTGCGAATTGCAGGGTGCCAATGGCCAATGATATAAAACATTGGCAAGCGGTTTAAATTTTTATTATTTTTGGGATTTGCGAACCATTAAATTCGAGATTTCACGACATAAAACTTAAAGGGGTACGGGTCTCATTTCGCGTCTCAAAGTTCCATCCAAAGCATTCACTTCAATAAAATCGGCACCGCAATTTCCCGCATAGGCCGGAACCATTAAAAACACCCTTCCTAGCATCTGTTCCATGGGAATTAATCTCAAATTACTAAAGTGGACATCGTAACCTTTTTGTTTTGCGATTCTTTCGGCGTCTTTTGCCGTTATTAATTTAGAAGCGTCATAGGGCGCTATAAAAAATGAACCTAACCATAATTTTAACTGTCCGCATCCATCCGACGAAACATCATCTATAAAAAACGTAAGTTCCGGTTCAATTCCTGTAATTACTCTGCCGTTAATATCGGTGCGCTCTGAATTTATTGGCTGGAGATTGGCGGGTCCAGAAAAACCAAATGAAACATCAAAATCAAATTGGTGTTTGGAATGAATCAGACTAGTTCGTTGAAGGCCCTTAGGGTCGCGATATAGTGTGTAGTGCTTCGCCCATTTTTCACCGAATTGCTTTATCAAAAACTTGTCACAAAGATCATAAATTTGTTGATCCGAACAAACCTGACCCCAGTTTTCGCCAACATCGTCTATGGTATGCGACTGGGTGATAGGTAGTGTTGTTGAACTGTTTGCGAAGGCAAAGATAGTTATAGAAAAAGCATAGGCTAAAAAAAACATAGTTCTTTTCATTTACCCTCCCCAACGTAAAGTATCCTAAAAAATCTAATTGTTAACTCCATCTTTTCGCACTATTAAATTCCACGTGGATATTGGCAATTTTGTCGTAGGAACGGCAATGGCAGTCATTGATGGTGGATCTGTAATGCTAAAACAAACATGTGGCACTTGATAATCCTCAAGGGTAAGGGTGGGTCCGGTCGAATTCATTGAAAAATTCTTAAATGACATTTGATCAAAACAATGTTGGTATACGCATACGATGATCATCATCGACTGAAAATCCACAGGAGGGGCTGGAGCTTTGAATGAATTGTAATCTATTTGCGAATCTGGGAATTTTGGCAGTTCGTAAAATATTCGCCATACATCGAGAGTACGAATGATATACACATCTACCTCACTACGAAATGGAGAAAAAAATTTAACTTCAGGTTTTATATGGGCGGGAGGTGATACATACAGTACTTGGTCATTACTATTCACCGTCGCCTTTGGTAGGTTTATAGTTTCCATTTCAAAAACAGGGGTAGTTGTAATACTTGGGGTTTCCGTTGTTTGAGCGCCGATTGATATAGGCAAAAATAAACCTGCAAATAAGAAAGTGAGTAAATATTTACCAAATACTAATTTTCCCATTTTTTTCGCCTCCCCATTTCTTACGATTTGCGAACCATCAAATTCGAGATAATACGGGCGTAAAGCTTCCTTCGGTTTGATCAACTTTTTTCAAACAACTGTATAACCACATTTTGAACATTTAAAAGAGGTATTTAAATTGGATTTTGAACATTTTGGACAAATCCAATTGCCTTTTGATTCTTTTTTTATTGGGTACTTTTTTTCCAAATAACCCACGATTTTGTATGTTAGAAACGCTAAAGGAATACCTACAACAATCACCAAAATTAACCATACAATTCCACCAATAGTAAGGGTACGTTCAACACCTAATGATGGCCCAAGAACGGATTCCAAATATTGGCCAAAAAAGAAAGCCATCATACCGACACCAACAAAAACAAGCGCAGCTGCATTGCGTGCAAAAGATTTCGTTGGGTTCTGGCGATTAATCGTTTTATTCATTTATTTTAATCTCTCCCCGCATTGGACTCGAACACGTTCATTGTAGCCTTCATTTTCAATCGCACCAAAATCTAAGGCTCTGACAGGGTTACTTACCTCAGTCGGGGTCTAAAGCTATTGACCTGGCGTGGCCTGAAATGCCGGTAGTATTAGCGGTTTAAATCATTCGGGTCCAAAGGCTTGCCGACCGAGAATAATTTATCCGCGTCGACCATCGCTTTCCCAATTCGTTTGTCCGCCAGGGGGTCCGGTTCATCCTCTTTTACGTCCGAGGCGAGTTGAATCAGGTTTTCGCCCCGCTCTTTGCCGTATTGGGCTTTGAACCATTTCATGGATTCTTTAGTGGGTTTGAAAAGGGCAATGTTGCCGGTCGTTCCGGGATGAGTCGCTACCATGCCGTTATAAAAATGGCCTTCGCAGAAGGTGCCCCAAAAAAGACGTTTTTTCCCGATGCAAGCCACAAAGATAAACCCCGGATCGGTATGAAGAACTTTGTCGAAGGCCTGCGGCGTTAACTGAATTAAATTTAAGCCCCAGTAATAAGCGGTCATATCGTCCTGCGTTATAAAAGGGTTGTCCCCCAGCTTTATCAAATTCAGGTCATATGTTCGATGGGGGTCGTATTTTTCATCTGAAAGATAAATCAAGAACTGGTTGCGCTGGTAAATATCCCGGACATTGACCTGGCTGTAAGCGTGAGACGGCAGGGCCGATGGGAATAGGGTCAAAATTAAAAAGAATAATTTTTTCATTTTCCAACCTCCAAAGTAATTTTTCTCAATCTCGGTCTAAAGCTATTGGCCACATTGGTTCGGGCCTTCATGGCTCTATCCCATTCCGATGCGGAAGCGACGAAGACAGTGACCGGCAAGGTCTTTAGGCCCGCTTCCAAATCAGTCCGGCTTTGTCTTTGAAAAGCAACTTTTCCAATACTCCAAAAGTGATCGCCTAAAGACACCGCCGCTTTATCCATGAGGCTGTCGGCCCAAAGCTTATCCACCACACCATTATTATTCAAAACCAAACCCTGGTTGGGGTAGGGCATTCCGGCCAAGGCGGTGTCGTGGCCCAGGCGAGAAGAGCGGACAAAATATTGCAAGGCAGAAACCAGATGCTTCAAGTCGTCCGCGCTGGCGCATTGAATGGTCATGGCGTGTTTCGCTCCACTCACCACCAAACTTAATTGGTAAAACTGATAAGGGTTATTACCCTCGACCTCTATCTCGTCGGTGTGAATGTATAAAACATCCTCCCAAAAATGATTCAGCTGTCCAGACCCATCTATGTTTAAAGGATCAGCGCTTTTGTAATTGATGATGAGATTGGTAGTGGTGGTCGCGATATTCACGATGATCTTTTTATCGCCGTCAATGATCAGGGTGTATTTGTCCGGGTCGGTCACACCCTGACTCCGGCTGACGGCCAGATCGCCCGG
>PLFD01000059.1 GCA_003136635.1 candidate division FCPU426 bacterium | reverse complement strand
GATGAAGAAATAGAATTTAAAATTAAAAAAGGCAGTTATCAACAAAAATTTTGGGGCCCGTTTGAAGGTGTCATTAAAAATCTCGAAAGAAGATATCACGAAACTGATTCTGAATATATCCGTGAGGATATAGAGAAATACTTAGTTAGCAAAGCTTGTCGTGATTGTAAGGGTAGTCGTTTAAAGCCTGAAAGTTTGGCAATTACGATTAATGGTAGAAACATTGTTGACGTGACTAAGCTATCAGTAAAAGGCTCTTTAAAATTTTTTGGGGATTTAAAATTGAACTCAAGATCTCTTGCTATTGGAAATCAAATTCTGAAAGAGATCAAAAGTAGACTTCTTTTTTTAGAAAACGTTGGACTGGATTATTTAACTTTGGACAGAACGACTTCTACTTTATCCGGCGGAGAAGCTCAAAGAATTCATCTTGCGACTCAAATCGGGAGCGCTTTGGTGGGCGTTTTGTATATTCTTGACGAACCTTCAATAGGTTTACACCAAAAAGACAACGTTAAATTGTTAAATACGTTAAACCATTTAAGGGATATCGGAAATACAGTTATTGTGGTTGAGCATGACGAAGATACGATTGAGGCGGCAGATTTCGTTGTGGACATGGGCGTCGGTGCGGGAATTCAGGGAGGGGAAGTGGTTGCTGCGGGTAGTCTTGACCTGATTGTTTCGACTAAACGTTCTTTGACTGGACAATATCTTTCCGGGAAACTTTCAATACCAGCGCTTTTAACTTCTGATAATGATTTTAATAAAGCACTGTTACTAAAGGGTGCCACCAAGAATAATTTAAAAAATTTAACAGTTAAGTTTCCACTGGAATGTTTAGTGGCTGTTACGGGTGTTTCGGGATCCGGTAAAAGTACTCTAGTAATGGAAACTCTTTATCCGGCTTTAATCCATGGACTCTATCGTTTGCGGACAAAACCTTCTGATTTTGAATTGTTGGAAGGTATTGAACATATAGATAAAGTTATTGAAATAGACCAATCACCAATTGGACGAACACCTAGATCCAATCCCGCAACATATACGGGTGTTTTTACGATTGTTCGTGATCTTTTTTCTCAATTACCGGAATCAAAGGCTCGAGGATACAAAGAGGGGCGTTTTAGTTTTAATGTTAAAGGCGGGCGTTGTGAGGCATGTGAAGGTGATGGTGTTATAAAAATTGAAATGCATTTTTTACCGGACGTTTATGTTCCTTGCGAAGTTTGTAAAGGTAAAAGATACAATCGAGAAACATTGGAAATAAAATATAAAGATAAAAATATATCTGAGGTTTTAGATTTAAGTATCGAAGAAGGAATTTCTTTTTTTGCAGCAATTCCAAAGATTAAAAAGGTATTGGAGACATTACATGATGTTGGCTTGGGTTATATTAAACTCGGACAACCTGCGACGACCTTATCGGGAGGGGAAGCTCAGCGTGTGAAGCTATCGACCGAACTTGGAAAACGCAGTACTGGTAAGACAATTTATATTATGGATGAACCAACCACAGGCCTTCATTTTGCGGATGTTCATCATTTAATTTTGGTTTTGAAACGATTGGTTAAGGCTGGCAATACTGTAGTTGTTATTGAACATAATCTGGATGTCATAAAAACTGCGGATTACATAATTGATTTGGGGCCTGAAGGCGGAGAAGCAGGGGGACAAGTTTTAGGTACCGGGTCAGTTGGCGAAATCATAGAACTGAAAAAGTCATATACTGGGCAGTTTTTGTCAGAAAAATTATTGAAAGATGAAAAACGGGTAAATCGTTATTTGGTGAATGTAGATTGACGGTTTTTTCAGTCAAAGATATACTTAAATCGATGGAGAATTGGGGGTTTTTTTGAAAAACGGTATTTCTAAAACATTACTAAGAACGTTTGCAGTTTCTCTTTTATTTGTACTTTCTACGACTTTTTCCTTTGCTCAAAATACTACCACAACGGTGAATGGTCCTGGAACAACAGGTGCCGTTGCACTGGAGATACCCGTCAATCCTAGAGCGATAGCAATGGGTCAGGCATTTACTGCTGTGGCAGACGATTCGAGTGCGGTTTACTGGAATCCAGCCGGTCTTAATCAAATGCAAGGTTCAGAGCTTTTGGCTGAATATGACGTATTTATAAATACAGTGACTTATAACTATCTTAATGGTGCTTTTAGGTTGGGGAACGATTTGACGATGGGTTTTGGTTTGAAACTATTAGGATCGGGATTAGAAAATATCATTAATTCTTCGGGTGCTGCGACAGGGGGAACCTTTGGTGAAACCTATTACGACATAGATATCGCTGCGGCTTATCGCCTGAGTTATTCTTTAGATATTGGTATTACAGCTAAATATATTACTGAAACTTTGGGCACGACATCTGCATCAACTTTTGCGGTTGATCTAGGCCTCATGTACAAAACACCTATTCCGCATTTAAAATTAGCTTTAGATCTTCAAAACCTTGGGCCTGGGATTACATTTGTTCAAGTATCGGATCCATTGCCGATGATATTTAAAATTGGGGCTGCATACCAAATGTTTGATGACGACTTCACGATGGATTTGGATGTTGATTTTCCAAATGATAATGTTGTTTCTACCAGTTTGGGCGGAGAGTATTGGTACAAAAATACCTTGGTTGGCAGATTAGGGTACGAATTTCAAGGTTCAATAGATCAAAATCAATTAGGAGTTGGTGGAGAAGCGGGGCTTTATTTGGGTGCAGGGATCAAAGTATCTTTGTTTAAGACTTATTTTAGTTTTGATTATGCTTGGACTGACCAAGGGATTTTGGGTTCAAATCATCACTTTTCCTTGGCTTGGTATTTCTAAAACTTGCCTTCCTTTTAAATTTCTTTATACTTCAATTGAATTTATGAAGCTGTTTTTTTGATCTGTAAGATTTTATTGAAAAACAGAGGTGTTTTATGAGTAGTGAACAAGAGGTTTTTGAAAAGTACGGACGTTTGTATAACCCAAATGATGTGGTTTTTCGTGAAGGTGATGTCGGTGCGGAAATGTACATTATTCAGTCCGGGAAAATAATGATTACCAAACAATTGAAAAGTGGCGAAGAGAAAACTTTGGCTGTTTTGGGTCCGGGCGATTCTTTTGGCGAGATGGCTATTATTGATAAAGATGTTCGATCGGCCAATGCGATTGCAATAGAATCTTCAAGATTAATCGCACTGGACGAAGAACTTTTCGAAGCGCATATCCAGACTAATCCGAAAATCGTCAAAAAAATATTAAAAATTTTATCGTCAAGACTTAGAGACGCAAATCAACAAATTGCTGATTTGATGATTAAAAATGACAAACGGTTGGTGGCGAATACAATTCTTTTGATTGTTCATAAGCATGGACACGAAGGCCCTAACGGAATTGAAATGGATGTTAACTTTACAGTTTCATTTTTGAGTAAAATGTGTGGGTTGGAGTTAGGAAAAACGCAAGAGTTTGTTGATAAATTGGCTCATGCCCACGTGATTAGAATGTCGGGTGACGCTATAGTTGTAACTAGTTTGGAAAATCTTGAAAAGTTCATTAAGTTTTTGGAAATGAAAGAACTTTTTGGAGAATAGAATCACATGTTGAAATTTAAAACTAGAGAAAAAAGTGATACTGACAGATCTAACAAAGCCGATTAAAAAAGATTTAGGACGCGTTGAAGAGAAAATATCCAAAGCCTTAAAAACAGATAATGTTTTTATACAGCAGATGGTTGATTATCTATCTCACTCGACGGGGAAGCGGGTTAGGCCTGCATTGGCGATTCTCTCCGCTAAGTATTGTGGGAAATTATCTGAAGATTTGATTAGCTTAGGCGCCGCTTTAGAAATGCTTCATGTAGCAACATTGATTCATGATGATATTATTGATAATTCTGCAGTTCGACGCAAACAGAAAACACTGAATTTTAAATGGGGAAATGAAATTTCTGTCTTGATGGGCGATTATGTGTTTGCGTCCTCTTTTTATTTAATGGCAAAAGATCTTCCTAAAAACATAGTAAGCAGTTTGGCGGACACTACTAATATTATCTGTCATGGCGAGATATCTGAAACGTTTAATCGATTTAATGTTGATTTAAATGAAGAGCAATATTTGGAAGTAATTAAAGAGAAAACGGCGGTTTTGTTTGCAGCTAGTTGTCAAACGGGCGCTATGTTGGCGGGTGCGGACGCGTTAACGGTAAAAAAACTTTATTATTTTGGTTTGAATATTGGTATGGCGTTTCAGGTTGTTGACGACACTTTGGATTTTGTTGGTAAACAAACTAAAGTTGGCAAACCAGTGATGAGTGATTTACGCGAGGGTAAATTAACGTTGCCGGTTATTTACTGTCTAGTATCGGCGACAAAGGCTGAAAATAAAAAATTAAAAACTATTATTCTTCGGAAAGTTAAAACGGATTCGGATTTAAAGTTTTTGAATTTTTTATTAAACAAATACGATGCAATTAACAGGTCGCTTCAAAAAGCTAAGCATTATGCGGACGATGCAAAGATGGCTTTGAAATCGTTAAATGGCAATAAAAATGAGTTTATGCAATTTGCTGATTTTTTAATCAATAGAGATTTTTAAAGTTCCTTCAACAGTGTGTTATGCCTTGAAATTTCCTTTGTGGAAGTGTATAGATGTGGCTGTTTTATACCGCCTTTCGGAGAGAGCCATTTATGCTAGAACAATACGGCTATGTACTTGTTTTCCTTTTAGCGGGCATTTTTTTTATTCTAATGGCTTTTATAACGGGTTGGGTATTTAGCCCGAACGGGCTTTTAGGTCTTCGCTACAAATACAAAAAAGAAATTTTAGAAGATACCTATGAATGTGGCGTAGAAACTTATGGTACGTCGTGGTTTCGGTTTAATGTTAGCTTTTATCTTTACGCCCTTCTTTTTGTGATTTTCGATATTGAAACAGTTTTTCTTTACCCTTGGGCGGTTTCCTTTAAACAATTAGGACTTTTTGGGTTTGGAGAAATGGTTGTTTTTATCTTCATTTTGTTAATTGGTTTGGCTTACGCATGGAAAAAGGAGGCCTTGAAATGGGAGTAGGTTTAAAAGGCTTGTCGCACAAAGAAATTGAGTTGATGGAAAGCGAAAGTAACATTCCGGGTCTTTGGACTTTGGAAAAAGCAGTTGAGTTTATTTTCAAGTGGGCTCGAAAAAACTCTTTGTGGCCTCTTCAATTTGGAACGGCTTGCTGTGCAATTGAAATGATGGCAACTGCTGCTGGCCGATATGATATCGCGAGATTTGGAGCGGAAGTTTTTCGACCTTCTCCGCGTCAAGCGGACTTACTGATCGCTGCTGGAACCATTACCGAAAAGATGGGCTACGCTTTAAAAAAACTTTATGAACAGATGCCAAAACCAAGCTGGGTTATTGCTATGGGAAGCTGTACGATCGCTGGCGGTCCTTATTATTACGATTCTTATACAGTAGTAAAGGGGATTGATTCCTTTGTTCCGGTGGATGTTTACGTGCCTGGGTGCCCTCCACGGCCCGAATCATTAATCCACGGATTAATGGCAATTCAAAAAAAGATTGATGACGAGCCAATTTTTCGTCGTCGACGGGACGTTTAAAGCTTCTTGATTTAAAAATGTTTTATTTTCGAGGAATATCTTTACATGACAAATGAAGAACTGAAGTCCAAAATTGAAGTGGATTTTAAAAACGATATTCAAACCGTTATTATTTCGGCACAAAAAGAAGCTATAGTCACTGTTTCTCCGGAACATTACGTTGCATTGTGTCAAAAACTTTGTGAAGAAAAGGAGTATTTTTTTAATCACTTGTCTTCTTTAACGGCGATAGATTTTCCCAAAGAGAACAAAATTACGGTTGTTAGCCATTTATGGTCATACAAACATTTTCATCAGTTAACGATTAAAGTTGTTGCTGATCGGAGTAATCCGAAAGTGGCGACGTTGGAGAATATTTGGAAAAGTGCCAATTGGTTTGAGCGCGAGGTATTTGACCTTTACGGAGTTGTTTTTGAAGGTCACTCCGATCTGCGTCGAATTATGATGCCGGATGACTACAAGAAATTCCCGCTGAGAAAGGACTTTGCCGATGACGGATTTATTGTTAAGCCAAGTTAAGGTTGGCGGCGAGTCTCAATTTGGGACGGATGAATATGTTGTCAATTTAGGTCCTCAACATCCTGCGACGCATGGCGTTTTGCGTCTCATTGTCAAATTAGATGGAGAGACGGTAAAGGAAACGGTGCCGGTTTTGGGTTATTTGCATCGTTCGATAGAGAAAATTTGTGAAAATCGTACTTATCCACAGTGCATAACCTATACCGATCGCATTGATTACGTTTCTGCAATGAGTGTTAATTATGCTTTTGCTTTAGCAACAGAAAAACTGATGAATATTGAAGCGCCTGCTCGTGCACAATGGTTGCGGATGATTTTTATTGAGCTTCAGCGATTAGCCAGTCATTTGTTATGGATGGGAGCGTTTGCCGGAGATATTGGTGCCTTAACACCTTTCTTGTATGGCTTGAGAGAACGAGAACGTATTTTGGATTTATTCGAAATGACCTGCGGACAAAGATTGACTTACAATTACATTCGCATTGGCGGAGTCATGATTGATATTTTGCCTGATTTTGTTTCCAAGTGTATTGCTTTCTTGGATTATTTTGAGCCGAAAATTGACGAATATGAAGATTTGCTCACTTATAACCCTATTTTTTTAGAAAGAACCAAGGGTGTCGGTGTTATATCTCCCGAAATGGGAATTAATGCTGGCGTTTGTGGTCCTTCTTTACGAGGCTCGGGAATTGCTTGCGATGTTCGAAAGCAACAACCCTATCTTTATTACGATCAAGTCAAGTTTGCCGAATGCATAGAAACGGCAGGGGATTGTTGGAGTCGTTATAAGGTTCGGATGAGGGAGATGCGTGAAAGTGTCTCGATCATTCGTCAATCTTTGGAACGATTAGAGCCGGGGCCCATTGAAGCCAAGATGCCACCGGTTCTTAAGGCGCCGTTGAACAGTGAAATATATTCTAGGATCGAATCTTCTCGCGGTGAGATGGGTGTTTATTTGGTCGGTGATGGAACGGCAAAACCCTGGAAAGCAAAATTTAGATGCGCCTCATTTAGTAATTTATATGTTTTGGATCAACTAACAAAGGGTTGGAAAGTTGCTGACATCATGGCCGTTTTGGGAAGTTTGGATATGATCGTACCTGAAGTGGATCGTTAATTTTTCTAAGGACTAAGAAACTATGTTTACAGGCGAAAACATCATCCAAATTGTATCCGGCTTTTTGCACTGGGCTTATGCTCAGGTAGGAATTTCTGCATTAGCGGGTGCTATTGATCCGGTAATTACTGCGATTGTGATGTTTGGATTTATTTCGGTATTTGTCATGTTTTTGGTTTGGATGGAACGAAAAGTTTCAGCTCATATGCAAAGTCGTATTGGTCCCAACCGTGTTGGACCTTTTGGTTTGTTACAAACAGTTGCAGACGCCATTAAGTTAACGACCAAAGAAGATGTTAAACCGGTAAATCGGGATAAAATTCCTTATTTCATTGCACCCATAGTCGCCTTTGTGGCAACTTTTATGGGAATGGTTGTTATTCCGTTTGACAAAGGTATGGTTGTTCAAGATTTAAATGTTGGAATTTTATATATCATCGCCATCACGGGATTTACGGTTATCGCCATTCTTACCGCTGGCTGGAGCTCTAATAACAAGTTTGCTTTATTAGGTGGGTTTAGATCCGCAGCACAAATTATTAGTTATGAAGTTCCATTGGTTCTTTCGGTTGTTCCCATCATTATGATTACAGGAACTTTAAGTTTGAGCGGTATAGTTGAGTATCAACAGCAGGCCGGCTATTGGTTTATATTCCCTCAAATTGTTGCTTTTATCATTTTTATAACGTCTGCAACCGCTGAGGCTAATCGGGCACCTTTTGATATTCCTGAAGCAGAGTCCGAGCTCATCGGCGGTTTTCACACTGAATATTCGGGTGTTAAGTTCGCAATGTTTTTTTTGGGAGAATATATCGCGGTTGTGGTTTCCTCGGCGGTAGCAGTTACACTTTTTTTGGGTGGCTGGCTCCCGGTAGCTTTTTTGGGTTTTCTGCATTTGCCAGGTTTTATATGGTTTCTCATCAAATTAGTATCTGTAATTTATTTGGTAATGGCTTTTCGTTGGACCTTTCCTCGTCTAAGAGTTGATCAATTAATGGATTTTGGTTGGAAGGTTTTGATTCCTCTTTCGATACTTAATATTTTAATAACGGCTTCTGTTTGGCTTTTGCTTTATGGAAAGGGAGCGCAGTAATGGGAATTTTAAAATATTTTAAAGATATTTTTTCCGGATTATGGAATCTATTGGTCGGTTTGTCGGTTACGTCTAAATATTTTTTGAATTTTAAAGCTGTAACGACACAGCAATATCCTGAAGAACGCTTACCTTTGCCAGCCAGAAGTCGCAGTATGATCAAACTTATTTATGATGGTGAAAAAGATCAGTTTAATTGCGTTGCTTGCCTTATGTGCGCGAAGGCTTGTCCTAATAGCTGTATTAAATTGGAAGGTGTGCGTCAAGCTGACGGTAAGAGAAGAATGACCACATTTAAGTTAGACTTTTCAACCTGTATTTTTTGCGGTTATTGTGTTGAAGCTTGTGGTTTTGATGCTTTGACCTTTGTATCCGAAGAATATGAAAATGCTGTTTACAAACGTGGAAGCTTATTACAAGACGAGCACGCTATGAAGTGGGTTAGGCAGGCTCAACCGATTGCACCCGAAGAGCAAAAAAAAGAAACGGTGATACCCGCCGTTGTGGGAGCGTAATGATGGAAAATGCAATTTTTTACATCATTGCTGGAATCACAGTGGCGGCTGCCCTTATGGCGTTGACAGTTCGTAACTTATTTCACTGCGCCCTTTTTTTGGCCATTGCGATGTTTGGTATTTCAGGTGTGTTTCTTTATTTAAATTCTGACTTTTTAGCCAGTGTCCAAGTTCTGATTTATGTGGGAGCCGTTACAGTTATTATTATTTTCGGTATCAGTCTTACGAGAAACATGATGGATGAGCGCTCAAAGGCGATGAACCATCAATTTTTACTTTCCGTTGTTGTAGCGGTTTTTTTGACCGGGATTATTGTTGCCGCAATTCAAGAATCGCCATTTTTTGGTTCTGAACATCCAGCTTCACTCGTTTTTACGACAGTTTCAAGTGATCAAGCTCAACAACCAAACAGCTATGAAGTGTCGGGTCATCTTTTTCAAAACGGAGTGTCTTATTTGGCGGGCGCTCTTCTCAAACCGGAGAATGGTTTTGCTTTTGCATTTGAATTTGTTTCGATTCTTTTATTATCCGCCTTGGTGGGAGCGATTGTGATTGCTCGAAAGGATCCGTTGTGAACAACATTCCGCTGGTTCATTTTCTTTATTTAGCAGCGATCTTGTTTGGTGTGGGAATGTTTGGCGTTTTGGCCCGAAAAAACGCTATTTCGGTTTTAATGGGAATTGAATTGATGCTAAACGCGGTCAATATAAACTTCTTAGCTTTTGCCCGCTATTGGAATTGGAACAGCTTAACGGGTCCTGTTTTCGTTGTTTTTGTCATTACCATTGCGGCAGCTGAAGCGGCAGTAGCTTTGGCCATTATTATTTCAATCTATAGACATCTTCATACGGCGAATGTTGATGATGCTCATTTTTTGCGTGGCTAAATCGTTTAACGTTTTATTTGTTTTTCAATTATGCGGATTAAGAGGGGAAGAATGATCCAATATTCTTGGTTGATACCGGCAATGCCGGCACTCGCCTATGTCTTGATTACCATTTTCACAAAACGCTCTCGAGTTTTATCGGCGAGTATCTCTGTATTAACAATGACTGCTTGTTTCGGACTTTCTGTTGGGGTTTTATTGGATCTTTTGAAATTGGATCCGGCTAACCGTCTTGTTACGTTTGGTGCAACCTGGTTACAAATAAGTCCGTGGCAGGCGAATGTTGGAGTTTTAATAGACCCGCTTAGCGTTAATATGCTTTTGATTGTGACTTTTATTTCTCTATTAGTTCAGATTTATTCTTTAGGTTATATGCATGATGATGAAAGGTTTTCGACTTATTATTCATACCTTTCTCTTTTTACATCTTCGATGCTTTTATTAGTGGTTTCTAACAACTATCTTCAAATTTTTGTCGGTTGGGAGCTGGTTGGTCTTTGTTCCTATTTGTTGATCGGTTTTTGGTACTTCAAACCCGAAGCAGCGAACGCTGCGAAAAAAGCTTTTGTGGTAAATCGAATTGGCGATATGGGCTTTTTGATGGGTGTGGTTACTATCGGAATGGTTTTCCAAACCTTTGATTTTGCTCAAGTGAAAGTTTTGGTTGCTCAAGGTTTAGCCAATCATACCCTGGCTAGCGGTTACGTCGCTGGCATCGCCATTTTGCTTTTCTGCGGAGCGGTAGGAAAAAGTGCTCAGTTTCCGTTACATGTTTGGCTTCCGGATGCGATGGAAGGTCCCACTCCCGTTTCTGCTTTAATTCATGCGGCTACAATGGTCGCGGCCGGTGTTTATATGGTGGCCCGAACCTATAATCTTTTTTCTGCCGATCCGATGTCCATGACAATTGTGGCTTGGGTTGGAGGTTTTACCGCCATTTTTGCCGCCAGTATTGCCCTTGCACAAGATGATATTAAACGAATTCTTGCTTACTCCACTTTATCTCAATTGGGTTACATGATCATGTCTCTAGGGGTAGGGGGATATACTTCTGGAATGTTCCATTTAACGACCCACGCTTGTTTTAAAGCCCTTTTGTTCCTCGGTTCAGGTAGCGTTATTCACTCTCTCCACGAACAGAACATTTGGAAGATGGGTGGTTTGTGGAAGAAGATGAAAATAACTACATGGACTTTTGCTATTGGTACTTTGGCTATTGCTGGTATTCCGCCTTTAGCTGGTTTCTTTTCAAAAGATGCCATTTTAGAAGCGGTTCGCGACAGTACTATTTGGCATCATGAAATTCTTTATTATGCTGCGGTATTTACGGCTTTCTTGACGGCTTTCTACATGTTCCGGCTTTTCTTTGTGGTTTTTACAGGCGAAGCTCGAGATAAACATTCTTTCGATCATGCTCATGAATCGCCAATTTCGATGACGGGTCCTCTGATGTTATTGGCTTTTTTATCGGTAGTGGTGGGTTGGTTGAACTGGCCTGGAGTTGACGCCTATTCAAAATTTGTTTACTACGGAGATCTTCATTTAGACGGAGCCACTAGCTTTATTCAATTGCTCACTCAGTCTTGGCTTTCAATAGTTGTCGCGACTGCTGGTATTACTTTGTCGGCGTTTTTCTATTATTGGAAAATTTTTTCATCCGAAAAAGTCGCGACTACGTTTAAACCCTTATACCTGCTTTTGAAAAACAAATATTACTTTGACGAGTTTTACGGTTGGATTGTAGACAACATTCTTTTTGCTTTATCAACTGTTCTCAAATGGTTTGACGATGAAGTAGTGGATGATGGAATGGTCGATGGAACTGGCTGGGTTGCCCGAAAAATGGGCGGTTTACTGAGCCTGACTCAGACGGGTTATGTTCAAAATTACGCTCTGGTTGTATTTGGGGCGGTTGCGGTTATTTTCTTGTTGGTCAGTTTCTAATAGCCCCGGAGGGTATAAGTAATGTTTCCAGTGTTAGCCACAATTTTATTGCCGTTTGCGGTTAGCTTTGCTTTGTTTCATTCGGTTGTTCAAGGACCGAATATATTGCCGGTATTAAGTACCCTTATTGTGGCACCTATTATCGCGGCATTTTTGGTAATGATAGCACCTGAAAAATACGCCCGATGGATAAGTCTTGCGACGGCTTCGTTTGCGCTGGGTCTCGGTGTTAAATTATTTTTAAACTACCAAATGGGTATCAGTGGTTTTCAGTTTGTGGAAGAAATACCCTGGTTAAAAAACCTGGGAATTAGTTATATTTTGGGTGTGGATGGCATGAGCACTTTGATGGTGCTCTTAGTAACCTGTGTTTACTTTGCGGGCGCCTTAATTTCTTGGAATATTTCTCTCCGCAGAAAAGAATATTTTGTTTTGTTTTCGTTGTTGGTGGGTGGTGTGGCGGGAGCTTATGAAAGCCTTGATTTGTTTTTCTTTTTCTTGTTTTATGAATTTGCAGTTTTACCGATGTATCTACTGGTAGGTATATGGGGAACGGGTCGCAAGGAATACGCCGCTATGAAGTTAACGGTGTATTTATTAGCCGGATCAGCGTTTATGTTGGTCGGTTTTTTAGCCATTTATTTCACCTCCAATATTCATACGTTTGATATCAGGGCACTTTCTGATTTATCAGCTACGGGTTTGAGTGTGAGTTTCCAAAATACGTGGTTCCCATTGCTTTTTGTGGGCTTCGGTGTGATTTCGGCTTTGTTTCCGTTTCATACATGGTCTCCTGACGGATACGGTTCCGCCCCGACAGCAGCTTCCATGCTTCATGCTGGCGTTTTAAAGAGCTTGGGCGGATACAGCATTATCCGAGTAGCTTTACCGCTTATGCCGGATGGTGCTAAACATTGGTTGCCCTATTTAGCTATTTTGGCCCTTATTAACATGCTTTATGCGGCGATTGTTGCCTTGAAACAAACTGATTTTAAATACGTTATTGCTTATTCCTCAGTTTCTCACTGCGGCACCATCTTATTTGGTATTTGTACACTCGAGGCGGCGGGGTTGAACGGCGCTGTAATACAAACCTTTTCCCATGGAATTGTGGCGGCTATGACTTTCGCTTTGGTAGGTACGGTTTATGGAAAAGCCCATACCCGTGAATTGTCAAAGCTAGGCGGGTTGACTGCCTGTATGCCGGTGTTAGGAGCTTTGTTTGTCGCGGCGGCTATGGCGAACGTAGGGTTACCAGGTTTGAGCGGTTTTGTGGGTGAATTTTTGGTTTTCCTAGGATCCTATCAAAGCGGCTTTCATGGCGGATTTACAATATTCCAGGCTTTGTTTCCCATGGGAGTTTTGGCGATTGTTTTAACGGCTATTTATTACTTGAGACTAGTTCAGATGGTTTTCTTCGGTCCGGTGAAAGACCCGCATTTGAAAGAAGAAGTTAAAGATGGTTCTTTTATTGAAATCTTGCCGATCGCTTTTCTTTTGATTGTTTCGTTAATGGTTGGATTGTATCCGAAACCATTTGTTGACATGTCGAATCTCAGTATCGCGCCATTGATTGACAATATTGGAGGATTCAAGTGATCCAAGTACAAGCTTTCTTACCGGAACTATGGCTTGTCGGCAGCGCTTTTTTAGTTCTCATCGTGGACCTTATCCAAAAGCCAACTTCGACTAAAACACTCTTAAAGGGTATTGCGGTTGTTGGTGTTTTGGCAGCCTTACTTTCCCTTTGTTGTGTGGGAGGGTGCGGAAGTTGTCCATTTGGTTCTTGCGGTTCAATGGAAAGTGTTCCGCAGGCTTTCGGCGGGTTTTTAAAAACCGATACGTTGGCTTTGTTCTTTAAATTCATTATTTTGATGGCGACTCTTTTTACTCTTTTAATTTCTTTTCGTTATTTTAAAGCGAACCCAACACATTACACGGCCGAGTTTATCGCGGTTCTTTTGTTTTCCGCGGCGGGCGCATCCGCTTTAACTTCAGCTCAAGAAATTATTACTTTATATGTGGCATTGGAAACCTTAACTATCAGCAGTTATCTTTTGGCTTCTTTTATGAAAAAAGATAAGGCAAGCAACGAAGCGGGTATGAAATATCTTTTATTAGGAGCTTTTTCATCTGCGCTGCTTCTTTTTGGTTTCTCTTACTTATATGGTTTTACCGGAACAACGGTTATTTCAGAAATTGGAAAGATTTTAGCCACCCAGGTTTCCTCTCCGTTATTGACTTTAGCGGTGATTATGATTGTGGCGGGGTTGGCCTTCAAAATTTCCCTTGCTCCGTTTCATATGTGGACGCCGGACGTCTATGAAGGGGCACCTACGCCTATCACAGCCTATCTTTCGGTCGCTTCTAAAACGGCCGGGTTTGCTGCTTTCGTTCGTTTATTTTGGGTTGGATTAAGTGTTCCAGCCTTACAACCGACTTGGATCGGTTTGTTTGCTGTTTTGGCGGTACTTAGCATTGTTCTTGGAAATTTGGAAGCCTTGCCGCAGCGTAATATCAAACGGTTAATGGCCTATTCTTCGATTGCTCAGGCGGGATATATCTCCACGGGTTTTTTGGCAGGCGGCCAATTGGGGTTGACTGCGGTTTTATTTTATCTTTTTGTTTATTTGTTCGCCAATATGGGGGTTTTTTTGGCGATTTCGATTGTTTACGCGAAGACTGGCAGCGATCAGATTGAAGATTACGCCGGAATGTGGAAGAGATCTCCTTTGATTGGCATTGTTTTATTGGTTTGTCTTTTGTCTTTGGCCGGTGTGCCGCCTTTTGCCGGGTTTTCCGGAAAGTGGTATTTGTTTGGTGCGGCCATTTCAAAGGGCTACACTTGGATCGCTTTGGTGGGTATGGTTTTCAGCGTTGTTTCACTTTATTACTATCTGCAGATTGCGCGGCAAGCTTTGTTTCCAGAACCGAAAGACCCATCTCCTATTGAAATGAATTGGTTGGAAAAGTCAGTTTTAATTATTTGCGTTGTTTTTACTATAACGCTTGGCTTTTGGCCAACGCCTGTAATGCAAATGGCGCAATCTGCGGCATCGTCGTTATTTAATTAAATTTTGTTTTTAAACCCTCAGTCCCGAAGGGACTGAGGGTTTTTTTGTTTTAGGGCTAATGGTTGCCATGACCGTTGGGTAGTTGTAAAGTGAAGATCAATTTTCAACAGAAATGATAATTAAAGGAGCTGGAAAAAAGGAATGATTAATATATTGTATGTCTTAACCACCTTTTTTTATGGAGTCGGAAGCTGGTTCTCTTTTCGTTATTACAAAACGCTTGAATCCTTTTATGAAAAAAAAGCTTTTCAGTGGCTATTGATAGGATTTTTAGCTCAGACCATTACTTTAGCCAGCCAATGGGGAGCAACCAGGTTTGCACCGTTGGATCGGATTGATGGAATCTTAATGATTCTGTCTTTTACTCTAACCGGAACTTTAATTTTTGGCCGAATCAAAGCTTCAGTTCCCATACTAGTTTCACTTTTTCTTCCCTTAATATTTTTGTTGTCCCTTTTGGGGTTTTTGGAAAACATCAAAAGTATCCCGTTTATGGACGCTAGCTTGATGACGCGAGGAATGATCTTGCACATTCTTTTAACATTTTTTGGTTTTTCCAATTTCACAGTGGGTTTTGGTGTGGGTGTTGCTTTCTGGATTCAGGAAGGCCAATTAAAACAACATCAAATTAAAAGCTGGAGCTACCGCCTTCCAGCGCTTGAAGTTTTGGATAATCTCACGGTATTTCATGTGGGGTTTGGGTTTCTGTTTTGGGCTGTTGGACTTGTTTTGGGAACAATGCAGGCTTTCCAAGTTTGGAATCGATTACCTCTGCTTGACCCCAAAATATTGGGGTCTTTTTTGGTTCTCGTAATTTATGCGTTATTTTTTGTTTTTCGCTGGGCGCTTGGTATGAGAGGCAAAAAAACCATGACCTTGGTCATGGTCGGTTATTTTTTAGCATTGTTCACTTTTCTGGGTGTTCGATTCTTTTTGACTACCCAGCACGTTTATTAAACGGAATATTCAATGAAGTTTATCGTTTACGGTTTAAATCATACGACGGCACCGATTGAGGTGAGGGAGAAGTACGCTCTCGAACAAGATAAGGCGCTCGAAGTGCTTCGAGCACTTAAAACACAAGCTTTAGAGGGTGTTTTTTTGTCAACCTGCAACAGGGTTGAATTTTATCTCGCGACCGAAACAGTTGACCGCTTGATTGAGGAAACACACAAAGCTCTCAGTTCCATTTATAAACTAAAACCCGTGGATGTAAAAAAATATTTTTATTGTTATGAAGATTCTGAAGCTTTCTATCATTTGTTTAGAGTAGCCAGTTCGCTGGATTCGATGGTTTTAGGCGAAGCTCAAATTTTGGGTCAAGTTAAAGACGCCTACGAGGGTTCACGGGAAGCTGGAATGACAGGGGTCTTATTAAATGGTATTTTTTCACGGGCTTTTTCGGCGGCTAAAAAAGTTAGGAGTCAAACAGAGATAGCCAGAATGCCGACCAATATTTCCAGTGTGGCCGTCGATTTAGCGAAAAAAATATTTAGTTCGTTGAATGAAAATAAGGTTTTGATTCTGGGCGCCGGCGACATGAGCGAGTTAACCGCCAAGTATTTAGCGGACAGCGGTGTGCGGGGTTTTTATGTTGCGAATCGAACGCTCGAAAAAGCGAAAACTTTGGCTTCAAAGTTAAATGGAATCTCCTTAAGTCTGGATGAAGGTTTAAAAAAAATAACCGAAGTTGATATTGTTTTAACCTCAGTCGGAAGTGGTTTTTCTCTAAGGAAAGAAGAAATTGAAAAGTTTATTAAGTTACGGGGCGGCAGGTCTATTTTTATCATCGATATGGGCGTTCCGAGGAATGTTGATTCTGACGTGGGTAAGCTCGAATCTGTCTATCTTTATAACATTGATAATTTATCCGCCATCGCGAATGAAAATAGAGGTGAGCGTCAAAAGGCAGTTGAGGCGGCCGAATATATACTCCGCGAGGAAGTTGATAAACTTTGCAATTGGCTGGTGTCGCTGGAATTGGTTCCAACGATTACCCGTTTGCGGGACCGCTACGAATTTATTCGTGATGCGGAATATCAAGACTTTTTGGACAGGTTTCCAAACTTGCCGGAAAAAGAGAAGAAGGCAATTGAACGTTTGACTAGGGATATCACTTTGAAGGTTTTGCATGAGCCAACGGTCAATCTAAAAAAAGTGGAAAGCAAAGTTGATCGATTTGAGTTCGCGAGAATGCTTCATGAAATATTTTCTTTGAAAGATCGCAATGATATTGACCGAAAGACTTAAAAATTAATATGTCTTTTTTAATAGGTACCAGAGGAAGTCAATTAGCGTTGGCTCAGGCGGAAGGTGTTCGGGCCCAAATTGCCTCGGTTTTGAACGATGCCGAAATTAAATTAGAGGTTGTGAAAACCTTGGGAGACCGACTTTCCGCTAAGGAAGCAGAAGAGGATGCCAAAGGCAAAGACGTTATTGGGCTCTTTACGCGCGAACTGGACGAAGCTTTATTATCGGGTAGGATTAGGGTGGCGATTCATAGTCTCAAAGATGTTCCAACTGTTTTGCCTAAAGGTATTCGGTTGGGCGCTTTTATTAAGCGGGCTGAGCCACGAGATGCGCTTGTCTGTGAAACCGGATTAAAATTCGCACAATTACCTGCGGGCTTTCGAATTGGGACTAGTTCGCCTCGCCGTGAAGCGCAAATTAAAGCTTTACGATCGGATTTGGCTGTCCTTCCCCTGCGAGGTAATGTTGATACGAGACTCCGCAAATTGCGTGAAGGAGAGTTTGATGCCATAGTGATCGCGGCAGCCGGATTGATTAGATTGAGGAGAGAAAAAGAAATTACCGAACTATTAAATCCTGCGGATATTCTTCCGGCGCCAGCACAGGGTGTGTTGGTTATTTCATTTAGGCAAGAGGACAACGAACTGTTGGATTCTTTAAGACCGATTCATGATGTTTCAACATGGATTTGTGCCAGGGCTGAACGTTCTTTTTTAAGAACGTTGCAAGGTGGGTGTCGAGTACCAGTTGGAGCGTTGGCTTCAATTGATGGAAATGACTTATTGTTGAAGGGTGTAATCGCGCACACTAATGGACAACAGATTCTTCGTTATGACAAAAAAGGTTTTGTAACAGATCCAGAAAAATTGGGCGAGGATTTGGCTCACTTTTTTTTGAACAATGGCGCGCAAGAAATACTTAGCGGCTTTGGCCGTACGAGTTGGTGAGGATTTATGACAAGTGGTAAGGTTTATTTAGTGGGGGCTGGCCCGGGTGATCCAGGTTTATTAACCTTACGGGCAAAAGAGCTGCTTTCCCGGGCGGATGCGGTAGTTTATGACGCCTTGGTACATCCAAAGATTTTGGATTTCATTTCTGATAAGGCTCAAAAAATATTCCGCGGTCATCGAACCAAAAAAGGTTCGCTTTCGCAAGATAAAATAAATAATTTGTTGATTCAACTGGCCAAAGAAGGCAAAAACACTGTTCGTCTTAAAGGTGGAGATCCTTTTGTGTTCGGTAGGGGTGCCGAGGAAATATTGGCGCTTGCTAAAGCCAGGATACCTTTTGAGGTCGTCCCTGGTGTTTCTTCGGCGATCGCGGTTCCGGCTTATGCCGGTATCCCGGTGACTCATCGGAATTTTAATTCGTCGCTAACCATTGTCACGGGGCACGAAAAAAAATCAAAAAGTTCATCGCAAGTTGATTGGAAAAATCTCGCTCAAAATAATGGAACATTAGTTTTTTTAATGGGTCTACATGGTTTGAAAGAGGTTTGTTTTAAATTAACCAAGGAAGGTAAAAACGAAAACACTCCAGCTGCGGTGATTCAGCAAGGTACAACCTTTCGTCAAAAAACAGTGATAGGCACTTTAGCAACCATTTTTAAATTGGTCCAAAAAGCTCGAATGATTCCGCCTGCAATTTTTGTGGTAGGTGATGTCGTCAAGTTGAGACCTAGCGTCTATTGGCTGAAACATAAACCTCTTTATGGAATTCGTATTTTAATCACTCGAACAAGAGCTCAAGCGAGCTCTTTGTCTGAACTTATGTCTGATCAAGGAGCAGAAGTGGTTGAAATACCAACCGTCGATATTAGTCCGTTAACCATGGATCGACATGCAAAAAAAATCGTCGAGTGTATTGGTGATTATGATTGGATTGTTTTGGCCAGTCCTAACGCTGTGGAGATTTTTATGGAAAACCTAAAACAAATGAACAAAAGTCATTTGGATGTGGCTGATACAAAGATCGCTTGCGTGGGTGAATCGACAGCCAAAACTCTTTTAACGTATGGATTGAAAGCCAATTTGGTTCCAACCGACTACAAACAAGAAGGTCTGGTGAGCGCTTTTCATAAACGGCTCGTGAAGGGCCAAAAATTTTTGTTTCCCTGCGCTAGAGAAGGAAGAGATATCTTGATTCGTTTTCTTAAACAGAAAGGTGCTGTGATTGATGTGTGGCCTATTTATGAAAATAGAATTCCGCTCGGAACACGGGATAGACTTTTGCGTTTGTTTAAAAAGGAAGGCGGGGTTGACTTTTTAACTTTTGCTTCTTCATCATCAGTTGACAATTTTTTTGGACTTTTTACCGTCCCAGAAAGACGTCGATGGCTCAAAAATATCAAGGTCGCGGTTATCGGGCCTGTTACAGCTGCTTCGGTCAAAAAATGGGGTGGAAAAGTGGTCATAATGCCGAAAAAGTACACAATGCTGAATTTAGTAAATGGGTTAACCCAATGGGCAAAACGGCATAAACCGTTGAAATATTAACGAAAGGGTCTTTTTCACGTTAAAATAGGGCCTCTTAGGAGATCGACACCATGACTTTTCCAATTCATCGTATGAGACGGCTTAGAAGTACTCAAACCATTCGAAATCTTTTCCAAGAAACTTGTCCGCAAGTTTCGGATTTTATTTTGCCGCTTTTTGTGTCCGAAACCCTGAAAGCTCCCGAAGCCATTGAATCGATGCCTGGTGTTTATCGGCATAGTTTTTCTTCTTTAATTCAAGAAGCTGAAAAAGCCCACTCTATCGGCATTCAGGCGATTTTGTTATTTGGGTTGCCCCAAAGCAAGGACTCTCAAGCGACGCAGGCTTATCGCAAAGAGGGCGTGGTTCAAAGGGCAACTCGTTTGTTGAAAAAGAATATTCCATCTCTGGTTGTTATTACGGATGTGTGTGCTTGCGAATATACGTCGCACGGTCATTGTGGCATTATTCAAGGGCAGGATGTGACGAACGACACTACGTTGAAACTTTTACAAAAAATAGCCGTATCACACGCTGAATCAGGTTCGGATATGATGGCGCCCTCTGACATGATGGATGGCCGTATCGGCGCTATTCGCGGGGCATTGGATCGGAAAGGGTTCATCAATAAACCCATTCTGAGTTACGCCGCAAAATTCTCTTCGGTCTATTATGGGCCCTTTCGCGACGCAGCCGATTCTACTCCGGCTTTCGGAGACCGCAAAACTTACCAAATGTCCGCAGCCAATTCGCGGGAAGCTTTAAGAGAAATTGAGATGGATATCGAAGAAGGCGCGGATGCGGTAATGGTGAAACCGGCATTGACCGCTTTGGACATTATTGCGCGGGCAAAAGAACGTTTTTTACCACCGCTTTGGGCATATCACGTGTCGGGCGAATATTCGATGATTAAAGCCGCTGAAAAAATGAAATGGTTACAGCCGGACGTGGCCATGGCGGAAAGTCTCTTGGCTATCAAACGGGCCGGCGCCGATCGCATCGTGACTTATTGGGCAAAAGAAGCCGCTAAGTTTTTTAAATGAGGAACCGGGTGCGCAAAAATCTCGAATTAAATAATTCCAAAAAACTATTTATAGAAGCACAAAAACATTTGGTGGGAGGAGTTAACAGCCCCGTTCGGGCCTTTAAGGGCGTTGGTGGAACGCCTATTTTTATGGCCCGCGGCAAAGGCGCTTATTTGATAGATGTAGATGGAAACCGCTATATTGATTTGGTAGGCTCCTGGGGACCGCTGATTTTGGGTCACGTTTCTTTAGATGTTCTCAATCACGTGCGTCGTATTTTGCGTAAAGGATTTACTTTTGGAGCTCCTTCGGCGCTTGAAACTGAATTAGCGGTTTTAGTTAAAAAGGCCTATACATCGATCGATAAAGTCCGGTTTGTCAGTTCGGGTACGGAAGCTACATTAAGCGCTTTGCGTTTAGCTCGGGGCGCCACAGGTAAGAAGAAAATTATCAAATTTGAAGGCTGTTATCACGGTCATGGAGATAGTTTTTTGGTTTCCGCAGGTAGCGGCGCAGCGACTTTGGGTTTGCCTGATAGTCCGGGAGTTCCGGAAGAATTGGCGTCTCTTACCATTAGTTTGCCCTATAACGACATTAAGGCCGTTGAAGACGCGTTTACCCGGTTTGATGATATCGCTGGAGTAATTGTGGAACCGGTCGTGGGGAATATGGGTTTAGTACCGCCCAAACCAGGGTTTTTACAAGGATTGCGCGATATTACTTCAAAACATAACGCCATTTTAATCTTTGATGAAGTGATGACTGGTTTTCGAATTGCTTATGGGGGCGCTCAAGAACTTTATGGGATAAAGGCGGATTTAACCACATTGGGTAAAATTATCGGAGGTGGATTACCCGTTGGTGCTTATGGCGGACGGGAAGATCTTATGTCGCAAGTGGCTCCCGAAGGGCCTATTTATCAAGCGGGAACTCTTTCGGGTAATCCTGCGGCGATGGCTGCTGGGATCGCAACGTTAAAAAAATTAAACGATGATCAGCTCTATAAAAAGCTCGAAGAAAGCGCGGCGTTTGTGGAAGAGGGAATTAAGCGCGCGATTCAAAAAACGGGAGTAGAAGCTGTTTTTCAAAGGGTGGGAAGTATGGCAACTTTGTTTTTCTGCGGCCACCCGGTTGAAAATTATTCCCAAGCTAAAGACGCTGACCGTAAAAAGTATTCGACTTTTTTTTGGGCTATGGCTCAAAGGGGGGTTTATTTTCCGCCCTCTCAGTTTGAAGCGGCCTTTTTCTCCGCCGCATTAAGCGCGAATGACTTGAAAAAAATAGTCCGTTCGGCTCATGAGAGTTTGCAAGTACTTCAAGAGGCATAAAGCGAATGGGATTTTGGAGGAATATTTGAAGATTATCAATTTGGCCATTAGTCTCATTCTTTGTTTAATGTTCACATCGCGCTTAAAAGCGGCTGGAGATATTGATATCGATGTGGCCGCATCCGAAGGGTCTACAGTTGCGACCCCAAATGTTTCCGTAGATACGTCAACCGTGGTTTCGACACCTTCCGTTTCTTTAACACCGCAGTCACCTGTGGAGACGGCTAACACTCCGCCTTCCGAAAAAACTGGTGAAGAACTAACTCCGGTTTCGACCGCAACACTAATGACGGCCCAGGGTGTTTTAAAAATGAAGGATGTCTATAAAGCGGGGCTTGTTTATTATAAAAAGCAGGATTTTGCCAACGCGATCCGTTATTTAAAGCAGTCGTTGCAAATACATGACCCCTATACCCCTCAATTTTACTATGCTGAGGCTAACGCAATGCTGGGGGTGATTTATGAGTTTAATATTATTGATAAAAGTTTAGCTTATCAATACTACCTAGAGGCTCTCCGAATTGATCCGTCTACCGTTTCGGCTAAAAAACACATCAAAGAAGTGAAGAATAATACAGATTCACAATAAGGAGAAAATTTTGAAAACAATTCGACTGGTATTCGTTTTACTAGCGGTTTTTGGGTCCCAATCCCTGTGGGCGACCAGTGACACAACTCCGAGCCTTTTTTCTCTCACTTATTATGAACTTTATGGGACTCCGGTGGAGCCTCTCAATTACGCCCAGACCACTACTGACGCTTTGGGTTTTGATATTCTGGCCGAATACAATCCTTCCTATTACGCTTCGATTGGATTAAATTTTGAAAAAACATCTTTCTATGATGGCTATAATACAACTGTGTCCTTTTGGGGTTTGGAAACTCGTTTTTTTGGGGCGCCTAATGGCAAAAACCCCTTCTCTCCTTATATTTATGGCGGCGTGGGTTTAGGTTTAAATACAGGGACTGGAAATCAGCTCAAAGCGGGTTTGGGTAGCAGGATTCAGCTTTTTCCGCCCATTATGTTTTTGGATTTTTCAGCCGGAAGCAATTGGATTGATTCTGGTTTGCAATACCTTAACTTCCGAGGCGGTTTGAGCCTTTCTTTTGATCTGCCCAAAGTTGAGCCCGTTCCAACCGCAATACCAACAGCCGCGAAGACGCCTTCAGTTACCCCGACAGCAACGGTAATCAGTACTATGGCGGACATTTTCCTGGGCCCGACGGTGACCGCTACTCCGACTATTACGCTAACCTCTATCGAAACCATTACCAGCACATCAACCGCTATCCCGGCATCAACGCAAACTCCTGTTTTTGATGTATCTCGAGTTAAAATTTATTATATCGCTGGTATGAAAGCCTTTGAGGCACGGCGTAATTTAGTGGCGATAACGGATTTTAAAAAAGCAATATCAGTAAATGATCCCAAGGCTAAATATTATTATTACGCGGAGTCAAACGCCATGCTGGGTGTGATCTATCAATTCCGTTTGACCAGTATGGCGGGCCACAATAAGTTGGCTATTAAGTACTATAAACGGGCTTTAAAGATTGATCCAAGGACAAAGTCGGCGAAGAAATTCCTGGCGATGCTTCAAGGTGCGAAACCTTCTGGGGAAAAACACTCATCTTTAGAAACGCCAACTTTGATATCGACTACAACTTCAGTGGTGGTTGACCAGAAAGCCGTAATGTCGCAGCAACCCGCAGTTAAAATCAGTCCAGCGGTAAGTACGCCGGCAAACTAATTAACAAGCTGCCTGATTCTTTCGATTTTCGTGGCTTTTCCCGTTTCTTTATCCACTGAAACCACTACAGCTTGAAAAAGATAGGGAAGTTCTTCGGAAACCTCAAAGCGGGCAGGGGCTCCGGTTAAAAAGCGCGACATCACCTGTTGTTGTTTCATTCCAATGACAGAGTTGGGCGAGCCGGACATTCCAATATCGGTCAAATAGGCCGTTCCGCCGGGAAGTATTTCTTCGTCAGCTGTCATGATATGGGTATGAGTGCCCGTTACGGAACTTACCCGCCCGTTCAGATACCATCCCATAGCCCTTTTCTCGCTGGTGGCCTCGCAGTGCATGTCTACTATGATAATTTTGGCTTTCCCGTGAATTTGCTCAAGAGCTTTATCAGCGGATTTAAAAGGACAGTCGATGTTGTACATAAATACCCGTCCCATTAAGTTTAAAACAGCGATAGGAATTCCCTTGCAGTCATAAATGCCCAGACCGGTTCCCGCATTTTCGCTGGGATAATTGTGAGGCCGTAAAAGTCTGGGATCGTGACCAAGTATTTCCCTCACTTCTTTTTTTGACCAAATGTGGTTTCCGCTTGTCACAACATCAATACCCATATCGATAAGATTTTTAAAAGAATCGGGTTGAATACCTGTTCCATTGGCGATGTTTTCGCCATTGGCGATAATAAAATCAATTGAGTGATCGGATTTGATTTTTCCAATGCAATTATGAACGGCGTGCCGTCCCGGCTTGCCGATGATGTCGCCGATTAAAAGAATGTTCATTATTTTCCTGAGTGTGATGAGTGGGAAACTGCGATGAGATTAAACAAAAAGCAGTGGAAAAGCAAATGGATAGCGATTAGCAGAGAAGTATGTATTTCTCAGTTAACACGGCGTGAACAGGGATATCGTGGTTGGTTTTGGGTGTTTTATCGATGATTTGAAAGGAATAAGCCACGCCTAAAATAAAACACTTCGGATCGACGAGTTTTAAATACCGGTCGTAATAACCATGCCCGTAACCAAGCCGGTTGCCGCGGTTATCAAACGCAAGACCCGGCACTAGAATGAGATCAATATGTTTGGGCGCTATGGTTTTTCCGTCCGGTGGTTCAAGAATGTCTAAGGGTCCTGGTATTAATTTTTTCAAATTGCTTATGGAATGAAATTCCATAAGGGTTTTGGTTTGGTCGGTTTTGGGAAGATAAAGTTCTTTGCCCGATTTTAAAATGCCGGAAAGCAAAGGCGTGACATCAATTTCAGTTCCGGCAGAACAAAAGGCCGCGATCCGTTCGGCTTTTTGGAAAATCACATCTTCTTTAAGCTGAAGCCAGAGGCTGAGAGAAGCTTCCTGAGCTTCCTGAGGGGTAACTTTGGCGCGCTGCTTCTTAACATTTTCACGAAAAACCGATTTTAATTTTAAAATGGTGTCAGCCATTTTTAGTCTCTGAAGACAGGGTGTGATCGAGACTTTGCAGATGTTCCATCCACGCTTTTATTTTTGCTTCATAGCCCAGGTGTGTAGGTATGTAATATCGTGGCAGATTTGGCGCGTAGGTTTGTTTTACATAGTGGTCGGTATAATTGTGGGCATATTTATAGTTTTCCCCATGGCCCAAAGTTTTCGCGCCGGCGTAGTGAGCGTCTTTCAAGGGTTCAGGAACTTGTTTGGTCGACTCGTTTTTAACGTCCTCGGTGGCTTTTTCCAAACCCATATAAGAAGCGTTGCTTTTAGGGGCTGTGGCTAAGTAAACGGTGGCCTGGGCAAGCGTGATTCTGCCTTCAGGCAAGCCAATAAACTCTAAGGCTTGCTGGGCCGAAACCGCTATTAAAAGCGCTTGGGGATCTGCGTTACCGACATCTTCGGAAGCGGAGATAACTAATCGTCTGGCGATAAAACGCATGTCTTCGCCGGCGTAAAGCATTTTGGCCAGCCAATAGAGGGCGGCGTCCGGGTCGGAACCTCGTATGCTCTTGATAAAAGCGGATATGGTGTCGTAATGCTGATCGCCTTTGGCGTCATATTGAACGATTCGTTTTTGAATGGATTCTTGAGCGACTTCCAAATCAAACTGAACCATTCCTTTTTCATCCGGCGGCGTAGTCAAGACACCAATCTCTAACGCGTTTAAAAGGGTTCGCGCGTCACCCGAAGCGCTTTTTAACAGGTGGGAGCGGCCTTCGGTTGTCAGGTTCACTTTATATTTTCCAAGGCCCAATGATTCGTCCGATAAAGCTCGATCGATAATCCGCGAAAGGTTTTTTTCCTCTAAAGGCTTTAATTCACAAACTCTAGAACGGGACAAAAGGGCGGAGTTGAGAGCGAAAAAAGGATTTTGCGTGGTTGCTCCTACCAAAATAATCGAACCTTGTTCCAAATGGGGTAGCAAGGCGTCTTGTTGGCTCTTGTTAAAGTGATGTATTTCATCGAGAAACAAAATAGTGGCTTGTTGATACAGCCGTTTGTTTTCGGTAGCTTCGTCAAAAACTTTTCGTAGATCCGCTAGGCCAGAAGTGACGGCGTTTAAGGCCACGAATTTACCTTTGGTTCGTCGGGCCACCAGTCGGGCAAAACCTGTTTTTCCCACACCAGGCGGCCCGTAAAGAATGACAGAAACAATCCGGTTGGATTCCAATAAACGTCTTAAAAGCTTGCCGGGACCCAATAAGTGATCCTGGCCGACGTATTCTTCCAGAGTGCGAGGCGACATGCGGATAGCTAGTGGTTTGACCGCGTCTTTTTCTTCAGGAACGGAATCAAATAAGTCCATGGTTTTCCTAAATCGAAGTGGAGAAGAAGGGAAAAGGGGATGACCGGAAATAAAAATGCCCACTGCCTGTGCCGTTTAAAGCAGTACTCTTCTGAGGCCTGACTAAGTCAGGTGGGTACTCGAGCAACCGGTTCATCGCTTCCGAAGAAGACTATCCCCGATTGGTTTAAGAGCACCCGCTTTTTGTTTTGTGGCTCAGAATTTCCCACCCCAAGGTCGAACACCGCAGAAGGGCAATAGTTATTCTAAAACCCGCCGGATTTTTGTCAATAAGGGCGGTTAAATACTTATAAAACCCTGTATTCGCCAGTTGAGTATTTAACCGCTCTATAAGAAAATGGCGGCTCGTAAATAGGTCTTAGCGATGGAGATGGGCTCATGCGTATGGAAGTTCGGTCTTTTCAGGTGCCCCGCTGGTTGGCCCCGCTCATGGGTTTGTTGGCCCTCGCGTTGATACCAGTCGCGATGTTGGTGGCTGTTTGTGTCGCTGCGTTAGCTTTGGGAACCACACTGATTCGCGTTTTTCTTCCCACATCGATTTCTTCCCCCAATTTAAAGTCTCGTCCTGCTTTTCGTTCCAAGGACTCATCCGTTTTATCCAAACAATCGGCAATTGATGTCGAATATGAAGTAAAGGATCAAAAATGAAAAAAGTTAAGGACACTTCCAAAAAACGTAGAGACGATGTTTTGAGAAGCGAGTTGGATATTGAGTCGCATCGGGGCACTCGTTATGAGGATTTCATGGCGTCATTTCAGGACAAACTGAAATATCAGTTGGTGAAAGACGCTAAAACAGCCACAGCCTATGACCGCTACTTGAGTATTTCGTACGCCATCCGGGACCGTTTGGTTGAAAATTGGGTTTCGACACAAAAAAGTTATCGTCAAAATAAAGTAAAGCGTGTTTATTACTTGTCGTTGGAATTTTTAATCGGCCGTAGTTTGGGTAATTCTATTATTAATCTTCAAGCCTATGACGGTGTGGCGAAGGCCTTATCCGAATTGGGAATGGATTTGGAAGAAGTGCGTGAAGCCGAAACGGATGCGGGACTGGGTAATGGCGGTCTGGGCCGATTAGCGGCGTGTTTTATGGATTCTCTGGCCACTTTGGAAATACCGGCTTACGGATACGGTATTCGCTACGACTATGGTATTTTTCGGCAAAAAATTGTTCGGGGTTATCAGGTTGAAGAGCCGGATGAATGGCTGAGCAAGGCCAATCCATGGGAAATCAGCCGTCCCGAATACACCTACAGGGTGAAGTTTGGCGGCCGGGTGGTGGAACGAACTACCCGAACAGGAAAACAGATTTTTGACTGGATCGGTACGGATGATGTTTTGGCAATGGCCTATGACATGCCGGTCCCGGGTTACGGAAACAAAACCGTTAATAATTTGCGGCTATGGTCGGCCAAGGCGACGGAAGATTTTGATCTGGATTTTTTCAACAAAGGCGATTATTTCGCGGCGACTTCAAAGAAGACCGAATCCGAAAGTATTTCCAAAGTTCTTTATCCTAACGATAACAGCCCCGAAGGCAGGGAGTTGCGGCTCAAACAGCAGTATTTCTTTGTTTCCGCGTCAATCCAGGACATTTTGCGCCGCTTTAAGCGCGAACATGTGGATTTGCGGGAATTGCCGGATGCGGCAGCCATCCAACTGAACGATACCCATCCTTCCATTGGGATTCCGGAATTCATGAGAGTTTTGCTTGATGAAGAAGGCATTGATTGGGACCAAGCCTGGGAAATCACCAAGGCGATTTTCGGCTATACCAACCACACTCTTTTGCCGGAGGCTTTGGAAAAATGGCAAACCGCGCTTTTTGGCCGTCTTTTTCCCAGAAATTTGCAGATTATCCAGGAAATTAATGCCAGGTTTTTACGGGAAGTCGCCAATCGTTATCCAGGCGATACGGAACGGCTTAACCGGATGTCGATCTTTGAAGAAGGAAACGACCCCCATATCCGGATGGCTTATGTGGCCATAATCGGCAGTCATTCGGTGAATGGGGTTTCAGCTCTTCACACTGAACTTTTGAAAAAGTATTTGATGAAGGATTTTTACGATCTTTATCCCGAAAAGTTTAATAACAAAACCAACGGAATCACTCAGCGCCGCTGGTTGAAAAAGTGCAATCCGGAACTTTCGGATCTCATTACATCCCGTATTGGGGAAAAGTGGGTTAAGAATCTTTTCGAGCTTAAAAAACTTGAGAAGTTTGCCAAAGACAAAAAATTTCAAAACGAATGGCGGGCGGTTAAAAAGAGTCGAAAAGAAATCATGACAAAGCTCATCGCCGAGGAACAGCGTCTGGCGGTGGATTCGAATTCCATGTTTGATGTTCAGGTGAAGCGCTTTCATGAGTACAAACGCCAGCTGCTCAACGCCCTTCATGTGATCGCCCTTTACCGCCGCATCAAAGCGAATCCGGACGCGCCATTTGTGCCCCGCACGGTATTTTTTGGAGGAAAAGCGGCTCCTGGTTATTACATGGCGAAGTTAATTATCAAATTTATTAACTCCATCGCGGATGTGGTTAATCATGATCCGCAAATTAAAGGCAAATTGATGGTAGTGTTCCTTCCGAATTACCGGGTTTCACTGGCGGAAAAAATTATGCCGGCCTCTGATCTTTCAGAACAGATTTCAACCGCGGGTAAAGAAGCTTCCGGTACGGGCAACATGAAGTTTGCATTGAATGGGGCTTTGACGATTGGAACACTGGATGGAGCCAATATTGAGATGAAAGAAGAGTTTGGCGAGGAGAACATCTTCATTTTTGGTTTAAAAGCGGATGAAGTGGCCCAGCTTAAGGCTTCCGGTTATCGCTCGAGGGACTATTATCAAAAATCGGCCGAACTGACCGGAGTCATGGATTTGATATCGAGCGGGTTCTTTTCGCCTGAAAATCCTGATCTTTTCAAACCCATTTATGATTCGTTGATGAACCACGACGAATATCTCCTCTTGGCTGATTTTGACGATTATGTGGCCTGTCAGGACAGGGTTTCTGAAGCTTATAAAGATCAGAACAAGTGGACCGAAATGGCCATCTTGAACGTGGCCCGCATGGGTAAGTTTTCCAGCGATAGGGCCATTCAGGAATATTGCGATGATATCTGGAACGTGAAATCGGTTCGAATTGTTTGATAGAGGATCCGAAATGATTTCTATTTAAGTATTTTGAAGTGGGTCCCGAAAATTCTTGTTCTTGGTCTAATCGGTTAAATTGTCAATTCTGGTTTGCTGCTATCAAGCTGAACTGGATACCGAACTATTTTTTCGTGAAACCAAAATAAAAGGGGCGTATTCATTGGAAAGGCCAATTGAAAAAGCCCTTTCGTTAAAAATAACCTATTCGCCTATAGTTTTTTTTATTTTATTTCTGGCATCAAACTCTTTGTTGGTTTTCTCGAATCTGTCACTTGTAGACGATCTCGCAATCATTCTTTTCGGGATTTTGGTCCCTTTCGTCATTGCTCTCGTTTTATTGAAAAATCCAGTTTCTGCGTCAGACAAAAATTCGTTTTTTCAGACAGAATGGTTTAATGTTGGTCCTTGGCTTTGGATTTTGTTAGCGGCTTTATTTGTGACAACTCGTTTTTACAGACTCACATCTCTTCCTTGGCCAATATCAGACGATGGATTTGTCGCCTACTTCGCTAACCGGCTTGCGACGCAAGGCGATTGGAGACTGCTCTATGGAAGCGCCCGGGTGGAACCTTTGTTTATCTGGGGACTCGCGGGTTGGTTCAAACTGTTTCAATCTTCTCTTCTTGCAATAAAAACTTATCCCGTATTTGTTTATTTTGGCGTATTAGTGGTTGGCTATTTTGGGGCGCGTCAATATTTTTCGAAGACGATTTCATTTATGACTCTCTGGTTTTTGACTTTCAATTTTTGGACTTTTTACATTAATCGTCAGTGCCAAGTGTTGGGATCCCTTCTTTTTTTTGAGTGCCTGGTTTTTTATTTTCTGGGCATTTTTTTGTCATCGTCGTCAAAAAAGCAGGTTAATTTTTTTTGGCTTCTCGCTATTTGTGTTGGAATCGGATTTTACACTTACACCGCTTGGCCTGTGGTAGCAGTTATGACTGTTTTACCGGTTGTTTTGAGAACTCAGTATCGACTTCCCGGATCGGCTAAAAGATTAATTGGTTTTATACTTATCCCTCTCATATTGGCGTTGCCCCTCATTTGCGCCCGTTTTTCTACGGGGGGTGTGACTTATATTCAAGGTTTATTGGGTCGTTCGGCCGGATTGGATTACCTTGAAGCGCTCTTTTGGAACGGTTTGGGAATCACCCGTGTAGATCCTTCAAAGCTTGGATGGTTGAACCCCTGTTTGGGAGCATTATTTCTGATTGGCTTTTTAGAATTATGGAGATTTCGTTTGTCGCGAATTTCTCAATGGCTCTTGTTCGCGTTTTTACTATTTTTATTGCCGGGTATTTTGACAAATAATTTCGACATGCCTCGAATTATTGCGGTATTGCCCCTCATCTGTGTTTTTGCGTCCATGGGGATGCTTGCGATTATTTCAGAAACCCCTCTGCCAAAGACTAAAAAAAATATTTTTTTTATTTTGTTGGCTGTCCTTTCACTAGGACTTGATGTTTATCATTATGCTGGTCCAGGGCAATTTCAGGATTGGGATTATTTTGTCAGCAATAAACGCCATTTGATGGCAGTTGATTTTTCCAGGGCCTATCCCATTTTGGAAGCCGCTCACAAAAACGGCGTGTCTTTATTGATCCTCTCCAATTTGAATAACAATAACCTCGACCAGACGCTTAATGTTGTTTCATCTCCCTTTGGTGAAACCTATGGTCCGTTTTTTTTGAACCAATCCGCTCAAAAAGCTGCGATTTTGGTTAATTGTAATTACGAATCTTTTCTTAAAAGGGAATTTCCTGATTCCGATTGGATATGGCTTTCACCCGATTTTTCCAACGATTATGGCGGTCTGGTGCTTGGGTTTGTTCCAATCAATTCCCATACCCGTAAAACCCTAGAACGCTGGAAAAAGGCCGATCAAGTTTTTAACCAAAACAACGAGATATACATGGAGTTTATTTCACAGCAAAGTGTTGATTCGATTTTAAAGGATTTATACGCGCATTATCCGGTCTTTCGAGGAGATCGATTTTTGGAATCAGTTTTCTGGGAAAAAGTAGCTTTTTATGAAGAGTTTCAAATGAAAATTCCTGAAGCTGTCGCGGCCTTAAAAAACGGAACAAAAGATGGGTATGATGCGGCTCAATTTTATAACAAATTGGGCGTATTGTTCACTTTGTTCGCAAACAAAGAAGAAGCGAAGAGTTATTTTGAAAAAGCCCTCAAATGTCAGGTGAATCGAACAACAGCTGCGGAAAATCTTAAACGTCTTGAAACCATGTAAAGCTCAGTTCGTTTATTACTTTTTTTGACCAGCCCGACTCAAAAATGCTAATCTCCTTCGTGTTATTTGCTTGTGTCACCTTGAAAGGATTCTTTTCATGCCCAAAAATCTCTTTGCTTGCTTTGTCTTGCTGTTTACTTCGGGCTTATACGCGCAGAACCTTCCTCTCGGCGGCACACCGCTTTTCCCGCAACCGGTTTTAGACGCTTTATCGATCGGGAATAACACCCAGGGAAAAGCTGAAAAGATTTCGTTCGCGGGACAACCCAACCGGGAAGGCCTCAAACTCACCACGCTGGTTAGCGCGGCAAATCCCTGGGATGTTCAGGTCGATGCCGTGGTGCCGGTGGCGGTAAAGAAGGGCGACGTCGTTTACGCTGAATTTTGGATGGAAGCCGTTGATACGCATGTGGAAAGCGGCGAGGCCAGCAGTGAATTTGGGTTTGAGCGTTTGGGCGAACCCTGGACGAAATCCGTGGGGTTTGCCCTTTCGGCGGGACAGCATTGGCGCAAATTTTCCATTCCTTTCACGATTGTGGAAGATCTGGACGCGGGGAAATCGCATATTTATTTTCGAATGGGCTACCATCCCCAGTCTTTCATGATCGCCGATTTAAAACTGATAACCTACGCGGGAACCAGTGTGAAGTTGGCCGATCTTCCCCAAACAAAAATTTCCTATCCGGGTGAGGAAGCGGACGCTCCCTGGCGTAAAGAGGCGGCTGATCGTATTGAAAAAATCCGTAAAGGCGATTTGGTTGTGATTGTGACGGATCCGGCCAGAAGCCCGCAGCCTAACGTAAAAGTATCCGTGCGTATGAAGCGGCATGACTTTGGATTTGGAACAGCGGTTGTGGCAAAAACCCTGGCCACATCCGGCGGATACAACGACGAATATCAAAAGGAAGTGGCCCGTTTATTTAACCGGGTTGTATTCGAGAATGATTTGAAATGGGGACCCTGGGAAACAGGAGCTTCCAATACCGATTCCAGCTGGCGCCGGGAATATGTGGATGGAGCGATGAAATGGCTTTCGGACAGGCATTTTGACGTGCGCGGCCACAACATGGTTTGGGGAACCTGGCGGTATTTGCCGGCCGATGTGAAAGCGGTTTCGGACGACCACAAGGCCTTGGAAGACAAAATTGAACAACATATCCAGGATGTAGGCGGCACCATGAAGGGCCAATTGGCCGAATGGGACGTGGTGAATGAGCCCGTTCCGGAACATCAGTTAACGGACATTCTTGGCAAACAAGCCATGATTACCTGGTACCAGAAAGCGCGGGAAGCGGACCCCAAGGCCGTCTTGTTCGTCAATGATTACCCCGAACCCGATTCAGGCCATCTAGACGCTTACGACGATACCATTCAATATCTCCTCAAAAATGGCGCGCCTTTGGGCGGTATCGGCTTACAGGGGCACGTGGGTACATCACCCTGGTCTATTCCGGCGTTGCTTAAAACGTTGGACAAACTGGGAGCCCATGGCATTCCGGTGGAAATTACCGAATACGACACGCAGATTCAGGATCAGCAGGTGGACGCCCAGTTTTTGAAAGATTTTATGACCGCCGTTTTCAGCCACCCTTCGACCAACGGGTTTTTAATGTGGGGTTTCTGGGATGGGGCGCACTGGCATAACGAAGCGCCCATCTTTAATCAGGATTGGACGGAGAAAGCTTCGGGCCAAGCCTATGAACAGCTGGTTTTGCATGACTGGTGGACCAACGCGGACGGTTTGACGGACGCCCGTGGTACCTATGAGGTTCGGGGTTTTACGGGAGATTACGATGTGACAGTGAAACAGGGAGATCAAACCATCACCGTGCCAGCCCATTTGACGAACGGCGGGACGATATTAAAGATATCTCTGAAATAATAGAGGATTCAACAGTTAACCACTAAGGGCACCAAGACACCAAGAAAAGCAAAGATTGGAATGGGTTTTAAAAATCAAAAAAAATTAGACTTTCGTTGTTCTTGGTGCCCTTGNNCCCTTGGTGTCTTGGTGGTTAAAGAAGACTTAGAGAACGGCTTCTATTTTTTTGATGAGATGAGATAATTTTTCTTCCGAGATGATGAAATCATTTTCGGTGAGCTGGGCCGGGGTGGGGAAGCGCAAGGCTTTTTCCAAAGACTCCTTGGTTTCAGCCAGTTTAAAATCCAACGACTCGCATTGGTTTTTTAAATTTTTAACTTCAGCTTCGGCGACTTCACGTTTTCTTCCCTGATCGGTCAGGGCGTTCTGCAGTTCCATGGTTTCAGTTTGCGAGCTGTTAAAGCCGGACTTCAGTCTTTCAAGCTCAATATTAAGTTCTTCCAACTGGCGTTTTAATTCCTCAATCAGTTTGTCGGCCTGGTTTCGCTGTTGGGCGACGGCCTGATATTTCTGTTTTTCCTCGGAAAGCTGTTCCCTTAACTGGTTAGATTGCTCGTTTTGAACCGCGGCGTTTTTAATGGTTGTGTCGGTAGCGCTTTTAATTTCCTCAAGGTTTTTTTCAAGGCTTTCAATCAGGGTTAAATTATAGGCGTTGGTTTTTTCCAACCGGCGCAGATCGTCGGCGATATTCATGGCCGCCAAAATGGCGATCTTGTCGGCGGGGGCGGAGGATTTACGGCCCATATCAGTCATCTTGGCGTCAACATAATGGGCCAGGTCGATAATGTGCTGGGGTTCGGCCTCGCCTTTGAGGGTATATTCGTTTTTATAAATGGTGACGGTGACGGATTTTTTTTCAGTCATGGATCAGTAACCCTCCAGGTTGAGTTCATTGGCCAAAGTTTCAATCTTTTGGAGGTTTTGCTTGACCTGCTTGAGGTCTTGAAGCGCCTCATCATGCTGGCGGCGAAGGTTATCGAGGTCCTGTTGGGAACCGCTTTGGTGGATGTTTTTCAGTTCTTCCACCAGGGCGTCATTGTTGCTTTTGAGCTGTTTGTTGATATCGCGCAGCAAAAGCAGGCTTTCCATCAGGCGGTTGACGCGGTTTTCCAGCAGGTCCCATTGGGACCGGGTCTGGTTTTGTGTAGGGGTCAATAAATCATCGGAGGGCAATGGAGTACCTTTCTTTCAGTAATTCCACGATTTGAGCCATCTTATCCGATACTTCTTTATCTGTCAGGGTTTTATCGTCCGCCTGAAAGTGTAGGCGGTAGGCCAAACTGCGGACTCCTTCGGGCAGGTTTTTACCGCGGTAAAGGTCGAATAATTCGATTTGTTTCAAATGGGGTTTGCCCTTTTCCTCGACAGCGGAAATGACCTGAGCGGAAGTAATGGCATCGGGAACCACCATGGCGATATCCCGCCAGGCTTCAGGGAATTTGGGCAACGGAATGTAGCTTTGGGCCTTCTTCTGTGCGGCGGCCAGGGCTGAGAGCTCAATTTCGAGGGCAAAGCAAGGCCCCGTGATATCGAATTCTTTGAGGACTTTGGGGTTCATGGCGCCGCCGGACAAAAGAACAGAGCCCGAGGCGTCTTTTACCAGAAAGCTTTGGTTGCCCAGGTAGGGGTTTTCGCCGGTGTATTCCCACGCAAAGCCGGTAATCCCGCAATGAGTCAGGATGTTTTCGGCTAAACCCTTCACATCATAAAAGTCAGTCTTACGGGCGGGTTGGTTCCAGCCCACGTTGGGGGCTTGGCCTGCCAAAACTGCCACCGCTTGAAAGCGCTCGGCTACCTGATCCTCAGCGGTCAAAGCGAATACTTTGTTGATCTCGTAAAGCCCGACGCTTTCCCTTTGGTGCGACAGGTTTAACTGGGTGTTCACCAAAAGGGACGGCAGCAATGTGGGGCGCAACACTTTTTGATCGTCGGCAATCGGGTTGTCCACTTCCTGAAAGCGTCGGTTGGGGTGGTTGTCCGCGTACTTTAATTTTTGAGCGAAGTTGTTTGGCAAAAAGGTGCTGTTGACCGCCTCAAAGTAACCGGCCTGGTGAAACACGAAACGAATTTCTTTTTCAAAGGGCGCGCCGGATTTGATGTCGGACAGGACCGAGGAAATTTTGGGAGCGACGGTGGGGATTTGGTCATAGCCAGTCAAACGGGCCACTTCTTCAATCAAATCAATTTCGCGGGTCAAGTCCAAACGATAGCTGGGGCATTGAACCACCACCACGTCTCCAACTTCGGCTTCAAACTGACAGCCTAAACCTTTTAAGATTTGAAACTGGGCTTTGTCCAATAAGTTGGTTCCCAAAATAGCGTTGGCGCGGGACGGGCGGAATTTGACATCCACTGGTTTAAATTCATGAGTCGACACTGAAACCACACCTTTGGTGATTTGACCGCCGGCGACTTCAACAATTAACGCCGCGGCTCGCAGTAAAGCGGCTTGCATGCCGTGAGGATCAATACCGCGTTCGAAGCGGTAAGAGGAATCGGTGGAGATTCCCAACTGACGGGCGGTTTTGCGTACGGAGCCTGGTAAGAACAAAGCGGATTCTAAAAGAATCGATTGGGTTTGGTCCGTCACCTGCGAATTGCTACCGCCCATAATGCCGGCCAGGGCCAAGGGCCTGTCCGCGTCGGCGATGACCAACATGTCTTCTTTTAATTCCCGTTCGGTTTTATCCAGCAGGGGAATCTTTTCACCCTTCTTCGCTTTGCGCACGTTGATGTGTGAACCGTGTATCTGGCCCAGGTCAAAAGCGTGAAGAGGTTGGCCCAGTTCTTGCAAAACATAGTTTGTGACGTCCACAATGTTGTTGATGCTCTTTTGACCAATTTTTTCCAAAGCCTGCACCAAATGTTTGGGCGAGGGGCCGACTTTGACCCCTTCAATCACCAGACAGGTATAAAGCTGGCAAAAATCTTTCTCTTCGATAGTAACTTTTATTTTGCTGGCGGTAGTCGTGGTGCTTTCAGCCGCTTTGGGCGTAGGGGTCATCTTTACGGGCAGGTTGAACAGGGCACCCACTTCACGGGCAACGCCGATATGGCTTAGCAGGTCCGCGCGGTTGGGGGTAATTTCCAATTCAAACAAAGTATCGGGCAAACCCATGTAGGGCAGAAAGTCCGCGCCCAACGGAGCATCGGCAGGCAGAATCAAAATACCATCCGCGTCTTCGGCTAAACCCAGTTCTTTGGCGGAACAGAGCATCCCGAAAGATTCAATATCGCGGATTTTGGCTTCTTTTATTTTAAAGTCGCCCGGTAGAATAGCTCCGACTTTGGCCAAAGGCACCTTTTGACCCACCGCGATATTTTTGGCTCCGCAAACGACTTGAAAGGTTTCAGTTCCGGTAAAAACTTTGGTCAGCGAAAGGCGGTCGGCTTTGGGGTGTTTTTCAACACTTAACAGTTCGGCAATGACAACGCCCGTCACGTCTTTACCTAGGTGGCGCACATTAGCCACTTCAACCCCAGCATGAATGATACGGTCGATGACCTTTTCCACGGGTTCGTTGATCGCCACATAGTTTTTAAGCCAGTTGTAAGAGATGAGCATGGATTGCCTTGGTTTGTGGTTAAAAAGCCTTAAAAGCACTTAATTTTCAAGAAGTTTAGAGTAGGGCGTGGGTGCTGTCAACAAGGGTGGAACCGACAAATAAAGCAGATGGGTTTAAAACAGAAGCGTAAAATTAACCGGATTTCAGTAACGAACAACAGTTCATAAATAGAGGTATGGAATGGGTTTCTTCGCAGGCTCGATTCATATAAGGGGAGGTAAAGTCCAGGAAATTCTTCCTGGTTTAACTCAACTTCACAAAATTCATGGATCGAAGTTTGTGGTTGAAGAGGCACCGGGTGATTGGTGCAGTATTTTTCCGAATAAAAGCGGACAAGACAGCCAATTAGCGCAAGAAATCATGAAGCTGGTTCAAAAACCGTCAATCAATTTGGTTATTCATGATTCTGATATTCTCGCCGTTGATATTTTTGACGGCACTTCCGCGTTTCAATCATTCAATAGCAACCCCACCTACTTTGGCGAAAAAATGACTTCGGATGAAGTTAGCGCGCTTAAAACCTTCCCCGCGAATCTTTCTTTTTTTGTGTCTCCCCTTGATCTTAAGAAAATAAAAGGGTTGTTTGGGTCAATAGACGAAAGTCCGATGGTAGACGATGTTTTCTTCGCTATGAGTAAAACATTAGGCATTCCGCAAGCCCAATACAGCTATGAAATGATTGAAGAAGGCGAATATGTCTCGGCCTCGCGCCGATCCAAGATGTTCAGCGTACCTGATAAGGCGGATGAAAAAGCCAAAGAGGCGGAGATTAAAGAAAAAGTCAAAAAACTTAAAAAACAAAGCATCCTTTTATGCGAAAAAAAAGGAGGGCGGTCTGGCGGTGGTGACCGTTTTGTTTTAAAAACAGATGTAGAGACTAAAAATACAGGCGTTTTTTTTGAGCATTATCCCGGCAATGAGAAAATAGTTTGGTCTTCAGGTGAGTTGAAAATTAAACCGGAAAAGTCCTCATTTATCGGTATGAGAAGCGGGGATGTGGGGTTTGGTTATACCTTTAGTTGGAATAAAGATACGCGGAGTTTTTTTCTTCGAGATGAAACAGAGAAAACTATTTATGAATTTTCAAAAGATGATACTTATGGCTGGGGCAAGATAACGCCTGATAAACAATTTCTTCTGTTCAATACAAGAGCCCACGATTTGAAATGGTTAAAACTCGATACTTTAGAAATGGGGTTGGTGGATTCTGAAAGTGTTTTGAAAGAAAAAAGTAATTCGAATTGGATTTTAGGTCCCGAACCATTCGTTGGAATGAAAACCGGCGGTACTTTTGCGCTTTATGATTGGGTAGCACGGAAATTGGTTGGATATGGACGACCAAAATTTCCCGATTATACGGAAGAACTGCTTTCTCAATGTGCGTGGCGTAAAGAATCTCATGAACTGTGGGAAAATAGCGAACAGTTCCTTATGAGGTTTCGTTTACCAAAATATAGGGGAATTTTCAGTTTTTATTTTGATCCCTCGAAAAAATTTGTATGGATTAACGACCATCATTTTGTGGGAATGTTTTCGATAGAATCTCTTTTAGCGGCGAAAGGTGAGGAAATTATTCCCGAATGGGTTCTGTTTTATACCGGCTGGCCTGCGGACCGTATCAATGAATTTTCAAACTGGGGTGGTTGCGGATTTCCTTGGGCCTATGACCATCACAGTGAGCTTTGGTTTTTCGCGGATAGAATGGGCAACTTGCGGGCGTTAGATATTAAAGAGAACAAGTTTTTTAGTTTTTTGACAATGCCGAGAAAACTTGAGGCGCAAAAATTGGATGTTATTGAAAATGGAAAATATTTAATTGTTAATGGAAGAATTTATAAAGACCAACTGAAATGGGATGTGGGTCTTCAGGTTTATGATTTAGAGAAGTTAATGAAAATGAAAAAAGAAGACTCTTCAGACCTTTTGATAGTGAAAACAAAAAAGTCATAAAACAGTTATTACTTCCTCGGTTTTCATCTGAGTCAAGTTGGCTCAAGTTGAAAGTTTTTCAGTCGAATCTTACCTATTCACAGTTCTACCTTTCTTCATGAAAAGAGGATCTGTGATAAAAGTTATCGCGATAGCGGGAAGTCTGCGGAAAGTTTCTACCAACAAAACCCTTTTAAAGGCCGCCGGGCTTTTGGCGCCGGAGGGAATGGAAATTACTCTTTACGACGGTATAGGCCAGTTGCCGCACTTTAACCCGGACCTGGAAACTCCCGACTCGGTCAAAGCGTTTCAAAATCAAATTAAGACAGCCGATGGTCTCATTATCTCCAGCCCCAAATACGCCCATGGGGTGCCCGGTACTTTAAAGAATGCTTTGGACTGGCTGGTGGGAAGTTCAGAAATGGTAGACAAGCCGGTGGCTCTGCTGAGCGCCTCTACCCGGTCTCAAATCGCCCAGGAATCGCTGGTTGAGATACTGAAAACCATGTCTGCCCATGTGGTTTCGGAGGCTTCGGTTGATTTTGACATTTTGGGGCAGAATAAGACCAAAACAGACATAGCCCGGGACCCGGTTCTTTCCAATAGGCTCAAAATGGGGTTAGGCCGGTTTAAAGAGGCGATTGAAGCAGTTAAGAGGTAATCACAACCCGGTAGCTGTCTGACTTTGTAAGAATCTTACAAATTACCTCTTTTGCCACTCCGAAGGTCGGCAAATACCCGGCACTAGCGTTTGCGGCGAACGATGGCCAGCCATTGGATGTGAAAATTTCACATTCTGCTCCCGCAGATGGGGTCCAACAGGGTCGGTTTTATGCGGACAGCAAACCGGCCCCGGCTGTTTTCAACAAACTTTGTTGAACTTCCAACAATGATTGTTGGTTTTAAACCCTAAAAGTTTCCCCAGGAAACTTTTTACTGAGTCAATTTTGACGATTCTTTAGCAGCTAAAGAATGTTTGGCTCAACTGATCCAATAATCGGTCAGTAGATTTACAAAAAATAACTACTAAGTTTACAATCATCTTATAATTAGTTTACAATAGACATCGAGTAAGTTTACAAAAGTTAGGGGTAGAAGGATGAAGCGGACCGAGATACTTAACCGAAGTGGAGCTATCCGCCAGCACATTCTGGAACGGATGTCTAAAGACCCAAAGGGCATAACCTCATCCATCGTCAGCCAGTTCCAAATCTCCCGGCAGGCGGCAACCCGGTATTTAAAGCAGATGGTTCAAGACGGCCAATTGATAGCCGAGGGTACCACCAAAGATCGCACCTATAAGTCGAGTGCTTCCGCCAATACTGAAAACAAAACGGACGAACGGGACGGCGGTTTTGAGGTTTTTCTGAAAGATATTCTGATTTCTATCGAAAAGATAAAGAGTTATTTGGGAACGCCTCCGCCCGAAGATTCTTTACAGGACGATATGATTTACGATGCCATTATTCGCAATTTGGAAGTCATCGGTGAGGCGGTTGAAAACATTCCTGAGTCAGTTCGTTCTGCCCATGCTGAGATTGATTGGGATGAAATGGTCGAAATTCGGGAAATGTTGATCCATGAATACTTTGATATTGAGGATGCTATTATTTTGGACCTTTTGAAAAACAAGCTGCCGGACCTTTATTTGAAAGTTCAAAAGATGATTGGCGAAAACGTATATAAGGAACAGGCTAATGTTAGTGAATGAAGAAGAATCGGTTTCGTTATGGGTCGTTCTCGCGCAAATAGGCGGGGGCCTTGCCGTCCTTTGGGCTCTTTGGACTGGTTACAACTATTTCAAACCTGCCGAAATACCGGCGGCCATTCCGGGCAACTACAGCGAAACCATACAGTGGTATTCCATTCACGATGGGGAAGAAGAGTTTAAAAAAGGCCAAAAATGTATTCTTTATGATTTCACGGCGGGGGGGTGCCATTTCTGCAAGATTTTGGAAGCCGAGGTTTTTGAAATCAAACCGGTCGCGCAATTTATCAATCAATATTTTATTCCTATCACGGTTATGGATCGCGTGCAGGAAGACGGTAAAAACTCTCAAGAGGTCGCGGACCTTCAAAGCAAATACAGCATTAGAGGTTTCCCCACACTCGTGGTTCGTTACCCGAATGACCAATACAAGAAACAAGTGGGCTATCCAAACGCGGACGTTACGGTTCAGTTTTTGCATGAGGCGGCGGGTTTAAAATAAAAGTAATGATTTTTAGCGTTTGAATCCATTAACATGGCTTTCGTTGTTCATCTTGGCCGTTACTGGCGGCCCTCTTTCTGAAAGGTGGTGGTGAGATTGGCGTTGTTCGAATTGGACGTCAAGTCTCTGGAGCGCAAGTTTACTGAAGTGAGGGATCATCTTTGACCCCGCTCAGGTAAAGCGGGACATAGAGAGACTCGAAGCGCAAACCACCCAGCCTGAGTTTTGGAACGACCCCAAAGCGGCTCAGCAGGTCACATCCCAATTGGCCCGGTTGAAAGACACCCAGGCCCAGATTGTGGATTTTGAAAAGCAATACAACGATCTGCTCACCTATAACGAGCTATTAAAAGAAGCTCATGACCCCGCTTTGATCCATGAGATGGAAGTCAGCTCTAAAAAGTTTGATGTGGATTTCCGAAACTTTGAGTTGAAACGCAACTTCACGGGCAAATACGACTTCAATAACGCTTACGTTTCCATTCACCCCGGCGCGGGCGGAACCGAAAGCCAGGATTGGGCTTCCATGCTGTTGCGCATGTATTTGCGCTGGATGGAAAACCACGGCTTTGAAGTAGAAACTCTCGACTATCAACCGGCGGATGACGCTGGTATCAAGTCCGTTTCTCTGCTCGTCAAAGGCCCCTGGGCCTATGGCTTTCTTAAAGTCGAAAAGGGCGTTCATCGCTTAGTGCGTATTTCACCCTTTGACGCCGCCAAGCGCCGTCACACGTCCTTTTCGTCGGTCGACGTGATGCCCGAAGTGGATGAAGTGGAATTTGAAATGCGCTGGGATGACATTCAGTTTGATACCTTCCGCTCAGGCGGTAAGGGCGGTCAGAACGTTAATAAAGTCGAAACCGCTGTTCGCTTAACCCACATACCCACAGGAATCATTGTGGGCTGTCAAACCCAACGCTCTCAGCTTCAAAACAAGGAACAGGCTTTAAAGATGCTCAAGGCCAAGCTTTTTACCTATTACCAGGACTTGCACGATCAAGAGATGGCAAAGGTAGCGGGGTCCAAGAAGAAAATTGAGTGGGGAAGCCAGATTCGTTCTTATGTGTTTCAACCTTATCAATTGGTGAAAGATCACCGCACGGACACTGAAGTTAACGTGATCGACGGTGTCATGGATGGCGATATTGATGTGTTTATCGAAGCGGCCCTAAAAGCAAAGATTGTCGATTAGGTTATGTGTTTGTTAGAAATTTTATTTAATGATTCGTTGAACAGGGCCGCAGCGGTCACGGCCTTCTTTTTTGGCCATATACAAACTCTTGTCGGCCAACTTGAAAACATCCGCGGTTGTGATTTTGTCGCCCTTTTTAAAAATAGCGACGCCCAGGCTGATGGTGATTTGGTAGCCTTGACCGTTGCCTTCGTTCACAGGAAATCTGGCTTCGCGTATATTTTTTAAGATGCGACTGGTGACTGTTGAGATTCGGTTGGGAATGGTTTCCGGCAAAATAATTCCAAATTCCTCGCCGCCAATGCGGGTCACCATGTCCATTCTTCGCAAACTGTCTTGAATGATAACGCTGACTTTTTTAATCACTTCGTCTCCAACCTTGTGCCCAAAGGTATCATTAATTTTTTTAAAATGATCGATATCCGCGATCACCAGGCTAAAAGTTCTTTTATAACGCTGGCACCGTTTCAACTCATTCTCAAAAGCGGAATCGAAAAACCGGCGGTTGTGAATGCCCGTGAGGGGATAGGTGGTTGACTCCGTAATTAAACTTTCGAAAGTCTTGATGGACTGAATGGCTAAACCGACCTGGGTGGCATAATTCAAAAGAATGGTGACTTCCGCCCGGCTGATGGGGCGCTTGGCGTAAAGATTATCCACGCAGAGAACGCCGATGATTTGTCCTTTACCCACCTGAATGGGAACGGCGGCGTTATTAATAACGAGCAATTCTTTTTCCCAAAGGCGGTCGGGATTATATTTACTGACGTTGTTAGTGAAAAAGTAGGGAATAAAACCATTCACAATATCAGAAAGAGGGTTTTCACCTTTTTCAGGAGTGATGGGATAAAAACTGTAATGACGTTCGTATTTTCCGTTTTTATTAACGCCCAGGGCCAGGCGGATATTTTTTCCATCCGGGTCGACCAGAAAAATTCCGGCCCGTTTAAATCCCAGACCCTTTCTGACGGATTCGTTGATGACTTTTAAAAGAGCGTCGAGTTTTAGACCTGTGCGTAAACCGGTCATCACTTTTTCGAACATGACGATTTCTTGAGTTTGTAATCTTTGTTTGTCGCGAAAGCGTTTGAGCTGTTGGGGAGTTAAGAATGGCACAGGAACCCTTTTGAAACACAAGTTGCATAAATACGGTCAATCAACATTGCGAACATTGTAGTTTTCTGCCGACAAGGAGTCTACTTTACCGGCTCAAGTAACCAAGACCATCAGGCTTTAGTTCTCTTGTTTTTCCTGCTAGCAGGGCGCAAATTGACAAAACAGCCTTAATAATTAGCGGTTTCATGGTGCTATACTGCCCGTTCAAATTTGAGGAGAAACGAACCCCATGTCCGAATTAAACGAGTTTGTAAAGATCCGCATTGAAAAACTAAAGGCGCTCAGGGAAAAGGGTATCAATCCCTATCCTTCCGCCGCTTACGACCAAAGCCACCATTCCAATGAAATCGTCCATAAATTTCGAGACCTGCAGCCGGGTGAACACAAAGAAGACGTGGCTGTTTCGGTAGCGGGCCGGTTGATGACCATTCGCGATATGGGTAAAAGCGTTTTCGCGCATATTCAGGATGGCAAAGGCAAGATTCAGATTTATATCCGTAAAGATTCTTTGGGTGAAGCGGCGTTTGAGGTTTTCAAGCTTTTGGATTTGGGCGACATCATCGGCGTAAAGGGTTTTCCCTTTAAGACGAAGACCGGCGAAGTGAGCGTTCACGCCAAGACGTTAGAAGTGCTGAGTAAATCACTGCATCCCATGCCGGAAAAATGGCACGGGTTGACCGATCTGGAAATCCGCTACCGCAACCGCTATGTGGATTTGATGGTGAATGACGATGTGCGCAAGACCTTTGAAATTCGTTCTAAAGTGGTCTCGGCCATGCGTAAGTATCTGGATAGCAATAATTTTTTGGAAGTCGAAACGCCCATGATGCACAGCATCCCCGGCGGCGCGGCGGCCAAGCCGTTTAAGACCCATCACAATGCCCTCGATATGGACATGTTTTTGCGCATTGCCCCGGAACTTTATTTAAAGCGCCTTCTGGTGGGCGGTTTTGAACGGGTGTACGAAATTAATCGTAACTTCCGTAATGAAGGTATCAGCATCAAGCACAATCCCGAATTCACCATGCTGGAGGCCTATCAGGCTTATGGCAATAACGAATCGGTAATGACTCTTACCGAAAACCTTTTAGCCGAAGCGGCGAAGGCTTCAGGCCACGGCTTAAAGCTGAAAGTAGGCCCGACTGAAGAAGAACAGGTGGAAGTGGATTTCACTCCGCCCTTTAAGCGTCTGCCCTTGTTGCAAGCCTTGAAAGAATTGGGCGGAATTGATTATGAAACTGTTGATATCGAAGAATTGAAACGCCGGGTGAAGGGAACATCGGCGGTCGTGAAGCACATCGATAGTTTGTCGAAAGCCGAACTGGCTTATATGCTCTTTGGCGAATTGTGCGAATCCAAGCTGGTGCAACCCACCTTTATTACGGATTTCCCTGTGGAAGTTTCACCTTTGGCGAAGGCCAAAGCTGATAACCCCTCGTTAACCGAACGATTTGAATTGTTCATTTTGGGCCGCGAATTGGCCAATGGTTTTTCCGAATTGAACGACCCAATTGATCAGCGCAAGCGCTTTGAAAAACAGGTTGATCTACGCAAGGCGGGCGATGAAGAGGGAATGTATCTGGATGAAGATTTTATTTTGGCTTTGTCTTATGGCATGCCCCCAGCGGGTGGTGTGGGTATTGGTATTGATCGTCTTTTGATGTTCTTAACTAATAGTCCTTCAATTCGGGATGTGATTTTATTTCCACTGCTCCGTCATAGAGATGATGAAGAGAAGATGATCTTCGAATGAGTCGGGATGTTTTAGATAGTTTTTACACTTCTGATATTTTCCATCGCGTGTTTGATGTTTTTTGGTTTGTATGTTTTGTTGTTTTCTTTCTTGCGACGTTTTGGCTTTATTGGAATTGGTCTCGTAAAAAATTGTTTAAAGATTCCAAATTCAACTGGAGATGGATAATTCCTGTTGTTTTGGGTTTGGTTGCTATAGTTTGGGTTTTAGTAGGGATGTTTCTGCTTTTATCTTTGATTTTTTGTGGTGGAGTTTAATTGAAAAATTCCTTTGAAATATTTCTTGGTCTCCGTTATCTGCGTTCCAAACGTAAACGATCAGCCATATCCGTACTCACATGGATTTCAGTGTTGGGTGTGGCTATTGGCGTAATGGCGTTGAATGTGGTTTTATCCGTCATGAACGGTTTTGACGAGGATTTGAAATCCAAAATCGTCGGAATGAACGCTCACATTATCATTACGGGTTACGAAAACCAGACCCTCGTGAATTATGACCAGATTGCTCAAATCGTAGGAAAAATGGATCACGTGACGGCGGTGGGGCCTTATACCGAAGGGCAGGCTTTGGCCCGGTCCAAAGATAGATCCCTGGGTGTGATGGTGTGGGGTGTGGACCCGGAACATCCTCAGGCCGTGGCTGATTTAAACAAGTTTCTTTGGAACGCTAAATCGACCGATTTAAATCAACCCGCGCAACCGGGTTCTGGCTTGCCCGAGCGGATTTTTTTGGGCGCCGAATTGGCCCATCGACTGGATGTGATGGTCGGGGACGATATTATTTTGTTTCTTCCGATTCTTCAACAAACACCCTTGGGCATGATGCCGCAAAGTGAGAAGTTTCAAGTAGTGGGGTTAGTGTCTACCGGCATGTACGATTATGACTCTTCTTATACCTATGTTTCGTTAACCAACGGCCAAAAGATGTATCAATTGCAGAATGACGTGTCGGGTATCGCAGTGAAGCTGGATAACGTGGATTTAGCGCCGGATATTGCCCGTGAAATCCGTAAAAAGTATAACGGACAGTATTTTGTGCAGGATTGGCTTCAAATGAACCGTAATCTTTTTGTGGCCCTTGAGACGGAAAAATGGGTGATGGGGATTATTCTTTCGCTCATCGTTTTGGTAGCGGCGCTGAATATTGTGAATCCCCTGACCATGATGGTGATCGACAAAACCAAGGAAATCGGCATTTTAAAAGCCATGGGGGCGACAGACAAAAGCATCACTTTCATCTTCATCTTTGAGGGAATGTTTATCGGTATTCTGGGGATTATTATTGGGATTATTGGCGGCTTTGTGCTTTGTGAACTGATTGCCAAAATCCCCATCCCGATGCCAGGCGGGGGAATGGTTTATTACATCGACCGTTTGCCGGTAAAGGTTGATCCCTTCGTGGCTTATGTTGCCATTCCTATTTTCTCCGTGATTCTCTGTTTCTTAGCCACCTTATATCCCGCGCGTCAGGCGGCCAAGTTAGAGCCGGTTGACGCCATTCGATACAGTTGAGGGGATCATGGAAATAATAAGGCTGGAAAACATCTCTAAAGTTTACTCACTGGAAGGCGAGCAGATTAAAGCCCTACGGGATGTGAATTTTCATTTGGACGCCGGTGACATTACGGTCATTTTGGGACCATCCGGTTCAGGAAAAAGCACCCTTTTGAGTCTTTTGGGCGGCCTAAGCAGTCCTTCACATGGTGAGGTGTTTTGCAAAAACCGATCGCTTTATAAAATGCCGACCGCGGACTTGGCTGAATTTCGTAATAAAGTTTTTGGATTTGTTTTTCAATTTCACCATTTGATGCCCGAGTTAACGGCCTTGGAAAATGTCATTTTGCCGAGTTGGATTGGACGGCGCAATTTGGAAGCCAGCCGCAAGCGGGCGGAGAAGCTTTTAACCCATGTTGGCCTGGGCAAACGAATGACCCATAATCCGGGTGAATTGTCCGGCGGAGAACAACAGAGGGTGGCGGTTTGTCGGGCTTTGATGAATGAGCCGGAAATTATCATGGCGGACGAGCCTACGGGTAACCTGGACAGCAAGACCGCTGAGGGCATTCATGATGTGTTATGGGAGCTTTGCCAAAAAGAAGGTCGAACCTTGATTGTGGTGACCCACTATGAGCCATTGGCTAAGCGAGCGGACCATGTTTTGACTCTGGACGCGGGTAACGTGACCAAAAAGCGAAACTAAGCTGAAATTTCTTATCCCGGTCTTGTAAAAATCAATCAACCTTCGCAACTTGTCTCTATCAGCTGTGTCATACAGAAAGAGTGGCCTTTAAGGTCATGCTTGAAGTAGTTAAAGATGGTTAAAAGTGCCGTACTTTCCTTGATTTATCCGTCTAATTCGGATGAAATGGGCTTGGAAATTCGGCAATAACAAGGAGAATTCCATGTTTGAACGTTTTACTGAAAGAGCTAAAAAAGTTATTAACCCGTTAGCCAAGGAAGAAGCACGTCGGCTGAACCATAATTTCATTGGTACTGAACATTTATTATTAGGTTTGATCCGCGAGGGCGGCGGAGTGGCCGTGGCCGTTTTGGAATCCCTCGGCGTTGATCTGGAATCGGTTCGGGTGGAAGTGGAAAATCTCACTACCCCATCTTCGGACACATTAACTATTGGCGATCCCCAATTTACCCCTTCGGCCAAGAAGGTTTTGGAACTGGCCGCTGAAGAATCCCAAAAACTGGGCCATAACTATATTGGAACCGAGCATTTACTCCTGGGCATTATCCAAGAAGGCGAAGGCGTCGCTGCCCGCGCTTTGGACAACCTGGGCGTTTCTTACGAGAAGTCCCGCGACATGGTGATTAACCTGTTAGGCGGTACTTTTCCGAAGTTTTCCAAACAAACCAAAAAATCAAAGACACCGGCCCTGGATGCTTTTGGCCGCGACTTAACCCAAATGGCCCGCGATGGGAAATTAGACCCGGTTATTGGCCGTGAAGATGAAATAGAGCGGGTGGTTCAAATTCTGTCCCGTCGTACTAAAAATAACCCTGTTTTGATTGGCGAACCGGGCGTGGGTAAAACCGCTATCGCCGAAGGTTTGGCCCAACGCATAAAAGAAGGGAATGTGCCAGAATTATTGTTGGAAAAGCGCATTGTGACTTTGGATCTGGCGGCTTTGGTGGCTGGAACCAAATATCGCGGCGAGTTTGAAGAGCGCTTGAAGGCGGTTATTAACGAAATCCGCCAGTCGGGTAAGGTGATTCTTTTCATCGACGAGCTTCACACTTTAGTGGGCGCGGGCGCGGCTGAAGGCGCGATTGACGCTTCCAATATGCTCAAGCCGGCTTTGGCGCGTGGTGAGTTGCAGTGCATTGGCGCGACAACGTTAAACGAATATCGTAAGTATATTGAAAAGGACGGCGCGCTAGAACGCCGCTTTCAAATGATTATGGTCGAAGAACCCTCGGTGCCGGATACCATTGAGATCATTAAAGGATTAAGGGATCGTTACGAGGCCCATCACCGGGTTCGTATTACGGATGACGCCATCGAAGCGGCGGCGACACTTTCCCATCGCTACATTTCGGGCCGCTTTTTGCCGGACAAGGCCATCGACTTGATCGATGAGGCGGGAAGCCGAACCAGACTTCGTATTACCACCACACCTCCTGAAATCCGCGCTTTGGAAAAAGATGTGGAAAAAATTAAACAGGAAAAAGAAGAAGCGATCAAAACCCAGGAGTTTGAACGGGCCGCGGATTTACGCGACAAGATGAAAAAAATGCGCCAAAAACTACAGGAAGAAAAAGACAAGTGGGAAGCGATGAAGTCCAAAGAAGAAGCGGTGGTGACCTGGGAAGATATCGCCCATGTGGCCTCCAAGTGGACGGGTATTCCCATGATCAAGCTGGGTGAAAAGGAAAGCGAAAAGCTTTTGCGTATGGAAGAAGAATTGCACAAACGCATTGTGGGACAGGACGAAGCGATTGTGTCTGTTTCCAAAGCGATTCGCCGAAGCAGAGCTGGTATTGGAAATCCCAAAAAGCCCATCGGAAGCTTTATGTTTATGGGGCCAACTGGCGTGGGCAAAACCGAACTGGCCAGGGCATTATCCGAGTTTTTATTTGATGACGATGACGCTTTGATCCGCTTCGACATGAGCGAGTACATGGAAAAATTTAACGTTTCCCGTTTGGCGGGAGCGCCTCCGGGCTATGTGGGTCACGATGAGGGAGGCCAGTTGACAGAAAAAGTCCGCCGGAAACCTTATAGCGTGGTGCTGTTTGACGAAATCGAAAAAGCTCATCCGGAAGTGTTTAATGTGATGCTTCAGATTTTGGAAGACGGCCGTTTAACCGACAGCATGGGACGGGTGGTTGATTTTAAAAATACCGTCATCATCATGACCAGTAATTTGGGCGCGAGAGAAATCGGGGTTGAGAAGAGTTTGGGATTTACACCCGAAAATATCGAAGTGTCTTACACCGGTATGAAGGGGAAAATTCAGTCGGAATTAAAGAAGGTTTTCAACCCCGAGTTTTTAAACCGAGTGGACGAGATTATTATTTTCGATCCCTTGGACAAACCCATGATCGAAAAAATTGTTGAAATTCAATTGTTGGATGTTCAAAAGCGTTTGAGTGAGAAGAAAATTACGCTTACGCTGGATCAGTCGGCCCGTGATTTCTTAATTGAAAAGGGTTACGACAAAATCTATGGAGCCAGGCAGATGAAGCGAACCATTCAACGTTATGTTGAAGACTCCTTGGCCGAAGAACTTTTGCGCGGATCGATTAAGGACGGACAAACGGTTCTTTTGAAATCTGGCGGGGACAAGTTGATTTTCGAAGCGCCTGAAGCTTCACTGGCTGCTCCGGCTTCGGTTTGATCGAAATTCTTCAGGATCCCGCTTAATGAAGAAGACGACGTCTCCTAAAAAAATACGCCTTTTTTGGGGCGCCCTTGGGCTTTTGGGCCTGGTGGGCGCCTATTTTTTGTTTCAAGATAAGATTGTGGACTTCAATTTGCGCCCGTTGGTGGAGCGCGAATTGGCCAAAGCAGTCCATTCGCCTGTTAGCATTAAATCAATCCGCGCCAGTCTAACGGGACATATTGTTCTCAATGACGTGGATCTCACCATTCCAGGTGAGCCATGGAAGAGTCATTTAGCAGTCGACCAAATATCGGTTAATTTGGATTTGATCGGTCTTGTTTTTCAGCACAAACCCTTTGAAGATTGTTTTGAAAAAGTTGCTTTTGATCATCCTCAAATCACTTTGATTCATAACGAAGATCAGTCTCAGACGGCCGTTGGAACTGCGCCCGCGGCTAATCCTCCGGTTGATTCTTTAGTGGATAAAATTCCGCTACCGATTATTCCCGCTGGAAAGCTTTCTGTTCATAATGGAATTTTTTCTGTCCAAACCAATAAAACCCCCAAAACATTGCTTCGTGACGTGGATTTTGACGCTTTCACCAAGAATGGCAAGCTTTGGGGTGTTTCACTTCAAGCCGCTTCGCCAGAAATTGACAGTAAAGGCGGTTTGGATTTTCAGGGAAGTTTTAATGAAGAAAATTTAAAGGTTCTTGGAAAAGTTAGTTTAATCCAATGGCCGCTAATTTCGGGCAGTTCAGCGATAAAGGATTTGACTGGATGGGAACTGCTGGATGGTACGGTGGATATGGAAAGCCCGTTGGTGTTTCAGCCGGGGCGAATTTGGTTTGACGCGGCTACGACCTTATCAAACGTTTCTATTAAATCCCCGCTGCCGCTAGGGGTGATTTTCTCGAAAATTAACGGAAGAGCTTTTATCCGCCCTACGGACTTAAATGTACCGGGTGAATTAACCTTCGCGGTGGGACAAACCGCGTGGAAAGCCTCGGGACTCATGCCTTTTGATGGAAGGCCGATGGCGTTAAGAACCAGTACGGATCAGCTTCAGCTATCCGATATTTTTCTAAATCTACTTAAGTTGCCCAATGTCAAAGTCGACGGAACAGGCACTGCCTCTTTTGCCGCGACCGGCCCCATATCGGATCCATCTGTGGAAGGGACAGCTCAAATTGGAACTTCTCATATCGGAAATTTACAATTGGATTCTTTCGCGGTCAAAGCGGGATATGAAAAGGGAATTTTTAACCTTTTTGATGTAGCGGGAAAATTGTACGCGGGTCAATTTGACGCGAATGGTTTTATCTCTTTGACGGGCAAAGCGGACGCGCCCATCACGCTGAACGCGGTTTTGAGCAATTTGGACGCGAAACAGCTGGCTTTATCTTTTGGTTTGAATGGAATGGATGGACAGGGGAATTTCGAGATTCATTTGGGCGGCAGCGTGGGAGAACCGGTGCTTTCGGCGGACAGCCAGATTGTTTTGGACCGCACTCTTCGGAGTCAATTGGTTCATTATTATTTAAAGACCAACATCTTATTAAAAGATCAAAAATTAAAATTTTATGGAATATTTAACGACAAAACCCGGCTGGATGGCGAATTCTATGAAAGTGGTGACAATTGGGTTTTGAATCGGCTTGCTTTGAAAACAGGCAAAAAGATTACCAAGCTCACCGGACGGGGTAATTGGCCCAAGTCCGATACCAGTCCCATTGACCTTGATATTGTTGGAACGGATATTGTTTTAGAGGATTTGCCACTTCTGCAAGATCAGTTTAGGGATGTTACGGGCAACGTGGATATGGATTTGCATGTTACCGGAACCAGAAAAGATATTCAGGCCGAGTTACAAATTTCATCGGATGAAATTACTTTAGGTAATTTGGATCCCGAACCTATGACGGTTTCTCTGTCCTGGAAACAAGGAGTGCTTTCGTTTGAAAAATTAAACGTCGGCGATATTTTATCTGTCTCGGGTAATTACGGATTCGCCGATAACGCGCCTTTAGACCTCAAAATTAAAGCGACGGGCGTGCCTATACAAACGATTTCTGAAATTAGCGGATGGGAGAATCCTCCTCAGCCTTTTGAAGGATGGATTACAGGTGATTTACACATTGCGGGAATTAAAAGCAATCCCGTCGTCGAAGGCAACGGAACTATTGATTCGGTGAAGGTGGGCCCCTGGATTGCCGATCAAGTTGACGGTCTTTTGAGCATTGATCAGGAAGGCAAGTTACAGATTAAGAAACTCAAGTTAAGTCAAGGAACACACTCTTTGTCGGTGGCGGGCTATTGGGACACTCGAGCCAAACCCGGACCCGTCAGTTTGAAACTGATCGCCGACAATTTTGATCTGGCCGGAATAACCCGTTTAAACGGTGAATTTCAGTTTAATGGTGAAGTTATAGAGATTTGGAAAAATATGCAGGGAAATCTCACTTCGCCTGATTTTTCACTCGGTGACGGAAAGAATATTGCCTATCATTTTACGAATTTTTCCACAAACGCTTCCTTTTCAAATGGACTTCTCCAAGGAAAGGTTAATTTAGGCAAAAGTGTTTACGGCTCAACCACGGTTGATTTTTCTGGAGTCAAGCCGCAAATTTTGGCAACTCTGAAGATCGGTCCGATTTTGTTGTCGGATGCGCCGATACTGACTCAATTTTTGCCGTCATCGATTCATGTCAAGGGACTGGTCTCGGGAGAACTAGATCTAAAAAAAGGAACGCTAGATCAATTGCCCATGGAGGGTTCTTTTACCATTACGGATGGTTCGATTCAAAACTATGATTTTGATCGAATGGAACTTTCATTCTTGGGAACTAAACAAAAAATAACGCCCAAATTTTCTTTGACCAAGGATGAGGCCAAATATTCTTTGGCTGGAACAATGTCTTCTTCTACGGCTTTTTGGTCTCCCGATAGCGTGGTGGCTATTAATGGGCCGGTCAAGAATGAAAAACTATCAAGCCTTTTATCTTTATTCGGCTTTAAAGAAAATGAACACAAGGTATCGGGAACGGTTGATGGAAATTTAGCATTGTCCGGAACTTTAGCTCATCTTTCGCTTGGCTTTTCCTTGACCGGTGAGAACCTGCAGGTAGACGATAATTCGATTCCGTCCGCCGAACTTAACTTTACCGAGACTAATGGAAAAATATCGTTAGGTAACAACCAAATCAATTTGGAAAAAGGTCAAATCAGTATTAATCAGGGCTCGATTGGACTTGATGACGCGGACCCATCCTTATTGGATATTGATGTTTTAGGGTCGGCTCAAGATGTTCAAATATCTTCGTTTAATATGTCCAGCCAGGTTCACTTAACTGGAAAATTATCACTGGAGGATAAAGAGTCCCGTCCCACTTTTGATGGGATGCTCTCATTGGCGGACGCAGGCCATGAACCGCAAAAAATGTCCTCGAAAACCAAATCATTTGATCTGGCTATTTCAGTTGATAAAAAGGTCATAACTTTTAAACAATTAAATAATGATCAACCGCAGTTATTGGGCACGCTAGATCTTTCCGAGGACAAGAAAGTCAATTTTAAAGATATTCATCTTGTAAATTCGCAGGGCACTTTTTCGGTAGATGGTATTTTGGATTTGAATGGCCAAAGCAAAATTGTTTCGGACGCAAAAGATATTCCAATTGAAGAAGTGGGAAAGTGGTTGATACCCAATTTTCCGCTCAGCGGAAACGGCAGTTATCATTTAGTTTTTCAGGGCGGGATGGATAATCCAATTTGTACGGTTTCTGTGGAGGTTTCCAATGGGAAAGCGGGCAATTTAGAATTTGATCTTTTGAGCGCCGAGTTAAAAGCCGCCGATAACGTTCTTTATTTGGGTTCTAAAGAAGTTCCGATTGAATTAAGCAAGAGCGGTGTTTTTGATTTTACGTTGGATGGTAAAGTTCCATTTGCATTAACCAAAGACAGTTGGCAAGCAGTGCGGAATAACGAAATGGACATCAATGCTCAGATGACTAAGGGTGACTTCGGCATTATTCTTTTGGCGGGGTTTGCCAAAAAGGCGTCGGGTAACATGGATTTATCCGCCCATGTGACGGGAACTTTGGATAATCCGGTTTTGAATATGGACCTCGACCTTTCCAAATGCCAATTGGTGCCGCCCATGATCTGTCAATCGATCACCGATCTTAATGGCCACATCAAAGTGCGCGATAACAAGTTGGCTATCTATGGATTGAACGCATTGATAGGCAAGGGCCGAATATTTCTCTCGTCACCCCCAGTCGAAGTGTCGAAGATGAATTTGGTTAATTTTATTCCTCAATATTTGGACCTAAACTTGCAAAGCGTGGGGGATCACGGGGTCTGGATCAGCGTGCCCACTATCATGAAAAAAGGACAGTGGGGAGAGGTTTTCTTCTATGGGGCTACCCCCGACGTACCGCTGCGTATCCAGGGGGACATTTCGGAACCGCATGTTATTGGTACGGCCAAGATGGAAAGCGGTCATTACACCTTTCCACCGGAAGAAGAAAAGGATGATAGTGGGAAAAGCATTTCGTTCCCGGCCTTGGGCAGGGTCTTTTTCGAGCTCAACCTGCTAGCGGGCAGTAATTGTTGGTATTCCAACGAAAGTTACACCCAATACCTCGAGGTGAGAATCAACCCCGGAGACTCAATCAAATTGACTGGTAAGGACCAGGACCGGACAGAGGACCATCCGGGGATCTATTCCTCGGGCCAGGCGGGGACTAACCAGGGCTACCTACGGTATTTAGGGCATGAATTCAAAGTGGATGAAGCCAGTCTTTATATCCCACATGGTCGTGTGCCGGTTATTTGGGGCAGAGCGACGGACACTTTGCAGAACGTGGAAATCGTTACGGCGGGCGGCGTGAGGACAACCAATATGGATATTTGGATCACCTTTAAAGGCAGCTTTGGGAACATCGATTTCACCCTGGATTCGAGCCCTCATTTCACAACCAACGATCCGGATCTGCAGCAAAAACTGCTTTTGTCCTACATCATGTTCGGGCGGGACATGACGGGTTACACCAGTCAACAGCTGCAGGCAGTTTATCAGCAAAACACAGGGAGTGTGGTGCCTGATGCGATTTTGCAGACCATCGACCGTGTGGCCTCGAGTAAATTAACAACACTCATCAGGGGTCCGGTCCAGGACGCTTTGAATGTGGATGTGAATTTCAAGAGCAACATTATTGAAAACGTAGGAGGTGGCGCGCAGGCAACGCCGGGGGCTGATTCGGTTATTGCTGAACCCTACGGAAATACAGTTGTGGGTAATGCAGTGAACTTAGCCAAAGTGGAGTTCTCGAAACCTTTGGATCCTCGTTTGACGATGAGGTTCGATACCGGATTGCAGAAAAACCTGAGTACGGGCGCGGCCCAGGGCCAGGTCGAGGGCGGCCTTGAATATGAACTTCGCAAAAACTTGAAACTCGATTTTATGACGGGCGGCAACGACAATGGTCAGGAAGAAACAAAGCTTGGCTTAAATTATCGGGCGATGCTTCCTGACATTATGAGCGCTCAAAAAGGGGATACTCAAACCCCGAAATTTCTTCGTTTTGATATTACGGAATTTGGTCTTGGAAAATATCAGCTTAATTGGCAGACCGATCTTGTCACGAAGAGCGAGGTGAAGATACTCAACGAGAGTAATGATGTAGTTCAAGATATCGTTGAAAAAGGGCAGCATGCCTATGATCATCAACTCGTCGTGGACAAATTAAATCCACAAGAAACATACGATGTTCAAATTATATCCCGATATTTAAATGGAAACGAAGCAGTGAGTGTGAAAAGCATCGCGCCTCAGGTTCAACAGTGAAGTTTTGAGGTGCTTTATTAAATTGGTCGGTTTGTCTTTCTGAAACGTCATAACATGGAGAAATAGGGTTAATTAATTGCTGATTTTTAATGTGTCATGCTAGAATGCGCGGCATTTGGCTTTGCTTTTGTTATTGTTTTGTTGTCTTTTAATGGTGAAATCATCCTAGGGGTCTCATTTTGTTCTCAGGTTTACGACAACTTTCCACAGCTTTAACCGTCTTTTGTTTGGGATTGGCCTGCTTTGGTTTGACCAATCTGGTTATGGCCCAAACAGCCATGGATTCAGCCAAAATCTCCTCAATCAAGATTGAGGGCAACAAAAACGTATCCGCGTTGGTTATTTACGGTCATTTAGAGGAAAAAGAGAACGATCCTTTCTCGTTAAGGCGACTACGGTTAGATATTCATAGCCTGTTTTCGATGGGTGATTTTAAAAATGTCACTGTGGACGCGGAACCGGGAGACAAGCCGAATCAAATCGCCTTAACCTTCAAGGTTGAAGAAAGACCGATTGTTAAAAAAATCGCTTTTTCCGGCAATAAAAAATGGGATGCCAAAAAGTTCTCTGACGAGATTAAAACCGCTCTCAATAAACCTTTTAATCAAGCGGTTGTGAATCAGGATACGGAAATCATCGAAAAAGATTATCGAGATGAAGGCTTTTCAAACGTGACTGTGACGTCTGAAAATAACGTGAACCCCGATAATAATGCGGTGGATGTATCTTTTATCGTTTCCGAAGGAACACAGATTAAAGTCGGCGGCATAGACGTGGATGGAACTCAGGCCTTCAGCGCCAAAAAAGTGGCGGATCAATTTAAAGATAATCACGAGGGGAACAATTATAAACCCGAAATGTTGGATTCGGATATCAAGGCGGTCGAGGATTTCTATCATGACGAAGGCTATTTAAAAGCCGTTGTTTTGGACCACAAAGAAAAAATGAGTCTCGAACGTAAAAAGGTTTACATCACACTAACAGTTAAAGAGGGCGTTAAATACATAGTCGGCGATATTCAGTGTCAGGGAAACATTCTCTTTGATGACGATGAATTGATTAAAGCATTGGCACTTAAAAAAGGAAACGTTTTACGAAAAAAGGATTTGGATGATGGGCTTAAAAACGCGAAAAGTCTTTACGCGGATAAAGGTTACATCTATTCGAGTGTCGCTCCCGATATTCAATATGATGACGATGCCAAAAAAGCGGACATAACCCTTAATGTTACGGAAGGTCAAATTGCCTATGTGCAGGACATTAAGATTGTGGGCAATTATAAAACCCGCGACTATGTCATTCGGCGTGAGCTGGCTATTAAAGCCGGTGATAAATTTGAAGCCAACTTAATTCGCTATTCTTGCCAGAATCTTTACAACCTTGGTTTTTTTGATGAGGTAAATCCGGATGTTCAACCGGGAGATTCTCCTGGAAAAGAAGTTTTGATTTTCCGGGTCAAGGAACGTAAAACCGGTTCCATTAGCGTGGGCGGCGGTTACAGTTCAGTCAACGGCTTTATTGGGGATGTGAAATTGGAAGAGGCGAATCTTTTTGGCAAAGGTCAAAAAGTGAATTTGGATGTGGAGCTGGGCGCGTTACGATCCAGTCTTTCTGTAGGGTTTACTGAACCTTGGCTATTTAATACGCCCACGTCTTTTAGCGTTAATGTATTCGATACAACCCAAATTTTTACAACGGCGGTCCCTAATCCAGACGGTACCAATATCTTCTATACAGAAACTCAAATCGGGGGATCTGTCAGTCTCGGAAGGCGTTTAAGTCGTTTTTGGAGTATATTTGGAACATACACACTTCAGAATGTTGATATCTATGATGTTGATTCTAATTATACGACCGTTGGAACTCCACAATATATTCAGGGTTCAGATAGCACGACAAGCAGTATTACGCCTCGAATTGTTTACGATGACCGCGATAATGTTTTTGATCCCACGATGGGTTGGAAACATCAATTTTCGATTGAGTTTGCGGGGGGGCCGCTAGGTTTTGACAATAATTTTATTAAGTTAATTGAAGATTCGAGCCATTTTATTTCTCTGCCTGGCGGTTGGGTTTTGGGAGAGCATGTTAAATTAGGCGCGGGTCAGGGTTATTGGTTTGCGGGTAAAGGTTATACCGATTTACCTATATACGAAAAGTTTTTTGCGGGTGGAACTGACACGATTCGCGGTTATAACGAACGTTCGGTCGGTCCTGTTAATGGCGGCGATGCATTACTTGTTTCTAATACTGAATTGAAACATACCATCGTGGGACCTTTAAAAGGCGTCATTTTCTTTGACGCAGGAAATGCTTGGACGAGCATTTGGAGTTTGAATGAATCGCAGGTTCAATTTGGCGCTGGCTTAGGAATTCGTTTGACCATTCCGGGAACTATTATGGCCATTCGGTTGGATTATGGCTGGCCAATTGATTCAAGTCTTCCCATCGCTTCAGCGCCGCCAGGTGGCGTATTACACTTTAACCTGGGCAACCTTTTCTAACCTACGGGCTGGGTTAATTCTTTTATTCAAGACTGCTATGAAAATTCTTTTAACCAATGATGATGGGATGGACGCTCCAGGTTTAAAAGCGCTCTATGAAGCCATTAAACTGCTGGGTGAAATTGCTATTTCGGCGCCTGATCAGCAGGCAAGTGCCACGGGACATTCCATTTCTCTGAATACACCTTTTCGGGTTCAAACCACTTCCTGGCCCGGGGTGGAACATGCTTTTCGTATTTCTAGTACCCCGGCTGATTGTGTTCGAACTGCGGTATTGCGTTTATTGCCCTGGAAGCCCGATTTAGTGATTTCGGGAATTAACCAAGGGGCTAATTATGGAACACTTATTCTTTATTCAGGAACTGTGGCTGCGGCGGCTGAAGCGGTTATCTTAGGAATACCCTCGATCGCGATTTCTTTGACCAGTCACACATGCAAAAATTTTGAATCCAGCGCCAAATTTTGCGCTCAACTTGTGAAATGGGTGGAACAAATGGGTTTGGCGCCGGGTTTATTATTGAATGTTAATGTTCCTCCGTTGGAAAGCGGTCAGATTAAAGGCGCGGCTTTAACTCATCAGGGAAAATTTCGTCACATTGACGATCTTGAGCCTCATTCTGAGCTGGCGGGACATTTTGCTTACGTGTTAAACAGTCCTAGCGAGCCGATGGAAGAACATCCTGATTCGGACGTGGCCAAAGTTCAAGCTGGATACATTTCGGTAACGCCTTTGCATTTAGATCTGACCGCACGTCAGCATTGGACATTCTTATCCAAGTGGCCATGGAAAGACCGCAATTGGGCGGGTTGACTTTGATTTTCGATGTTAATAAGTTTAAAAATATTTTTCACCATTTTGTCAAAGTCTTTTATACTGTTGCAGTTTTCCCCGTTGTTTTCCTTTCTTCGCTCTAATAGTTGATATTTTGCCGATTTAAAAGGTTGATGTAAGCAAACGAGCCAAACCAGTTTTGTTCCGCGGGAGCAGAGCTGTTGGGAATTTATTTTCTTTTGGGGGTTTCCTTGATCGCAAGATACACTTTGCCGCAAATGGGCAACATTTGGACCGAACAGGCGAAATATGACGCTTGGTTGAAGGTGGAAGTGGCGGCGTGCGAGGCTTGGGCTAAACTGGGCCGTATTCCTAAAAAAGATTTGGCGATCATCAAGAAAAAAGCCAAGTTTTCGGTTAAGCGTATTGAGGCAATCGAAAAGAAAACCAATCACGATCTCATCGCTTTCCTAACCTCGGTCGCTGAAAATGTGGGGCCTTCCTCCCGTTTTATCCATTTGGGCATGACTTCCACTGATGTGGTGGATACAGCCCAGGCTATTCAATTGACCAATTCGGCTGATCTTCTTTTAGCCAGTTTGGGACGGTTAGCCCAAGTCCTTAAAAAACAGGCTAAAATCCACCGCTATACCATGATGATCGGACGGACCCATGGAGTTCACGCTGAACCAGTTACCTTTGGACTCAAAATGGCTTTGTGGTATGACGAAGTAAATAGAAACATTGAGCGTTTAAAACAAGCCAGGGAACAAATAGCGGTCGGGATGATTTCGGGCGCGGTAGGTACATTTGCCAATATTGATCCGAGAGTTGAAGGACAAGTTTGCAAGCTTTTGGGACTAAAACCGGCGCCAGTTTCCACGCAAACGCTTCAACGTGACCGCCATGCTTATCTCCTGTCAGTTTTGGCTGTTATTGCCTCTTCGTTAGAAAAATTCGCCACCGAACTTCGTAATCTTCAACGTACTGAAATCTTAGAAGTGGAAGAATACTTTGCCGAAGGNNAAGGGTTCGTCGGCCATGCCGCATAAAAGAAACCCTTTAACCAGCGAGAGGGTCGCTGGGTTGGCGAGAGTTATTCGTGGATACGCTTTAACCGCCCAAGAAAATGTAGCTTTATGGCATGAGCGGGATATTACCCATTCATCAGCTGAAAGAGTTATTTTCCCCGACTCAACCATTTTGCTGCATTACATGCTGGAAAAATTCATTAACGTTGTGGAGAAAATGAATGTTTACCCGCAGAGAATGAAGCGGAATATACAGATGACCCGTGGGCTGGTTTCTTCCCAACAGGTCTTATTGGCTTTGGTTGGAAAAGGGTTTACCCGCGAACAGGCTTACGCCATTGTTCAAAAAAACGCTTTAAACGCATGGAAAAATGAGTTGAATTTCCGAGAATTGATTCAGGCAGATCCGCAGGTGATTACCAGTTTAAATCCGGCGGAGATTGAAAAATGTTTTGATCTTTCTTATCACCTTAAAAATGTGGATTTCATTTTAAAACGAGCTGGGATTCAATAAAAGGAGAGACTCATGGCTTGGCATGTCAGTGTTTATGTAACCTTAAAACCTTCTGTAATGGATCCCCAGGGCGCGACGGTACAACGTGCGCTGAATCAAATGGGTTATAAAGCGGTAACCGATGTTCGTGTTGGTAAGTTTACCGAACTGGAATTCGAGGCGGGTCTTTCCGAAGCTGACGTTAAAAAACAAGCCGATGAAATTTGTGACAAGCTCTTGGCAAACCCCAATATTGAGTCTTATCGTTTTACTGTGGAGAAAAAATGAGATTTTCTGTCCCGGTTTTCCCAGGATCTAATTGCGATCACGATTGTGAATATGTTCTGCGGAATGTTGAAAACCAGAGCGTTGAGATGATTTGGCATAAGGATACCGACCTTAAAAATCCGGATTGTGTAGTAGTTCCGGGGGGGTTTTCTTATGGCGACTACTTGCGTACCGGAGCGATTGCCCGTTTTTCGCCGGTAATGAAGTCAGTGGCTGATTTTGCAGCCAAGGGTGGATTGGTTATTGGCATTTGCAACGGGTTTCAAATTTTATGTGAGGCTGGGTTATTACCCGGAGCGCTGCTTCGGAACAAAAATCTTAAATTCATCTGCCAGAGTGTTTATTTGCGGACGGAAGAAACGAATACTCCTTTTACGAATGCCTGCAAACCACATCAAGTTCTTAAAATTCCCATCGCCCATGGAGAAGGAAACTACTTCATCGATGCCGATGGATTGAAAAAGCTCAAGGACAATCATCAAATTGTGGTTCGGTATTGCGATTCGGAAGGAAAATTAACTCCTGAGTCCAATCCCAACGGCTCACTCGAAAACATTGCGGGTATCTGTAATGTTAATCGTAATGTGTTTGGTCTTATGCCGCATCCTGATCGTTCAGGCGAGGATATTCTGGGCAGTCATGACGGAAATTATATCTGGAAGTCGATCTTGTGGACCAAGGTCGGTGTTCAATGACATCCTCCATTATGAACGTTGAAATTACCGATAAAGTCATTAAGGAGCATGGTCTCAAGCCGGATGAATACCAGAAAATTTGCGGTATTTTAGGGCGTAAACCGAACATAACGGAATTGGGGCTCTATTCGGTGATGTGGAGCGAGCATTGCGGTTATAAGCATTCCAGAGCTCTTTTAAAAACACTTCCCACTAAAGGAGACAAGGTGCTTCAAGGTCCCGGCGAAAACGCCGGAATTATGGATATCGGTCAAGGTTGGGCCGTGGCCTTTAAAGTGGAGTCTCACAATCACCCTTCAGCGATTGAACCTTATCAAGGGGCCGCTACCGGTGTTGGCGGTATTTTACGGGACATTTTCACCATGGGCGCCAGGCCTGTGGCTAATCTTAACTCACTTCGCTTTGGCCCTTTAACTGACCCTAAAGTTAAGCGTCTTTTTTCAGGGGTGGTACACGGCATTGCTGATTATGGAAACTGCATGGGAATTCCAACCGTAGCAGGTGAAGTGGTATTTGATGAAAGTTATTCAGAAAATTGTTTGGTCAACGCCATGTCGGTTGGTCTTTTAAAACACGATCAAATTATTAAGGGGAAAGCCACCGGTGTGGGTAACGCGGTCATTTACATCGGCGCTACCACGGGCCGTGATGGAATTCATGGGGCTACTTTTGCCTCGACGGAAATTACGAATGAATCCACTGAAAAACGCAGTGCGGTCCAGGTAGCTGACCCTTTCATGGAAAAGCTTCTGATGGAGGCGACGCTCGAATTGATTCACGGCAATCTTTTAATCGGTATTCAAGATATGGGCGCTGCGGGATTGACTTGTTCGACTTGCGAAATGGCTAGCCGTGGCGGGGCGGGTATTGAAATTGATGTCGCTAAAGTGCCGCAGCGTGAAAAGGGAATGTCTCCCTATGAAATTCTTCTCTCTGAATCGCAAGAACGGATGTTGTTGGTGGCTAAACCTGGGTGCGAACAAAAGGTTCATGACATTTTAGCGAAGTGGGATCTGCACGCTGCTACCATCGGTGTGGTAACCGATACTGGCCGTATGGTGGTTAAAGAAAATGGAAAAGTGGTGGCTGATGTTCCGGCGGATTCCTTAACAGAGGCTCCTGTTTATTATCCAGCCAAGAGCGAGCCGGCTATTTTGAAAAAGCACAAAGAGTTCGATGAAAACAGCGTTCCAATTCCAACCAATCTTTCAGAAGTGCTTGAAAAACTTATTTCAGATCCAACGATTGCCAGTAAGCGTTGGGTCTATCGTCAATACGATCATATGGTTCGGTCCAATACCCTGATCCGTCCCGGATCCGACGCGGCCGTTATTCGAGTGAAGGGAACTCAGCTGGGGTTGGCTATGACTATTGATGGTTTGGGTTCTTACTGCGCACTGGATCCCTATGAAGGCGCTAAAATTGTAGTGGCTGAAGCGGCCCGCAATATTGCCTGTTCTGGAGCCGAATCGATCGGTATGACCGATTGCCTTAATTTCGGCAGTCCGGAAAAACCAGAAGTGTTCTATTACCTGGACCGGGTAGTGGCCGGTTTGGGCGACGCCTGCCGGGCGTTTGGTATTCCTATTACGGGCGGCAATGTATCGCTATATAACGAAAACCCCACCGGAGCCATCGATCCCACGCCGATTATTGGAATGATGGGTCTTTTCCAAAACGTTGAAAATCGCATCACGCAATGGTTCAAAAACGAGGGTGATTTCATCTATTTGTTGGGTTCTATTGGTCAATCCATCGGCGGAAGCCGTTACCTGGCGGTGACCCATGGAAAAAAGACTGGTCTGTGTCCTACATTGAATCTGGACGTAGAATTGAAGCTTCATCAGTCTCTCAAAGCCTTAGCCGATCAAAAGCTTCTTCAAAGCTCCCATGACTGTTCAGATGGTGGATTCGCAGTGGCATTGGCGGAAAGCTGTTTCACGGGTGCCACACACGAAGAAAAGTCTTTAGGAGCAACGGTAACTTTGCCGGGTGATGGCAGGGTGGACGGACGGTTATTTGGGGAAGCTCAATCGAGAGTGATTGTTTCTTTTAAGGCGGTTAATACCGCAAAGGTAGAAGAAGTGTTGAAAAAGTTTGGGGTTCCTTTTGAAAAAATCGGAACGGTTGGCGGGGACGCTCTTGTAATTGGAAAAGAAGTGAAGATCGGTATAAGCCGGTTGTCGGATTTATTTTTTACAAGCATTGAAAAGATGATGGCCTAATCAAACCGGAGGAACCCCTTGGAGCATTTGATGGACGATGACAAGCCGCACGATCAGTGTGGTGTTTTTGGTATCTACAATCACCCCGAAGCCGCCAAGATAACCTATTTGGGTCTCCATTCCCTTCAACACCGGGGCCAGGAATCTGCTGGCATTTGTACCATGAAAGAAGGACATCTTTATAACTATAAGCGCATGGGGTTGGTCGCGGATATTTTCCGTGAAGATACCTTTAAAGAACTTCCCGGCTCGTGCGCTATTGGTCATGTTCGCTATTCCACTACGGGTTCCAGTCAAATTCGAAACGCGCAACCCATAGCGGTTGAGTATGCCCAGGGCTCGATGGCTTTGGCCCACAACGGTAATTTAGTTAATGCCCGCCGCATCCGCGATGAACTGGAAGCCCGAGGGTCTATTTTCTCATCCACCATCGATTCAGAAGTTGTTGTCCATTTAATCGCCCGCTCTTCCGCGCATACACTCATTGAGGCGATGATCGATTCTTTGAAAAAAGTACGGGGCGCTTATTCACTTTTGATTTTGGCCGATGACGGCTTGTTTGGCATGCGGGATCCCCATGGTTTTCGGCCGCTCTGTTTAGGTAAATTGGGAGATTCCTGGGTTTTGGCCAGTGAAACCTGCGCTTTTGATATTGTGGACGCCAAATATGTTCGTGATGTGGAACCGGGTGAGATAGTTTTAATTAATGAAAACGGATTGGTATCCATAAAGCCATTTGAGAAAACCTCCAGCGCCATGTGCATTTTTGAGCATATTTATTTTGCCCGGCCTGATTCCCGTATTTATAACACCAGTGTTCAAAAAGTCCGCAAAGAATTGGGAAGAATTTTGGCGGATGAACATCCGGTCGACGCGGATGTGGTCGTGCCCATTCCGGATTCGGCTAACATGGCCGCGACAGGTTACGCGGAGCAGTCAAAAATTCCCTATGAAATGGGTCTTATTCGCAATCACTATGTGGGCCGTACTTTTATTGAGCCGGATCAGGCTATTCGCGACTTTGGCGCCCGTTTAAAGTACAACGCCGTCAGGGAATCGATGGAAGGAAAGCGGGTCATTTTGGTTGACGATTCTATTGTCAGGGGAACCACCATGCGGAAAATAGTCAAAATGATCCGCAATGTGGGGGCCAAGGAAGTGCATCTTCGGATTACTTCTCCTCCGATTATTTCTCCCTGTTTTTACGGTATGGATTTCCCCAGCCGTAAGGAATTGATCGCGGCTACCCATACTTTGGACGAGATAAAAACGTATCTCCGAGTGGATAGCTTGAGTTATCTATCGGTAGAAGGAATGTTAAAGGCGGTTAAAGGAAAAGCGAATGAGCATTGCACGGCTTGTTTTACCGCTCATTATCCTGTTCCATTTGATATGGAAACTGAAAAATACAGTCTTGAGCCTAAGTGCTAATCTTTTTCTTCGGACGAAACGACCTGATTTCGTCCTTTTTCCTTGGCCTTGTAAAGTGATTTGTCCGCTGAATGGATGACTTCTTCGTGGCTTTTCGTTTTAGGTATGGAATAAGCCACTCCCACACTAACCGTAATTTGAACGCCTTTTTCAACTTTGGGTTCACTTTTTTGGGTTAATTCCTTAATGAAATTTGGTTTTTCACGCTCAAATAATCTTAAATGAAAATCCCTTTTTTCAAGCAGCCGCCGGGTTTGCTCCATGTGAATATGGGCGGTCTTTGCCTGTTCGTCTGTAAAAACCGCGCAAAATTCTTCACCGCCATATCGGTAAACGTTTTGTCCCAGAGATTCCTTTAAGGTCAAAGCAACCATGCGAAGAACGTTATCGCCTTGGGCGTGTCCGTAAACGTCATTGAATTTCTTAAAGTGATCTATGTCAATCATGGCTAAGGCGTAGGGGTGTTGAAGTGTCATTAATCTCTCGTTGAGGGCTTGGCGGTTTGGGATTTCGGTCAGGATATCCAAATAAACCTTTTGCCAGTAGAGCCTCAAAATGGCGTGAAGCAGAATGCCGGTACTAACGCTAAAAGCCACAATCACATTAAAGTTTTTCAAGGTGTTGGTGGTGGAATCATTTGTAATCAGGCTGATTTGAGCGCAAAAAAGAAAAGGGACAGTAGTGGTGGCCAAAGCGATTAAATAGGATTTGGGTTTGGAGTCCGGTTCAAAGATCACAACGAGTAAAAAAATTCCATAGGCCAAAATGGTTAAAGCTGGAACGTGAAAAAGTTGAGCTGTGTTAGAGGGAGACCAAAAGAGAAGATTTTGGTATATGGCAGGAGCCCAGTTATAAAGGCCGATGAAAATAAGAAAAGGCCATAATCCCAGCAAAACGCGGGTTAAACTTTTGTCGCTCCACAACTGGCTTTCCCGCATGACATAAATGATGGACAGCGCTAATGGGTATGAAACGGTGATGATTTCAATGCTTCGGGCCCTTGTGGTTGAGACTTCGAAAAACTCGGATGAGTGTAAGAAAAAGTGATAAAGTCCGACCAATAGTAACGCCGACCAAAAAATACGAGTTTGATTAATTTGCCAGCCCAAGATTGCGATAAGAAAAAGGCCGAGATAAGGCGCCAGCACTAAAAAGTTAGTGAACATCTTGTGCGACATAATTTCAGGGCTTAAAGGCGGGAGAAAATAAACAAAGAGCGGAATCGCGCAAATTAAAAGATAGATGCCGGCCCAGCGAGCTTTATCGGACACGGATATTCCTCAGGGAAAAGATGAGATTAATTTAGCCAGCACTTCCTGATTTGTATACATGAAATCGATTTATAAACCTGTTGATATCCGCTTTTAATGCTTGTTCTTGTTTAGAGGTACCCTTACGATAGGCACGAAATTTCACACGCCCCTGGAGGGTTTACTTGAGTCAAATCAGCTACGAAGACGCCGGCGTTAATATAGAAAAGGGCAACGAAACGGTTCAACGGATTAAAGGTCTGGTCAAAAAAACCTTTAATTCTTCGGTTTTGGCGGACATCGGTCTTTTCGGCGGTTTGTTTGAGTTTGATACGACCCAGTACAAAAAACCCGTTTTGGTTTCCTCAACCGACGGCGTCGG
>PLFD01000058.1 GCA_003136635.1 candidate division FCPU426 bacterium | reverse complement strand
ATTTGCCAGGTTAGATTTGTCGCAAACTCATCCGATCTTATGCCCCGGGCATGCCCGATCGTAAACGCCGGATGGGTATTTTCGACATACGCATTCCATTCGTGCATGGAACTAAAGTTAATGTCAAACAACACCAAGATTAAGAATAAGCCGCCAAATATTAGATATTTCTTATCAAAAATAATGCTCAACACTTCGTTAAGATTATTTCCCTTAAACCTCATCTAACATCCTTACTTCGAAATTAATATTCTGGTAACGTCTGACACTACTCAAGATTAAGCCGATTGAAAAAGCCAACACGGATGTAATAACTAAACCCACCGATAAAATCGCCATCGGAACTTGCGTCACATACCTAGTTTCAATATAGTTCGCGATAGGAAATCCCCCCACAATCAACCCCAAGATCATCAAAACAAAACCAATGGTGCTAAAAAATTGCAGCGGTTTATAGTTTCTAAACATGTTAAATATAATCAAGATCACCTTTATACCGTCGGTATAGGTGTTTAATTTCGAAAAACTGCCAGTTGGTCTATCCGTATATTTTATCGGCACTTCTACAACATTGAATTTATGTTCCAGACAAAAAATACTCATATCCGTTTCCAATTCGAAACCTTCACATAAAATCGGGTAATTCTTGACCAAGCGGCGGCTAAAACCGCGATAACCGGTCATAATGTCATTCAAATTTGATTTGAAAATGAAGTTAATAATGTTTTTTACCAGCGAATTGCCAAACCCGTGAAAAGGACGCTTATTTTCTTTCGAATAATGTCCTGTCGACAACCTGTCACCAATCACCATATCAATGTCATCATTTAAAATTGGGTCGATCAGTTTTTCGATATCTTCAGACCAATAAGTGCTATCCGCATCAACCATAATGTAAACATCAGCGGTGATTGTTCGAAAAGCTTTTTTAACCGCGTTGGCTTTGCCTTGGCGGTTTACACTAATTATTTCACCTTTAACTTTATGATCTGAAAAAATTTGTTTCGCGATTTNNTTTTGAATTGTTATCAATGACAAAAATTTGATAGTCATATTTACGTTTTTTCGGAAACTTCCAAAAATCAAGAATTACTTCTTTAATTGTCAGTTCTTCGTTATAAGCCGGTATGACAACTGCAATTTTTTTCTTAGGACTCATTTTTGCAGCTCCTACTTCTTATGAAATCTGTAATATTTTCAAGCCAAATACGCTTTACTCCAAACGAAAATTAACTTTATATCATTGTTTAGGTCGTAGCATTAATAAAATCGATTCGTCTTTTGATTGTCCGGATTTGTATTTAGTTCATGTTGCGAATCGCTAATTTTTCTGAGTAATGCTTGCGCTATTCCCATGATCTCCGAATACGCATTCAATGCTTTTTGTGTATTTCTATACGAAGTAAAACATGAATTTATTGCAGGAAGCCGCAATGAAACGGATCGAACCCGATTTAGGCAAAATCCTATTAACCAGGAATTTAATCATTTTCCAAAGGCTGATCGATGACTTACGCCTCCCGCTTGCGGCCAACAAGCGTCGTCGTGCAGGCCAGGGTCCAGTTTGCCTGATCCGAAAGTTCGGTAACCCATTCGGCGTCGACCCAGCTGATCGGATCTTTCGCCAAAATATCCTGAACCTTCATGTTTGAAAACTTGTCCCGTGTCGGGGAAGGCAGGTTTTGAAGATAGACCGAAAGAAACCAGTGCAGCGTCCACATCGGCCGGCCCGATGGATGAACAAAATTTCTTTCCGGGGTGATCTCGCTTTTAAAAAGATGCAGCAGTCCGCTGCGGGTCATATTGTAATAATGGTTGGGATAGCCGTGTTCGGGCTGAAGAAACGGGACAACACAGTAAAGCCGTCCCTCCGGCTTCAAAACCCGCATAATTTCGGAAGCGCATAAGAAGGGGTCATTGACGTGTTCCAAAACATTGAGGGAGAAAACCGCGTCGAAAGACGCGTCTTGAAAAGGAATGGCCTGTCCCGCGCAAATAACATCTGTCGTTGGATAATCGACGATTTCGCAGGTGATCACGGTTTCTTCCGGATAGGCCCGAAGTCCCGCTCCGCAATCCAGAATTTTGCCGTTCCTCTTTCTCACGTCGGCGATAATTTCCAGGGCGATTTCGTCGTAGAGATGCTTGGAAACGTTCAGGGTCGGTTCAACCTCGAAGTTCTTGATGTTGTCCGAATGGATCAGGTGGAGGGCTTGGGTTCTTTGTGGAAACTCCGAATCGCAATCCCGGCATTGGATGGTTTTGCCGCGGACTATCGGCGTGCGCAGCCGGCCGTCGCATTGGGGGCAGCACAAATGCGAGTGAATCCATTCCTGCTTCCGGCTTCTGGCTTCAAAGTCAGCCGAGATGTCCCATTCATTAGTTTCTTTTTTTTGGAGTTCAACCTGATGAAAATGAAAAACGGAATTCAAGAGGCGGTTCATCGAGGGCGCGCGCAACAGCCGGAACACAACGGGTTTCAAGAGGCGGTTCACGAGAGGAACGCGCCACAACCGGATCGCGGCAGATTTTAAGAAAGGCTTCATAGTGTCACGTGCCCCAGCCGGATCACATCGAAAAAGTTCGGCGCCTTTTTCTTGATCCGCGGGACAATTCCTTAATCCGATAAATTTTTTCGATTTGGTATCCTACGCCTCTTTTCTTTATTAATTTCAACTTTGAAGATTTTATTTTTTATTTTTCCAGAGAGAATTTTGCGATGTCGAAAACTTCAACAATTTCGACACACAGTTATCAAAACGATAACGACGCCTATCGTTTTGATCGCCATATCGTCAAATAAGATTTAGGGCTTTTTAGAAAACTTCGCGAACATCTTTCGAAAGGATCGAAAGATGTTTCTTACCCAGCGGGCCGGCGCGAGAATTTTACGGAGCAGATACTGCGTGTCCGCCATTCCCTCTTCCAGACGAAGAAAGCGCGCGTGCAGCAAATCAATCTGATCATTCAGATTCAAGACTTGCGCCTGCAACGGTTCAAACTCTCTGTTTAACTTTGAGGCAATTTCTTTTATTTGCCAGCCTAACGCTTGCACCACGCCCAGCATCTCCGGATTAGTATTTAACGCGCTTCGCAAATTACTATTGCGATATAAAACGTTATACTTGTGGTGTGATCCAACTTCCGCAACGACACTGTTTACATAAATGCTCTCCTCTTCACTTCTTCGAACGTGATAATAAGCAAGGCGTTCAGGAATAGTTCCAATATCCCCAAACATGAGGACTCTAATGTTAAAATCCCAATCACCCAACACAGGAAGCTGATGGTTAAACTCACCCACAGAACTCACAACTGATTTTCGTATTAATAAAGAAATCGGTTGAAACAAATTTCTAGATAACAAAGTCGAAAAATCAATCTCCGAATCCAAAAGTTTAAACTCGGTACGATCCATCTCCACAATATTCTCACCGACAATCTTCTCATTGATCTGCTCCACGCCGGTAATCACCGCCGCGAAAGCACTGTTTTGCGGATCATTCAAAAAACCAACGGTTTTTTCAAGAAATTCAGGGTGCCACGAATCATCATCATCGTGAACAATCAAAAATTCACCTTCTGACCGCTTCAACGCCGAATTGGAAGCGGCTTCCATCCCCTGGCTCATTTCATGATGAATAACCGTAAGCCTGCCCTTAAAAACACTTTCGTTCTTGGTGATCAGTTTTTCTACATCATCCCGATGACCGCCATCGTTAACCACATAAAGATGCCAATTCTGATATTTTTGGGCAAGAACGCTGGCAAATGCGCGGGCCAACAAAAGCGGCCTGTTCTTTGTCCGCATCACAATCGCGACACGACTATCTTTAGATTTAGAAGGAGTAATTTTATTGAGACTATTGGGAAATGTCACAAAAGCTTCTTTCGAAATTTAAGTTTGTTTGGAAAACTTGGCGATCAACTTTCGAAGAGGCCGTGTCAAAAGATAAACCCATCGAACTGGTCCAAGAAATTTATTAAGCAAAAGATGTGTATCAATCACAGCCGCTTCAAGACGATCCAAACGTTTGTTTAATGTTTCAAGTTGAGTATTAATTTTTGCCTGAAACCCTTCTTGAGAATCGATGATCGGATAAGTAATAGCGCGCACCATTCCAAGCATATCCGGGTTGGTATTTATAGCGCTCCGAACCAAGCTGTTCCAGTATAAAACTCTATATTTTTCATGTAACTTTTCTCCCGCAACAGCGCTATTGCTATAGTCTTTATCCAACTCTGTTAATCGAAGATGATAATTGGCAAGAGGTTCAGGAATGGTTCCAATATCGCCGATCATCAGCATTCGAATGTTGTAATCCCAATCGCCTTGCACAAGAAGCTCATGATTAAATTCGCCGACCACATTTACCACCGACCTTCGCATCAGCCAGGATATGGGCCATCCCTCGTTTTTAGATAAAATGCGTGAAAAATCCAGCAAGTAATCAGTGTCAACGCGAAAAAGAGGATATACGTACCTGTCTAACTCAACAATAGTTTCGCCCACAATTTCCTCGTGGACACGGCATATGTTGGTTGTAACCGCCGCGTATGAACTGTTTTTCGGATCATTCAGAAAGCCAACTGTTTTTTGAAGAAACTCAGGCTGCCAGGTATCATCATCGTCGTGAACAATTAAAAACTCACCTTTCGATTGTTTTAAACCGGAGTTTGAAGCACCCTCCATTCCCAGACTTTTCTCATTATGAATAACCGTTAATTTTCCCTGAAATCTATTTACATTCGCTGATATGAATTTCTCTAAATCTCCCCGATGTCCTCCATCATTTACCACGTAAAGATGCCAGTTGGTGTAGGTTTGTGTAAGCACGCTGTCGAAAGCTCGCGACAACAGAATGATCCTGTTTTTCGTCCGCATAATAATGGCGACACAGCCATCTTTGGGAACATTGGTTTCTAAGTTTTTTAAACTATTTGGAAAAATCACAGAGACTTCCTTTTCTTAATTACCTCGTCAAACACAACCGCATCCGGGAAATGATTAACGCAATTGGCCTGATTTCATTTCGTCCAGATAGCTTTGATAGGTTAACCGAAGGCCTTCCCGGAGAGTTATTTTAGCTTTCCAACCCAAGACCGTTAACCGTGAAATATCCAGCAGCTTCCGTGACGCGCCATCCGGTTTCGAAGTATCCCAAACAATGTTCCCTGTATAACCAATTGTATCGGCCACCCGCGAGGCTAATTCTTTAATGACAATATCTTCACCCCATCCCACGTTTATCCAATCGGGAGGATTATTCAGACCCAATAAAAAAACACAAGCGTCGGCCAAGTCATCCACATGCAAAAACTCACGTTGAGGGTTTCCTGTTCCCCACAAAATAACCTCAGAATTATTGGATACTTTCGCCTCATGAAATTTTCGTATCAAAGCCGGTAAGACGTGGGAGTTTTCCAAATTGTAGCTGTCACCCGGTCCATAAAGATTGGTGGGCATGGCGGAATAAAACAAAACCCCATACTGTTTTCGATAGTACTGGCAAAGCTTTAACCCCGCGATCTTGGCAACCCCATAGGCTTCGTTCGTCGGCTCCAAGGGGCCGGTTAATAGACAATCTTCCGTCATAGGTTGAGGGGCCAGTTTGGGGTAAATGCAGGAACTTCCCAGAAAAAGAAGTTTTTTCACACCTGCGCGGTAAGCGCCTTCAACGCAATTGGCCGCAATCGCTAAATTTTGAATTAGAAACTCCGCCGGATAGGTGTTGTTCGCCTGAATGCCGCCCACACGGGCCCCCGCGATAATGGCCGTTTCAGGCTTTTCTTTTTCAAAAAAATCGAAAACTTGTTTCTGGTTGGTTAAATCCAGCTGACCGCGGTCTCTCAGAGCAAGCTCCACACCTTTTTCTTTCTGAAACCGTCTCACCAGGGCTGAACCCACCATCCCCTTATGCCCCGCGATAAATAGTTTCATGACCCGCCCTTACCTTTGATTTCACCCGTTGAAAAACAACCGTCTTTTAAGAATCTCTCTTTTTTTCCTTCGCCGCCACTTCAATATCATGGTCCACCATACGGTATACCAGTTGCTCAAACGTGGTTTCATGACGCCATCCCAGAACGCGCTTCGCCTTGGAAGCATCTCCCTTGAGATAATCCACCTCGGTTGGCCGTAAATAACGGGGATCAAATTTAACGTATTTTTTCCAATCCAGACCCGCGTAATCGAACGCTATTTTTAGGAAATCCCTGATGGAATAGGTCTCGCCCGTGGCGACAACATAATCATCCGCTTTCTTTTGCTGCAGCATCAACCACATAGCCCGCACAAATTCTTTGGCGTCGCCCCAGTCCCGCTGGGCGTCCAAATTACCCAGATAAACTTCTTTTTGAAGCCCCATCTTAATGCGGCCTAAAGCGCGGGTAATCTTGCGGGTTACAAAAGTTTCACCCCGCCGTTCGCTTTCATGGTTAAACAAAATGCCATTGGAAATGTGCAGCCCATAGGCTTCCCGATAGTTTTTTGCCGCCCAAAAAGAATAAAGTTTCGCCACGCCGTAAGGACTGCGGGGATAAAATTGGCTTTTCTCGTTATAACCCTTCTTGGGGCAATCAAGACCGCCATAAAGTTCCGAACTACTCGCTTGATAAAAACGAGCCTCGGGACAAACTATTCTCATAGCTTCCAAAAGCTTAATGGTCCCTATCCCAGTTACCTCGCCGGTATATTCCGGCTGGTCAAAAGATACCCGCACATGGCTTTGGGCACCTATGTTGTATATCTCATCAGGCATTATTTGCCGAAGAAGTTTGAATAACCCTGAAGAATCGATCAAATCTCCATAATGAAGAAATAACCTCGCGCCGTGAACATGGGAATCCTGGTAGATATGGTCAATACGTTGTGTGTTAAACGAGGAAGACCGCCGCACCATGCCATGAACCTCATACCCCTTCTCCAGAAGGAAGTCCGCCAGCCAGGAACCATCCTGCCCCGTAATACCGGTGATGAAAGCTTTCGGATTTTCATGGACCTTTATTTTTTTCCTAGCACTTTGCTTCTTCATAAAATCCTTTTCAGTTTTTGAGAAATCCTTGCCGTATTTGACATATGAAATATAACACGTTGAGGCTAAACGGCGGCTCAGGTTTCTTCAATTGGAGTTGTTAGCGGTCATAGGTATGACATAATCAACGACGCAAAAGACAAACGCGATCGGGAAGGTTGAGAAAAATGGAAAAAAATATTGTATTTCTTTGCTCAACCGATAATTACCCCTTTGGTTTTTCAGCTGGCAACACCAAAACCGGTCTTGTCGCCAGAGGCCTAATGGAAGCCGGAAACAAAGTAACTATTATTAACGATCCCATCTATCAGAGCGCGCCAAACTATATCGAGAACGGAACAAACGGAAATATCAGTTATTACACCTACAACGTTGGAAAAAATAGCCTGTTTAATAGATTGAATTTCCTCCGAAACGTTTTTAAGTTTTTGGCAAGAATAAAACAAAAAAAAGGAAACTACCTCATTTTTGACTGCGCCAGTGGCAGTTTCGGCTTCCTTTTGATAATTTGTTTTTTGTCAAAATTTTCAAGCTATAAATCGGTCGTGACCATTGGCGAATGGCATCTTTCCCATGAAGCGGTTTCAAAAGCGCCAAAAATTATAAAATTAAACTATTTTCTAATCGACGAATTTTACGGCTGGTTTGTCGACGGCATATTACCCGTCAGCACCTTTCTCGAAAAACACGCGATGAAATTTCATAAACCGACTTATAGGTATCCGGTACTCGCGGATTTTTCTTCAAACAATATTAAAAACAAAAATGAATACGGTGATTATTACTTGTATTGCGGCGGCGGGCTGTATTTCGAGGTTATCGAACTTTTAATCAAAGCGTTCTCACTTCACCATTCCCGGTTTAAACAAGAAAAACTGGTTCTTGTTTTAAACGGAGGTTATGGAGGCGATCGTTACTTTGACCGCATATTGAAATACATTGACTCTATGGAATGTAACGAGGCCATCGTCGTTAAACAAAACTTGCCGTTTGAACAACTTTTTTCTTTATATGCCAACGCCTATTCCCTCCTGATTCCCTTGCGCGAAAACCTACAGGACGAGTCAAGATTTTCACAGAAAATAGCCGAATATTTATCNNGGGACGGCCCATCATTACGGGTAATGTCGGGGATATTCAATATTATTTTTCCCATAAGAAAAACGCGTTGATATCCGACAAATACGACACCGAAAGTTATAGCCAATTAATGGATTTCGCTTCTGAAAACAGGGCTTTAATGGATGAAATAGGCGCGGCGGGTCGCAGACTGGGTGAAGATCAATTCAATTATAAAAAATACGGGAATAAGCTTTCAGACTTTTTGGGTAAATTGAAATAGTGTTTTGTATTCAGCGCATGTAATTCACATGGGCTTATTCCAAATTTCGGAAAATAGTAAAATGAAACAGGCTAAAGAAAAAATTAATAAATTGTTCCAATCATTCTTGGCTCGATTTGATATCGGCATAACCCGGTTTGGCACTTTGCAAAAATTACGCGCAATCGCGGGAAATGATATCGATGTACTAATGACCCTGCCGCAGTATCATTCTTCCCAACTTTTACAATTATTAAAAAAATCCAATTCCCAGCTCAGACAGGATTTATTTGTTTTATCCGAATTGAACTTCAAGAAAAACGGATTTTTTGTTGAATTCGGAGCCACAAACGGAATCGATTTAAGCAACACCTATTTATTGGAAAAAGAATTCGGCTGGAACGGAATTTTGGCCGAACCAGCAAAGATCTGGCATAAAAATTTAAAATCAAACCGAGCCGCGAACATTGAAACCAAGTGTGTTTGGAGCGAATCACATTCGATTTTAAATTTTAATCAAGTCGATTTCGCCGAACTCTCAACCATAAATCACTTCAGTTCTTTGGATTCTCACAAAGAGGCGAGAAAAAGCGGCAGCGTGTATGAAGTTGAAACCATTTCGCTGAATGATTTGCTGAGCAATTTCGACGCGCCTTCCAAAATCGATTACCTTTCCATCGACACCGAGGGAAGCGAATTTGAGATTTTAAAAGATTTTCATTTTCACAAATATCAATTTTCCGTAATAACCTGTGAACACAACTTTACGCCGATGCGGGAAAAAATATATTCTTTACTGACACAAAATGGTTATGTTAGAAAATATCCGCATCTTTCCCAATTTGATGATTGGTACATTAAGGCCGATTAAATTTAAAGCCGACAAAAGATCACTTTCCAAGTTTATTCGACACAGTCCCTTTAGAAAATCGGGAGACAATACTTCGAAAAGGTTGTGTCAAACCATACAGCCACCGTAGGGGCGCAAGAAGTTTACGTAACAAATTTTTCATTTCAAACACAGCTTCTTCAAGCTGATCAAAACGCCTATTTAAAGTTTCAAAATGATCAAGACGTCGGTTTTATGCTTCAAACTGAAGTTTGATATCCGCCTGGATTCCTTCTTGTGATTCTATGAATGGATAGGTTACGGCGCGTACCAAACCTATCCATTCCGGGTTGGCGTTTAAAGCGCTCCGAACAAAGCTATTCCAATATAAAACCCTATATTTTTCGTGTAACTTCTCACCCGCGATACCGCTATTGCTATAGTCTTTATTCAACTCATTAAATCTGAGATGGTAATTGGCCAGCGGCTCAGGAATAGTGCCAATATCACCCATCATCAGCATTCGAATGTTGTAATCCCAATCGCCCTGTCCAACACGAAGTTCCTGATTAAATTCGCCGATCGCATTCACGACTGACCTGCGCATCAACCAGGATATGGGCTACCCTTTGGCTATCAAAATGATAAAAAGAACGTTACTTATATAAGACTCTTGCGTCTAATAGGTTAAGGAAAAACGATGACGGTACAAACATTACAACGTGAATTAATTGCCTCTATTAAGAACGTAACCGTGCGGGCAAAAAACCTCCTCCGCAGACGTACCCGCACCGTCTTAACTGTCCTGGGCGCGCGCAGCGGTACATCAGCCCTGGCGGGAACATTGGGTATTCTGGGATGTACTCTTCCGAAAAACCTGATGGGTTCAGCCCCCTCCAACGTCAAAGGACATTTCGAGCCGCAGGACTTCGCGGAAATTCACGACAGGATACTGGCCTCGGTTGGCAGTGTTTGGAGCGACTGGCGCGAATTTCCCCAGACGTGGTTCCATTCCGGGGAAGCCCAACAATACCGGTTAAAGCTTACGGCGCTATTCCTGGAAAACTATGGCGACGCCCCACTCACTATCGTCAAAGAACCACGCATGTGCCGGATGCTTCCCTTATGGGACGGCGTTTTTGAAGACCTGAAAGCCAAACCCGTCTTCTGTTTCATCGACAGAGACCCGCTGGAGGTCGCCGCCTCTCTCAAGGCCCGCGACGGGTCTTCGCTGACGGATGGTCTTCTCTATTATGTGAGGAATCATCTGGATGCCGAGCGAGCGACCCGCACCCGACGCCGGACATTCGTCTCTTACAACGCGCTACTTTCAAACTGGCCCAAAACGATCCGGTTCGCCGGTGAAAAGCTCGGCATACCCTTTTCGATATCAGCGGAACAAGGATCAGCAGTGGATTCTTTTCTGGAACCCGCTCTTTGCCACCAGGGCCTTCATATCCCCCCCTATCCCAGAGGCGCGATATACAACATGGCTTACGCTGTGCATGAGGCGTTTAGCCGTTTAGCCTCGGGTGGATCAGAGGAACCAACGCGCCGTCGACTGGACGAGTTGAGGACGATATTCAATGAGTGGCAGGTGAAATACGCTGATGGCTTGCCGAATGATCAAGTCTTATAAGGTTGTATTGATCTCTCTGTCCACCTGTTAACTGGCCCCCAAAACGACAATTCGATAACCCATTTCCTCCAGACAATGCCCGTCCAATTGGGGTCTGTCGCTAGGGTTCGGGCCCTAGCAAGAAAACCTTGGATAGAGCCACCTTTCTTTGGGGACAGATGGCCGGGTTAGCTCGGCGCAGCTGCCAAAATCCCGTTGACAGAATTCCGCTACTGATTTTAAGATTTCCCCGATATTGTCCGCTAAAAACGGGAACCTATAGGCTGGCTAGCTCGATTGTCCGTTGAAGGTGCCGGTTTCACCGTTGAAGGTCGCAGGATGACCGTTGAAGGTGCCGGTTTCGCCGTTGAATATTGCCGGTCGGCCGTTGAAGGTTTTCGGTTTCGCCGTTGAAGGTTGCCAGCTGGCCGTTGAAGCTTTTCGGGCTTCCATTGAAGGTTTCGGGTTTGTCAGTTGAAGATATCTAGTTTCCGCTGAAAGGAGCGGGTTCTATGGCTCTATTTTCCTCTAAATCCAAGGATTGGCTGTATACACTGGAGACCGTTAACCGGCTGCTGAAAGAAGACCCCAATCGAACCGGTGTAAGCCTGGCCGACGAACTGGGGATAAGTTCGGCTCAAGCCAGCAATTTCACCACCCTCAACGGTTGCCTGGACCAAGCCGCCATCGACAAAATCCGCTCGGCGGCTTCACAACAGATGCCTTATAGCCTTTCCCTGAATAGCGCCCTGGCCTTGGCCGGCCTCAAAAAAACCAAAACGGGTGATCTGACCACCACCATCCATACCGCCCTGGATATAGCACTTTCCCGCCGCCTGCCTACCCTGCAGATCAAGGCCTTGGTGGAGTGGATGGTCAAAGGTAATCCTGCCGATACTTTTAAAGAGGCCGAAACCGGCAAAAGTGATAAGGACACCGATAAAAGCAAAAACGAGGAAACCCCGGCGGATGGGCCGGATGACCTGACCGCTCAGGTGATGGAACTGGCGAAAATAGCCCTTGAGGAAAAAGACCGGAACAAAAAGGCCACGGACGGGGACAAACAAACCGCCGCGCGGGACAAGTTAAAAGCGCTGCTTGAAAAAATAATCGAGGAAGCCAAAAAAGAGGGGGCTTCCGACAATAAAGAAAAAGAGGGAAAAAAATCAAAGTCCGCGTCCCCCAACAACCCCTCCCTCTTTTGGGAATGGATGCTCGGCGTCAAGTTTATGAGCCAGTTAAAGTCCAAGGCCAAAAAAGGCCAACTGACCACCAATGATAAACTTTTGATCCTGGCCGATAATTTCCTGGTTAAACCGCTGAGCGCTTTGCTTGAGAACTTCGGGAAGCTTTTCAAGAAAATGGGCAAGAGCCTGTGGCACTCGGTGGAAGAGGCCGCCGGCAAAACTGTTAAAAAGATTCTCGCGGTGGTTTTACCCCTGCTCTTTATTGTCGGCATCATCTGGGCCGTCCTGGCCTTTTTCCACTTCGCCGTGATTTCCCCCCTGCATTGGATGGAACACAAGATCGGTGCCATGTTTTATCACGCGGACGTGACGTCAGAGCCGGCAGCCACTACTGCGCTAGCGCTGACGCCAGTTAAGAGTTCGGCGTTAGAAGTGAGAAGTTCGAATCTAAAACCTAAAACTTCTAACTCCTCACTTCTAACTACTAACTCGTCTTCCAAAAGCTCCTCACTTCGAACTTCTAACTCAAATGTCGTTGCCTATCAACCCGCTATTTCGTTTGTGCCAACGGTTGAGGACCCCAAAATTCTTGACTTGGAAATCGCCGCCCTTTCGGACAATGTGGTCCTAAAAGACCATCCCATGGCGCCCGACGAAAGCATGCCGGGGGATGTGGCCTCAAGCCGCATGCAGGATATAACCGACCCGGATAAATACACCATGATGATCGGCAGCGGCAAACAAACCATTCAATCCGTCAGCGCCGGCAACACCACCCTGAGTATTTATTTCAAAAGCGAAGACCCGCTGGGAGGTTTTTGGGGCGGCGCCAAGAGCCCGTTGAATTTCTTGTGGGAAGACGTGAGATATATACACATTAACGAGATCGATCATTTTCCCCAGCCCGGGGCTCCGCCGGAGATTAGGTATCAAATTGGTTTGGTGATAAAAGGCGCGAAAATTCCACTGATCCTTCAATGCGGCTCGACGGACGATCTGGAAAACCTGGTCTCGACCATGGAATATTTCATCCGCCACTCCCGCCTGGCCCACGACGCCCAGCCCGCGGGCATGCCCTATCCTTATCAGGGTTTGGTTTTAAACAACGACTGTGTGGTGAATAAGCTCTGGGCCGAAAGCCCCATGGATAAAGCGGGCCTGACTTTAGGCAATCACCTTTGGAGCGTGGGGAAAGTGACTTCGGAAAGACAGAGCCGAAGTGATTTGGAAGCCGATCTAAAGACGGTGCCGGTCACTTTCTTCACCGCTTCCGCCTCGGAGTGGGACAGAGCCATGCACGACCGCAACCCCAGCCTGTCCAATAGCTTTAGACCCAAACTGCGAAAGGTTATATTAGGAGGGTCTTAAAAAGATTTTTTCAAATTAATACTTTTTTAGCCCGATTACGCGTCACTGGCCCCAATTCTTGCTGTCCTTTTTGGTGGTTAAAACAAACTCGGAGGGAAGTTTTTGATTCGAAAAATCCAATGCCACCCAATTATTCGCGTAGGATAATTATCTTTTTTAGGCAACTCGTCTCATATCTGCTGGTTGTGCTATGTGTATCTGGCTATTCTATGATAACAAATCCGTTAACTGATTAATCTCAAGCAGCGAATGAATTTCATACTGTGATCGGTGATAAAAATGAATACAGGAAAAGTAATGGCTGGAACGGATGAGCGGTTCTCGCCGGTAAGCAGTACAGGGGCCATTGAGCCCGAACATTGGCATCGCTACGCGCTGGCACGGCAGTTTGTTGCCGGTAAAGACGTACTCGATATCGCCTCCGGCGAAGGTTATGGAAGCCACTATTTGGCTGAAAAAGCCAAGTCGGTCATCGGCGTTGACATTTTTGTGGATGCCGTTAATTTCGCCAAATCAAAATACATCAGTAAAAACTTGGAATACCGAAACGGTAGCTGCGCCGCCATACCCCTGACGGATCATTCAGTTGATGTGGTGGTCAGTTTCGAGACGATTGAACACCACACCCAGCACAAAGAGATGTTTTCGGAAATTAAGCGGGTTTTGAGGCCGGGTGGGCTGTTAATTATCTCCAGCCCGGATAAACACAATTACTCGGATGTGCCGAACTACAAAAATGAATTTCACGTCAAAGAGTTATACCGGGACGAATTTGAAGAGTTGATCAAAGGCAATTTTAAACATTACTCTATCGTCGGACAAAGACTGATTTCAGGATCATTAATCGCGGCCGAATCTGATTTTCAAGCAAGTCGCAAACAATCTCAAACAAGTTTTGACTACATCGAAAACGAAAATGGCCCTATTGAAGAAAACTGGGTAAAACGTTCCATCTATTTAATAGCGTTGGCATCCGATGCACCGACGCCTGAAATCTCTTGGTCGGTTTATGAATCCAACTATTTGCAAAGAAGTTACGATCAAACGATTCAACAGCAGTCTCAAGCGCATCAAGAGCATGTAGCCCAGTTGGAAAATGCCGTCATAAGTGTTCAAGCGGAACTTTCCAAAGTGTATACGTCTAAAATCTGGAGGGTAGCTGTTTTTTTTCGCCGTCTTAAGCATTACGCAAAAAAATAAAAAACAGGCTTGAGCCGTTTCCCCTTAACCTCAGTTCTTATCTCAAAGCACGTCAAAATCTAAGCATCCCAAATCTCGCCCGACATTTTCTTCTGAATTCTTCTCACGATACTTCTTGTGGAAGAAGGGATTGGGACTTTATGATTGTCCATGCAATCAGCGTTTAGAATTTTTAAAGAAAAAAACGAAAGCCTTATTTAATGACCGTTCAAAATTCAATAAAACAATTCATTAAAAGAATATTTAATTTTCTTCTCAATTTATTAAGACCCATTTACCGTTTTGGCGGACATGTTAAGTTTGCAATTCGTCGAATCGGAGGACTTTCATCATCCGTAAATAAATCAATAAAAATTTATCGGGAGGAAGGCCTCAAAGGCGTTTTGACCCGATTTAAAAAAATCATTGCGCTGAACGAAAAAACCACCTATCAAGGCTGGATTGAACGTTACGATACTCTGACACCAGAATCCCGCGCCAAGATGCGAAACCTTATTAAAAAAAATTCCTCCAAACCGCTCATCTCGATCATCATGCCGACCTTTAACACGAAATCCGAATGGTTGATTGAGGCTATCGAGTCAGTTCGGAATCAAATTTATCCCAACTGGGAGCTATGCATTGCTGATGACGCCTCTACGGATCCCGATGTCCGCCCTCTATTGGAACGCTACACGAAAGAAGACCCCCGAATCAAAGTAATCTTCCGTGAGAAAAACGGCCACATTTCCGAATCATCCAACACGGCTTTGAAACTGGCGACTGGCGACTGGATAGCGTTATTTGATCACGATGACCTTTTGAGCGAAACGGCCTTGTTTTGGGTGGTTGAAGCGATCAAGCAAAATCCGAAAGCACAGTTAATTTACTCGGACGAAGACAAAATAGATGAAAGAGGCGTCAGGCAAGCGCCTTACTTCAAATGTGACTGGAATGTTGATTTATTCTATTCACACAATCTTATTACTCATTTAGGGGTTTATCGCGCGAAACTGGTTAAAAAAATCGGGGGATTTAGAGTGGGATTGGAAGGTTCTCAAGACCACGATCTTGCTTTACGTTACATTGAGCATATAAAACCAAATCAGATTCATCATATCCCCCGCATTCTCTACCATTGGAGAATACATTCTCTGAGCACTGCAAAATCGGGAGATAACAAATCCTACGCTAAATTAGCGGGAGTAAAGGCGCTTAACGATCACTTTAAACGCCAAAACATTAACGCGAAAGCTGAACCCGTCGATCTTGGTTTTCGGGTGCGTTATCAACTGCCGCCGAAACCTCCCCTGGTCAGTTTAATCATCCCCACCCGGAACGGCTTAAGCCTGCTTAAAACTTGCGTCAACAGTATTATCGAAAAAACAACCTATCCTCATTATGAAATTATTATTGTCGACAATGGTTCGGATGATCCCGCAACCCTTCAATTTTTAGATGACTTGAAAAATAGCGGAAAAGCAACCGTGATTCGCGACGATAGTCCCTTCAATTATTCCGCGCTCAACAACAAAGCTGTCAAATTGGCGAAAGGAGAAATTGTCGGACTGTTGAACAACGACTTGGAGGTTATTTCGCCCGGTTGGCTGTCCGAAATGGCCAGCCACGCCCTGAGGCCTGAGATCGGGGCGGTTGGAGCAAAACTTTGGTATCCCAATAATACGCTTCAGCATGGCGGTGTGATTATCGGACTCGGCGGTGTCGCGGGCCACGCCCATAAACATCTTGCCCGCGGGAACCCCGGCTATATGGGACGCGCGGTTTTAATCCAAAATTTATCGGCCGTAACCGCGGCCTGCCTCGTCGTTCGAAAATCGGTTTACGAGGAAGTCCACGGACTAGAGGAGAAAAAGCTGACCGTCGCTTTCAATGATGTGGATTTCTGTCTGCGTTTAAGAGAAAAAGGATACCGCAACCTTTTCACACCCTACGCGGAATTTTACCACTACGAATCCGCTACGCGCGGTTATGAAGATAATCCCGAAAAAATACGTCGATTTCAAAAAGAAATCCAATACATGAATGAACGATGGGGAGATCAACTTTTAAACGATCCCGCTTATAGTCCCAATTTAACTTTAGACCATGAAAATTTTCACGTAGCTTCACCGCCCAGAGTCGAACAAATCTAGGCTTGTTTGAAAAAAATTTCCGCACGAAAGTCGGTCTCAACCTTGTTCAATCTAGAAATATTCAAACTTTTCTCCCGATTGGATTATTTATTTAGGCTTAAATCTTTTCGTTATCAGGAATTTTTAAAGTATCCCTTCTTACGCCGGTCTTATTTTCTAAGCTCCCTTCACTTTTGCCTGCGCGGCTACGACCAGGTGATTCGAGGAGACCGCCGACTGGCCTTTAGTCTCATCGGCCAGTATTACGAATATGTGGAGTCGGTTTATTTAAAAGCCAACCCCGATGTTCAAGAGAAAATCAAAACCAAACAAATTCCCGATGGTTTATGTCATTTTCTAAGACAGGGTTATAAGGAAATATTGGCAAAGAAAAGGCGATACACGATCGACGTTTCTATGCCGAAAATCTTAAAAATAATCAAAAATCAAAACTCCAAAAAAGGAAAACACCTCTGTTTATTCGCCCATTTTGATCCGCAGGGTCTCATCGATCCCTATGTGATGGTTTATTTGGAAACACTCAAAGCCATCGGCTGCGACATTGTTTTCGTCAGTGAAACCGCTCAAAAAAAAGAATTAAAAAATATGAATCGTTTGTGTTTCAGGGTTATTCAACGTTCCGCAGGCGGACTGGATTTTGGTTCCTGGTACAGCGCTTTAAGCTATTTAGAACTGAATCTCAATTCCTATGAATTCGTTCTCTTGGCAAACGACAGCGTCTACTTCCCCGTCCGGCCTGTCGATCAACTTCTCAAAAAAATGAAAACTTTCGACTTTTGGGGTATCACCGAATCCCTGCAACGCGGTTCCGCGCCCAATTCATATCACCTTCAGAGTTATTTCATGGGTTTTTCAAAACCGGCCAGGAAGAAAGGCCTTTTAAATCAATTCCTGTCCCAATACAAAAAACATCCGATTCTGAGCAAGTGCGGGATTATCGAAATATTTGAATACGGAATGACTCAGTGGGCTTTGAATTTGAAACTAAAAGTCGGCGCTCTCTGTAATCTCAAAGACTGTTACGAATATACAAAGAAAATGCGTCAAGTCCCCAGCTTAGACCGCGTAACACCCACGCTCGACTTATGGGATACGCTCATCGAGGCTGAGGAGTGCCCCATCTTAAAGGTGGGTTTGGTTCGGGACAATCCTAAAAACAATTACGACGCGGGGATTGCCAAAAAATTGCTGGACAAGGGTTCGTATCAATTCAACCTGATCACGAATCACATTCGAAGAATAAAACATCAGAAATAATGGCCGGAATAAATTTTAGAGAATTTACATCACCAGCTTTTTGTAATATTCAGCCCCGTCTCTGGCATTTCCATCATAAACCTTCTCGCAATTTTCAATAACAATACATCTAGAACAATGACGTTCAATCGCGTTAGGGTCATGTGTGATCAAAACAATAGTTCTGCCGGAGCGGTGCATTTCATCGATTTTCGAGAGGCACTTGGCCTGAAAACCGGCGTCACCCACCGCCAAAATTTCATCTACCAGTAAAACCGGCGCCGCTAAATTAATGGCGACTGAAAATCCCAGGCGGGCCATCATGCCGCTGCTATAGTTGCGAATGGGTTTATGAATTTGTTCGCCCAGTTCGCTGAATTCTAGAATAGCCGGAACAATCGCCTCGGTCGCTTTTTTGCCAAAGCCCAATATGGCCGCGTTCAAAAAGATATTTTCATAACCGGACAAATCCGGATGAAACCCGGCCCCCAATTCAATCAGCGGCGCGATAATGCTTCTGGTTTCAATCGTCCCTCTGGTGGGCGTGTAGATGCCGGAGATCAGCTTGAGAAGCGTCGATTTACCCGCTCCATTGCGGCCCATAATCCCTACAAATTCCCCAGGATATATATCGAAACTCACATCGTTCAAAACGGTATATTGTTTACCCACCACGAAAGGATTCCATTTCCCCTTCGAAAGACGCGTCAGCAAGTTTTTAAAAGAGTGGGGTTGATCCAGCCAGTGGTCAAAGCTTTTGGTCAGGTTTTTAACTTCAATGACGGGTTCGGTCATAATTTCTCCAAAATCCCCAAAAAGCGTTTACGCATAAAAGCTATTCCCACGAGTGTAAAAATAAGGGCCCAGATGCCGCTGACCGCCAGCGTTTTGATTCCCGGCGTTACCCCATCGGTAAAAATAGTGTGGAGCCCCGATATGGCGTCCGCCACCGGATTGAGATGAATCACAATCCGGTATTGTTCGGGAATCATGGCAAAAGAATAAACAACGGGCGTTCCAAAAAACCATATTTGCATCAACAAAGTCATCACATGGCGGAGATCGCGAAACAAAACTAATCCGATGGATAAAACCAGGGCCAATCCATAGGCCACTAAAAATAGGACGATATAAAAGTAAAAAACCAATAAGGTATGCCAGCCCAAAGGAATTCCTTGAGAAGCGGAAATAATGACCAGTATGGGAATGCTGGCGGACAGCGTAATCAAATTAGTCAAAGCGTTAACAAAAGTCAGCGCTTGCAGCGGAATGGGGATCTTGCTCACCAGCCCCGCGTTACCCACAATCGAATCCATCCCTTCCATGACGCACTGGGAAAAGAAAGCCCAGGGCAAAACACCCGATAAAATAAAGGCTAAATAATGCTCCATTTGAACATGCATGATTTTTTTGAACACAATGTAATAAATAAGGGCCAGCATCATGGGGGACAACAGGGTCCAACCCAGACCGATAAAGGACCTGTCATATTTCGATTTGATATTCCGGCTGACCATGTTGTAAACGAGAAATTTTTTGCCGAAACAAAAATAATCAAATAAGGCCTGATAAATCAATTTCACGAAAGCTCCCCAGGTTTCAATTAACTACTTTTATCTTCTCAAAATCACGCTTCATTTGCATAACTTATAAATAGTTCCCATAATTGAAGCAAATCAATGGCTTGACAGGTTTGCTTGGCACAGGCTTTCCCCTGCTAAGACCCGATGATCCTTTGGATGACCGCGAAGGTTTCATCCGCGCTTTTGTCCCAATTGTAAAGCCTTGCCTGCCCCAATCCCCTTCGGCTCAAATCCTTCCGCAATTCCGGGTCCATCAGCACTTTATAAATTTTTTCCGCCATGTCTTCGGTGCTCAAGGGGTCAAAATACTCGGCCGCGTTTCCATAAACCTCTGGCAGCGCCTCCGCTTGGGAGAGGATGACGGGGCAGCCGCAAGCCATGGCTTCCAGGGCCGGTAGTCCGAAAGGTTCATAGAGAGAAGGCAAAATAAGCGCTTCGGCATGGAGGTAATATTGGCGGAACCGGGGATCGTCGTGGTCAAAATCGCCGGTAAACCTCACACGGTCGCCCAGATCTTCGGCGGCCTTAAGGGCGCGGTTATCCCCTGTGATGAGCCCTTCTTTCTTTCCGACAATCATGAGATCGTGCGGTATTTTTTCCAGAAGACTTTTAAAGGCGGTGATCAGGCGGACCAGGTTCTTATGCGGTTTAACGCTGCCCACGTAAAGCAGGTAGGGTTTGGCGTAGGGCCTTTCACCCTTCTCGGTATGAAACCAGCTCTCGTCGATGCCGTTGTAAACCACCGTCGGTTCCGCTTTGCCCTTTCCCGTATGGAAAAGCAGACGTTCCTTGGTGTAACCGGAAACGCAAAGGATGCCGTCGGCCTTGCGGCGGAGGGCTGAGAAAAACAGGCGGGCATAAAGGCGCTTATGGAAACCGCCGGGAATGCCCGGGGCGTCCAAATAAAGCAGATCGTGAACCGTCACCAAAAGCTTTCCACGGTAAAAAAGAGGAATGTTGTAGTGGGGCTGCCAGTACAAGTCGGTCTCGGCCGGGATTTTATTCGGGATTTCCCACTGTTCGCCGGGAGCGTAAATGGGGCGGGAACTATGGATGAGTGTGGCCTGGGGGCTTCGGGCCCAGGAAAAGGATTCCATTTCTTCACGGCGGCCGATAAGGACAAACCGCCATTCGGGCGCTTTTTGCATCAAGCGCGGCAACAAACTGCGTAAATAAGTGCCGATTCCCGCTGCCTTCAACATGCGCGCGTCGACGGTGAGGGTGCGTTTCATTTCATCTTTCCGGCATCAACGGCTATTTTCATGAAACCATTCCTTGTTTCAAACAGCTCCCTGTCCCGCTTCACGAAAATCAGACTTTCACTTTCAAGGTTTCTTTTAATTTTTTAAAGGAAATGTTTTTCAGGTCTTTTTCTGAAAGAATGGGCGAGGCGATGGGCCATTCAATCGCCAAATCCTCGTCATTCCAAAGAACTCCCCACTGATCGTCCGGCATATAAATCTCCGAACATTTATAGTGAACGATGGCTGTTTCGGAAAGAACGCAAAAACCATGCAGAAAGCCTTCCGGGATAAACAACTGCCTCAGATTCGCGCCGGACAGATAGTCGCCGTGCCACTGACCAAAGGTGGGAGAATTCGGCCTGGCATCCACCGCCACATCAAAAATTTCGCCGGAGACGGCCCGGACGAGTTTTGCCTGGGGATATTTTAACTGCGCGTGCAAACCGTNNTTCCCTAAGAACGCCGCGAGTGGAATAGGATTGATTGTCCTGCACGAATTCGCACGTGACGCCAAAGTGTTTGTATTTTTCATGGTGGTAGGTTTCGGCCAAATAGCCCCTGGCATCCTCAAAAGAGAGCGGCGCCATCAGCAGAAGTCCTTCTAACGGTGTCTTTTCAACTTTTAAGTTCATGATCGCTTCCTCAATAGGGATTAATCAAACAACACGTTCAATATTTCAGCGACACTTTAACAAGACCCCTGTCTTTTGGCAAATCACCGCAAACAGAACGAGAAAATAACATACCGTTGATCCCTCCAGGCTTATTCTCTGGTTATAAAACTTCAATTCTTTTAAAATGAATTTGGATATTCCGAAAAGCCTTAGTTCTTAAAACATCATTCATTACTCAACTTTCAGGAACTCAACTTGGAACCTCTTTCAAAACTCCTCCATCAATCCCAAAAACGGCTTTTACAAATGCACTTTGAAAGCGGCGTGGGCCATATCGGCTGCAACCTCTCCTGCCTCGACCTATTGATGGTTTTACACCACCGCATTATGAAAGAAAACGACCAATTTATCCTCTCCAAAGGCCATTCAGCCGGCGCTCTCTATATAACCCTTTGGTCTTTGGGAAAGTTAAAAGAAGAGGATTTGAAATCCTTTCACGGCGAACACACCAAGTTAAGCGGGCATCCCGCGCCCAACGGCCTTAAAGAAATTATTTTCGCGACAGGCAGCCTGGGTCACGGATTTTCCCTGGCCAATGGATTGGCTTTATCCAAAAAATTAAAGAAGGAGCCGGGCCGGGTCTTTTGCCTGACTTCCGACGGAGAATGGCAGGAAGGCTCCAATTGGGAGGCTTTGATTTTTTCCAAACATCAGCAATTGGAATCCCTCACTTTGATCGTGGACGCCAATGGATTGCAGGGTTTTGGAAATACCAAAGAAGTCGCGGGCATGAATGAATTGAGGAAAAAATTCGAATCTTTCGGTGTTTCGGTTGAAGAAATTGACGGCCATGATTTAAACGCGATTGAAAAGGCCTTATCGGCAAACCAAAAGGGCCCCAGAGCCATCATCGCCTGCACAACTAAAGGAAAAGGCGTTTCCTTTATGGAAAACAAGATGGAATGGCATTACCTCTCCCTCAATGGAGATCAATATCGTCAGGCGGTCGAGGATTTGGAAAAATCATGAGAAATATTTTTTGCGAAACTTTGATCAAACACGCTAATGACCCTTCTTTTGTTTTTATGACCGGTGATTTGGGTTATATGGCTTTGGAGCCCTTGCGAAAAGCCGCCGGAACCCGGTTTATTAACGCGGGCATTTCAGAACAAAACATGATTTCAGTATCTGCGGGTTTGGCTTCCCAGGGGTTCTTGCCCTGGGCTTACAGTATCGCCCCCTTTATTTACGCCAGACCTTTGGAACAAATTAGAAACGATGTTTGTTTTCATGATCTGCCCGTTAAATTGGTCGGTAATGGCGGCGGATACGCTTATGGCGTGATGGGATCCAGTCATCACGCGATTGACGACTACGGCATCTTATTAACTTTACCCAACATGCGGGTTTTCATTCCCGCCTTTGACTCCGATATTCCCCCTATGGTGGAGAGGCTCATTCATCTAAAACACCCCGCTTACCTTCGTCTGGGCCGGGACGAAAAATCCGCGGATTTCGACCCGCCGCCCTACTCGCCGTGGAGAAAAATTTTAAACGGAGAAGGCCCCGCCCTTATCGCCGTGGGCCCGCTAGCCGGATCAATGCTCAATAGCATGAAAGCCTTAAATTCGAACCAAAGACCATCCCTTTGGGCTTTAACTGAATTACCGGTTACTTTTGAAACCATACCGGCTGAATTGAAAGCCGATATAAAAAGTTCCAATCACTTGATCGTCGCGGAAGAACATGTGGCCCATGGCGGAGCGGGGGAAATGCTGGCCCGGATTCTTCTTTTAAACGGAGAAGCGCCCAAAAAGTTCACTCATTACTGCGCCCAGGGTTATGTTTCCGGCTATTATGGGTCTCAAAGCTTTCATCGGACCGAGTCCGGATTGACTGCCGAAACCATTCTTAAAGACCTGAAAAAATGATTTCCATCGAAGAAAAAATAAAAAAAATTCAGGGCCCCATTTTAATACTGGGCGCCAGCGGTTTTTTAGGCGCCAATTTATTAAAAAAGCTTATTCAGCATCGGGACGATGTTTTCGGAACCTATTTTCACGCCCCCGCCTGGCGGCTGGAAGGCGTTCCCGCGAAGCACCTCATTCAAACCGACTTATTGGTCGATTCCAATCTGGACTCGCTTTTAAGCCAAACTTCGCCCAAAACCATTTTCAACTGCGTCGCTTATGGGGCCTATTCCTTCGAAACAGACAGTTCGCTGATTTATCAAACCAATTTCAATTTAACGGAAAAAATATTAATCCAATTGGAGCCGCTGGACATCGCGGCTTATATCCATACCGGAAGTTCTTCCGAATACGGCGACAAGGCCGCCGGTCCCGCCGAATCGGACCTGCCGAACCCCAACAGCGATTACGCCGTGTCAAAAGTAGCCGCCGCCAATTTGATCCGCTATTACGGTCAAAAGAAGAAACTCCCCTGTGCCAACCTTCGTTTTTTTACTCCATTTATGGGCCTCTGGAGGATTCGTCACGCCTTATTCCCAACGTGATTAAACAGGGACTCTTGGGAGAATATCCTTCCCTGGTCAATCCTGAGATATCGAGAGATTTTATTTATGTGGATGACGCCTGCGGGGCTTTTGTCGAAACCGCGCTTCACCTTCGTTCCGCGCAGTTTGGCGATTCTTTCAATATCGGCAGCGGCCACAAAACCACTATCCGTAATGTGGTTGAAATCTCGAAAGAAATTTTTAATCTCAAAACCGAACCCGTCTTCAACTCTTTACCCGACCGCGATTGGGACGTGCAAAACTGGTTCGCCAACACTTCCAAAACCAAACAACTGCTGGAATGGGAAGCCCGTACCGCGTTTAAGGACGGTTTAAAAGCCACCACCGAATGGTACAGCGGATTGGAAAACAAAGAAAAATACGAAAAATCCTCTAAAAAATTCGAGTTGGATACCAAACAGCGTTTCCGCCATTATCGCCTGCTATAAAGACGGTCAGGCCATTCCCCTGATGTACAAACGGTTAAAAGCGACCTTTGACAAAATGAAAATCGACTACGAGATCATATTCGTCAACGATAACAGCCCCGACCATAGCGAAGAAATTATTTTGGATATTACCCGTAAAGACCGCCGGGTCATCGGAATATCCCACTCCAGAAACTTTGGTTCTCAGGCCGCTTTCCGCAGCGGATTGGAAATTTCAACGAAAAACGCCTGTGTTCTTTTGGACGGCGACCTCCAGGATCCTCCTGAATTGATCGAAAAATTCGTGGAAAAATGGCGGGAAGGCTATGACGTGGTTTATGGCAGCCGCGTCAAACGCCAGGCTCCTTTTTATATGCAGCTCGCCTATAAACTTTTTTATCGGATTTTCGACTACTTCTCTTACTTGCGGATTCCCCATGACGCGGGTGACTTTTCGCTGATTGACCGGTGCGTCGTTACAGCTATTTTGCAATTTCAGGAAAGGGATTTTTTCTTAAGGGGCGTCAGGGCTTATGTCGGGTTCAAGCAAACAGGCGTCGATTATTTGAGGCCTGAAAGACTTTTTGGAAAAACAACCAATAGCTTCTTTAAAAATATTGACTGGGCCAAAAAAGGAATTCTTTCTTACAGTTATACACCCCTCTCCATTCTCAGTTTTGTGGGAGTACTTTTATTTTTTATGAGCATTTGTTTAGCCATTCTACAGGTGGCACTTCGCCTATTGGTACCCGATATAGCGCCCAAAGGAACTACCACTGTCCTCCTCGCCATCCTTTTCTTTGGTTCCATTAATCTTTTCGCCTTGGCTATTCTGGGCGAGTACATCGCGAAAATATTCGAGGAAGTTAAACAACGTCCCCATTTCGTCAGAAAAAGTATTATTCGAGGCGGAGAATCCCGGTCGATTCAAAAAGACACTTAATTCAAAGATAATTTTAAATCGGGCCTAACCTATTGTTTTTTCAATTTGGTCACCCTTCAATCTCGTGGGACAACGCAATGAAAAAAATGAAACTGGTTTCCAGATCCTATCCTACCTGCTCATCGAAAGATCAGTCCAGGGTTTACGCGCAGGAAAATTACAATCCCGGCCTATTGGATGGTTATGCTTTCGCTTCCCGAAAAGTGCCGGAAAATATGCATTATCGGCTCATCGAATGTCCGTCCTGCGACACACTCTATGCCAATCCCCTGCCTTCTCTTAAACAACTGGCTCAAAGTTATCAAGAAGCCGCTTTTGACAGCTCTGAAGAGGCTCATTCCGCTGCCCGCACTTACGCAAAACAGTTACCCGCGATTATGGAAAATATCCCCAACACTCAAGGGGCGATTGATATTGGAACCGGAGATGGCGCCTTTTTAGAAGAGTTATTGAAAAAAGGTTTTACGAAAGTTGCGGGCGTGGAACCTTCGAAAGCGCCTATTGAAGCCAGCCTTCCCCCAATAAGACCTTTGATAAAAAAAGGTTTATTTAGTTCCAGGTCTTTCAAAAAGAACAGCATGAGTCTGATAACCTGTTTTCAAACTTTCGAGCATTTGTACGATCCCTTGAAAACGTGCCGGGAATCGTATGAGATTCTAAAAAAAGAAGGCGCTTTTTATATCGTCTGTCACAACCGCAGATCTTTCACAGCCCGCATCCTCGGAATGAAGAGCCCCATCTTTGATATCGAGCATTTACAGATGTTTTCGCCTCAAAGCGCTAAGGCCCTGTTAACTAAAGCGGGTTTTACAAAAATAACCGTAAAACCTTTATTTAACGTTTATCCCCTTCATTACTGGTTAAAACTATTGCCAATGCCGAAAGGTTTGAAAATGGGTCTGATTCACGGATTAAAGAAAATAAAACTGGGCTATCTTCCTGTCAAGCTGCCCGCGGGAAACATGGTTGTCATTGGATACAAAGATCAGTAGTGTGGATAATCGATAAGCAAAAAAGAATTCTGCTCTCATCAGCGGCTTTAAAAAAAGATGCCTGCCTTTTGGCAAACTGTTGAAATTATATATTTAACTCCCAATCACTCCATTGTTTCCGTGAAAAGCTTAAAGGCATTCACGGAGTACGCCAAGTTTTAAGGAGTGGATAGGTTTTCTAAAACTTCCGGTAAAAACCCTTATTTTTTAGGCTGCAACACCGCCCGCAAGCTTCGCCAATCTTCCGGTTCCAACGCCCGAAAGAAATAAAGCCCCAGACCATAAACTACCGGACCGAGAACCAGCCAGTAAAGACGGGGGTCAAAATAAAGACCGACTCCCATTAACCCCGCTGAAGCCAAAGATGCCAAAACAGGCCGCAGCATCGGAGTTTTTGAGGACTGGTTGAGATATTTTCCAATCAGGATCATTCCCCACACCAGCCCCACCGCTTCACACAAAACTGTGGCCCAGGCCGCGCCGTTGGAACCCCAAATCGGGATAAAAATAAAATTCAACCCTACATTCAGCACGAATAAAGAAAAATAGAGGATATTCAAAAATTTTGGTTTCTTGACTGTCAGAACAATGATGTAAATATTCGAAATGAAAAAAGGAACGACTGAAAGAGATAAAATTGAGAAAAGAGGCCCGGCGGAAATATATTTGGCGGATGAAAAAAAAACAATTAGGGGTGTCGCTAAAAAATAGCCGCCCACTGTAATAGGAATACCGAGAAACAAAAGGAGTTTAATCGCTCTTAACGTCAGTCTCCCAAAATCCTTCAAATTATCCTGGGCCGCTGAAAAGATGGGAAAACTGGAAAGACCGAACAACATGGATAAGCTGAGGGTGCTGTTGAGATAGGTATAGGCCGCGTCGTATAAACCTACCGCCTCATTACCTTGCAGACTTTTTAAAATAACCGTATCCACCCGGTAATAAAGCATCTGCAGGGACCAAAAGGTCGCTAGCGGAAGCGCCTGACCCAGAACCTGCTTCATTTCGGCCCATTTCCATTGGGAAAAGTCCGGTTTCCATTTTTGGGAAAGCCCGATAAAGATCAGGATGAGGAGGCAAATGGCGCTCGCCAAAACCCAGATGGAACTGACACCCCATATCCCGCATCCCAGGTAAACCACCGCCACAATACCGGCCAGCCTAATTAAACTGCCGATCACCACAATCAAACCGTGAATCCCCATGCGTTCATGGGCCTGGAGAAGATAAACATACCCCCCCGCGGCGCAGTCCAGAATAATTCTCAGACCCATAATCACCAAACCGATTTGAACCAGCGGCTCATAGTGGAGCAAAAACCCGACCGCGGCTAAAATCGCCACCAGGATGATTGAGAAGAAAGACCGGATGCCCATGACGTTGCGCAGATAATATCCCGCCAGACTTTTGCGGCGGGCCACTTCTCGGATGGTTAATGCGTTTAAGCCGAGATCGCTGAAGGTGGCGAAAATGGCGACCCAATTTTTGATGAGGGCGTATTGGCCGTAGGTGGCCACATCCCACCGGCGTTGAAGAAAGATGAACGCGGCTAAAGAAAAAAGCTGGGCTGTTTTTTCGGATCCAAAAAGAAGAAAGGTGTTGTGAATCACCCTTCGGGAACGGCTTTCGGAAGTTTTCATGAAAACCCGCTTAAGCTTTTTTGGGGGAAGAATAGCGGCCCTTAATATCATTCCAACGGATAATGAAAAGCTCGGTAAAAGTGCGGATCGAGTCCTGAAGAGCGTTCACCCGGGTATTGGGGTCGTCCCTCCATTGAACGGATGTTTCCAAAATAGAGTACCCCTGTATTTTGGCGATAAAAAGAATCTCCACGTCAAAACCAAACCGTTCAATGGTCTGAAGCGGAAAAATGGATTTGGCCGCTTTCTGGGTGAAAGCCTTAAAACCGCACTGGGTGTCGCTGATACCGGGAACCAATAAAATTTGAATAATAATATTGCCTATCCGGCCTATGACTTCGCGGTACAGAGGCTGACGCACCTTTACCTGGGTTCGGTCAACCGCCCGGCTGCCCACAATGACATCCACGCCTTTTTTAAAAGCCGGCTTGAACTTTTCAAATTCCGAAAGGGGCGTGGCGTTATCCGCGTCCATATAGAGAACAATTTCTCCCGTTGCCGCCAAAGCACCCGCCTTCACCGCCGCGCCTTTGCCCCGGTTCATCGGTTGTTTTAAGACTTTCAATACCTGCCGGGGGGTGCTTTTACTTTTAAATTTCCCCACCACTTTCAGGGTTTCGTCCCGGGAGCCGTCATCCACAATTAAAATTTCAGCTTTGATCTTCTTGGCTTTGAGGTATTGAAAGACAGCTTCAAGGGTTTTGCTAACCCTTTTTTCCTCATTATAGACAGGAATAATGACCGAAAGTTCGAATTGGCTCATTTTAGTTCCTTGGTTAAATAGTCTTTTAATGACTCTTGCCATGGCCTGGGACGATGCCCGGCCGCGTGAGAGGCTTTGGATAAATCAAATCGGGAATTGGCCGGCCTCTTGGCCGGGCGCACAAACTTTTCGCTCAAAGTCGGCGCCACTTCGCAGGTGGATCCGGTTAAAACCTTAATTTCCTGGGCGAAACCATTCCAGGAAGTATAACCGTCATTCGCGAAATGATACAAACCGGCCTCGGCTTTCCGGCCCAAAAGCTCCAAAGCAAACCCCGCCAAATCACCCGTATAGGTTGGACCGCCGATTTGATCGGTGACCACTTCAATTTGGGGTTTCGTTTTCAAAAGTCCCGCGATGGTTTTCACAAAATTAGGCCCGTTGGGTCCAAAAACCCAGGAAGTTCGGATCAAATAATAAAAAGGGTTTGCGGCTTGAAGCAGTTTTTCGCCCTCTAATTTGGTCTGTCCGTAAACATTGACGGGTTTTGTTTTATCCGTTTCCTGATAGGGTTCGGATTTGGTTCCGTCAAAAACATAATCCGTGGAGAAATGAACCAGAACGCGTCCGGTTGATTTACAGCAGCGCGCTAAGACACCCACAGCGGTTCCGTTCACATTCCAGGCCATCGGAGCTTTTTCTTTGTCCTCACAGGCGTCCACTTGGGTGTAGCCCGTGCAATTGACCAAGACCTCAAATGAGTTGTTTTTAAAATAATTCTCAATTTGATCTTTATTCGAGAGATCCAGATCGCTTCGAAGAGGTGTTAAAATTTCATGGCCGGATTGTTTAAAAACTTCCAGGGCTTTGCTGCCTAACATGCCCGTAGAACCCAGTAAGGCGATTTTCACGCTTCATCTCCCTGATTCTTAAAAAATAAACGGTTTTCCCCGGCCCATTCCATAATAGGAAAAACCCTTTTCGGCCATCTGTTGGGGATCATAGATATTGCGTCCGTCCACAACAACGGCTTTACGAACCATTTTTTTAAGCTTTTGAAAATCAATCTGTATGAATTCATTCCACTCGGTGAGTACCAAAACGGCGTCCGCGCCTTGAGCCGCCTCATAGGCGGTTTTACAATATTTTACGTTTTTCAAAAATAGCTTCGCCTGGGGCATCGCCACCGGATCGTAAACTTTTACTTTTACGCCTTTAGCCGTGAGTTCCGGAATAATGGTTACGGAGGGAGCTTCCCTCATATCATCCGTATTGGGTTTAAAAGACAATCCCCAAACCGCGACGGTTTTGCCTTTTAAAGACCCCAGCGCCCTGTGGACTTTTTTAAGAAACTGTTTCCGTTGATCCCGATTAATCTCGAGAACCTGGGGTAAAAGCCGGAATTCAAATTGATGATCTCTGCCAATCTGAACCAATCCGGCCACGTCTTTGGGAAAACAGCTGCCGCCAAAACCCAGCCCGGCGTTTAAAAACTGGCCCCCAATGCGGGAATCGTAGCTCATGCCCTTCACCACCTGGGTGATATCGGCGCCGACCTGATCGCACAAATTGGCGATTTCGTTAATAAAAGAAATTTTGGTCGCCAAAAAAGCGTTGGAGGCGTATTTGATCATCTCGGCGCTTTTCAGGTCCGTGATCACAATCGGCCGGTAAAGCGGTTTATAGATTTCCGCCACTTTATGGGCCGCGGACCGGCTGGTGGCGCCGATCACAATTCTTTCCGGTTTAAAAAGATCGGTGACAGCCGAACCTTCCCGCAAAAACTCCGGATTGGAAACCACATCGAACGAGAACTTTTTCGAACTATTTTTTTGAATGATTTGAGTGACGATATCGCCCATGCCGATCGGCACGGTGCTTTTATTGATGATAATTTTGTACCCGTTTAAATTCCGGGCGATCCCCTTGGCCGCTTCCTGAACATGGGTGATATCCACCTCGCCGTTTTTGCCCGGCGGAGTATTAACGGCGATAAAAATAAAATCGGAGCTATGAACCGCCTTGGCCAAATCGGTGGTGAAAAACAGCCGTTTGTTGCGGTTTCGTTTAACGATTTCTTCCAGACCCGGTTCATAAATCGGGATGACGCCTTTTCGCAGTTCCTGGATTTTCTTGCGGTTCACATCCACGCAGGTGACCACGTTCCCCAAGTCGGCGAAACAACAGCCCGTCACCAAACCCACGTAGCCCGTACCCACCACCGTGATACGCATATGAACTCCTCAAATGCAGCTTAGATGTTATCGGTCCATAAAGTCAAAAACCGGAGTGGTTACCCACGCCGGTTTTAAAAACTGAAGAGAAAAAAACCAACCTTAGTTGGTGAGGCACTTTTCCGTTTCCTTGTCAAAAATATGCGCTTTCTGCATGTTAAAGACCAGCTCGATATCCTGATTGATCTCGATTTGGTCATAGCTGGGAACCCTGGCGATAAAGGGGCTCTTGCCGGTGGTCAGATACACATAAGCTTCCGCGCCTAACGGTTCAATAATTTCAACCGTGGCGTTGATCGTGTTATCCGGCGAGGCGTTGGAAGCGTCCATTTTGTCATGGATGTCTTCCGGCCTGATTCCCAAAATAACTTCTTTGCCCACGTGATTTTCAACCTGGGACGTAAAGCTGTCGGGAAGCTTAATTTCAAAATTATCCTCGTTAAAATAAATTCCCGTGCGTTTTTTGACCAAAGAACCGTCCATGAAATTCATCGCGGGCGTTCCAATAAATCCCGCCACGAACTTATTCAGGGGCTTTTCATAAAGAGTGATAGGATCGGCGATCTGTTGAACCAGCCCGTTCTTCATGACCACAATGCGGTCTCCCATGGTCATCGCTTCCAACTGATCATGAGTCACATAAATCATCGTGGCTTGAAGGCGCTTGTGAAGTTTGGAAATTTCGGCGCGCATCTGAACGCGCATTTTGGCGTCCAGATTGGACAACGGCTCGTCAAAAAGAAATACTTTGGGTTTACGGACAATGGCCCGGCCCAAAGCCACCCTCTGGCGCTGCCCGCCCGAAAGGGCTTTCGGAACGCGGTGAAGCAATTCCTGAATACCCAGAATGTTCGCCGCTTCAGTGACTCTCTGACGAATTTCTTCCTTGGGATAGTTGCGTAATTTCAAACCAAAGGCCATGTTGTCAAACACGGTCATATGGGGATACAAAGCGTAATTTTGGAAAACCATCGCGATATCGCGGTCTTTAGGAGGGACATCATTGACCAGCATGTCATCAATCCACATTTCCCCTTTGGTGATCTCTTCCAGTCCAGCCACCATGCGGAGAGTTGTTGTCTTGCCGCAGCCCGAAGGGCCGACTAACACCACAAATTCTTTATCTTGGATCTCAATATTCACATTGTTGACTGCCAAAACATTCGTGCCATAAATCTTGTTGACGTTCTTCAAGACGACCTTAGCCATTAAATCCTCCGCGAAAGGAACCAAACCGCCCCGAGGTTTCAGCCGGTATCGTTTTACCGGCGCGACATCAAAACCCTAACGGAAACGCTTCAGTACCAAAATTGCCTCCGGCCCTCACTAACGCCGAAAAGCCCCAAAAACAACGGGTTATTTAAACATCGCGTTCAAACCCTGTCAACGACCAACCTGCCGGCGAAGGACTTAAAAAAGCCAAGAATCCCCTACAGCCCCGCCTATTCGGTTTATAATTCCACCCCATGAGTAATTCCGCTTCTTTTAACCGCTACGATTATTACGCCCTGCTGGCCTTCGCCTTGACGGCGGTGGCATCCATTGCCCTGCAAAACTTCATTTGGATTTCCATCGCCCTTTTTCTTTTTTTGAGCTTTAAACATTCAAAAAAAATCACCTGGCCCTCAAACCTTTTCACGACCGCCACCCTGATTTTCTTGGCCACCTATTTTATCGGCGCGATCGCGGGAATTAATCCCGCCAAAAGTTTTCAAACCATTCACAAATCACTGACATTTCTAATGATCTTTCCCCTGGGAGCGATGGCCTTGTCTATCATGGATATTCGAAAACTTTTGGACTTTTTCATCGCGGGAGCGACCCTCTGCGCCGTTTTCGGAATCGGCAAACATTTCCTCCTGCACCAGGACCGAATCGATTCGTTTTCCGGAGACAAAATGGTGTTCGGCGGAATGCTCATGGTAACCATGATTATCGTCACTTCGTTTCTCACGACTTTTCCCAAAAATTACTGGCTCTGGGCCAGTTTAGTAATCATTTTTTGGGCTCTGATTCTCACCCAAACCCGGGGCGCCTGGCTGGGCGTATTAACTGGTTTCATCCTTTTAACCTGGCGGTTTAACAAAAAATGGCTTGGGTTCGGACTGGCGATATTTGTTGTCAGTTTCCTCGTTTCTCCCCAGGAATTCCAAAAACGATTGGAAAGTATCGGATCCATTCAACTCGTTTATAACGAAAAACATGAAGTGATCGGCGCCAGCCAGCCCCGGCTTCTCATTTGGATTTCAGGACTGCGGATCATTAAAGATCATCCCCTGGGAGTGGGCCAGGGCAATATCGAGGACATCTATCCCCACTATCGAATTGACGCGCCGGGCAACGATATTGACGTGCCTCATTTGCACGACAACTTTTTGCAGATTCTGGCGCAGAACGGATGGCTTGGATTAGCCGCCTATCTTTTCTGGATCTTTGCTTTTTATTTTGACGCGCTTCAATTTAAATCGTTTCAAGAGGAAGTCCGCCACTGGAACTGGATGTTTCTTTGCGTCTTTTCGTCCATCTTGGTTTGGGGCTTGACCGAATACACCTTTAGCCATCAATTTATGAACATTCAATTTTTCTTTATGGGAATTTCGGTATTGCTTTGGCAAAAATATTCAAAGAAACCAGCTTGGATTTAAATTTTTTCCAAACCCTTGTACAAAATCAGTTCACGCCGACAATCTCCTACCAAATATAGCGACCCCGTTATCAAAAGACCCGTCAATTGATCCGAAACCGCCAATTTTAACCGCGCCAGACAAAGAGCCTTTTTCCAATCCTTTACTAAAACAGAGCGAACTCCCCGCTTTTCCCACTCCCTGTAAATCTTTTCCCCATTTTCCGCCCGATCAATATTCGGTTCGGTGACAATCGCGAGTTCCGTAATCGATTTCAACTGGTTAACAAAGGTTTGGTGATCTTTATCTTTTAAAAGACCGTTCAGGACAATCCAACGATAGCGGGGATATTTCCGTTTCAAATGGGAAGTCAAAACTTTTGCCCCGTCGGGATTATGCGCTCCATCCAAAAAAATCAGCGGCTTTTGGCTGATCCTTTCCATTCGGCCAGGCCAGCGCATCGACTCGAAGGAATTTGCGATCGTCTTAACGGAAGAGTGAACCAGACCACGAGTTCTTAGATACTGAATTCCCGCCAAAGCCAAGGCCGCGTTGGCCGCCTGATAATCCCCCGCGCGCGATAACTTTATTTCTTGATGGAAACCGGGTCCCTCCCAATAAACGCCATCGGCCGTTTGATGATAGTGAAACTCTTTTCCCGAACTCCATAATTGAGCGGAGCAGTCCAACGCCTTCTTTTTAATGACTTTCAAAGCCTCTGGTCGATACTGGACTGTCCCCACAAAGCTTTCGGGTTTAATAATGCCCGCTTTTTCACCGGCGATTTGACCGATGGTTTTCCCCAAGATGGACTGATGTTCCAGTCCAATCGGGGAAATTAAAGAAACAATCGGCGCCGCGATAACATTGGTAGCGTCCAACCGGCCTCCCAAACCCACTTCCAAAACCACCCAATCCACTTTTTGTTCTTTAAACCAGCAAAAAGCGATGGCGGTCAGCGCTTCAAAATGAGTGGGGCTATGGCCCAATTTTCTTTTGGTTTTTTCGCAGGCTTCCAAAACAATCCGGGACTGCCGTTTGAAGTCTTTTTGGGATATCCAAAGACCGTTGATACGGAACCGCTCCCGAATATCGCAAAGGTGCGGCGATGTGTAGAGTCCGGTTTTATAGCCGCAATGTTTTAGAAAGGACGCCATAAAGGCGCAGGTGGAACCTTTGCCGTTGGTGCCGGCTACATGGATAAACCGAAGAGAGTTGTGGGGGTTGCCCAGAAACGCAAGGAGCGTTTGAGTGGTTTCTAAACCGAAGCGCCAGCCGAACTTTTCCAGCGACTCCAGTTTCAAAACAGACTCACTTGCGGAGTAACTTTAAAAATTTACCGATAGAGGATTTTAATTCGCTCCGGGGAATAATCACGTCCACAAAACCGTGGTCCAGTAAAAACTCAGACCGTTGAAAACCCTTGGGAAGTTTTTGGCGGATAATCTGCTCAATCACGCGCGGACCGGCGAAACCAATCATGGCGGCCGGCTCGGCGATATTCAGATCACCCAGCATCGCGAATGAGGCGGCCACACCGCCGGTCGTGGCATCGGTTAAAATCGAGAGATAAGGCAGTCCAAACTCGCCCAAACGGGCCAAAGCCGCCGATATTTTCGCCATCTGCATCAGCGAAAAAATGCCTTCCTGCATCCGGGCCCCGCCCGAAGCGGAAATAATGATCATTCCGCATTTCTTTTCCATAGCCGCTTCAATAGCGCGGGTTATTTTCTCCCCTACCGCGATACCCATGCTGCCGCCCATAAATTGAAATTCCATGATGGCGATACAGGCTGGCTCGCCGTTAATTTTACAAAAACCCGTGACCACGGCGTCGTTCATTTTTGTTTTTTCCTGGCTTTTGGCGATCTTCGCTTCATAGTCGGGAAAACCCAGGGGATTAGTCGAAACCAGCTTCTCATCCAATTCCACAAAAGAACCCGAATCAACGGTCAGGTAAAGACGTTCCAGCGAAGAGAGCTGGTTATGGTAGCCGCAGGTAGGACAAACTTTTAGGTTTTGATCCAGGTCTTTGTTATACAAAACCGCCGAACAGCTTTTGCACTTGGTGTATAAACCCTGCGGCACCTGAACAGACTTTTTACCTTGAGATTTTGAAATTTGTTCTTTGATTTTTTTATACCAGGCCAAAGTCAGCTCCTTACGAATGTTTGAGTTTTTGAACTACTTGAGCGCAAAACAGCTCTACTTTTTTACCGATTTGGGAAATCTTTGTTTTCGAGATTAACTGCACTAAAGCGCTGGCGATAATAACCCCATCCGCCACCCGGCCCACCTGACCAGCCTGATCCGCGTTGGAGATGCCAAAACCCACCACAATGGGTGTCTTCAGCTTCTTGCGTAAATCCCCCAAAGTCTTTAATAACCCGGTCGCCAGGGTTTTACGGGCACCCGTAACCCCTGTGACCGAGACATAATACAGAAAAGGCGCTTCCTGGGTATCGGCCTTTTTAACCCGTTCCGGACTGGAAGTCGGCGCGATAAAAGGGATTAAACTCAGGCCTTTTTGGCTAAGAATAACTTTAGGCTCCTGAAACTCTTCCAAAGGCAGGTCCGGCACAATAGCCCCATCGCCGCCCGCCGCCTCAAGGGTTTCGGCAAACTTTCTCCAGGTCATCTGCTCCACCATATTCAAATAGGTCATCACCAGCAACGGTTGTTCATAACCCCTCATCCGCAATTGCCGGATTAAGCGGAATACATCTTCAAAATGGGTGCCGTTCTCTAAAGAAAACTGAGTGGCTTTTTGTAAGGTTGGTCCATCCGAAATCGGATCGGAAAAAGGAACTCCCAGTTCCAAAGCCGTCGCGCCAGCCTCCAAAGCCGCTTCGGCCGCCGCCAGAGAAGCGTTAAAAGTCGGATAGCCGACGCAAAAGTAAGGCAGGAAGAGAGCCTTTTTATTCTTGCGGGCCGCCGCCATCAGGTTATGAAGTTGTTGACTCATTTAATTTACTTTCGAATTAAGCGTATTTGGAACCGAGACGGTTTAAAGCCGTATTCACGTCTTTATCCCCCCGGCCCGAAAGATTGACGATGATAATCGATTTTTTGCTCATCTTCGGCGCCAGTCTTAAAGCATGAAAAACCGCGTGAGAACTTTCTAAAGCGGGCAAAATACCCTCGGTCTGAGCCAACAGTTGAAAGGCTTCCAGCGCTTCTTTGTCGGTAGCGGAAACATAAACCGCGCGGCCCGTATCCCTTAAATAACTGTGTTCGGGCCCAACGCCGGGATAATCGAGACCAGCGGAAATCGAATGAGTTTCGGCTATCTGACCCTCCGAGGTCTGTAATAAATAACTCCGGCTTCCGTGCAAGATGCCAGGCTTACCCTTCGCCATGGTAGCCGCGTGCCGGGATGTATTCACTCCATCTCCCGCCGCTTCCACACCAAACATCTTGACCTTCTTGTCTTTGATAAAGGGATAGAACAATCCAATAGCGTTCGACCCGCCATTCACGCAGGCCACCAAAGCGTCCGGCAGACGGCCTTCCGCTTTTAAAATTTGTCGTTTGGCTTCGATGCCGATGACCTTTTGAAAATCCCGAACCATCATGGGATAGGGGTGACCGCCAACTGAGGAGCCAATCAGGTAATAAGTGGTTTTGACATTCGTCACCCAGTCTCTCAAAGCCTCGCTGGTGGCGTCTTTCAATGTTTTGGTGCCGGAAGTCACCGTATTTACCTTCGCGCCCAGCAGTTTCATACGGAACACATTCAGCGACTGGCGGTGCACATCCTCTTCGCCCATATAGACTTCACATTGCAAACCAAACAAAGCGCAGACCGTCGCGGTCGCCACGCCATGCTGGCCAGCGCCCGTCTCAGCGATAATACGTTTCTTGCCCATCCGTTTGGCTAAAAGAATCTGGCCCAGACAATTGTTGATCTTGTGGGCTCCGGTGTGGTTCAGGTCTTCCCGTTTCAGATAAATCTTGGCTCCCTTGGTTTTTTTCGTAAGGTTGGCCGCGAAGGTCAGGGGCGTGGGCCTGCCGTCATAATTGGTTAAGTAATAGTTGAGTTCTTTTTTGAACTTGAGGTCTTTGCGAAACTTCTCATAGGCCTCTATCAGTTCGCGGTGAGCCACCATGAGGGTTTCCGGAACATATTGGCCCCCATAAGAGCCGAAATAGCCTTTGGAATTAGGTACAGATGCCATCACTTGCCTCGATAGAGTGTTTTCTTAAAGGGCGGTTATTTTCGTCTATTTTCAACTTAATTTCAGCTTCGAAACGCCTTTTTCGCGTTTCGGATGAATTGAACAACCTTTTTCGGGTCTTTAATGCCGGGGCTTATCTCCACCCCGCTGGACACATCCACCCCAAAAACATGGGAAGCCCGAATGGTTTTGAAAACGTTGTCGGGATTTAACCCGCCCGCCAATAAGACCGGATCGGGAAGTTCGCGAACCGCTTTCTTCGCCCAGGAAGATTGAAAGCTTTTGCCCGTTCCACCCCGAACCCCTTTATGAAACGAATCCAACAAATAAGCGGCCGCCTGGTATTTTTTAAACGCTTTATAGGTCGTCGGGCTCTTCATCCGAATCGCTTTAATGACCGGCACAGGAATTTTCTCGCAATAAGCGGCTGTTTCATCGCCATGCAGTTGCACCACTTGAAACCCGCAATATTGAATCAGTCTTTTCGCTTTAGCGAGAGGCTCGTTAACTAAAACCCCGACCGGCGTCACCCAGGGCGAAACCAACTTCACCAATTTTCTGGCTTGTTCCGGCGTAATTTTTCGGGGGCCTTGCGACATTTGAAAACCAATGGCGTCCGCGCCGGCTTTAACAATCAGGCGCACATCCTGGGGGCGGGTGACTCCGCAAATTTTAACGCGGAACATTTATGGCTCCACCGGAAGCAAAGCTTTAACTGCCGCTTCCACATCGGGCTGGGTGATTAAAGCTTCGCCGACCAAAATGGCACAAGCGCCGTTTTTCTTAAGAAGCAAAGCGTCTTCACGGGTAAAAATACCGCTTTCGCTAACCACCGGCAAATAGNNCTTTCGCTAACCACCGGCAAACCCGCCGGGCAATTTTTAATCAGGTCCAGCGACGTTTGAAGGGTTACTGAAAAGTCATTCAGGTTTCTATTATTAATCCCCAACAGTTGAATATCCGCCCGGAGCGCTGTTTCCAGTTCGTGGCCGTCATGAACTTCCACCAGCACCGTCATTCCCAAACTTTGGGCCAAAGCCTGCAAGTCTTTTAATTGCTCTAACGAAAGCATCGCCACAATTAAAAGAATGGCGTCCGCTCCCGCTTCGCGCGCTTCATAAACTTGATGTTCATCGATAATAAAATCTTTGCGAAGGACTGGAAGACCCGAAACCGCTTGAGCCTTCTTTAAATAAGTCAGATCGCCTTGAAAATATTGAACGTCGGTTAAAACCGAAAGGGCCTGGGCTCCGGCCTTGGCGTAAGCCTTCGCTAAAGGTTCTATTTGAAAATCTGCCCTCAAAACACCTTTGGAAGGGCTGGCCTTTTTCAGTTCAGCGATGAGAGAAAGTTTTCCCGACCGTTGAATGGCTTTTTTAAAATCGAGCGGCGTTTTTTGGCCGCGAGCGCCTTCTTTAAGGGACGCGAGTCCCCGATCCCTTTTTAAAAGAGAAATTTCTTCTTTTTTAGTCACCGCGATTTTTTGAAGAATGCTCATAAATTAGAGACTTTTTCCAAGGTTTTGAGCGCCCGCAACGCGTTACCCGAATCAATCGATTCTTCCGCCAACTGCCGCCCTTCGGGTATGGCAGAACATTTCCCCGCCACATAAAAACCAACCGCCGCGTTCATCACCGCCGCGTCCCGTTTAGCGCCTTTTTCACCCTCTAAAATTCCCATGAGAATTTTGGCGTTGGTTTTGGCGTCACTTCCCAAAATTTCGCTTAACTCCTGTCGTTTCAAGCCAAAATCGGTCGGTGAAACCGTATAAGAGTTTTGTTTTTCATCAAAAAACCACTCGTTGATTTGGGTTGGCTCAGCGCAGGAAACTTCATCCAGCCCATCCAAACTATTGAGGGTAATGACTCTTTCACTTCCGGATCGAATCAAGGCTTCGGCGACAATCTCCACCTTGCTTAAATCCGAAACGCCGATAACCTGACGCTTGACGGAGGCGGGATTACACAGGGGTCCCAAAAAATTAAAAATAGTACGGATACCCAGTTCTTTACGAATCGGGCCGACATTTTTCATCGCGGGGTGAAAATGAGGGGCGAACAGGAACGCGATTTTGGCTTCCTGAAGGCAATTTTCAATCGTACGGGTTGAGGGGTCAATCTTCACGCCTAACGCCTCCAAAACCTCCGCGCTGCCGCACTGGCTGGAAGCCGCCCGGTTGCCGTGTTTGGCCACCACCACGCCGCCTCCCGCCAAAATTAGCGCCGCCGTAGTGGAAATATTAAAGGTTCCCCTGTGATCTCCACCCGTACCACAAACGTCAATGGCATTGAGCCCTTCTGCGTTAACGCGTACCATCTTTTCCCGCATGGCTTTCACGCTTCCAACAACTTCTTCGGCGGTTTCGCCCTTATAGCTTAAAAAGGAAATGTAACTGGAGATCTGCGCGGGTGTGGCTTTGCCCTCGAAAATTTCGAGCATGGCGCCATAGGCTTCCGACTCTAACAGCGGCTGTTTTTGAGAAAGTTTGACTAAGCATTCCCGAATCATGAAAAACCCCTTTAAAGGTGAAGGGCTATTTTACCCAGAAAGCCCTTAATTACGGCAAATTTACTCAAATCAACCTTAGTCTGATCATAATCAACCAGCGGCAAACTTCAACGTGCTAAAATCAATTTTCGGATTCAAATCTAAAACGAGAGGTTCTTTATGAAAAAGGCTGTTCTCTTTTTACTCTGTCTGACCGTTCTATTCGCTCCTCTTTCAGGCTGTTACACGATGAACAATACGATCGGCAGCGGCGCGCCGGACGGCGCTCCCGTAGCCGAAGACCGTCAATGGTTCCTGCTGTGGGGATTACTGCCCCTCAACAACGTGGATGGTGGACAAATGGCCCAGCAGAAAGGCCTCCGAACCAATTACACCATTCAAACCCAGCAGTCTTTCATCGACGTTCTACTCAATATCTTTACAGGCTTCGTCACCGTTTATAGTCGAGACGTGAAAATTTTGGCCGGCGGCTCATCCGGTACACCCGCGGTTTCCACCGGCGGCACCAATTACATCGCTTTGGGCAATCAATCCATGATGGCCAAGGACTACAACGGAGCGGTGCAAAATTATCAAAACGCGGTCAACGCCAACCCCAGCTCCGAGGGAGCTTATCAGGGATTGGGCACCGCTTATTATTACCTGGGTCAAAAAGATCAAGCTCTCAACGCTTTTCAACAGGCTCTGCAATTGGATCCTAACAACGCCAGACTTGCCGCTTTCGTGAACAAACTCAAAAACGGAAACTAAGTCGGCTCAACCTTTTTAATTAAAGGCCCCCTTGAATTAAAGTTCAAGGGGGCTTTTTTGTGTCGTCCACAAGAAGTTGTTTGGACAGTTCGATTTAAATGTGGAAAATAGCGGATCATGAAATCCCATTTACCAATCGACACCCTCATTCCCGAAATTCTTCAAACACTCGAAAAGAATAATGCCGCCGTGGTCGTCGCCCGGCCGGGCGCGGGTAAAACTACCCGCGTCCCTCCTGCTTTACTTTCGGCGGATTTCGCCCAAGACAAAGAAATTTGGGTTTTACAGCCCCGCCGTCTGGCCGCCAAATTGGCCGCTCTCCGCGTTGCGGAAGAGATGGGCGAAAAACCCGGCCAACAAGTGGGTTATCAATTTCGATTCGAAAAATGCGTGACGGCCCAAACACGCCTGCGCTTTTTGACCGACGGAATGTTGCTGCCTCTAGCCCAGGCCGATCCTGAATTCAAACAGGTCGCGGCTATTATTTTGGATGAATTTCATGAACGCAGTCTGGAACTGGATTTAAGCCTGGCCTGGCTTCGCCGTCTTCAACTGGGGCCCCGGCCTGATTTACGGTTATTAGTCATGAGCGCCACGCTGGATAGCGAATCCCTTTCCAGCTATCTTTCGGGCTGCCCTGTTTTTAAAAGCGACGGACGAACTTTCCCAGTGAAGACCGAATATCTACCCTTCGCCGAACAACCGGATCTCTCTTTAAAGGTCAAGGCCGCCGTACGCCAACTGGCTTCCCGAAAAATTCAGGGAACCACCCTGGTCTTTCTGCCGGGACTTTTTGAAATCAAACGCTGCGCCCAGGCTTTGGCGCAGGAGCCGGTTGAAGTCCATTCCCTCTATGGCGGTTTATCCGTTGAGGAACAACAAAAGGTTCTCAATCCTTCAAAAGGCAATAAAGTTATCCTGAGTACCAACGTCGCTGAAACGTCCTTAACCGTGCAAGGCGTTACCGCCGTCATCGACTCCGGCCTGACCCGCCAATCCCGGGTTTCCGGTTGGTCGGGCCTCCAAAGCCTTGTCACCATTCCGGCCAGTCAGGCCTCCTCGGCTCAAAGGGCCGGGCGCGCCGGGCGCCTGCAAGAGGGTTTATGCCTGCGCCTTTATACCCAATATGATTTTGACCACCGTGCCGCTTTTGACCTGCCTGAGTTGTTAAGGGCTGACTTATCCCGAAGTGTACTGGATTTAAAATGCCTGGGCGTCACTGACCTCTATCAATTCCCCTGGTTCCTATCCCCTCCCCCCGGCTCACTGGAAGCCGCCCAACTGTTACTCCACCGCTTGGGTGCGCTTGATAAACAAGGGCGATTGACTCCTATTGGACGCCGCATGGCCCAGCTTCCCGTCTCTCCCCGGCTGGCCAAATTTTTGATAGAAGTGGAACAACTCAACCCCAACGATACCAACACCCTGCGCTGGGCCTGCCGTTTGGCCTGCCTCATCAGTGAGGAAAAAGCCGGAGGCGATGACGTATTGGAGGAGTTAAGAAAATACCAGCCCGGTTACGAGTCTGAAAAGCTGGCGGAAAAGCTGACTTGGCTCATGAACCTGGGTCCCAACCGATTGGATAAAAAAACAGGCTCGCCCGACTTTTCTACTTTAGCCAAAGGCCTTTTATCCGCCTTCCCCGACCGGGTCGCCCAAACCCGAAAAGAAAATCCGAAAGAACTCATCCTTTGCGAGGGCGGTGCCGCCAACGCCAAAGACAGCGCCCTGATTCATGAAAACGATTATTTTGTCATTCTCGAAGCCCAGGAACTGGATAAGGACTTTAAACTCCGCCTCGGCGACAAGGTCCGCACCCAGTCCAAGGTCCGTTCCTTCTGCGCCATTGAGGAAGACTGGCTCATGGAACTTTTTCTGGAGGAACTGGAAGATAAACAGACATTTCAATGGAACGCCAAGGCCCAGCGCATCGAGGGTTTTCAGCGGTTGAGTTACGGCCAGTTGGTTCTGGAAGAAAAGGTTCTGGCACCTAAAGATTTCGGCCCCGATGCCGAGGCACTCCTTTTCAAAGAAGCTTTAGCCGCGGGCCCATCCGCCTATTGCGACCCCGAAGAACTCGCCGCCTTTCTCAACCGTGTCCGGTTCGCCGGCGGGCAGACCAAAGATTTTCCAAAAATCGATCCGGCAATGGTGGAAGAAACCTTGGCGGGCTTGTGTCACGGCCGCCGCAGTCTGGATGATTTGCGTTCGGCCGGTTTGGTCTCGGCCCTGCGGTCGCGCCTCACCCCCAAAGACCAGTTGCTGTTAGAACGCCTGGCCCCCGCCCAGACAAATCTTCCCAGCGGTCGAAAACTCACCCTGCATTACGACGAGGGCAAACCACCCTGGGCCCAGTCCCGCATCCAGGATTTTTTCGGAATGAAACAGGGCCCCACTGTCGCCAACCAGACACCGGTGGTCTTGCACCTGCTCTCGCCCCGCCAACAGCCCTTGCAAGTTACCAGTGATTTATCCGGCTTCTGGAAAAACCACTATCCCCAGATTCGAAAAGAAATGATGCGAAAATACCCCCGGCATAAATGGCCCGAGAATCCGACCGTTCTTTCATAAATTCTATAAACCCTGACAAAAACGGTGCGATAATTGGCCATCTTTCCAAACGAGGGGTCTCATGGCGGAAATAACAGTCGTCGCGGTTGTTATCGGTTTACTTTTACTTTCTCTCCTGTTGTACGTCATTATTCTTTATAACGAATTAGTCCTGCTGAACGTCAACCTCGGCAAAGCCTGGGCCAATATCGATGTACTTTTAAAACAACGGCACGATGAGGTGCCCAATCTCATCGCGGTGGTTACGGGATACAAAGATTTTGAGAAAAACACCATTACCGAAGTCACCCAGGCCCGCACCAACGCCCTTTCAGCCTCCACCATCGGGGAAAAAGCCCAATCCCAGTCCCAGCTTTCCGGCGCCCTGGGCCGCCTGATGGCGGTGGCGGAAAACTATCCCCAGCTCAAAGCCCAGGAAAATTTTCTTCTCCTTCAAAAACGCCTCAGTGATTTGGAAAGTGATATCGCGGACCGCCGTTCCTACTACAACGATTCGGTCGCCACCTACAACACCCGCATTTCCCAATTTCCCGACCTTTGGCTGGCCGGAATTATGAGTCTCAAACCCCATGATCTTTTCCAGGCAGCCGAGGAAGAAAAACACGTGGTTACCGTGGGATTTCACTCATGACGCTTAAACGTTTTTACCGCACCGGAACCTATTTCTTTTATTTCCTCTTCGCTGCCCTCGCCCCCGCCTATGCCTCGGGCGATCCCCGCACGACCGGAGTCCTGTTTTCGGGCGGCGGCCTGCTATTGGGGATTTGGTGTTTTTACCAGGGCTTTGGGGATTTTCGCCTGAAACGCCGCATGGCGGACATTCCGGTCTCCACCCTGAGGGCCATGGCCCCCGGCCAGGTGGAAGTGAATGGTTCCACCGTCAATTGGAAAGCCCTCACCGCGCCCCTCACTCAAACTATCTGCGTTTATTACGAATACAAGGTCGAGCAGAAGGTGGGCAGCGGAAAAAACAGCCACTGGGAAACCATTACTTCCGGGAGTACGGACATGGTTCCTTTTTACCTGGATGACCAGACCGCGGTAGTACGGGTGCATCCTTTCGGGGCCAAGATCATTTTGAATGACGCTTATCACCTGCAAACCGGAGCCTTTTCGGACGTCCCGGTTCACATCAATGATTTTTTATATGCCCAGGGAATTTCCAGCGAGACTTTATTTGGTTTCGAGAAAACCATGAGATTTACCGAGCGCCATTTTCGTGCCGAAGAAATTATTTTCGTCCTGGGAACCTGCCAGGACGCCGAACCCCATCCGGACCCGCCGCCCGCCCCCAACATCATCAGCAATATTTGCCTTGGCCAGCGAAAAGGGGACTTTTTTATCCTCTCCAACAAAAGCCGCGAGGATTTGGAAGAGTCTTTCCAGTGGAAATCCTTTGGCGGTATCTTTGGCGGCATCGCCTTGATCGGTATCTGCCTTTATGTCCTGGTGGAAATTTTCACCAACAATCTCATCCCTTGAATCAAATTCCGGTTCATTTTCACTTTTATTATTCGATCATCAAAGGGTTGAAATCTTGCTCATTACCTCATTGAGTACGGTTGTAGAAGCGTTGCCTTTATATGCGGCCTTACATTCCTTCCAGTCCAGATTCTTCAAATGGTCGGAAAGGACCACCCCTTGTATCGAATCAGAAGTGATTGCCACCTCAAAAGGATATCCCTTTCACCTAAAGGAACCCAACGCATATAAAAAAGTCGTTAGCCTTGGGAAGGATGGGTTTCTCCCTTTGGGGATTCATTGAAAATGGGGGCGCCTCGGAAGAGGGATTCCGAAGGGGGAAACCAAGGCGGGGACTTTGACGGCTCGGCTTTGAATCCTGGTGTGTTGTCTCTCGCTTTCGCTTTGGGTTCTTCTCCCTGAATTAGCCGCTAAAGGCCCATAAAATACTCAAAGAATTCAGCCGCAAGGGGTTTCCCATGACAACGAAATTGAGATTATCAAAGACTATAACTTTCGCACTTCCTGCGGACATGGGCAAAGAAGTACTCGCCGCCGCCAAGAAAGAACACCGCACGGTTACCGCCGTTCTCAAAGATGCTTTCGACCGCTACCAGGCAAAAAAAGAACTTTTTGAACTCCACGCAAGCACCAGCAAGTACGTCAAAAAACACAAGATAACACCTGAGGTCTTCGGCGGGCCTTTTGCCGAGTAAACCGGCATTAACTGTCTGTCTGGATGCCAACGTCATCATTTCAGCTGCCATCAAGGTATTGGAAACCTTATTCCCTTCCCGCGAAAAGAAGACAATATTGGGAGTAAGGAAGGAACGGTTAAGCAGCATTCGCGTCTTGGGCGTCTATTGAACTACTATCATCGGACACAAAACGACGACCCTGTAATGGTTTCAGCTTGATACTGGGGCTAAATAATATTTTTACCCTACGCGACTATTTTCAATTTGAATTTAATCTTTTTCATCGCCCAAAACCTCCGGTTCTGACCGTTTTACTTAAATTCAATTACCAAATTTCGTCCGCAAGCCGACGCTATTCTTGATAACACTGGTAACGTTGTGTCCCGCTCGTCCGTGCCACTTTCAAGCCGGGCAATCATGCTTTGCGAGGTTTTAACTTTTTTAGCGAGTCCAACTTGGCTCAAGTGCGCCCGCAATCTTGCCGTTTTCACGATTTGGGCGATTTTTGCCTTGGCTTTTTTTTGCTCGTAATAAAAACGAACTTCCGGGTCTTTTATTAACTTTTTAAAAAAAGGTTCGGCGGATTCGTGGTATTTTTTGTTTGTTTTCAAGACAGCACCTCTTTCATTCTCTTTACGGCTAACCGCAGGTCATTCTTCGGTGTTTTCTGAGTCGTCTTTTTAAAAGCATGCAACCAAATCATAAAATCTTTGTCTATCAACACATATGCAATCCGATACCCGCCACTCGGCGCAGAAAACTTAATCTCCCAAAGTTTCCCATCAAGGGGTTTGAAAGTTACTTCGTGATAGCTTAAACCTTTCTGCTGTATGCCTTCAAAGACTTCAACAAAACGAGCTTGATCTGCTTTTGGTAATTTTTCGATGAATTCCCTAACCGGTCTACGATCGGAAGAGCTTTTGTAATAGTCGATTACCATATTTGATTATATCCAGTTGGAGATATTTAACAAGTTCTTTAAATAAGACAAAAGCATTGTGCCACGCTATAAAACTCTAGTAAATAAACCTTTTAACTCGCTTCCTTCTCCCTCGGATGACAGCGTTGATGCGCTTCTTTCAAGTCCACAATACTCACCGACAAGTAGGGGTTTAGTGCTTCCATCGAGTTATGCCCTAACAACTCCATTAAATATCTGGGGTGCATTTGTTTTTTGCATTTATTGCCTTACAGGCAATATCCAAGCGCACAAATATCCAACCTGATAAACTTCAGCGGTATTCATTAAATTGATCAGGAGTCTTATATGAACCGCCGAAAGTTTATTAAAAAATTAGAGCTCGTATTTAAAAAATCCCAGGAAGCCGTTATTAGTTATCTCACCGCGGAGATTCGATTTTTGATGAACCATTTGAGCAAACGGCCCAAACCAACCGAAACCCAGAAGGCTTTATTAGCCCGTGCGGCCAAAGCGCTTGACCCCGTCTATTTAGAAAAAACCTTTAATCTTTTCACACCCGCTACCCTTTACCGCTGGTATCGGGAAATGGTTCGCAAAAAATGGGATTATTCCAAACTTAAGCAAAAACCCGGCCGGCCACGGATTAACCAGGAATTGGGAACCTGGATTGTCAAACTCGCGCTGGAAAATCCCACAGACGGTTACAAAACCCTTGTTGGCAGGTTGAAAATACTAGGATTCGAAACCAATACCGAAACTATCCAAAATGTCCTTAAACGCAGCGGCTTTACACCCTCACCAGATCGAAAAGATCAGCTGACTTGGAATGAGTTCCTGAAACTGAATTGGGAAAGCCTTGTCGCCACAGACTTTCTCACTTGGGAAGTCCTGACACCTTTTGGTTTGGTGACTTATTACATTCTTTTCTTCATTCGTTTAAAAGACCGCAAAGTTCATATCGCCGGAGTAACCCCCAATCCCAATGGCGATTGGATGAAACAAATCGCCAGAAACCTAACCATGTCGAATGGGTTCCTTAAGCCAGGACAAATTCTGATCCATGACCGAGGAGGGCAATATTGCCCCGCTTTTAAAAGAGTTCTTGAAGAAGCCGGTATAAAGACGGTGGCTATTCCTCCTCGAAGCCCCAATCTAAATGCCTATGCGGAACGATGGGTAAGGTCTGTAAAGGAACAGTGTTTGAGACGTTTAATTATTACCAGCGAAGAAATGCTAAGAAAGGCTTTAAAAGAATACGTTGAGTTTTATCATCATGAACGCTGCCATCAAGGTATTGGAAACCTTATTCCCTTCCCGCGAAAAGAAGACAATATTGGGAGTAAGGAAGGAAAGGTTAAGCAGCATTCGCGTCTTGGGCGTCTATTGAACTACTATCATCGGACACAAAACGACGACCCTGTAATGGTTTCAGCTTGATACTGGGGCTAAATAATATTTTTACCCTACGGGTAGAATTTGAGAGCAGAACTACACCGAATTAGTGTGTCCACTAAATCGGGGGAAGTCCAGCGTGACCCCTTTATTTATTTGCGGACATTTTACCCTATACTATTTTTTTATTTTTTCGAGTTTTCCAAAAAATCGTCACGGTTACTAACATCGAAAAAAACTGAACAACCAAAATAAATACACTGATAGAAAAGTAATCAGGAATAGATACATTTGAACCGTCGTAAAAACGACTATTTATAATTCGTTTCATAATAACTTCGCCATATATTTTCAAAAAAAATCCAAAAGAGCAAAGAAGACCCAATGAGCGCACCAAAAAATTCATCAACAAGTCATTTATTCTAAGACCCCATCTAATTAACAATTTCTCTACAACAACTGGGAAAACCGGATATACAAAAAAACCTACAAAAAATAAGTAGTTAATAAATGGCGCATTCAATGTCAAATTACTCATTAAACACCATAGAATAAAATCAAAAATTGAATTTAGTAATAAAATCAAACTGCTGTATATAAATAAAAATTTTAAACAATTTTTAATTTCAAACTTATTCATTTTTGATTCTCCAAACTTAAATTCGATAGAAGCAGCATTATTGTGGTGTATTAGCCTGACAAAAACTTTGTAGCGAATCACCCAATGCATAAAGTGTAACGCCAGACTTTATTACTCTTTGTCCTGTTCTGTTATTTTTATAAACGCAAGAATGAACACAGCCACAATCAGCAGAAACTTTTACCGTAGACCCATCATCGGGCGGCACATACGATCCACCGTCATTTCCGCTGCCGCCAGCCGGACATTTGGGTGTGGCTTCTCCAGATTTAACGAAACTTGCCGTATATGCATTCCAAAACAAAGTACCTAAGCAAATTTCAGCAGAACTATAGAGCGTCCAATTTCCGTAACCTGCAGGCCCCCCCGGACCTACACCACCACCATTACCCGGAGTTGCATCTAATCCAATTCGATCAGTAAATTTATACGGGTTATCTTTAACGTATTCATAAATATTTATTCCAGCATTTTCACCTACCGGATCACGATTTAACCATCTACCCTTTTCGGAATCCAAAATTCTATATTCCGCAAAATAAAAACCCGTAGTTCTATTGACATAAATTGTCGTATATCCGAAATCAGAATCTAATGAACCTTTTAGTTTTATAGTTCGACCCCATGGATCGTAATCATACTGAACCCCAATAACACCGCTACTATCCGTCATTTCCCTCACACTTCCGAGCTTATCGAACGTCCAAAAGTATGTGTCTCCATTTATTTGTTCTCCTTGACCATAAAATTGCTTAGTAACTATATGTCCATTCACATCACGATCCTGACAAATATTATTGTCACACCACACAAACGTATTGCCTGTCAAAATAGTTGAACCATGATTTTCAACAATGGAAATTCGCCGTCCCTTGCCGTCATAACTCATCTGAACATTGTTCGCTTGTGTCGTTGGTACCAGCCCAATTATGCTCACGCCCACTAGCCTGTTGACCGCATCCCAGGTGTAAATCTTCTGCCCGTCATTGACGAGATTCCCATTCGCGTCGATGGTGCTCCAATTCATTTTGCCCCAAGACACGTAATAACCTTGTGGCCTCTCGCTTTTGCAAGATTCCACCTCTTCAATGCCCTCAAATTCCGAACGGGTTTTTTCGAGTGTCATAGTCATATATGCACATATTCTACATCCCTCCCACGAACGGCCACACCAGACTTTTCTTTCAGCCAGCCCTTTCTTTTTGCTGAATTTTCGTCTGCTCCTGGGAGCCATCGGCTCGGGGAGCCCCTGGGGGCGGATGGGGTGGCAAATCCGCTGGAGTGTTCCGAAACGTAAGCGGCTTTGCCACATTCAATCAAACGCAAATAAAGGGTGGGCGGGGGACAAACCAAAATGCCTTTGGCTTTCGGAGCGTAGCGGAGAAATCCAAGGCCACTGCCAAGCCTAGCCCCCATGCCGGCAACCTGACGGCGACCGGGGGCCACCGCGGCCGCTTTCTGGCCGTCGGTGAGGGGGAAGAAAAAAGATTTGCAAAGGATGTGACCCAAAGGGCAAACCACGGAGGGTTTGCGCCACTCCCCCAGGGACCACGTAGGCGAGAACACTTTGCCTTTCTCGCCGCAGTGGGGATGGGTTTCCCCCTTTGGCCATTCCTTGCAGAGGGGGCGCCTCGGAAGAGGGATTCCAAAGGGGGAAACCAAGGCGGGGGAGTGGCGGCACTGCCTTTGCTTCCTTGGTGTTGCCTTTCGCTGATGCCTTCGCTTCAAGAAAAAACGTCAAATACAAAAGGGCATGAAATCCACTTCGTGGATCCCATGCCCCTCTTTGCTTCCGAAATTTTACGCTGTCCCCCTTTCCCGCTCTCGCGGATGATATTTTTTGTGGGCCTCCTTCAAGTCGGAAATCGTCACCGACGTATAAACCTGTGTCGTGGTCAAACAGGCATGGCCCAAAAGCTCCTGGATGTGCCGCAGGTTGGCTTTGTTCCGCATCATCTGCGTCGCGCAAGTGTGACGCAGGCTGTGGGCCGTCACCGGCTTTCCCAGTTTCGCTTTCTTGGCGTACCTTCGGACAATCGAGGCGATCACCGCCCGTACCATCTGGTGGCCTTGAAGGGATAAGAACAAACAACGGTTGTCCCCTCCCCTCACCAAGTGGGGCCTCACCGATTGGATATAGTTCTCCACGTACCGGCAGGCGATCTTTCCCAAAGGCACTACCCGGTCTTTGGCTCCCTTGCCGTTGTTCACCCGCAAGAAGCCCTCCGCCGTGTCCACGTCCTCCACCCTCAAGGCCCCTAGCTCGGAATTCCTCACCCCCGTCGAGTAGAAGACTTCCAGCATGGCCCTGTCCCGGTATCCCATGAGCGAATGGGTGTCCGGTGCCATCAAAAGTTTGCTCACTTCCTTTCGGGTCAAGATGGAACGGGGAAGCCTTTTCGGAGTCTTGGCATAGGGCACGTCCCGGCTCGGGTCTTGCGCCAAGTAGTCCTCTTCCTTCAAGAACCGGAAGAACAACTTGATTCCCCTCAAGGCGTTGTTCTGGGTGGCTACTCCCTTGCCTTCCCCCTTGTCGTTGGTTTCCTCGTGCAGGTGGGTTTGGTAGTCCCTCACCAAGTCACGGGTCACCGCCGCAATATCCGGAACCCCCATTTCCCCCAGGAACCGAAAAAACTTGAAAAGGTAGAAACGCCTTTCCTCAATGGTTCTCTTGGCGTAGTTCAAGACCTGTAGGCGCTCCAACCACTTTTCCCCATAGGCGGTTAGGTCAAGCATGGGCCGCCCCCCGCTTCCAGAGAATGAACGGCTCCATGTGCTCCTTTTCCACTTGGTCTTTCTCCCTGGGATGCGTGGCCTCGTGCGCCTTCTTCACGTCTACCCCCGCCACCTTCACGTAAAGCTGGGTCACTCCCAACTCCGAATGACCCAAAAGCTGGGAAACCAGGATGATGTCGGCCCCGCTCTTGACCATGTGCGTTGCGAAAGTGTGCCGCAAGGTGTGGGCCGTTACCGGCTTTTCAATCTCCGCTGCCCTCCCCGCCAACCGCACCATGATCCCCACCGACATCTTGCTCAAAGGCGTGCCGTTGTTGCTCATCCACAAATGGCCCCGCGTGTCGCCCTGGCGCACAAGCTGGGGACGTACTTCCCGCAGGTATTGTTTGAGGAAAGACTTCGCCATTTCGCCCAAGGGCACCACCCGGTCTTTGGCCCCCTTGCCCTCGTTCACCCTCAAAAGTCCCTCGTCCAGGTTCACGTCTTCCACTTTCAAGGCGGCCATTTCCCCCAGCCGGATGCCGGTGGAATAGAACACTTCCAAAATGGCCTTGGAACGGATGCCTGTTCCTGTGGTGATGTCGGGCACCGCCAACAACCACTCCACTTCCTCCTGGCTCAAAACGAACTTGGGAAGACGGCTGGGCCGTTTGGGTTCCCGAATGCTTTCCGTCGGGTTGACCAGAACCTTTTGAATAGATTCCTGCCACTCAAAGAACCTCTTGACCCCCCGTATCCGGGCGCAAATGGAGGCGTAACCCATAGGCTCTCCTTTCTTTCCTTTCGCCTGCCCTAAGTAGAGGACATAGGCTTGCAAGGTGTCCTTCCCCACACGCCGCACGTCCTTGATTCCTTTTTCCTCCAACCATTCGAAAAACTTGGCGGTGTTCGCGGCGTATTCCCCCTGGGTGCTGGGGTTGTAGCCTTTAGCCGCCATACACCTCACGAAATCCTTCAACTCTTCCTCAAAACACGTTTCCATACGGCCTCCTTCGGGTCATTGACCCAAACAAAGTTTTCCCTTCCCTTGCGGGATGGGCACGGCTCTCTCAAGTCTGAAATTGATACGGAGTGAGTGGGGTGCCAGCGGCACGCTGTCGGGCGCAACGAATCAGATAAAGCTCTTGTCGGATAATCGTTTCAGGGGAAAAACTGTTCCAACGGTCGGAACACTTTTCAGGTATGACAGCTACATCTCAATGGGTATAAGACCTTCTACCGCCAAGCCACCAAGTGGCCTTCAATCACTCAAGACCCCGCATGGTTACAGGGTTTTGCCGTTGCCGTGCCTCATCACCAAGTGACCTCCAACTACCCTCCAAGTCACCTAGTTACTCATTCTCATTTCACCGCCCGCGCACCTCACCTCACCAACACACACCCAAACCATAAACAAAAACTGATACTGAGGGGGTGGGGTCTGGCGTCGTTGTCTCAATGAAACTCAATAAAACCAATAGAAAAATCTGCAATTTCGCTTTAATCGGATTCAAGTTCCGTGTAAACCCGTTTTACCTTTAGCTCTACCTCTCTCACCTACCCTACCCTGATGCAGATCAAGGGGGGTTCGCCATCGCTCTTTCCAAAAATCCGCAAATTTACTCACTCAAACTCAATTTTCCAGTTCAAATGGATTGAACCAAACCAAGCCACCTACTCAACCCCATTACCACCACCAAACTATCCATTTCCACTACCCAACCCTGATGCATAAATAGCGGGGGTCGCCATCGTTCTTTCCAAAAACCAGTCATTTCACTAATTCAAACTCACTTTTTCATTTCACACTGAATGAAAGGAATCCGGTCATCTACCGAAACCAATTTCCACCACTCTCTTACCTCTCCACCACCCACTCTTGATGCTTGGATAGGGGGGTTCGCCATCAGAATTTCCAGAAGTCAGTCATTTACCGGGGTGAATAGCCGATTTTCATGTCCTACTGTCGGACAAAGTAGTTCCATGGCGCGGTACTACCACTGATACGGTTGGGGCTAGGTCGGGCACGAGGCCCTTTCCAATTTTCCGGCACCACAAGGACTTTAGGCCCCTTCGGGGCTAAATGGGATTTAGGGCTTCCACCTTCGTCAACCCGGCCAGGAATGGCTTCCCCTCTTTGCCCTGACCATCGGACACATCGGCGGCCACCAGTTCGTAGACGTACTCCTTGCCCTTCTTGCCCGTCACCGAGTACAGGTATTCCAGGTCGGTTAGCTCCTGGATATGGGTCTTCACCTGGAAGTCGCTCCACCCGGAAAACTCCCGGATATCCCGCCGGGTGAATCGGTAGCTTCGGCCTTTGTCCTTTGCCATGCCCCGGACAATGCCCAGCAAGGCCCGGCTGGGGGCCGATAACTCGCCCACCGTCTGCCCCAAAATCTCCCCGGCCAATCGGTTGGCTTTCTCGATGTCAGACAATTCGACCTCGATATAGGAAACGGTTTCCCCTTCAAGGGTATAGGTCTTGACCTGCCTCTGGTACTGGTGCAAAAAGGCAATCGTCTTGATGATGCCCAGATATTTCTTGTGGTCGCGCCTCGCCCGTAACGTACTCGCCGGAAAGGTCAGCTTCGTAGCGTAGGGGTTCACCACCGCCAAGGGCTTCAATAACCTTTGGGCATTCTGGTGCTTGGCCGTGATTTTTTCCTGCTCCCGCCGTTGCTTCATCCCTTCCAGCGTTTCCAAAACCCTCTGGTTCGATAGGATGCGCTCGGTCATTTCCTTGGACTCGTCAATGGTCAAGGTGATAAAGCGGTTCTGTGTCTCGTAGTCCATATCCACGCTGGTCGTGGTCAGCATAAGGGATACCGGCCCTTTGACCTGGTACTCGCTGGTCTTGAGCTTCCCCGTCACCGGGTCTTTCCCCGTTGTAGCAATGGACAGGGCCTTGGAGGACTGTAAATTGCGGATGGAATATCCCGCTTCCCGCATCCCCCCTTCTTCCTCAATGGCTAAAAGCTTGTGGCACAAGCCGCCCTCGGCCTTGTAGAAAAGGGCCTGTCCCGTCAGCCGGGTATATTTCTCGTAATCTTCCCTAGGCACAAACCGCAAAACCGCGTCTTGAAGCGTGGACTTGCCCGCCGCTGATCTCGACTGAATCAACACGCTCAAAGGGTCGTCAAGCTTCCGGGATACCGCGCACAAATACCCCATGAGCTTGTTGGCTTCCTCCCCCGTCAACCCGCAAGCCTCGAAGTCTTCCAGAATTCGGTCAAGTAATTTCGGGTCTTTGAGAAAAGAGAGGGCTTCGCCCTCTTGTTCCTTGGTCATGGTGAAGGCCGGGGCCTTCGGCCCTTCTTCTGGTTCATATCTTTCCGCCACCTCGATGAGCTTCCCCAAATCCTCCTGGATAAGTCCCTCGTCCACGGCAAAGCTGGTGCCGAAAGCCTTGGCGAACAGCACCCGGCCCCGGTGGGAATAGAGGTCAACACTGTCCAGGTAAAATTTCTTTTTCTCGCCCGCCGGGAAAGCCTTTACCGTCACCTTGAGTTTGGTTTTTGATTTCTCCACGCCCTTGATCTCGTAGCGCCTCTCCCCGTATTGGATGGAAAAACCCGTGGCCTCCTTTTCAAAGCCCGATGGTTCCCGCTTCTTCACTTCCTCGGATCGGATGGGCGTCTGTGCGTTGGCTTCCTTCAAGGCCCATTCGATAACCGTTGGTTCCACCGGCAGAGGCGGGAGCTTCACCAAGTGGGCCGTGATTTCTTCTTCCTTGAGTTGGGCCAGCACGTAGGGACTCGAAAAAGTGACGTAGGCTTCCTTGAGGCCGTGCCGTTGGAACAAACGCAAATGGTCTTGGCTCAATCCCTCATCGTCCTGCGTCCAAATCACTTCCTTGAAACCGGCTTGGGAGAGAAAGAGCGCGTCCAGAATGGACGAAGTGAGAATCACTGCCCGGCCCCGCTTCAAGGCTTGCCAGTTCCACACCCCCGACACCGTTCCGGGCACCAAGACCACCTCGCCCGTTTCCACCCTCAAGCCGTACAACCCGGCGCAGTCCCCCGTCTCGTTGAACCACGGGAACACCACGCAACCCGCCAACACTTCCCGGCCTTCCCTGTCAATGAGCCCCAGGGCCTTCATGTGTTCCTGTAGCTCGGATTCTTCCGGGATGGTGGCAAGCAACGAACCGTTGACCCACCCGGTTTGGAAATCAGTTAGGACGGATAAATCCTTCAAGCCCGCCTGGGCCAGGTAATCCCTCCCCTTGGGGTCTTCCTCAAAGCTCTGGTGATAGAGGGCGGCCACCCGGTTGAGCAGCCTTTGGCGCTGGACTTCGGGAGCGGTGACAACCTTCAGCGGCGGGGTGGCCGTCTTCATCTTGTTCTGTTTGTAGCTCAAATCCGCCCTCCCCGAAAACCTGTCAAGGGGGTTGTGGGATAAGCCCGATTTTTCCCCTTGTGTTCTGGCAGATCACGAAATTACACTTTCCGTAATTACATGTCAACACCTTTTGGAGAATCCGTGCAATCCAATAATCGGCCCTATCCTGTTCCCTCGAATACCTTTGAGGGAGACACCATGCCGGGACGAAAATATCCATTGCCCCAAACCAAGGAACCTTTCCGGGATAGGCTCATCCGCCTTCGCAAAGCTTCCGGGTTCTCCCAAAAGGAATTCGCCCAAGCCGTGGGGATTTCCCCCCGCATGGCCGCCTACTACGAGACGGAAACACACCATCCCCCCACCCACCTCCTGGCCGTGTTCGCCAAGGTGTTGGGCGTTACCGCCGATCAGTTGTTGGGAATTCAAAAGGTCAAGATACTCAAACAACGGGACTCACGCCTGCGCCGCCTAGTCGAGGAAGTGGAACAGTTGCCCGTTTCCACCCGCAAGCACGTCATCCAATACCTGGAACACCTATTGGCTGGCTTGAAGGCGAAAAATGGAAAATAGAACCTGGGAGTATTGGCAGAAACGAATGGATGAATGGAAGGCCACCGGCACGGAACCCACGCAGGACGAGCTGGCGGAAATGCTCCAATGCGAACCGCCCGCCACTTCTCCCGAGAAGAAAGCCTTGATACGACAGCACGGCACCCGGAAACAGAAGGAACTCCTAGCCCAGGAGGAATATTTGCAGGCTCAACGCGAAATCCTCAAACGGAATTTTTTAGGGAAATAGAAAAAAGAAAACCGTAAACCCAATACAACCTTCACCGCTTCATTCGGCGAGTTGGGTTAACTCATCTATGTCGTTGACCGGCTTGTCAATAAACACTTCACCACTCTTTTCAAGTCGTACCCCAACACCCTTCCCCTCATTCACGGCGATTATTTCTTCGTATCTTTCTTTAGGGTATTCCGGTGAAAACTGGCCGTCATCAAACACGAAAACAATTTTTCCGGGCGACTTGTCCCAAAGAACTCTTTCCCCAATTTTAATCCTGGTTTTTCCATCACGGTAAAAAGGCATTCGCTCTTTTGCCTTTAATAAGAAAGCCGATTGCGCCCAAGCCTACGACAGTCAAAAGTAACGCACCAAGCAATATAAAAGATGCACTCCTGGATGCCGCTGAAATAACAATAAACGCACTGCTCACAATCCATAGAATGGCACCATAAATCAAAAACAGCTTGTTTTCCAACCGAAGTGCCCACCCAGTAAAAGGGGTTAGAACAATTGCAGCGCCACTACCGTAAAAGAGATCAATAGGAAATATAACTGTCAGCCACAGTGAAAAACTTCCACTTACATCCATGTTTTTCGCTTTAAAAACAAATATCAAAAAAACAATACCTAAACTCAACGAATAATACCAACTCAGCAAAAAAGCTTTTCCCAGCTTTTTGAAAAGCCGTTTGGTATCCATAACTTACTCCTTACATAGATTTCACACATCGAAGAGTTATTGAGCCCCTTGTCCGTATAAGAAACAATGTGCCCAACAATCTTCCAATTTGGCCCCTATCACTATTGGTGGTGGATTTGCAATGTAACATTCGGCATGGCGTTCCACTTCGTTAAACCAGTTTCCTCCACCATTTCCAAATTTACACGATAAGCAACCACGAACATTTTGAGCCCATTGACCGTCACCCATACATTTGCAAAAGCATTTTTCACTCGCCCCTAAATATGTTTCATTACCATAATCATCACACTTCGAGGAAGTGGACGGCAATGGAGGCGCTTGAGTACAAGGGGGTTTACAGTCTTTCAATCCCAAAGGATCAACATGACTAATTACATTATTTTGGACATATTCGTACAAATTGCGTTCATCTCTAAAAGGCGTATTAACGGGGTCCCGACTCAACCATCTCCCCATCCCAGCATCGTAAGCCCTATACAAAGTCAAATACATGGATGCTGCGACTTCTTGATAGTATCCCGTAAATCCAAAATCAGAAGAAACTGTTCCACTAATTTGATTTTGTCTGCCAAAAGGGTCGTAGTCATAGCGAGCCTGAACATTTCCACTCGAATCAACCATTTCCCTAACCGAACCTAAGTAATCCTTTGTAAAGTAATAATTCGTTCCGTTTATTTGTTCACCCCTGTAATAAAAAAGGGCTGACACTGATGAACCCGTGGAATTTTTTTCTTCACATAGGCTTTGTGCACACCACACAAAAGTCTTAGCCGTTAACACCGTTGACCCATGAAGTTCAGTAATGGATACACGACGGCCTTTGCCGTCATATGTCATCTGAATGTTATTAGCTTGCGTCGTCGGCACCGGCCCAATAATACTTACGCCCACTAACCGGTTAGCCGCGTCCCAGGAATAACTATATTGTTGGGATGACGATTCGTTCCCATTCGCGTCATACTGAAA
>PLFD01000005.1 GCA_003136635.1 candidate division FCPU426 bacterium | reverse complement strand
GGTTGCGTCAAGTTTCAGGGTGTAAAAGTTACGGGCGCCTAGTTCAAGCAGCCTGACTTTTTACCTCCTTGCGACTGGTGTGGACCTTGATTCGATTCCATCGTTCTTGTTGGGCCGTTGCCACTCCCCACAAAAGTTTCACCAAGGTTCTTTCATTCGTCATTCCACCTACCGGTTTAAACCTCCGTCTCAATTCTCGGTTAAACCGTTCGATCAGGTTCGTACTCCTGAGCAGCATCCAGTCTTTTGCGTCCTGTTGGAAGAAGACGGTGTATTTCTCAAAGTCTTTTTCCGTCATTTCTACTGCCTTGCGGTAGGCTTTTCCCCATTTGGCTTTGAGTCCTCCCAAAGCTATTAGCGCCTGATTCTTGCTGTCGGCCCAATAAACTTTCGTGAAGTCTTGTAGAAATTCTTTTTGGTCCTTGGCCGCTACCCTCACGCGGACGTTTCTCATCTTGTGAATGACACATAATTGGTGGGGAATCGACAGTTTTTCTTCCACCGCCGCCAGAATGCCTGCGTGGGCGTCCGATACCACCAGCTTCAAAACCTTTCGATCCAAGCCCCGTGAAAGTAGATCCTCCAACAAGGCACTCCAACTCTCTTTGCTCTCTGAGTCTCCCACCACAAAACCCAAGAAATGGCGGTGCATTGTTCCATCCACCCCAATGGCCACCAAAAGGGCTTGGTTTTCATAGCTTCCCATGCATTTCAAGGAAACATACAAAGCGTCCAGGTACAGGTATTGAATTCCTTCCGCCAAGGGCCGTTTTTCCCACGCAACCACCATTGGCTCCATGTCCTGAGTCCATTGACTGACCTGATTGGCCGTATGCTTGGTCCCGAACACTCCGTTCAATTCCTCGGCCACCGATCGGGTTGAGGCTCCTTTGATCCAAAACCTTCGCCCCAAATGGGCCATCAAATTCCCAGTCCCTTCCCGCAAAGCCTCAAGGGTACGGGGAATAAATCCGCCCTCCCTCAAAACAGGCTTGTTCAATTTCAAACGCCCAAAAGGACCCGGCAAAACCATTTTTCGAAACCCATTGCGATAAATCCCTTCGGATGGACAAGCCGCAGAAGACTCACGGCCCAAAAACTCATCCCGTTCTTCCTTCAAACGAGTATTTAAAGCATCTTCCAGCAAACCATTAATCTCTTGTTCAACCCAAACCTGAAGATCCCCAGCGTCTAACACAGCCCGAACTTGGGCTTTCACCTTTTCCTTTACCAGCACCTTCAACGACTGTTGTATATTCTTCATGGGCGTAAACCTTTCACAAAAGGGATATGGCGTCTTTGACAACACCATGTTACGCCCGCTTCTGTTTACACCCTGGAATCATACGCGACCTTTTCTTAATTGCTCAGCTGTTGAGTGAAGAGAAGTTAACATCTCATCTTTTTCATTGAAGAAAAAAGAAGTGATGCCCACAAGATTTACAATTAATGCTTCCGAATAAAAGCTGAATTGAAAATTTTCAAAATCATCCAATTTTCGATCTTCCGATTCTTTAGATTCAGCGGCTTTCAAAAGACGTTCAAGCACCGAAGATGAGAAATTACAATGTCTAATTTTATGAATTAAGGCTTGGATTTGTCCGTCTGAATAATTAGCACTCACAAACTAACCTCTTTTTTGAAAAATGAGTTCTGGTTGAACCATCCTGGAAAATTGACACCTCAGAGTGAAGATAAACCTAAAGTGTTGAATGTTTGCCTGCCACCTAAGTTGCAACCGGCCAACTTAAAGCGTTAAGTGCAAAAAAATAATCAAAGTCTATAAGACTTTGATTATTTTTAGCCAAGCTTTTTTTCACAAACTATTTAGATTTAGAACCAGAATTGCCTTTATTTGAAGACGTGGAAGACCCCGAAGTTTTCATACCCTTTGGCGGTGCTGGTCTCGAAGTAATTGATTGACTGTTAATTCCACCCTTTTTCATCATCCCTTCTTGCAACCTGTTAATGTTATTAGCCACATGATTAACACCATCATGAACCCCTCTCTTTTGTTCATCAGCCATTTTCTTGTCCCCCCTGTTTTAATAATTGCATTTTAGGAAAATCAACTATCAAGTCATCTCTATCCCTCGATAAGTATATACCCGGCGTGTGATAAAGTTTCCTTCCAGTCGAATTTTTATAAACAATAACATTTCTCATAAAAATGCCATTATCCTCATTCGTATCAGGAAAAGCCGCTATCCACCCTTCAAACATAAGATCATCTTTAACAGATCGAACAACTATCCAAGGATCCAGATCAGAATTCATTACATAGCTCCAAACATCCACATCTGCAAACTTTTTAGAAACATCAAACTTTTGGGCAAGTCTATGAAGCCATTTTTTATTTATGACCACAGAAATGACGTATCCGAGAGGGATTGAAATAATTGCAACAATAAAAATTTCCATGAGATCTAAATCTGATTGATTTGTCTTCAAGTCTTTGAATAAGGTAACCTCAGGACATAAATAAAGAGAACGAGTAAGGAGTGAAAAATAAATAAAATAAGACCCAAGGCCGTAAAGTATTCCATCTATCACAATTTGATGTAATTTAAATTCTTTATGATTAGTTAACTGACCAACTATTTTAAAAACAATTATTCCTGGAATAAAAATTAAAAATATTCTAAACGCAAACTGCGTCAATTCCATGTCCATCAAATCTCTCCCGACAGAANNACTTTTTCTAAATTCCAATTTATTTGTCGAATTTGTTTCCAATTTAAACGCCAATTTTCACCGAGTGCATTTTCAAATCTAAGACCCTTAATCCGATAACCAATCACGCTCATTTCGAGCACTTGGCATTCACAATTAGAAGGCGGATTTAGAATAATAGTAGGATTAAAATTATTTAAATGCTCCCATTTATTATTTTCATTTTTAATTCTAAATCCCAATAATTGTTCCGCTTTCGAACCCGAGTTATATATTTGAATATCAATATTCACTTTCACGACTGCATGTTGCTTGTTTAACATTCCTAACGTTTGCGTTGGAATAATGATAAAACTTAAAATAGAACGGTCTCTTGTTAAAAAGCTCCAAAAAATAGTCCAACAAAAAGCCAATCCAGAAACAACAAGGGATATCGTCGAAAGCCAATCCGATACAGTTAACTTATAAATGGTTTCACTCACTTCAAAGTACCTTATCTTGATTTCTTATCCGAAAATTTTCGATTAAAAAGTAAACTGCTTTACATAATTTTTTTCTAAAGTCGCATATCGCCAAAGAATCAAATCGACCACAGGTACTGAATCGCCTGTAATTTCAGATATATTTGTACATATAGTCTGCACATTAAGAAATCCAGCGGCTTTAGCTATTCGCACTAAATGTCGGTCAGGTTTCGCTACGGGAATACCAAGGTTTTTGGCCAGATGCCAACAGGTAACTTCACCAATAAATGGAAGTTCACGTAAAAACCGAAGTGGGTCTCTCGAGATTTCCTCTTTTACATTAGAAAAACCATCTCGGTTAATCATTGAAGCGATCTTTAAAATGGCTTGAATCTTCGCCTTGTTTCCAAACCACTGAAGCGCGGTCTCTCTACAAAGTTCTGATCGGCGGACAATTTCTTCCGCAGATTCCCAATCACAAAAACAAATAGATATGTATGGGAATTTTTTTCTAAGGATTTTTTCACTAAACCCACTACAAAATATTACCCAGGCACTTTCACGAAGAAATGTAGATTCATCAATGTTTTCAAAGTGAAGATTTTTCTGCCAATGGATTTCATCTTCGAATCCCGAAGATACAACTATCGATTTCGCTAAATCATAAGCCTCTACTAAGAGGTTTTGACTCATAATCCCCCGCTCGACGAGTCGCTTGGGTCTTCTATTTCTTGGCAAGTACTATCCCGCAACCAAACACGAAGTTTAAATAAAATAATAGAAGCTCCCGGATGTTCATCCAAATGTTTACTAACCAGCACTTTCATTAAATGACGTTTTTTCAAACTATTAAATTTAGAATCTGGAATTATAACTTGCTCTGGCGCGCTTATTTTATATTCTTCCAAAAACATTTTGAGTTCACTTTCGTCCAAACTTATACCATCCGATAAAATCGTTCTTGCACGTATCTTCATTTTCGAAAAAAATTCGACTGCCCTCATGTGTAAGTCTCTTTTACTTTTAAAATTTAGTCTCAAATCCATTATTGACATAACAAAGGAAACAATTGCGAGACAACCAAGCCACAATCGATCATCATCTATTGGAGAAATTTTCTTAGCCATAACCGGATCAACAAAGACCATCGCACAAAGCCATGTAGAAAAAGCAACATTCACAAAGTCATAAACTAATGAAACTCTATCATAAAAAGAAAACAATATTGAATGTGCAGTCGTCATCATGTCGGCTTTTCCATAAACGCGACCCACTTCATCTTTAAGCGTGCGGGGTTTTGGTTCCATATCTTTATTCTCCAAACAATTCCAACCATTGATCCACAACTTGACCCGCAGTCGCATTTTTCATTCTTCGTTCTATGCGAGTCAACAAATGACCTAATTGCTTTCTTTCATCGCTGTTTTTCGATCCTAAATATTCATCAACATGTATTGATTGTCCCGTTTTATCCACAATAGGAGCATTTACGCGCTCTGCTGCAAAACTAAAAAAATGTTGAAGCATTTGCGGATACTTGAAATCTTTTTCATAGTTTTTGAATGCCTCAATCGCCAAAGCCTCAATGTGATAACCTTTCATCCGAGTTTTTTCCGGCAATTGTGCATTAATAGCTTTAACAAGTTTTATTGTTGGAACTAATTTACCCTCACACTTTTGATTATTGGCAGTTAAGTGTTCTAAAAACTTCTTAGGTTCAATTTGAGTCCATTGTTTTCCATCTTCAGAAGCAATTTTGTATTCCTTATCCGTTTTAAGTGCGGGCAGCAGTTGTAACAATAGCCCATCTTTTTTATATGTAACGTGAATGGCTAAACTTCCAGCCGCAACATCAGCTTCCTCAGCCAATAGTTTTTGGAGTCGGGTTTCCAAATATTTTAAAGCTCCTGCTGGCGTCTTATCCTCTAATGCTGTTTCATCCACTAATAAAAGCGTATCGATATCACTTAAGCCATCGACATATGTATGCTTTGCAACGGAGCCTGCAAATTCAACTTCAAATTCATGACCAGTTTTTTGTTCTAGTCTATCTAAAATATTATCTAGCCTCGTTTTCACTAGTTGAACATCCCTAGAATTTGCAGATGAAAGTAAATCATTTAACTTGGCTGTTAAAGATGTTTCAAATCCAACATCTACTGCTTGTTGTTGGGAATCTCGTATAGCGCTCTTTAATTCATCCGGACTATGTCTCGAAAATATTCCACCACCGCCGCCGCTACCCATTACTCCACCTCCGCTAATTTTGAAGCAAGTAAATTAGATGCCTGTTTAAAAAATTCATGCTGCTTTCCAAGCAACAAATGATCTTGATTGTTTGCCGCAAACTTCTTCATATTTGATTGTATTAAAATAATTTGACTCAAATTCTTTACCCAAGTTTTTGTGGCAATCTTGTCTTCGTCTTCTGAAAGATCAAACTGTGTCGCACCATAACTCAATTGATAGTGCAATGATTCTTCCGTAAATGCATATCGAAGCCAAGTCAAACCATCAAAAATATCGGCCCCAGACATAAAATAAAGTGGTGTAGTAATCGAATCTAAATTTCCAAAAAGATGAATCGGCTTTTCAATACCAGCATTAGTGAGAGCCCGACGTATAATTGCAAGATTCACCATTCGATCAAGAATAGATCTTCCCAACTCTTTTTCAGCAAACCCAATTACATCAAATTCACCTATTTCGTTTATTTTCGCCAAGATTTTATTTTTTTCAACAAACTGTCCGTCGCCCCTTTGTTCAGGCTTCAATAAAATCTCGGTTATAAATTCAGGGTTTTTCTCAAAAAGAAGTTTCGCTTCTTTTATTTGCTGGTCAACGGTCAGCTCTTTTTTGGGATGATCAAATGTCGTTAATACGGTTGGCATAGCGGAGCAAGCAGATTTCCATTGATCAATAGCTTTTTTATGCAGGTTTTTATTCCATGGTTTCGGCTTTATTTTGCCGTAGTAAGGTTCCAACTCTTCATGATCTTTTGATGCTTCATATCCCCCACTATCCAAAAAAACCAATTCAGGAAAAGTAATAGGTAATTTAATTTTTTCACTACCTTTACCATAAATCAAATCATAGCTACTAATAAGAACCGGCCCGGTAATGAACTCCTCCATCAGCTTAATTGCATTTCCGAGTTGCTGAACACCTTTACTAGAAAACGATGGAACAAGCATAGGTGTTCGTCCTATCTCTTGACCGCCGTGGAATATTTTTCGTTGTTTTGCTAACACCCTAGCTCTTTTCTGTCTTTACAAGATTTACATTCTCCGCAAGCGGGCCAAATCCCTCTTTCACAACTGTAAGTAGCAGAAAGAGGGATTCGTTTTAGACGGCAGAAATTAAAAATATCCCTTTTTGACCAATCTAAAAATGGAGCGAATAATTTAATTTGATCTCGGGAGTGTTTAGAAACTATTTCATTCGTCTTTAAAAAAAAATCCTTAGAACAATCATAATACTGGGTTCCGGAATGAATTCCCAAAACTATGAGTCCACTGGAAATTTTAGAAAAAGTCATGGCTGTAAAAATCAAAAAAGAATTTCGCCCAACAATTTCACCATCAGCAAACTCTTTGTCTGAAGAAATCTTTATATATTCAAACGTCACTTTATATTTTTTAGAAATTTTCTCTGCGGCTATGCGTTCATATTTTGCGGCCAACTGTCCATAATCAACAAAAATCGCCTTTACATTTATTTTTCTATTTTTCAAAAGAACAATACAGGCTGCAGAATCAATACCTCCGCTCAAGAGAATGACGGCAGAGCTTTTTGAAGACTGCGTTCTAATCTTCATGGTTTTTTTCTTTACCAATTATTTATCATTCCTAGATAGAACAAGCTCTATACGCTTAATAATTCTACAGCCTCTCATAAAACCCATTCCCTTTTATTTGGCCTCAAGCTCAATAATTAACATTCGCCCCTAAAATTTGTTGCATTTCCGTCCGGTTTTAACCTCAAAACCGAAGAAAATCATTACCACCAAAGTTTTTCATTGCTTCCGGTTTTGACCTAATTTTACAATTTCCCAAAATCACTCCCCGACCATCCTCGGGGAAATAATCACAATCCCCTACCGCAATAGCTGTTGGGGATTTCGACCCCTCCGGGGTCTCAAGGAGCCCTTACATGACTATGCCGGAAATCTTATTGCTCAAAAACCCCACTAGCCGTATCAGACCCAATCCACACCAACCCCGGCGGGTCATTACCCAAAGCGCGATCGATGCCATGGAAGCTTCCTTGCGGGAGATCGGCCAGCAGACCCCCGCCAAGGTACGGCCCTTAACCGAGGCTGAGCGTAAAGACGATCCCGACCACGACTATGAGTTAATCGGGGGCCATATCCGCCACGCGGGAGCCCTGAAAGCCGGGTTGGAAACACTGGATTGCCTGGTGCTGAACTTGACCCCCGAACAGGCCGAACTGGCCGGGCTGGTGGACAACCAGAGTACCGAGATGCACTGGCTGGACTGGGTTTTGGCCATTGAAAGGCTCTATAACGCACAAACCAAAAAGAGCCAAGATAAGCTGGGAGCCCAGTTGGGGTTTTCGGGTGCCCGAATTAACTATGCTTTGAAGGTAGCTAAGGCTTTAACCCCGGCTTCTCGGCAGTTGATCGTTAACAGTGTTAACGATTTGGGCCCTGAAAACGCTGTTACGGAATTTCCAGTCCGGGCCTTAGCCAATCTTTTGACACCTGAAGAGATCGAAAAAGCCCTGCCGGTCTTCCTCAACCGGCAAATGAACGTAACTCAGGCCAAAAGCTATGCCGGATGGGTGAAGGAAGGTAACCCTCCGGAAGCCTTTGGGACAATTAAACCTAAAACTAGCCATCCAGTCACCCATCCAGCCCATCATTCAGGTAACGGCCAACCCGAAAAGACGGATTCCGCTACCCCCAAAGCTACCCCGGTGACTTCCCCGACAGAGCCAGAAAGCCAGTCGGAAGAGAAGGCCGATTCCTCTATGGAATC
>PLFD01000040.1 GCA_003136635.1 candidate division FCPU426 bacterium | reverse complement strand
CACGGCGGACAAGCTTTGGGCCAACAGCCCCATGGATAAGGCGAGTGTGCGGTTAGGCGACCATCTTTGGAGCATTGGAACCGTCGGGTCGCAACAGGCCGACAGGAACGCTTTGGAAACAGGCCTTTCGGCGCAGATGCCAATAACCCTATATGTCGTTTCCCCCGCCGAATGGGACAAAGCCGCCGCCGCCCGCGCGTCCGGCCAGTCCATCGGCTTCCGCCCCCGGCTGAGGAAAGTATCCTTGTCCGCATCTTAAGGTCACAAATTGTGACCTTAAGTTTGATATCACATTTTGTGATATCAAAGAGCGAACCACTAAAGCTTTCGTGGTTTTTACAGAATACAACCCGTTATTGGCGTTAGTATTTTTATAAAACTGGTTGCTCGAAATAATCAAGAATAGTATACTTGCGTATACCTACCAGTATATCAACGTATTCAAAGTAAAACTCAATAACGAGGTGGTCACAAATTGTGACCACCTCGAGAGAAACAAATGAAAAACAAAAAAACAACCACACACATTGAATCGTTGATACTTCGCATTCGCGGGCAAAGAGTCATTGTAGATGCCGATCTGGCGAATCTTTACGGTGTTTCCACAAAACAATTAAATCAACAGATCAAGCGAAACCTTAATCGTTTTCCACTAATTAATATCTTTATAATTTTAACAGTGTTTAGCTTATCAACTTTTGCAAGCGCAGAAACCTATATGCCGAATGGTTTCAAATACATTTTCTCGAAATTAATTCAATATCATGATCAAGATAACGGCTTTTCGTTAACGATTCCTTCTGATTGGGAAAAAAAGAAAAAGCTTTTTAATTTCCAGAGAAGCTACTGTTACGGAATAGAAAGGCCTGCGCAGTTTGATGAAGATTATTATGATATGCCGGGACCAGACCCCTCTGCGGTTCAAGAAGACATTGTTATTTATATCGAAAATTTATCCTCTGATTCAAATGTGGATTCTTATTTTAAAACTTATGCCGATTACCTAAAAAGGTTTCATGAAACCGATAAATGTTTTTCTGTAAATCTTTTGAAATCTGGTGATTTGAAGGATAGTAAATATAAGTCCAAATGCATAGTTTATGATTGGACAGCCTGTGATGATAGCGCTGCCCTGTCTTTCCCCCGGTTTCCTGCCTAGTAAACCCCTCCCCTTTCACCGCTTTTCCGCAGTATTTTCATGATTTCTTGGCCCCGCCAAAACTTTCTTGTGGTAAAATTCTTTAAATTTTCGTGATAAAAAAAGCAGATAAAATACTTTTTGACTTTTAATAATTCATGGTTTTTTCAATAGAAAATTGCCGTTTTATATTGAAAAACATACACAAGGTTTGATGTGTCCAAAAATCGTTTTCAGCTTTTACCCTTATTATTCACATCCATTTTTTTAATTTGGTGTGGAACCGCTTCGACTTCCTGGGCTCAATACACGCCCCAGGCTTACGGAACGATGTACGGGGCCGCTTATCCCAATGGAAACGTGAACTACGGCAATCCCGCCCATCCTTTCGGTGAATATCTTCAACTTCCCAATGGCATTATTGCCCAACCCGAAGGCGTCACCGACGCGGACATGAACGCCATGTGGATGAAGTATTACGATTTGTACATCGGTTCAGAACTGGAATACGCTGGAGTGTCCAAAAACGGCATTCCGCTTATCCTCAATTTTTCCAACAACAACGGCATCAACAACCACACTGCCCTGACTGAAGGCATGGGTTATTCCCTGCTGATCGCCGCATCCTTCGCGGACAAACCCCTCTATGACGGTCTGTATATGTTTGTCAAAACCTACATGATCAAAGCCAATCTCGTGACACCCTGCGACGCCAATATTGATTATCTTGCCAATTGGTCGATCGCCATGACCCCGCCATTCGGTGTCATCGGCTGCGGTTCGGCCGGCGACGGTGACGATGATATTGCCATGTCGCTGTTGATCGCGAGCAAACAGTGGGCTTCTACCGGCACCATCAACTACGCAACCGAAGCCCAAACCATGATTGAAAGCATGATGGACACGGGTGTCATTCCCGCCAGCAGTCCCGCCCAGACCTGGTACCGGGATGTGGACAAGTGGTACTACTACGGCGCCGGGGATGAAAATTACGAGAACGGTATCGCCAGCGGCACTTATGTGGACTATTGGGCTCCGGGTTATTACCGCTGCTGGGGAAATACCTATTCGGGCGTTACTTATCCCAACCGCGCAACCACCGGAGCCTCGTGGACAACCGTCGCGGACAACGTGGCCAACGCTCTTGTCGCGGCTGACGCGGCCGCCGGTAACCATGGTTTCAATTCCGATAATATCAATTTAAACGGTGAATCCAATACTTCTGCCCCTACGGGTTTTTCTTATGCGGGAACCACCGCTAGTGCCGAGGGAATGCGCGGCCCCTGGCGTTATGTGATGGACGTGGTTTACAACGCCAACAACACACTGGCTAATTTCATCATGAACACCAACACTTCCCTGAAGAACAACAACGCGGTGGCTTTAAGCAACGCGGACAAACTTTGGAATATCGGTCTTCAATGGAGCACCAATGGTACCTGGGCGGCCAGTCTTCCGGGTCAATGGGCCATGGGAACCGTGGCGGCTGTCGCTACCGGGTCAGCTGATCAAACCTGGGTCAACCAAGCCTACCGTTTGGCCTCCACCTATCAGTTTGTTCAACAATGGGCGGGCGGAACCGATTATGCCCCGGTGTCTTTAATCTATTTCAACAACGATCTTGACATGTTGGGACTACTGATCAATACCGGTAACTTCCCCTGGCCCTGCGATAACCAATGGAACCAATCCGTCATGAAAATTTCCGAGTCTGTGGACCGTACCTTTGGATGCCCCGGCCAAACAATCAATTACACTTTGATCTATAACAACGTGGGAGCCGCAACCGCAACCAGCGTACAAATCCGCGATACGATCCCCACCAACGCCACTTACGTTTCTTCTTCCCCTTCCGCCACCAATTCGGGCACTGTCCTCACCTGGAACGTAGGCAACGTGGCCCCCAATGCCTCCGCCACCATCACCGTTCAAATGCAAATTGCGGGCACGGCTGCTTCGGGACAAACCGTTATCAATTCGGCGGACGCCGATCCTTCAAATGGTGTCGCAGGAACCACCTCCCCCTATCCCAACACGGCCAGCAGTACCTACGCCATGAACTACGTCGATGTGGTCAATTGCGCTTTACAAACAGACAAATCCGCCAGCGTCTCCATTCTCAACCCCGGGCAGGCAGTCACCTATATGCTCACTTATAAAAATGGATCCACCGAGCGTTTAGAAAGAACCAGACCCCAGGTTTATGTTCAATTCAACAATAAAGTCAGCGCGTCTGCCAATCAGACAGCGGCCCAATATCTCACCACTGATTACCAATTTTTGAACGAGGCTTACGGGGACGTTAATCTCCAAAATTACCGTGTGTCTTACTTCCTCAATTCGACCAACGCTGGAGTGGTTATGAGCGGCTCAACGGGTAATCCTTTCCTGGCTCAGACGATTTACGATACCTCGGGAGGTTATACCATTTCGGATCTGCCCATGGTTCCGGGTACAGGTTACAACCAAAAACTGGTCACCACATGGAGTGGAAGCACCCCCAATATGCCCGCGGGCCTGCTGATGGACCGTTATCTAATTCAACAATGGAATGGCTGGGGCGGCCAGGTACAGACGCAGGTTAATTTTTACGAAACTTCGAACGCTACCCGTAACAACACCACCGATTGGAGTTACAACGCCGGGCCTTTAAACAACCCTTGCGCGTCTTATTCGGGCGATAACTATGTCGATATCAAGACCGCCCTGACCGATCCCGGCGGTTATGCCGACCCATGCAACCAGGCTGGTTCTCTGGCTGTTACCAATCTTTTGGTTGAGGAATACGATGGATATACCTGGCGCGTGGTAGCGGGTAATGCCCCTTATTATGGCCGGGATATCTATAACGCGGCTCTAACCGACCAACTGAATACGAACCTGACTTTCGGCGGGTTTATCGGCGGTCCTTCGGATGCGGTAACCGCTTATAACGCCGGTACCAACACCGTCTCCTGGACATGGCCCGATCTTTTGCCGACCGAGTCGGGTACGGTTACCTTCTGGGCTACCGTGAAAAATACGACCCCCGCTTGTTCTGTCATTTCTAACCAGGCGACCTTTACGGACCCGCTGGGGAAAGAACAAACGGAACAATCCAATTCGGTTCCCTTAACCATTGCCTGTACTCCCTTACCGACCGCCACACCAACCCCGGCTGAAATTGTAAAAACCGCCAGCAACACTAACCCCGCTTCGGGTACGAACGTTACCTATACACTCGTTTACACCAATACCCATTCGGGAACTATCACCGATAGCTTTCCGGGAACCACATTAAGCAATTGGACTTCTTTCACGGGAGCTCTTACGAATTGGACTGTGGCCGGCGGCACTCTGAATCACGGCGGGTTTACCACCGATGGCATCACCAAAAACGGCTCCTATGGAACCAACGGTACTTTGTCTTTCAGTATCGCCAGCACCGCTTACCAACCGGGAGGCGCTGTTTTGCGCCAGTCAGGAAACAGTTTTTATTATCTTTGGATTAATCCCAACACCAGCCCCAATCCGGGAGTCATACAGTTGGAAGTGACCACCAATGGCGGCAGCAGTTTTACCACCATCGGGTCGGGCAATTTCGTTTCGCCCGGCACGGGCTTCTTGAATGTTCAGGTGATTTTGAGCGGAAACAGTTTCCAGATTTATTCCAAAACAACCGGAGCCTACAATCTTGATTTTTCCGCTACCGACTCAACCATCACCGGCCCTGGAAATTTCGGCTTTTACACCCAGGCCGGCGGCCCCCAATTTCAGAATTTTTCATTCACACCCGATTATGACAGTGATGAGGTAATTACTGACACACTGCCCACCGGCGAGACTTTTGTTTCGGCGACGAACGGCGGAACAAACGCTCCTCCCATTACCTGGAATGTCGCAAATGTGGCCCCGGGGGCCAGTGTGACCGAAACATGGATTGGTCAGGTAACCGCCCCTGGCGGAACCGTAATCCCCAATACGGCTACGCTGTATTCGCCTAGCCGGGGGGTTGAAATTTCCTTGAACGCGCCGATTACCGTCAGCGGCGGCGCGCCAACCTCCACTCCGACAAACTCACCCACCCGAACACCGACGAATACCCCCACCCTTAGCCCGACCAATTCACCCACCAGCTCTCCCACCAATTCCCCGACGAACACCATCACCTATACGGCCACTAACACCATTACCAATACGGCTACCGCTTCTCCCAGCAGTACCCCTACAAGCTCCGCGACAAACACAACCACTAATACGGCAACTAATACCATTACGAATACAAACACGCCTTCCCCCAGCAACACACCCACTAACACAGCCACTTTTTCCCCAACAACTACTCCAACATCGACACCCACGTTAACTCCCAGCAACTCACCTACCTCGACAATTACGAATACGGCAACCAGTACCTCGACCGGAACACAGCCGCCGACCAATACCCCAGTGAACACATCAACCAATACCCCGACTTCGACCGCCACTAATACGATCACAAACACAACAACCTCAACCATCACCAATTCACCAACCAATACGGCGACTAACACGCCCACGAATACTTCATCTTCATCGATGACTAGTACCCCTTCCAATACCGCCACGAATACGTTAACCAGTACGCCGACTTACACAGTGACCAATACGCCTTCGCCGGCCACAACCGCTTCCCCAACGAATACAGTCAACGCCATATCAACCAATACTCCAACGAATACGCCGACCAACACGCCAACACTTACCGCCACCTCTACTAAAACCAATTCACCAACCATCACCTTCACCAATAGCCCCACTTCGACACTTACTTTCACGTCCACCAATACCCCGACAAACACACCCAACCTGACACTGTCGCCAACACCAACACCGACATTCACTCCAACGATTACAACGGTTGGTAATTGGACCGCTACACCGACAGCCGTGGCGGAGATATTTAAAGTATGCAAAAACGTGTTCAACGAAACTACCGATAGTGAGGTCTGCATCACCATCGGGACCAACGAATTCCCGGGTAAAATAGCGCTGCGGATCTACAACTCGGCAGGCGAACACATTAAAACCCTGTTTGATGAAACTTTGACCGCGCCCCTTTCGCCGACGGTCATCAACTGGGATGGAAATAATAAATTCGGACAAAAGGTTTCCAGCGGGGTTTATTTCGTTTTCCTCATCAAACCCTTCGGCCGGGAATTAGGAAGACTTGTCGTCCTTCATTAGCCGGTATAGGCTTGGCTTACGCCAAAAAGGATTGACGCCATGCTCTTTTCCGATCACAGACGAATGTATAAACTTTTCCTTTTAATTCTTCTATTTGCATCCCCTTCCTTTGCGGCCATGCGGGTGGATAATTTTGCGGGTACCGGTCTAAACGGTCAGTGGGTTTCCTTTGCGGATTCCAATTCCCACATTTCACCTAATCCTTTTTTTCTCTCTGGCGGCGGACATGACTCGGATCAATGCGCCAGATTGGATTTCGAGTTAAAGCAGGGCGCTCAATTTCCTTACGCGGGCATGACCGACAGTTTTCCGCCCCAAAACCTTTCCGAATACGAAGGTGTGCGTTTTTGGGCCAGAGGCCAGGGTATTTGGAACTGTATGATCCCCATCCCCGCCACCGCCGCCGAATATAATCATTATTCCGCGCCTATCGCCCCGGGACCCGGCTGGAACCTTTATGAAATTCCCTTTTCAAAGCTCAAGCAGCCCTGGGGTACGCCCAAACCATGGGACCCTTCGGTTGTCACGGGTATCCAATTCAGCGCCGGCACTATTGCCGGGGACAAAGGTTTTATATGCGTGGATGAAATCGAGTTTTATAAAAAAGGCGAGGAACAAACCAAAACCCAGGTAAACAACCCGATCATCAAGTATCCCAAAGTCAATCAGGAAGGTTACCTGCCTGACGGAAAAAAGTATTTTGTTCTCAGCCAATTGGCCGGGGTAAATAAAGGCGACTCTTTTCAGATCATCGACCAAACTGGCAAGACTGCCTTTTCAAGTATTATCGCCGCCGATCCCATTGACGACACCCCCTCAACGGGTGAAAAGGTTTTTCAGGTTGATTTCAGCGGTCTTACCCTTCCCGGACGCTATGCGGTTTCAGTGGATGGCCTGAAATCCGTTCATTTCGAGGTCAAAAATGATATTTTCAATAGCCTCTTCAAAGATTCGCTCCGCTGCTTTTACCTTATTCGTTGCGGGACCGCTATCAATGATCCTGTCACTGGGCTCAAGCACGATGCTTGCCATATGAAGGACGCTCCTTTTCAATCCGACCTCAGCAAAAGCGAGGATTTCACCGGCGGCTGGCACAACGCGGGAGATTACGGCAAGTGGACCCACATGGAGGCCATTTCCTGCGCCTGGATGATGTGGCTTTACGAGTTGAAGAAGTCCAAGGAAATGGCCGGCCTTCAGAACCATATCCCTGAATCAGGCAATGGAATTTCGGACCTTTTGAACGAAGCGAGATGGGGCCTCACCTGGCTTTTAAAAATGCAGGCCGCCGACGGCGGGGTTTACCACAAGGTGGATTCGGAAGATCATTTTTGCTTCGGCATAGGTCCGGACAAGGACCCGACCAGCCGTTTTTTGCAGGGAGAGGGCTGTATTGACGCGGGGGTTTTTACCGGCGTCATGTGTCAGGCCACCCGGGTCTTTTGGAAAATAGACCCGCCCTTCGCGAAAAAATGCTGGGCCGCCGCCAACCGGTCCTGGACCTGGCTGGGCCAACACCCGGACGCCCGGTTCAAAGATCCCGATTACGGGGACGACGATCCTTCCCAGGAAGAACTGTGGGCTCTGGGTGAAATGGCCCGCATGAGCCGCGATAAATCTCTTGAAGCCCGCTTTGAGCACGAATCCGTTAAAACCCGGCTTCAACCCCTTTCCTGGATGACGCCCCAGTTTTTCGGTTATATGGCCGTCGCTTTGGGTTCCAAAACCTCTCCCGCGGAGAAACAAACCATCATCCAGTCCCTCACCCAAATCTGTGATGACCTAGTCCAAAAGTCCCAAACTAATGGCTATGGTGTCTGTATAACTCCCAATGAGTACTATTGGGGTTCTAATGAAAACATTTTGGATAAAACCGGCGCCCTGTTATTTGCTTACCATTTGACAGGTGATGGGAAGTATCGGCAGGCCGCTCTGGATCAAATGAACTACATTCTGGGTTTGAACAGCCTGGAGACTTCCTTCGTGACGGGACACGGCGAAAAGGCGGAGGCCCATCCCCACCACTGGGACTACGCCTCTTACCAGATTGTCATGCCCGGATGGGCAGGCGGCGGTGCGAACCAATATCCTACCGGCGCCGACCCGTCGTTATTAGGGTTGATCAATAGCGGCACGCCTCCGGCCAAGTGCTTCTTTGACGGGCCGGGAACGACTTCCTGGGCCAGCAATGAGGGACAAACTGTCGAAAACGCCGTTTTGNNTGGTTTTTGACACGGGGTATTTGGCGGACTTCTAACCGGGCTTTTCGCCGCTTCTCCCTGACCGCCACAAACCATATCCTCTATTTCAACTGTAAGAACCAGTCAAAAAATCAAAAAAAATAAAGACAATTTGAACCACCAAGGCACCAAGANNCCTTGGTGGTTAAAGATGTTTTGAACTGACGTCAAAATAAAAAAGCCCCCAGGGCGAACCCTGGAGGCTTTTATTTACAGATTTGCCGGATTAGATCTTGCGAACGTTTTCCGCTTTCAAACCCTTGTCCCCTTTAGCAACCTCAAATTCAACGCGGTCGCCCTCGTTCAAAGTTTTGAAGCCGTCCGATTGGATAGCCGAGAAGTGAACGAACACATCTTCGCCTCCATCTTGGGAAATAAAACCAAAACCTTTTTCATTCTTAAACCACTTCACTGTACCTTGTGCCATGCCACAAACCTCTTAAAAAAAATTTTAACCACATCGCCAAAACGGGGTTTCGGCGACAGTTATCGGTTGTCCAAAGACAGCCGATAACTGTAAATAGCTTCGACGACCGCAATCATACCCCAAAATTATCGGGGGGAATACACTTTCATCACTAAAGTTTCGGCTTTCGGTTTCTCTTCCCCCGATAAAATTTTACCCGCCGTTTCCTTTGCTTTTTCCATTTTCGGATAACGGATTTCGCGGTATCCCTTCACGTCTTCAGGAACGGACAGGGCCCTCACCCAGCGGTCATACTCTTCGGCGGTCTTAAACTCAAACTTGTCCACCAGTTCGCCATACCATTTCCTGAAATCCTTTTCCCTTTGATGCCACTGGGGCATCACATTTCTGAGAAACTTCATGTGTTTCATCATGCGGAGCATCCAGTCCCGGCTCTTGAGATCGAATTTAATATGGAGTCCCAGAAAATCGAACTGGGGACGGTTGAAGTGGCGGTATTCGATCCGGTCGCCTCCGGCCAAATCAAGTTTGTAACGTTTAGCGTCTTTTTCGTATTTCTCCGGGCTGGTTAAAAGGTGAGCCACATAAACCTCGTCCTTAATTTCCATGACTTTATGCAAATACTTCACCACCGCAGTGGTGGCCAAGAGCTGATACGATTTCGAGTCTTTTTTCAAAACCGCTAAAACCTTATCTAAATATTTGCGGGCGTAAGCGACGTTCTCAAATTGGATCAGGTCATAAAGACGGCTGACAAACTGGATTCGGGTTTCCTCATCGCCTTCCCACGCTTTTAAAAACTGGGCTGTCATAGCCAGATAAGCGGTTCCCCGGGAAGAACCTAAAAGACCGGCTTTGCGGGCCATGACTTCCTGAAAACCTTCCCGAACCTCAACCTGATACTTTTCAGGATGTAAAACCACATGCCGTCCCAAATGAAACGCCTCAATATTGCGGTTCGCCGTGCGGGGCTCGAAATTGTCTTTAATCGCCTCAATAAGATCGTGAAGACTCAGGGGCAGTAACCCTCTTTGAAATGCCGTTCCCAACAGCATGGTGTTAACGAATACTTTGTTTCCCAAATAATCTTCGGCGATCTGGCTCAAATCGCCGCCAAAATAATCCATCGTGTATTTCTTGAAAATTTCAGTCAATTGGGCCGGACTAAAATCATCTTTACCCAGTAAAGTCAGAATCGTGTGGGTCTTATGGGTATTCACGACCGAATGAGTGTATTGTTTGGAGCCAATTTTGAAGTTAAACCGAGGATCAATACCTCTGACCGCCTCCAGAATATCCAAACCCAACAACAGATCAGCTTTTCCTTGGGGCATGAGGGGTGAAACCACCTTTTTCTTTTTGGAAAAAGTTAATTGGGAATAAACACCGCCATTGCGGATAGCGATCCCCTTTTTGTCACAAAAGGTGACGTGATAACCATGCTTGCGAGCCGCCGTGACTAACACCGCTGTCGAACTGCCGATGCCCATTCCTCCCACGCCCGCGATATAACCGCGCCAATCCTCTTCAAACTGAAAAGGTTCCGGCTCCGGAATAGCGGATGGATCAGCTACGCTTGGCTTGCGTGGATTATGGGCTCGAACAATGACTAACTCTTCAAAAGCAGGGCAGGCTTTAATGCGGGTACAGGCCATGTCGGAAACGCAGTAAGAAATATCCGTTCCCATTTTCTTGCCGTATAAAGTTTCCTCAATCGTGAGTCCAGGACAACCGGTTAAGCGGGTGCACTCCAAACAGAATTCACAGGTGTGTTCATTGACGTTAATTCTGGTTTGCTTGGGTAAAAAGCCCTTTTTGGTTTTTTGCTTGGCCAATTCGTGACGCTTGCGACGCTGAAAGGTGATGCCGCACTCTTTGTCCGCGATCACAAACTTGACGCCGTCTTCTAAAAGCATGTCCTCGAGGATTTCACGGTAATCATCCCGTTTTTCAGGGTTCACCCTGGCAATGGAAACATCCTCTCCCTGGGTCAGCCCCGTGACCACCTGTTCAATATCCTGGGCGAAGGTTGGCTTGCCCATCAAATCCGCGTCCATCCCGGGATGAGGCTGATGTCCTGTCATGGCGGTTGTCTTGTTGTCTAAGATCACATAAAGCACATCTTGATTATTCTTAATGGAATCGGACATTTCGGACCAACCCGAGTGAAAGAAGGTTCCGTCGCCGATAAAACAGACCGATTTATTGGTCGAAAAGGGAGATAGCCCGGCTCCTGTCCCGCCGCCCAAACCCATCCCGATATAGTTATGCATCAAAGGTCCGTTGGGAGGCATAAAGAGAAGAACGTAACATCCGGCATCACCGTGAAAAAGAATGTCGAGAGGTTCCCGTTTGTATTTCTTTTTCATGTATTGGGGATTTTTAAAATCAGCCACTAATTCCAAAAAAACCGACGAGGAGTCCCGATGAGGACAGCCGGGACAAAAAGAAGGCGTCCGATTGGGGATACTGATTTCCAAGTCGCTGAGGCTTTCGATAAATTGAACTTCTTTTTCAACTTTGGCCGTAGAGACTTCAAACTTTTTGAACAAAGGCGCCAGAATCGTCATTACCACCGCCGGACTTAATCCTTGATCGGTTGGAAAAGGTTTTAAGTTGTCGGGAAAACTTTTTCCCCAAACCGTGGGTATTTCTTTGATCTTGCCGGATTGATACAGGTCCATCGCGATACTACGGACTTGGCTTTCAATAAAACGCCGTTTTTCCTCGACCACCACCAGCGTGTTTGAGTATTTCAAAATTTCCTCAATAGCCTCGGGGTCAACTGGATAGGTCATCCCCAGCTTGAGAATCGGAAACTTCCCTGTCATATCAAACTCATCCAACGACTGTTCCAAATAGGTGTAAGAGGCTCCGGCTGTGACAAAAGCAATGCCGCCCTTTTCAGTCCCCGGAAATACCTGATTAATGCCCTGTTTCCGCACCGCCTTTAAAAGAGCTGGAAACTTAACTTCAAGCGCTTCTTTTTCCAGGGGAACCGTAAAAGGCGGCAGCATGATGGAATGAGAGACATCGATTTTAGAACTATCGATCGTCACTTTGTTCAGGGTTGAAAAACCTTGCGGAGGTTGATTGGGATAAACGTTGACGCTGCCGCCGCCCTCGGCGGTGTAAGTAATCAATAGATAAGAAATAAAAAGGTCCGCGGCTTCCGATAATTCAAAAGCCACTTTCATCCAATCTTTGACTTCTTGAAAGGTGGCTGGTTCTAGAACAGGAATAAAAAGATGATCTGATAAACGACGGGAATCAACCGGAACCTGAGTGGTATCGCTCCAGGGGTCGTCCCCAATGACAATGACGCCTGCTCCCTTATGGTCTTTTTTAAGCAAACTGGCGGAAAAAAGGGCATCCGCTGCCACATGGAACCCTACGGATTTCATTACCGCCACAGCCCTCAGACCCGCCATTTGGGCACCATTCAAACGGGCCGCGGATAAGGCTTCATTGTTGGCGATTTGAGCGAGAATTCCGTGCTCTTTGAGATAAGGAGAGGCATTGGCCGCCGCTTCAAAAACATCCGCCACCGGCGAGCCGGGATATCCCGTTAAGAGGGCCATTCCCGCTTCCAAACCGCCTTTGAGGATTAACTCATTGCCGGAATAGGTTTCAACACCTTTATCTTTTACAAATCGAGGATCCATCGTTTTATTAACATACCTTCAATAATTTTGGAAATCAACCAAACAAAGAAACAACAAAAATCAAATTTCTCTTACTTATCAAATGAATTGAAGAGGATCTAGCGGTTTGCCGTTCAAACGAATTTCAAAATGCAAATGCGGCCCCGTTACCCTGCCCGTAGCGCCCACACGTCCGATGAGTGTCCCACGCCGTACTTTCGCGCCCATCCGGGCGTATATTTTCGAAAGATGTCCATAATAAGACGTATAGCCATGCGCATGGGCAATCTTAATCAAATTACCGTAGCCGCCCGCCACACCGGTAAAAATAACCTTGCCGGGCGCCGAAGCGTAAACCGGATCGCCGTATTTAGCCCGAAGGTCCACACCCGTATGTTCGCGGTGTTTTCCCGTAAAGGGATCAATCCGAAGACCGAAACCCGATGTCCAGGTTGCCCATTTGGAAAAAGGGACACCGAACATTCCACGCTTGCTAAAGTAGTCTCTCCACTCTTTCACCATGAGTAGCGGCTTTGCGTTGGGGATAAATAAAACATCTCCCGTATGCATCGGGCGCCACCAATGAATGTTATTGGTGTCCTTAATTATTTTTTCGGTTGTCCTGTATTCTTCCGCCAGCTGGGACAAATTGTCCTCTGGATGAACCGTATGTAATACCCCCTTACGGGAAAGTATATTAAGCGTCATGTGGTAAGCCGCTTTAAACGGCATGGTAGGATTCGCGCCAATCAGCGTGTAAATATCAATGTTCGCTTGCTTGGCCAGTGTCCAATAATTTTCACCAAAATCAACTTTATGAACCGTCACGACAACGTCTTTTGCTCGCAGCTTTTTAGGATCAATCACATCCGAAGCGGTCGCTTCGCTATAAGTAGCCACAACCGTAGCCGTAAAGACGGGGGTTGAAACAAGCGCTATGGGTGCGATTGCCGAAGTAATTGAAATGGTTGGTGTTTGCGCCTCACCTGCTGTTTCTACAGCTGTGGGGGTAATTAAAATATAAGCGCTGGTGTTGTCGGATGGCGGCGTTGTGTGTCGGGCCAAAACATAAATAACGCCGATAGTTAAGCAAAACAGGATCAAAATCCAAAAACGACGATTGGGGGAAAAGGCCATTTACGAAACGACTCCCAAAGCCGGTTCACGGTTTAAAAGCATTTTTTTGACCGCCGTTACAACTTGGGGCGCTTCCAGGCCGCACATTTCCCGCTGTAATTGGGGTTTGCCGTGTTCAATGAAGGCATCCGGTATGGCAATGGCTTTTACCGCGCAATCCGAAATACCGTTTTTCTGAAGGGCTTCCAGAACCGCGCCGCCAAATCCGCCCATTCCAACATTTTCTTCCAGGGTGATCAGCACTTTAATCTTTCGCGCGATGGACACCAATAGTTTCTCATCCAACGGTTTCACAAAACGCATATTGGCGACCGTGCCTTGAATTCCCTCTTTTTTTAAAAGACTGTGCGCGGTTTTGGCTACACCCACCATCCGACCAATAGCTAAAAAGGCATATTGAGCGCCTTCTTCAAGGATTTCACCTTTGCCGATCTCGATTTTTTTGAACCCTTTTTCCAATGTCACCCCTTCACCGTTGCCCCGGGGATAGCGGAGGGCGACCGGTCCGTTGTATTGGACCGCGGTATAAAGCATGTCTCTCATTTCATTTTCATTGGAAGGCGCCATCACCACCATATTGGGAATACAGCGCAAATAGGAAAGATCATAAACCCCTTGATGGGTTTCCCCGTCCTCGCCGACCAACCCGCCGCGGTCCAAAGCGAAAACGACCGGCAGTTGCTGCAGACAAACATCATGAATAATTTGATCATAAGCTCTTTGAAGGAAGGTGGAATAAATCGCCACAACGGGTTTCATGCCCTCACAGGCCATTCCCGCTGCCATGCAGACCGCGTGTCCTTCAGCAATACCCACATCCACATAACGATCGGGAAAAAGTTCGCCAAACTTGTTAAGACCAGTGCCGCCCGGCATGGCCGCCGTAATCCCCACGATGTTCGTATGGGTTTGAGCCAATTCGGTCAAAGCATCGCCAAACACTTTGGTATAAGCCGGCGGAGCGGAAGCGGAAGAAGCCGCTACCAGCTTGCCGGTTTCTTTATCAAATACGGTAACACCATGATATTTTTCAGGATTTTCCTCAGCCGGAGCGTACCCCTTGCCTTTTTGCGTCACCACATGGAGCATGATCGGGCCCTTGAGTTCTTTTACCCGTTTAAAAATTTCAACTAAAGTCAAAATATTATGCCCATCAATCGGGCCGTAATATCGCAAACCCAACTCTTCAAAAAGAGTTCCAGGAGTCATAAAACCTTTTAAGGCCTCTTCGGCATGATGGGCCATATTGAGCATTTGTTTTCCAACATTTGGAATGCTGTTGATGAAATGCTCGACCCTGTTTTTGGTTTCGTTATAAGACTTACCCGCCAGGATTTTATTGAGATAGGAGGTCATGGCCCCCACACTGGGTGAAATGGACATTTCGTTGTCATTCAAAATGACCGTCATATTAAGATTCGGATGATCTCCAATGTTATTGAGCGCCTCCATGGAAAGTCCGTTGGAAATAGCGGCATCGCCGACCACAGACAACACGTGAAACTTCTTTTTTTGCATATCCCGGGCCATGGCCATGCCAAAACCCGCCGAAAGGGCCGTACCGGCATGCCCGACCGCGAAGGTATCGTATTCACTCTCATTTCGCTTGGGAAAACCGCATAAACCTTCAAACTGGCGCAAAGTGGGGAACTTTTCACGACGGCCCGTAATGGCCTTGTGGCCATAAGCCTGATGACCCACATCCCACACAATACGGTCGTTAGGAGTGTCATAAACATAGTGCATGGCCAGGGTTAATTCGACCGCGCCAAGGCTGGAACCCAAATGGCCGCCCGTTTCGGATACGGAAGTAACCAAAAAATCCCGTAATTCCTGGGCGACTTTGGGCAAAGCTTCCACCGGTAAAGTTCTTAATTGATCTGGAGTTTGTATTTTATCGAGATATTCGTAAACCAATGTTCACTTCTCCTACAGTTTATAAAACAAAAACGCCGTCAAAATACCTAAAAAAGAACCCACATATACTTGAACAGGCGTGTGCCCTAACAATTCCTTCAGACGCGCTTGAGGAACCGGTTTGGATTTATTCAGATCGTCCATAATTTTATTGAGAATTTCGGCCTGGTGACCGACCGCCCTTCGAACTCCTGCCGCATCCGACATAATGACCAGGGCCATCCCCAGCGAAAGCATGAAAACCGGAGAAGTCCAGCCAGCTTCCAAACCAATAGCGGTGGATAAACATGATACAAAAGCCGAATGGGAACTTGGCATTCCGCCCGTACCCACAAAAAGACGAAAGTTGATTTTATGGTGCCGATACCAATAAAGCAACACCTTAAGCCCCTGGGCCAAAAACCATGCAACTGTTGTCGATAAAAGAATTTTTGAGGAAAAAGGATTCATAAGTTTAGTGTGTTCTCTCCGCCATATGACGAACCAAAGCCTTAAGTGGTTCACCCTTGGAACCAAAAATTTTTAATGACGTCACCGCTTTTTCAGTCAGCAACCGAACTTCTTTTTTTGATTTTTCTAACCCAATTGCCGCCGGATAAGTCATTTTACCTCTTTCCCTATCACTACCGGCTGATTTACCTAACTGTTTACTGTTTCCCGTTTCATTCAAAATATCGTCAACAATTTGAAAAGCTAGTCCCGCCGAACGGCCGTATTCGGTGAGAACTTTCACTTTGGCTGAAGAAACTCCCGCCAAAAGCGCCGGCAGCCGAGTGCTTGACAAAAGCAACGCTCCGGTCTTTCGCCGGTGAATGGATAAGACTTTGGGCAGGCTGGGTTTCTTTTTTTCAGAAACGACGTCATCCACCTGACCGCCCACCATGCCGGGATAACCCGCGTGCCAGGCCAGCTCATAAATGACTGAGCCAATATTTTTTTTGTACTTTTCTGGATAACCCGAAGGGTTGGCTATCCACTGAAAAGCCAGGGTCAAAAGTCCGTCTCCCGCCAAAATGGCCATCGCCTCTCCATAAACCTTGTGATTGGTCTTTCGCCCCCGACGGTAATCATCGTTGTCCAAAGAGGGAAGGTCGTCATGAATGAGGCTGTAAGTGTGTATAAGTTCTAAGCCACAGGCTATCCGAAGGGCTGATTTTTCCGGTAAACCAACCGCCTCGGCCGAAGCCAGACACAAAATAGGCCTCAGTCTCTTCCCGCCCGCGAACAGACTATATTTCATGCTTTCCCAAAGTATTTTGGGGCAGTCGCCGGGCTTTTTAAAAATGTCGCGAAGGCCTTTTTCGACTATGAGACGCTTAGATTCTAGATAAGACTCTAAAGTAAAACTCATTCGTCTTTACCCTTTGAACCTCGGGCAGAACCGCCCTCTTCTTTGGATGAGGCGCTTTTGAGAAGTAGTTTTACTTTTTTCTCTATCTCACTCAAACGCAGATTGCAGTCTTTGGTGAGTTTCATTCCCTCTTCAAAAAGCTTCAGGGAATCTTCCAGTTTCAAATCTCCCGATTCCATCTTTTCGACAATTTCCTCGAGTTTTTTCAACGAGTCTTCGAACGACGGTTGATTGGCCATACCTTCTCCTCAGTGAATGCGGCTATTTTATACTAAAAAGCAAAGAGAATCTTTAACCACCAAGGGCACCAAGTTCACCAAGAAAATCTTTATTGTTTAACCCAAAATCTTTAGTTTTGCCCTACTTGGTGTCCTTGGTGGTAAAGAATTAGTCTTCTTCTGTTGAAACAACTTCCGATTCCACACGACCTTTTTGTAATTGAATCATCAAATGCTCGCCTTTAACCAAGCCTTTGGAATCGCGCAGAATTTTTCCGCTTTTTTTGTCTGTCACAATGGCATAGCCCCGCTTCAAGGGGCCATGGGGGTGATAGGCCTGTAATTGAGCTTCTAAGCCCCTCAACCGTTCTTGATAGGGCTTGATCCTTTGCAGCGGTGTCACTCGGGACAAAAAATCTCCCATGCGCTGCAGGCTAATCTGTTTATCTTTTAAAAGATTCTCTAAAGCGGTTTTGAGATCATCCGTTCGATAGTCCAAATCCTGGCGGGCTTGATCTAAAAGAAGGTCGGGGCGCCGGTCCCGCAGAGTTTTTAAAAGTTCCGTCAAATCACGTCTTTTGTCTTTGATTTGATTTTCGAGCGCTTCACGAAGTCGATGTTCCAAGTGATCAAATTGTTGTTTTACCTCGTCATGGCCCGGGGCCAGATGAGCCGCGGCGGCAGTGGGGGTTGGTTCCCGGCGGTCTGCCACAAAATCGCAAAGCGTGAAATCCACCTCATGGCCCACGGCGCTGATGGTCGGCACGGAGCAGTTAGCCAACGCCCGCACCACGCCCTCATCGTTAAAAGCCGCCAAATCCTCCAGACTTCCGCCTCCGCGGGTAATCACCACAACGTCATGTTTTCCCAGTGATGAAACTTCTTCGATCGCCTGTCTAATTTCGAGGGGAGCCTCGGTTCCCTGAACTTTAACGGGAAATAGATCCACTTCCTCAATCCCGACCCTGGTTTCCAAGATCTTCATGAAATCTTGAATCGCAGCGCCGGAAGGCGATGTAATTAAAGCGATTCTTTTGGGAAAGGTGGGTATGGCCTTTTTACGGCTTTCTTCAAAAAGACCTTCCAACATCAGCTTTCGTTTGAGCTGTTCAAAAGCCAGCTGAAGTCCGCCCAGCCCTTTGGGTTCCATCATCCGAACATTCATTTGAAACTGACCGCGGGCCTCGTACAAGGTCAACACGCCCCCAACCATCACATGCAATCCTGTTTCCGGTTGGAAAGTCAAAGCTTGGTTGCTGTTTTTAAAAAAGGCGCAGGAGATCAGCGACTTTTCATCTTTAAGATCAAAGTACATATGACCGGAGGGGTGTTTCGTAAACCGTCCCAATTCCCCCTGGACCAGAACATAAGCAAACTTCGCCTCCAGCAAAGCTCTGGCAGTCTGAACCAGTTCAGTTACGGAATAAATGACTCTGTCATCTTTCACAATACTTTCCGAACCTTCACCCTTTTATAAAAACGACCGACTTCCTCACGGCTAAAACCTTGAATACCGCCGGCGGCCACGGTTGCTCCAAAAGCACCGGCCCAGGCTGCGGCCTCCTTCAAACCTTTTCCCTTACGTAAGCCGTATAAGTATCCGGCCAAAAAGCCATCACCCGCACCCACCACTAGCGAAGAAAAAACTTTGGGTGTTTGGATTAAATAGCATTCCTGATCTTTCCAAAGAATCGCGCCGGAAGAACCATTTGTCAGAGCGCCATGCCGGAAATTATTTCTGAGCCAGTTCTTTTTAACAAGAACAATGGCTTGCTTCAGATTTTCGACTCTTTTTCCCATCGCTTCAGAAATTTCAAATAAATTCGATTTAAAAAACCAGGGTTTGGCCTTCACTGCGTGGAGGAGCGGTTTTCCTGAGGCATCCACAACGGTTTTGACTCCTTTGCGATTAAAGATTTCAATCCACGAAGCGTAAAGAGAATCATTTACGCCCTTCGGTAAACGACCCGTCAAAACCAGCGTATCATTTTTTCGCGCTCGAGAGAGAAGCCGCGAAAAGCCGTTTAAATCCGTTTCAAAACCAGGATGATTGTATTTATGGGCTTGTTGCCGGGTTTGGGTCACTAAATTAAATCGAATCGGCGTTTTTTCATTTAAAAAGACAGCTTTCATTTTTTCTTGAGCCAGTAAGGCCCGGTAAAAAACATGGGTTGGATGGGAGCCGCCGCCCGTACCCAGCCAAAGCGAATATGGCATTTTGAGTTTTCCCAAAAATCGAGCCATGTTTAACGCTTTGCCGCCAGTTTCCGCTTTGGCGCTGACCACTTTTCCAATTTTTCCAAAAGAAGGTTTTTCCAGATCAAAAAACAGGTCTAAGGCAGGATTAAGGGTGACTAAATGAATCAAGATTTGTCTTTTTCAGAAGGATTTTTTTTCGCGATGGCATAAAGTTCTTTCAATTTTTGAGACGCCTCATATTTTTGAACATCCGAGTCAGTTGTTTGTAAAATCTGCCGCCAAAGCCGAATGGCGTCGTCAATTCTCCCCGCCTTGGTATAAGTGTTTGCCAGAATATTCACCAGCATGGTGGGCGCGTTTCCCTGGGCGATTTGAATTTCTAAAAAAGGAATCTCTTTCGCGTAATCCTCGCTGTTGTGATAAGTCATGGCCGCCAGCATCAACTTGAGGTTGTTAACCGTTGGATTGGCCAAAATGCCTTTTTGAAGAAGTTCCACACCCTCGTTCATTCGGTTCTGTTGATAAGCCAAAGCCGCGGCTCCATAAGTGTAAACCGGAAGAAATTGCGGGTTCAAATCCGAAGCCAAACGGCAATAATCATAAAGTTTGGCGTAATGATCCGCTCCGTTAGAACCGTCGCCGTAATACTGAATCACCCGGATCCAAAAAACGTGGCCCACCAAAACTTTGTAGCCGCTCAATAAAGCCGCCGCTCTTAATGAAGACACGATTTTGGGGTCTAATTGGCCTGCCTGGGAACTTTCAAACGGCTCCGGATGAACCCATTTGTCCAAATTAACGCACAAAAAAACCTGAAGTATAAAAAAAGTGGTTAAGGATAGAGCGGCATATTTGAAAGGTTTTTCCGAAGTGGCCCAATTCACATGAATTCTCTTTTCTCAAGATTGATCCAACCAATGAGAAAAACTACAAACGAATAAGCGAAAGCATAAAGTAAAACTTCCTGCCACTGTGTCCATCCCAAAACCAAATTGGGATCATAAATACGGTCTTTCAGATTAAAGGCTTCCAGATTTGGCAGAAGAAAATGAACAATTCGAAGCATCGTCTTGACCGTCGGCGCCAGCTTTTGATTGAGCAGCCAGTCCACCTGACCCATGCCATGCCCTAGAAATATGGTAAACATGGTGTAGAGAACCACTCCTACCATGGAGGTTCCAATCATTTGAAAGGTTAATCCTAGCGTGGTTAAAACAAACATTTCGATCAGCAAGAATAGGGTGCTGTAAACAAAAAGAACCGGAACCTGTCCTCCGCCAACTAGCGTGACCAATCCGGCGATAAAAAGACCCATACCGATGATCACCAGCGAAATAATGGAAAAAAAACCAAAAACCCTACCCAAAAGATATTCGCCGCGTGTAATGGGTTTGGCCAGCTGAAGATAAATGGCTTTCTGGTCAAACTCAGTGTTGTAAGTCACCGCCAGACTCAAAATGAGAACCAGAAGACCGGAAAATTCCATACCCACCAGCCCCAAATCCATAAAAATCTTTTGAACCTCGCCAAAGCTCAAAATAGACAAAAGAAACGCCAAAGCGGAAAAAACAACCACGCTGAGGAACCAGATGTACAGCATGTTGCTGCGAATCAATTCGCGAAATGTAAATTGGGCGACGCAAAATATTCTTCTCATTTCGAGGCCCTCCCCGATTCTGTGCTTGACTGTCCGGCGATAGACTTTAGGAAATAAGCTTCCATCACGGATGAAAGCGGCCTCAGTCCTTTAGTTTTAACCTGCCGTTGGTTTAACAAATTCAATGTTTCAGACAGAGAAGAACCCGTAATTTGGACTCCCCCATTTTCGGCGATGGATTTTTGAAAAGGCGTTCCCGCCAGTCTAGAAGCGTCTTGAGAGTCCACATCCACCCAATAATCCACATGGACGGAAGATTGAAGAATATCGGAAACCGAAGCCACTTCCCTCAATTGACCGCCGTGCAATATGCCGATCCTGTCGCAAACCCTTTCCACCTCATCCATGATGTGCGTATTGAGAAATAGGGTTGTTCCCATTTTTTTAAGATCGATAAAAATATCCCTCATTTCCTTATAGCCTACCGGGTCCAGTCCGCTCATGGGTTCGTCACAAATAAGAAGTTTGGGTTTACCGATCAAAGCCTGTCCAATACCGATTCTCTGGAGCATTCCCTTGGAATAGCCCGAAACTTTTTCCCGGGAAGCCTTTGACATGCGAACCAGTTCCAGAACTTCGTCCACCCTGCGGTGGAGCTTCGATCCCGAAAGACCGTGGAGCGATCCGAAATATTCCAATAGCTCCCGGCCTGTGTGTTGCCGGGAAAAATAAGGAAGTTCGGAAAGATATCCAATTTGATTGCGGACTTCCCTGTCTGAAATCTTGCCGCCTAAAACTTGAACCGAACCGGCCGTAGGCGCTAAAAAACCTAAAATAATTTTAATCGCCGTGGTCTTGCCCGCGCCATTGAGTCCCAAAAGCCCGAAAGCTTCTTTTTCATAAACGTCTAGCGTCAGATTATTCAGAGCGTGAGTAATTTTAGGTTTAAACCAAAACCCGGTTTTGTAGGTCTTCGAAAGACCTTTGATGTGAATGGCTAAATTAGATGGGGTTGTCAATTTCCTACCTCAACATAGCTTTCCAAGCGTTCAAACAAGGCCAGCGCCGCCTGAATGGCCAGGGCGCTGGTTCTGGGGTTCATTTTAGAGGGCCGATTACGGGTAATGGCAGTTAATTCACCAAAATCACCCTCAACATGGATTTCATGCTGGTTCATCGTCGCCTTCGGGTCCGCCACTACCCGCACCTTGAGCATCTTTGGTTTTCCTGAGGCGATGGCGGTTGTCGCCGCCACATTCACGTTCGCGGGAAACCGCTGAATGGCGCCCCAAACATCACCCTGATAAAGATAAAAAGCGGATTTATTCTTTTCAAGCGATTTTTTTTGGGCCGAGGTTAATCCGGGAGCGCCTGAAAATCCCCGAGGGGGTTTGGTGGAGGTAATGGTAATGCTTTTAATAGAACCCATTTGTCTGGCCGCTTTTAAACCGTCCAATCCACAAAGCGCGCCGGACGGCAGATAAATCTTGGTTTTATATTTTTTCGCCAATTGGGATAGTTGTTTTTGATGCAGTAAAAAAGCTCCCGTGCTCATCATGACCACAGGTTTTCTTTTTTTGAGAGAAGCTTCCGCCGCTGGGAAAGCGGCCTTGATCGAGGCGGCCTCCAAAACCCAGTCACAAACGGAAAAAACTTCGGATAAACTGCGGCAGACTTTGGGTTTTGATTTAAGTTTTTTCGATAAAAGCTGGGCCGCTTCCAAGCGGGCGTCATAAAGGGCGGTAACTTTAAAAGACGACTTTTTCTTTTCCAAAAGTTCCGCTACCAGGGAACCAATGGCGCCGCAGCCGACTAGACCTAATCGTCTCCCGGTAGTGCTCTTTTTTTTCATGATGTTTGCGGGGGAAATTCGTTAAAGTTAAAAAGTGAAAGTGTTTGAAGGTACGAAAAACTCAATCCACAACTTTCAAATTTTATACCTTTACACTTTCGCACTTTTGTACCTTCTCACTTATTTTAAAGGCACCGCCGCTAACATTCCATTCAACGCCTGGAGAGCTTTAATCCGAATCGGCTCCGGTATCTCAATCGGGTGTTTTAATTCTTTCAGCGACTCATACACATCTTCAAGTTGGGTCATCTTCATGTTGGGGCAAATCAAACCTTTACTAGGTTGAAGAAAGGTTTTGTCCGGCATTGCTGTCCGCAAGCGGTGCAGCATTCCCATTTCAGTGCAGATAACGAACGTTTTCGACTCCGAAGCCTGGCAATAGCGGAGCATCTGGGAAGTGGAAAGAATGGCGTTCGCCAGATCACAGATATCTTTATTGCTTTCCGGGTGAACAATCACTTCAGCGTCCGGATATTGTTGTTTCAAATCCAAAATATCCTTCACCTTCATGCGCTGGTGGGTAGGGCAACAGCCGGCCCATAGAATTATCTTCTTATCCGTCTGGGTCTGAACCCAGCGGCCCAAATGCTGATCCGGCACGAACAAAATCTCATCCTGCGGCATGGCATCCACTACCTGCACCGCGTTGGCCGAGGTACAGCAAACATCCGCCATGGCTTTAATTTCAGCCGAACAATTCACGTAAGCCACTACCGCCGCGTTGGGATGTTCGGCTTTCTTAATGGCTAATTGGGTTGGCGTAATCATATCCGCCAAAGGGCAGCCAGCTTCAGCAGCGGGTAAAAGAACCGTCTTTTGGGGCGACAAAATCTTGGCCGTTTCGGCCATAAAGTGAACACTGCAAAACACAATCACATCCGCGTCGGTTTTAGCCGCCAGGCGGGATAATTCCAGCGAGTCGCCAACGTAATCGGCAATATCCTGAATTTCCGGTCTTTCGTAGCTATGGGCCAAAATAACCGCATTGCGCTCTTTTTTGAGTTTCTGAATCCGGGAAATCAGTTCCTGATCATCCAAAAAGATATCTAGCGACATGGTCCGCCCCCTTACTTAACCTTCGTAATCTTGTTTTTAGCGTTAACCTGCACCACCGTGGGCTTATAACCGGCCTGCGGCACTTGAACAAAACTTTCATAAGTCAAAACAATCACCTGGTCTCCCACCTCGGTGTGCCGGGCAGCCGCTCCATTCATACAAACCACGCCCGAATTGGCTTTTCCCTTAATCGCGTAGGTTTCCAAACGGTACCCGTTATTCATGTTAAGAACATGCACTTGTTCATAGGGCTCAATATCCGCCGCCGCCATTAATGTGGGGTCCAGCGTAATACTGCCTTCATACCGTAGATCGGTCTGAGTTACGGTCGCCTGATGAATTTTGGATTTAACGAAAACCCGAGCCATGGAATGGTTTCTCCTTCAATTTAAAAACAAGTGTCGTTCATTTGGTCTGTTAGTTTAACGGAAAAGCCTTCTTTTACCAACCCTAACCCAATTTTGAACCACAGAGTTCACAAAGAGCACAGAGTAAAAATTTTAATTTAAAAAATCTTAAGCTTTACTCTGTGTACTCTGTGACCTCTGTGGTAATAGCCTTTTGTTTGCCTTCAAATGACGATATTGTCTATCAGTCTCACTTCATCAATAAAAGCCGCCAGGGCCAGCATTGTCCCTTTTTCGATTCGTTCGACCGGCGCGAGCGTTTTGGAATCAACCGCTTCCAAATACTGCAGCTTCACCTTTTTTTCTTCCTGAATCACCTTTTTAATTTCGGATAGTACGTTTGCCGTTTCAACCTCTCCCAGTTCATAGACACTCTTTCCCACTTTGAGAGCCTTATACAAAATGGGGGCGATTTTACGCCCTTCCAAAGTAAGCCGTTTATTGCGGGAGCTCATGGCTAGCCCGTCATATTCCCTCACAATGGGGCAAATAACCGTTTCAACTCCCAGATCAAGATCCAAAATCATCTGGCGAAGCATTGCCGCCTGCTGGGAGTCTTTTTGTCCCAGATAGAGCCGGGTGGGATATACCGCCCCCAGAAGTTTTGCGACCACCGTGGACACGCCGTCAAAATGCCCCGGCCGATAGGCGGCGCAAAGCCCCTTCACCAGCGAACCGGTAACTTTCACAGTCGTCGAGAAACCCTCCGGATACATTTCTTTATCGGACGGAGTAAAAACCAACCCCACTTTTTCTTTTTCCAAAAGAGCCAAGTCGGCGACGAGGGTTCGGGGATATTTACTGAAATCTTCCTGCGGGCCAAATTGAAGCGGATTGACATAAATGGAAACGACCACCTGATCGTTTTCTTTGCGGGCCTGACGCACCAATTCTAAATGGCCCTCGTGCAGAGCGCCCATCGTCGGGACAAACCCGATGCTCTGGCTGTTGAGCAGCCACTTGCGGGTATGATGGCGGATTAAATCGGGTTCGGCGAGAACTTTCAAAGCTTTAACCCTTGAGCTTAAACTGGCCGGCAGCAACTTCAGACACATACTGCGCCACGGCGTCCCGGATGGATTCATGCAGTTGAAGATAAGCTTTAGCGTGCTTGGGATGAAAATCGGGCATCAATCCCAAAAGATCATGCAAGACCTGCACCTGTCCGTCGCAATCCGGCCCCGCGCCAATACCGATGGTGGGGATCGACACGCTGTTGGTAATTTTCTTTGCGATGTCCGCAGGAATTAATTCTAAAACGATTCCAAAAGCTCCTGCCGCTTCCAGCGCCTTGGCTTCTTTTAGCAACAAAGCCGCCGAAGCTTTGTCTTTGCCCTGCTGGTGATAACCGCCAAAGCGGTTAATTTGCTGGGGGGTAAACCCCAAATGCCCCATCACGGGTACGCCGTTCTCCACTAAAAACTGTGTAATTTCAGAAGCTCTCGGGCACCATTCCAGCTTCACCGCCTGAGCACCCGCCTCGGTTAAAAAGGCGCCCGCGTTTTCTAACGCCTGCTCCGGTCCCAATTGATAAGTCAAAAAAGGCATATCTCCGATAACCATGGCGTTTTTGGTTCCCTTCACTACCGCCGCTGTGTGATGAAGCATTTCATCCAGGGTCGCCGACAGGGTATTTTCCCGGCCCAACATGGTCATGTTCAGGCTGTCGCCCACCAAAATGGCATCCACACCCGCCGCGTCCACCGCCATCGCCATGGCGTAATCGTAAGCCGTCACAATGGCAATTTTTTCGCCGTTATCGCACTTGGCTTGAAAATCTAAAACAGTTATTTTTTCATTCATTAAACCCTCAAATCTTTAACCACCAAGGCAACAAGGGCACCAAGAACGACGAAAAACAAATCTTTTGATTAAGGCTTTAACCCAAAGACTTTTGCCTACCTTGGTGAACTTGGTGTCTTGTCCCCTAAAAATGATCGGAGATCAAAAAATCCCCTACGGGGGAGTGGTTAAAACTGTTCGCCTTTAAGCCTTAGCGCTTCACACTGACAGGCTTATAGTAAACCGTGCCGGTGGTGACCTTTTCCATATGGGTCAAAAGATCATCCAAATCGGCGTCGCGGTGCACAAAGTCAATCTCGCTGGTATTGATAACCATTAGAGGCGTTTCGGAATAGTGGAAGAAGTAGTAGTTATAGGCCTGGTTCAATTCGGCCAGATAATCCCCTGTAATCTGGTTCTCAAACTTGCGGCCCCTCATGGAAATGCGCTTTAAAAGAACGTCCGTGGAAGCCTGCAGGTAAATGACAAAATCCGGTTTCAAAACATTCCCCGTCAAAATCGAATGGATCTGTTCGTAAAGTTTCAGTTCGTTATCATCCAGGGTCAGATTGGCGAAAATCCGGTCTTTGGCAAAAACGTAATCGCTCACAATACCTTGTTGAAAAAGGTCATTCTGAACCAATTCTTGCTGCTGGCGAAAACGGGACAGAAGAAAAAACATCTGGGTTTGAAACGCGTGCTTGCCCATGTCTTTGTAAAAATCGTGAATGAAGGGATTCTCAATGGCCCCTTCCAGTACCAGGCGGGCGTTGAGTTTTTTGGCTAAAATTTCCGACAGGCTGGTCTTGCCGACTCCGATAGGGCCTTCGATAGCGATGTATTTATGATGAAGCATGAAGTTTTACCTGTGACCTGTCTTTCACATTTTTCAGCGCTTGCCCAACGGTCAACTGCCCAACGGGCAGCATCATATCCGATGCCAGTTCGGCCAGAGGAACTAAAACATGCCTCCGGTTCAGCAGTTCGGGGTGCGGCACCGTCAGCGTTGCCCCTGTGAGGATTTGATGGTCGTAGAGAAGGATGTCGATGTCCAGCGTTCGGGGACCCTTGGGAATGTTTCTTTGACGTCCAAAACGTTCTTCCAAAGAGCGAGCCCATTCTAACAAACTTTCCGGCGTCAAGTCGGTCTGAATTTCGGCAACCTGGTTTAAAAACCAGGGCTGGTCCAAAAAGTCCACCGGCTCGGTTTCATAGACCCCCGAAAACCGGACGCCCGGAAAAGCGGTTTCCATCGCGGCGCGGGCACCCGCCAGATACTTATCCCGATCCCCCATATTGCCGCCCAACGAAAGATAAACGGTCGCCATTAGAGTTTTACCCTTTTCTTCCAACCCGGTATTTAGCATGGGATTCTTCCGCCCTGAAACCGATCTTTCGCTTGGGAGGAACGGGCGGCGGCAGCAATAGCGGCCTGATTCTTTCATAAACATCTCGAAGTGACGCGTCATGACTCAAAAGTTTTCTGTCGATTTCCGCCAAGTGCTTCTCGAGCAGATGGGTCATCACCAACCGTTCCCTCATTTTCACGAAAGCCCTCACAATGAAAAGGCTCATCCGTACCGCCTGAGGACTGTTGAGAATAGTGGCCGCCATCATGGCCCCGTGTTCGGTAAAAACGCGGGGACGGCTGCTTATATGCCGCTTGGATGAGGTCACAAATTGTGACCTCATCCGCGAAGCCTCCTCGTGGGTCAAAAGAAAGGCAAAATCGGGTGGAAACCGGTCGGCATTTCTTTTGATGGCCTGGTTCAGGGCTTTGGTCTGCACCCCGTAAACACGGGCAAGATCGCTGTCCAAAATCACCTTCTGATTCCGAATAGTAAGAATAAAACCCTCGACCGAATCAACAACGTAAGGGTTTTGTTTTTCCGTCATAAATTTTCCTCGTCGATAATTTAAAACTTAACTTCACCTTTAAAATCGCTGCCTATAAATCTTTGTGTCCGCAACAACCCGGATCAAAGACTGCGGCTTTCCCTCACCAGACGAACCACGTCAGCTACCTTAAGGTGTGAAAAAACCTTCTTTTTGGAGAGCGCCTCGGCCCATTTGTAGAGGTGCGCTGTGGTCTTACCCGTCTTGTAAGCGGCGCGCGCTTCCCGGTCGAATTTTTCCAATTTACCCGTCCGAACATCCTTCTTTATCTTTTGTTCCCAGACTTTCGAATCGTATTTCCAGAACCATTCGCGAAAAATCGCCAGATCCTCTTGGTTCAAAACCTTCACTTGTTTTTCAATGTTCTGAATTTTAATGGACGACATAAGGCTCCCCTTCGATAAATGACGTTATCAGTATAGGTAAATTTTAGCCCGGAAAAGCGGTTTCCATCGCGTCGTGGGCCCCTGTGTCGAGACTTTGGCTGTCCATCATCGACATGATGATGGACACGGTTTGCCCGCCCATACCCAATGAATAACATTGGGTACGAGGTGAGACACGCGTTTTGGGTGTACCCGATCTAAATGACACCTGCCGTGAACCGACAAGGTGAATGGCCAGACTTGGTTGTGCCAACTGCTAAAAAGCAGTTGGCATAAAGAGATCCGGTAGACTTCCCCCGAAAAAATGGCACTTTAGAGACGAGACGAACCTAAAGTGTTGAATGTTGGCCTAACCCCATTTTTACGGCAAATCTGACCAAGCTTTCAACCTGTATTTGGCTTGTCATATTCGGTTCATTTCATTATTGTCTCGTTTTCCAAAACCGATTTTTTAAGGAGAAGTTCATGCGGTTGATTTTGCTTTTGATGATGGTGATTTTTTTCACAGGATGCGCCAGCGCGCCGGTTCAGGTAAACGCTCCCGAGAGGGAATTCGCGCCTACGGCGCCAGCGTTGATTCGCCTGCCGGTGGTCATATTACTTCCCACCCGGGCCGAAATGGTTCAACACTTGACCAGCTTTTTCGAAACTGAGTTGGGCCCGAAGATGGATGTGCCCATTCAACTGCCGGGCGCCAAATTAAAATTCAGCATTACGGATCTCTGGGCGAAAATTCAGGAGCCCATTTATCTGGACAAGGGTATTTGGCTTTTGATCCATCCCCAAACCCTCAGTTTGGGCACCGCTCGAAGCGACGCCCAAAACCCCTTTACGGCCCAGGCCAGTCTGGAAACGACGGCTAATCCGGAAGTGCTTTTTGGCCAAAACCCTATCATCGCGCCCCAGCCTTTGCCGTCGCTGAGTAAGTACATCCCGGGCCCGCCGATCTTTCAGGCGGTCAGTAACGCTTTTATCAGCTATGGCGAAGCCAATAAACAGTTAAAAGATCCCCGGTTAAAACTCATCGGTATGGTTTTGAAAGGGACGGGTCAAAAGTTAACGATAGACGATATTCATCTTTCCGGCGAGGGCGCTGAGGTGATCATGCGGGTAAAACTGCACTATGAGCCTCTGATCATTAATCTGGGTTCCAAACCGGCGAAACTCACGGTTTATCTTAAGGGCACCCCCCACTATCTGCCAAAACTTCAGGCCTTCGATTTACCGGATCTGGATTATGACATTAAGTCGAGCGACCTCATGGTTCAAATCGCTGATATGGTTTTCAAGAATGATTTTAAAAACCAGCTGCGCCAAATGGCCCGTCTACCCATTGGTCCGCAAATGGATAAGTTGAAAGTGATCATGGATAAGGCGTTAAACCGCAATCTAGGGCCTTATATCCGGCTGAGCGCCAATGTTACCACCTTAAAAGTTTTGGATGGTCTGGCGAACAATAAGGGAATTGTGATTCGGGTTTCGATTCAGGGAGCGGCCGCGTTAGAAGTGAAATGGAATTGAATGAGGTTGGATTTAAATTCAGTTTAGTGGAACAAAGGCCTATTGAATTTCCCGGATCAAAATATTGCCGTCGTCCGCCACAAAAACATCTCCGCTGGCATTTACCGCCACTCCCGAAGTGGACTTCCTCCGAAAAAATGGACGCCTCAGAGGGTCGGCGAACCTAAAGTGTTGAATGTTGGAGTGGAACCTTTATGTTCAGGTCCTTATGTTCGCTGGCTTACTAAGGTTTAAATACTTTTAATTCCAAATCGCGGATAGCGCGGAAATGTTTAGCATTGCCTGTCGCCAACGGCAAGCCGTGTTCCACGGCCGTGGCCGCGATCAAGGCGTCGCCCACGCCCATACCGTGGCTCAAGCCGTATTCTTCCAGATACACCATGGCCCGGTGGCTAATCTCCTCATTGAACGGCAGTAAGGTAAACCCCGCGGCGGAGAGATACTTTTTGGCGTCTTTTAATTGGGAACTGTTTTTCGCGTCCTGAATGAACTCCAGATAGGTATGGACTGAAATGGAACGGTTTGGCGCGTTATCCACCCAATCGGCGGCCTTTTCGTTTCCCCGCTGAACCCAAACGAGAATATCTGTATCAAAGATCATGATATCGTGGCCTGCGGAGTTCCTTCATGACCTGTTTCACGCTTCGCTTGTCGTCTTTGCGCATGCCGAAAAAGGGATGCTTTTTGCTGTCAAACTTTTTTGCGGAGTTGGCGGGAACAATGGTTCCCTTCAGCTTCCCGTGATAATAAATGGATACGGTCTCCCGCGCGTCGAGAGCCTTGAGGACATCTTTCATTTTGTATCTTAAATCAACGATGGATGCTTTCATAATATGTATAGTTTTACTAGACATATTAGATTGTCAAGATTTCCCCTATGTTGAGCCTTATAGCTGCATGTCACCCACTAGGCGGCAGGAAATGTTTACTAATGCCTATTGGATAACAATTGGTAGAAGGCGAAACATGAGCTTGGTTCCCCGATAAGGGGGGGGCCAATTTCCGGCCATCAAAATTGGGTGCACCTTTGTTTCCCACGATCCTTCTCTAAGGTCACCAACACCTGCTTCGAGCTTACAAGGCGAGCAGCAGGTGTTGGTTGTGCCAATGACCAAGGCATAGAAGCCATTGGCATGTGACCTTTAAGTTAGCCCCAACTTGATATTCCAATCTGGAATATCAAGTTTGAAGTTCCAAATTGGAACTTCAAGCTTACGGCCTTTCCACCCGCCCGTCGGCGTGCTTGGCGAAACGGGTTTCAGACCGAGAGAGACAATGGGGTCTAGCCTATAGATTCTACTGGGGCGGCCCCATCCTTCTCAGCCTCCAAAATTCCT
>PLFD01000030.1:56154-208552 GCA_003136635.1 candidate division FCPU426 bacterium | reverse complement strand
CCAGTTTTTGGGGGGCAGGTCAGATTTCATCAATAAGTGCCGGGAAGCCCAGGTGAACCTTTTCTTGGCCCATCAGTCCCTCGGGGACTTGCGGGGTGTATCGCCTGAGTTCCAAGAACAGGTGATGAACACGGCCAGCAATAAGATTGTCCTCAGATTGAACGACCCGGACACGGCGGAGTCCTTTGCCCATCAGTTCGGAACCGAACTGGATCAGGAAGCCAAGGTGACTTCTTATACAGCGAATCATACCGTGGCCGGTTACAGCGTACCCGTCGTGGAAAAATTCAGGTTTCATCCCAACCGAATCAAAGAGCTAAAAACCGGCCAAGCCATCGTCAAGATCGTTGCGGAGGGCGGAGTCTATATCTTCCAAACGGATTTGCGCTTGGCTACCCAAGCGCCGAGGGGCTTCAACCCCGAAGGGGTTATCGCCCCCAGGCCGTACCGAGAAAAAAAGAATGAAAGCTCCCTAGTGGATTTGCCGAAAAAAGCCGAGAAAGAAACAGTAAAGCTCGGAAGCCGAATGGGGGAGGATGACAATGCCTGATGAAATAAAATCCCCTTCTTATAAACAAGGCTTAGCAATAGACCCCCGTGACATTGTCGTCTTGGCCTATGTCCAATCCAACAAGTTTATTACCACGAAGCTCTTCCAAAAGAAGTTTCACCCGTCCCATTCCTATGTCACGGCCTGTGTTCACTTGAGGGAATTGGTATCGCGGGGTCTGCTTCTCAAGACCCAAAACCTTCCCAACGAGGATACCTATTACTACCTGTCCCGCCCTGCCCTGCATCAGCTTTCAGGGCTGGCCCGGATACTTATTTCGACGGAAGTTCGCTCCCCTCGTATAAATACTTTCGAGAGGGAGCATGACCGCCGTCTATTGGAAATGCGTATCCATTTTGAATCGGACCCGGCCTTAGCCGGGCTGACCTGGCTGTCAGACTACGAGATGCGGTGCGGCCTTCGGATGGAATGGAAGAAGGCGTTGGAAGAGGGCCGGGGTTGGGAGTTGGCCGGAACCAAGCTTCGCCGGTTAAACCGCCGCACCCCGGATGGATACTTCGAGGTGTCCCTAGAGGGACAGCCTTACACCTTTGTTTTGGAGTACGAACATTCCCCCTACAACCGACAACAGATGGGAGCCATGGTTTTGAATCTCGTTCGGGATTTCCCCTCGGCCCTTCGGTTAGTGGTTAGCCGGGATAAGGAACATGCCGTCAGGCTGGCCGAGGGCTTGAGAGAACATCTTAAGAGTGATCCCCGCCACCAGGGCCTTTGGGGATTTTCCTTTTTCGGAAAGGTCATCAGCCGCCCCTTTACCCGAGTGCCTTGGGTCAATCTGGAAGGCGAATATCTTCCCTTCGTAAAAGAACCCATCCTCAATGCGGTTTCAAACGATGGAGAGAAGCCGGAAGGAGTTAGCCATGAACTTTAACCACAGCTTTAATCAGCTTAAAGCAGAAAAGAACAAAAACGCCCGCAAACGGCAGGGGTTCGCCTGTCTTGCGACGCCAGACCCCACTCTCCCAGCATCATTACATGATTACTGGAATTCGATAGTGGGGTCTGGCCTCTTAGACAGACTCACCCCTAAAAGCGCGGGCGTAAAGAATTTAAGGAGAAGGATAAAAGAATCAAAGAATACAGATAAGGCGAAAGACAAAGTCAAAAGCAACGGCAACACAAACACCGTGGAAAACCCCCCGAACCTGTTGGGAATGAAACAGGTTGTGGGCGTGGGGTTTTCCACACCTTTCCCCGAAGGTATCCCCCTTTGGGGTCTATTTATTTTTAACTGTAAAAACGGAGGTAGACCATGACGGAAAGAAGAAAAGGCGACGAAAGACGGAACCATTTAATGACGGAACAGGAAGTAGCCGAAAGGGCAATCGTATCCGTCAATACGGTCCGCTATTGGCGTCAAACTGGGATTCTTCCATTTGTGAGGGTCGGTAAGGCTCCCAGGATTTGGTTTTCGGAGTTCCAAAAGCTTTTCAAGAAACCGTTCTCCCATTGGGCCTTATCGGCTGATACAATGCCCAGTGATGGGGACGTTAGGAGGCAGTAATGAGTAAACCTAACGTTCATGGATTACCCCAACATCTCCGCAAGGACCATATGGGATATTTCCTGGATTATTTTGTAATAGATGGAGGATTGAGAAAACGGAAGCGGGTCCGGTTGGGGTTGATTCCGGTGGCCCAGGCCAAGCGGATTTTGGCCGAGCACACAAAGGACATTGTCGCGGGGGAATTTCTTCCCGGCGACAAACCAAAAGTGTCTTTCGACGAGGCGGCGGATTCGTTCTTGGCCTTTTCGGAGTCTCGGAAGAAAAGCTACCGGCGGGATTTTTTCTCCGTGAAGGCCCTGCGGGCTTTCTTCGGGGGAAGACCCCTGGAAAGCTTGACGCCCAGCTTGGTCGAGGACTTCTTGAAGGAGCGGAAGAAGAAAGCCGAGGAAAAGGGTAGAAGTTTAAAGAATTCTTCCCTGAACCGTGAAATCGCCTGTCTGAAGACCATCGCCCGAAGGGCGGTGCTGGACAGGAAGATCGACCGGAACCCGGTAGACGGAGTACGGATGTTTCGGGAAACTTCACGGAACCGGACTCTTTCCCCGGAGGAATACCAAAGGCTTTTGGAAAACTGTTCGCCGCATTACCAGCCCGTTGTGCAGTTGGCTTACTTCACGGGCATGAGACGCGGAGAGATCACGGGGTTGAGGTGGGACCAGGTGGACTTGAAGGAAGGCATCATCGCCTTGAAGTCCGAAGACACAAAAACTCAGGAGGAACGGGAAATCCCGTTGGATGAGGGATTGATGGACCTCTTGAAGCGGATACCCAAGGTTTTGGGCAGTCCTTATGTCTTCAATTTCCGTGGTCATGGGCTGAAAGACCCAAAAACGGCCTTCCTCAGGGCGTGCGAGCGTGGTAATATCTCGGACTTTCATTTCCACGATTTGCGGCACTGCGCGGTTACGAATTTTAGGAAAGCCGGTGTGAGTGACTCGACGATCATGTCGATCTCGGGCCACAAGACACACGCGGTCTTTCGGAAGTACGACCGCATCGACCGTGATGATCGCAAGGAAGCCTTGAAGCGTGTCAGGTTGTTGAATGACACGCGAATGACACCAGCGGTTTTGTTGAGCGCCCAGGGAACCGGTGGTTGATTTAAAAATGTTGTAGCTGTTGGCTTTTGAGGGAGTGGAGGGTTAGTCCTAATTGGTAAGGCAGTGGACTTGAAATCCACCGGGAGAAATCCCTTGCAGGTTCGAGTCCTGCACCCTCCGCCAATTTTGAAACAACTCATCCAGCCGCGGTATCTAAAACTGAAAGAAGTTTATCCAGCCTGGAGAGGTGGCCGAGCGGCTGAAGGCGACGGTTTGCTAAACCGTTAAAGGAGTAATATCCTTTCGAGGGTTCGAATCCCTCCCTCTCCGCCATTTATACCCCAATTGTTTTCTCAAATAATTAGGGTTTTTATCACTCTACATAACAAAACTGCCGTTTTTCTTCACGAGATGACAGAAGTTGGGTAAAATAATTGTCTTAAAGAAGTCCATAAATTTTTTTGGAGCACACCTTTGAACTCCACAACCAAAAATTTGGTTTTGCTTTTATTATTATCTGCCACTTTAATTCTTCCGGCTTGCGGTAGTAAAGAAGTCAAAAGTGAAAAAGTTCCCGAAACGGTTTTAAAATCTAATACCGATACCATCGCCCCGCCTATGACTTTAATGACGGAAACATCCACCCCAACTGTCGTTGCTTCTGTATGGGTTAATGCTTATACCAAACACACAAAACTAGCTAAACACCACTCCCATTCTCACGCAGTTAAAGAACCTATCATGGCCGCGGCTACTCCTTTGGTTTTACCTAAATCAACTCCCGTAACAACTCCAATCAATTTTGCCACAGATAACGAAACACCCAAAAAAAAGTCTGGTTCTCATTGGTTTTTAATTTTATCCGGTCTCGTTTTAGTCGCGGCCCTTGGATATTATTTTTGGACTAAAAAAGCTCCGCCTCAAAACAACTATCCGTTGCCTCCCATGGGAGGCCTTTCTCCCATTGGAGGTTTCAGCGCAACAAAAACAAAGTTCCACACTGAAGCCAAAAAACAATCGATTTGGACAAAAAAAATACTCTAGCCAGTTTAAACCTGTAAATTCTTGGCATGCGCCATTTACAGCTTCAAATTTAAGCCCTTTCCTCTCATCTTAAAATAACGCGATTCTTAAAACTTCCAACGACTTCATCCTTTCAAAAATTATCGAAAGATTTGAATGAATTCTAAACTGAAGAAGTTTATGATCACAACTAAGATGGATTTTTGGATTCATACCATTGAACGCGATCTGCGGCAAAAGGAATAAATAGCAACCACATGGCTGAACTTCAAAACTATAAAGACAACAAAGAATCGGGCTTTACTGATTTTTATTTTATCGATCTTATTGTCATGCTTGCCTCATCCGCCAAGATTGATTTAGGCGAATTGCCCCACCCCTACTACAAAGATAAAGACCTCAACCTCGCGCGAGCACGCATCACAATCAACATGATCACATCCCTCATTAAAAAAACCTCCGGCAATTTAAATATTGAAGAAAAAAAAGTTATGCGGGAAGTTTTAGAAGACCTTCAAAAAACCTATGTGGAAAAAACCCGTGATAAAGCCAAAAACTCTCCCGCCCCCAAAACCCCTTCCAGACCCTTAGTACCCACACCGCCTGGAACCAATTTACCAAAGACCGACGTGAAAGAATGGATTCGAATAGTTCAAGACGAGATCGCCAAAAAAAAGCAAAATCCACCACCAAAAGTTTAAACGTGAGGCGTCAACAAACGTCTTCCCTTCCAATAGCCGTGCCCTCTCCAGAAATACCAGCGAAATGAATTAAGCCCGATTAAGGCAAATAATGAACATCCCAAAGAGTGAAATATAACTGACCACTTGCTCATTCGATAACGGACCGCTTGCAGTAGTCTAACCGCCCACAAGATCAAGCTAAACACTAGAGCAGACCAAAACAAAGGTGTTTTAAAACCCCAAATCAAAACCAAAAAAGGAAGAATTCCGCCAAAAATTAAAATACCCAAAGTCAACCCCATAAACGGCCATGAGTATCCAACTGCAGGGAAAAAATTTTTAGAAAAGCCTTCCCACACTTCCTTGGCATTGGTGTACATACGGCAAAAAGAAAAATCACTCCCATCTCCTAAAACAACTCGATAACCTTTCTGGACTAACCGCTTTCCCAAACTAAGATCTTCCACCACTTCATTTTTAACCGTTTGATGGCCTCCAAAGGCTCGATAAACTGAGCGACGAATAAAAATAAATTGCCCGCTGACACCGGCAAAGCGGTTTAACCGGCTTTTAGTGTTTAAAGCCAACCGGGCCGGAAAAAAAGCCAAAAGATGGAAAGCCATCACGGGAATGACCAAGGCTTCCATCCAGGTTTGGGTAATTTGACAGGTTAAAAGTGAAACAACATCCGCTTTTCGTTCTTCGGCCATTTGAACCGTTCGCTTAAGCGTTTCGGGTAAATGCCAGGTATCAGCGTCAATAAAAAATAGCCATTCTCCTTCGGCTTTTAAGGATAGCTGATAACAGGCCCATGGTTTCCCTAACCAACCTTTAGGCATTTCCTTCCCTTTCAAAATCTTCAATTGATGTATTTGGCCTCGTTTTGTCGAAGGCTTGCGCCGAGCGTATGCCCGCACTAAATTGAACGTTTCATCCGTTGATTGGTCATCTAAAACCAAGATTTCGTAGTTAGGATAATCCTGGGTCAGTAAACTTTTGAGACAGATCTCAATTCGCTGGGCTTCATTACGAGCTGGAATTAAAATGGAAACAGAGGGCCATTTTTTTCGTTTCAAGTCAACATTGGGTGGTTTAACAAACAAGCAAGTATTTTCGACGGCGCAATAAATAAGATAGATTGATAGAAACCACCAAAAGCAAGCGAGAATAATCACTCATGAACCTACTTTCAGGTGTTACACAAGATTTTCATAGGCCACAAAAATCGCCCGGCTCTTATGAATGGTGGCACTTTGACGGCACCGACGATCAATCGGGTCTTTCCTTCAGCCTTCAGTTTTACGCTGGAAATCTTTTTTCAGCTTATTATCAGGATAACTTAAAAACCTATTGGCAAAAAACAAAATCCCCTCTGGTCGCCGACAGCCCTGTAACCACAGAGTCCCTAGCCCCTAATCCATTGGACTATTGCGGAGTCGCCTTTCGTATCTTTCGAAATGACAACCTTGTGGGAGAATCCTTACAAGAATTTTCTTCTCAATTTTTAAAAGCTTCCGATCATCATGGCGCTGTCAAACTTGGCCCAAGTCGGTTTAATTGGGATGAGAACGGCAACCCAGCTTCTTATGTCATTACGGTTCAATCCCCTCTTCAAGGGAGAAAGGGTTATCTACGAGCCCGCTTATTTTTCACCCCTTTGTTAAAAGAAATTCCCTCTCTGCCGCCGCCCGAAATACCTTCAACTCATACCTGGGTTTTGGCCGCTCCCCTCTGCCATGTGGAAGGAACCTTGCAGTGGTGTAATCCGCTAGGAGAAGTGGAGAAAGAAGAAGGTTTTATTGGAAAAGGCTTTCATGATCACCATTGGGGTTCGGTACCGCTGGATCGTTTTATCAAATCCTGGCATTGGGGCAGAGCTTTTATCGGTGACAAAACCCTAATCTATTCGGTTCGAACCCCTATTAATAAAAACGAGAAAACAGAATGCATTTTATTGGTACTGAAAAAAGAAAAAGTTGAAACCATCAGCCGTACAACTCTAGCTTTGATTCACAATGGTCGTCATAATTTTTTCTGGCTGCCGTACGAAAAAAGATTAGTATTAAACGATTCTCATTCACTGAAAATAAATCATGCTGATATTATGAGCGATGGGCCCGTGTCTTTGGTGTTTCGGGATCAAATAGAGTTGAAATCATCTGAAGAATTTCTAAAAGGTTTTGGCATCTCCCATTATCTCTATGCTCCAAGGCTTTCCAGCCGATTCTTTTTCCCTATGTTAAAAGCTCGGACGACGGTTTACACACAACCTGACGAATTGGCCGCCGGGTCCATTAATCAGCCCGGTGGTGATGTTTTTACCGATCGGTCAGCTTTATAAAAAAAGGGACCTCCCTCTCGGAAGGCCCCTTAAATAGCTTAGCGAACTTAGTTAATTGTTTTTTCGCCTGGCGTCCATCCACATCCCGTTAGCTTCCCCGTTTCAAAAGCAGACAAAGTACGGAGTGTTTCTTCAACGTTCCTACCCACAGCCGTGTCATTTACCGTAGCGTGCTTCAAATTGCCTTCCGGATCAATAATAAAGGTTCCGCGAAGAGCGATGCCCTTTTCTTCAATCAAAACTCCATAAGCGCGTGAAGTTTGGTGGTTGGTATCCGCCAAGTGCGGAAACTTCAATTTGCCCAAGCTGCCTTCCTGCCATGCCTTATGGCTATAAACGCTATCCGTTGAAGCCGTAATGATTTCAGCGCCTGATTTTTTAAATTCATCGAACTTTTCGTTAAAAGCTTTGATTTCAGTCGGGCAGACAAAAGTAAAGTCGAGTGGATAAAAAAACAATACGACCCACTTTCCTTTGTAATCCGACAACTTCACTTCCTTAAACTCACCATTCGGCATCAACGCTTGTCCCTGAAAATCAGGGGCTTTTTGTCCAACTTGAACTGACATAACTACCTCCTTTAAATTTAAACTGCTTCAACCCACTATTCGGATAAGAATAATGTTTTCAAATTCTCTCCGCCGATTCAACATCAGCGGGAAATTCGACATTCAAAACCTTACTTTTGCGAAGTCTTTAACTTCTTTTTATTTGAAGCACAATCGGCGCAATACCCTTTAAAGTGAACTGAATAGTCGGTTATTTCAAATTCCTTTGAAGATGTTTTAGGAATGCGAATTTGATCCAAAATTTCATCTTCCATATCCACCACTTTGTGGCAATTCAAACAGGTTAAATGATGATGTCGTTCTGTATTAGGATCATACCGAGCTGCCGAACCCAAGTGCTGGGCCTTATGGATAACACCCAACAAAACCAAGGTTTCTAATACACGATAAACGGTTGTTCGAGAGAGGTCAGGTAAACGTTGGGTTACATCTTCAAAGATTTGATCAGCCGTAGGATGGTCAAATCGACCCGCAAGGGTTTCCAAAACCGCTCTGCGTTGCACAGTCAAGGGTACTCCCTGTTCTCGGCAGATTTTTTCAAAGTTTTTCATTTTATCAGTTACAGAATAATTATATTTCATGGATGGTAATTTATTGCAAACGTAAATAATTGTCAACTCTTGAAATAAGAAAAATAATCGGCGGACAGCCTTAAAAATATCCATTCTAAAATTGGTTAACCCATTTCAAACTCATGATCTTCCTGTAGAAAAAGTGGTTATTCATGTCTTTTTAACCTGCTACAATGACTGAAAATATTAGAGGATAAGTCATCGTGTCAGACGAAAAGGCTGAAATTAAAATGTTAACGTTGATAGAAGCCAACGCGGCTTTGCCTAAGGTGAAAATCATTTTAAAATCCCTAAGAGACTTGCGGGACCGCGTTTTGAGAATTCAAGCGCAAATCGAAATTGAGGAAATGACTGGCTTGGGCGCTGATGGCCGGTTAACGCCGAAAACCCAAAACGCAATTACCCTTCAAATGGATGAATTTCAGACTCATACCGCTCACTTTGAAAACTTACTGGAAGATCTCTTTCAATTAGGCGCTCATTTAAAGGATTTAAACCGGGGATTAATTGATTTTTATAGTCTTCGGAATGGAGAAGTGATCTTTTTGTGCTGGATCGAAGATGAATCGGAAATTCAGCATTGGCATACCATTGAAGGGGGCTTTCAAAACCGCCGTTCGTTGGATTAGATTTATAACCAATTTCACATACAACCAAGGAGCCATCTATGTCGAAACCTTTTGACGCTGCTGACCAATCTGCGATTAATACCATCCGCCTTTTAGCCGTGGATGCCACTAGCAAAGCCAATTCGGGCCATCCGGGAATGCCCATGGGTATGGCACCAGCCGCTCACGTGCTTTGGAGCCGCCATTTAAAACATTCACCTTCAAACCCTCATTGGACCGACCGAGACCGTTTTATTCTTTCCGCGGGCCATGGTTCCATGCTCCTTTACGCGCTTCTACATCTGCATGGCTATGGTTTATCACTTGATGAAATCAAAAATTTCCGGCAATGGGGCAGCAAAACTCCGGGTCATCCCGAATACGGCCATACGGTCGGAGTAGAAACTACAACCGGCCCTCTCGGTCAAGGGATTGCCACATCGGTGGGTTTTGCCATTGGCGAGCGGATTTTAGCCTCGAGCTTTGGAAATGAACTGATTAACCATAAAACCTGGGTCATTGCTTCCGATGGCGATCTGGAAGAAGGAGTATCCCATGAAGCCGCTTCCATGGCTGGCCACTTAAAGTTGGCTAACCTTAAAGTTATTTATGACGACAATCACATCTCCATTGAAGGCGATACCAATTTGGCCTTCAGCGAAGATGTTTTAAAGCGCTTTGAGGCCTATGGCTGGCATACCTTAAGGGTTACTGACGCCAACGATTTGGACGCTCTGGACAAGGCCTTCGCCGAAGCCAACGCCGAAATCACTCGTCCCACAATTATCGCAGTTCGTTCTCACATAGGCTATGGAAGTCCCTTACAGGACAACGCGAAAGTACACGGCTCCGCTTTGTCTCCTGAAAATGTCCAAAAAACCAAAGAGTTTTTCAAGTGGCCCCAAGAACCTACTTTTTATATTCCCGAAGATGCTAAAAACCGCTGTTTAGAATCAATAGAAAAAGGCAAAAAGGCCGAAGTCGAATGGAACGCCAAGAGGGATACCTACGCCAAGGCTAACCCAGATAAATTCAAACTTTTTACTCAGGCACTGGCCAAAGAACTACCTGCTGATTTAGAGAAAAAGTTACCAGTTTTCCCAGCGGACGAAAAAGGTTTGGCGACCCGCCAGGCTTCGGGTAAAGTTCTTAACGTCATCGCCAAAGAAGTTCCTTTCTTTCTGGGTGGATCAGCGGATCTGGCTGGTTCCAATGACACCCTGATTGACAAGGGCGGCGATTTCGAGGCGGCTAATTACACCGGAAGAATTTTCCACTTTGGTATCCGCGAGCACGGCATGGCCGCGGCCTTAAACGGCATGGCCCTTCACGGCGGCACAATCGCCTTTGGTGCCACTTTTCTTATGTTTAACGACTATATGAAACCCGCCTACCGTTTAGCCCATTTGATGGGAATCCAATCAATCTTTGTTTACACCCACGACTCAATCGGTCAGGGAGAAGACGGTCCCACACACCAACCGGTAGAAACTTTGGCCGCTATGCGCTCCACCCCTAACGGATGCGTACTTCGACCTGCAGACGCCAATGAAACGGCTTATGCTTGGTTAATCGCGGTTCAGCGTAAAAACGCGCCGACGGCCTTAGTTTTGAGCCGCCAAGCGGTTCCGACTTTTGACCGTAGTAAGATGGCTCCTGCTTCAGGAACATTAAACGGAGCTTATATACTTTCCGAATCTAAAGGCGGCAAACCCCAGGTTATTTTGATTGGTACAGGTTCAGAAGTTCAATTAGCCGTGAAAGCTCAAGAACTTTTGGAGAAAGAAGGTATCGCGGTTCGCGTGGTCAGCGCTCCCTCTCTAGAGCTTTTTGCCGCTCAAAACGATGCCTATCAAGAAGAGGTTCTTCCTTCTTCAATAAAAGCTCGGGTGGTAGTTGAAGCCGCGGCTTCTTTTGGCTGGCATCGCTGGGCTGGCGATAAAGGTAAATTTGTGACGCTGGACCGCTTTGGCGCTAGCGCTCCCGGCAACGTGGCTTTGAAAAATCTAGGCTTCACGGCGGAAATTGTTGTTACTGCGGCAAAAGAAAGTCTTAAAGCTTAAAATCAGATGTTGCTGCCTAAGGCCGTTGGTCAAAATCAACGGCCTTTTTTATTTTAATAAAGATTTACATGATCACTACCACTCACATTATTCTAAACACAACAATCCTTGGCTCCCTCAAATACCCCGAGTGTAACTGGCCTATAGTTTAGATGCCATATTTCCAGACATTCCTTCATTTTTAATCATTTTCTCGCTTCTTTGTTGCACCTTGGGAGCTGGCAAACTGCTCAATTACTCTTTTTTTCAAAATTGTCCAATCGATTTCATTCCATCCCATTAGTTTCTTCTTGGAATTTTATTGTTCCTACTCTTTCAATTTAAAACTGGGGGGTCTTTATCGGCATGACGCTTCATGATTTAGAAGACTTGCCTATTCATGATCAAATCGCTCACAAGCAATTTTTGCCGTTTAGCCAATATGTCTTTCACAGTCCTATTTCTTATTGGGAACCTCAATACCATTCTTCTCTGGTAGCGCCCTTAGAATGACTTTTAGTGATAATTTGTTCGATTTTATTGTGGCGGCGGTATTAAACCCATTTGCTCAACTGAGATTACTAATTCTGGTCATTTTTCAAGTAACCCTTTCACCCTATTTACTTGGTTTTAAATGCTAATTCTACATTTTAATAGAATTATCAGTTCTCCTATTTCAAAAAATGAATTGTATAGATAGCTCGAATGTTTAAAATAGAAACTGCTTCTTTAGCCGTTGCCCTTGGTCGGGGCTTATTCACAGTTAATTATTAAGTTAATCATTGGGGGTTGTATGCTCCGCCTAAAAACAAAAGGGTTTACTTTGATTGAATTGATGATCGTTGTCGCGATCATTGGTATCTTGGCTGCTATCGCTATCCCGCGTTTCGCTCAAATGTTGGAGAAATCCAAAGAAGGCGCAACTAAGGGTAATATCGGAGCGATGAAGTCCGCTTCGGAAATTTATTATGGTAACTGGCAAGGTGTCTGGCCCACAACTTTGTGGTCGTCCGGATCTTTCTCCTTTAGCCAAAATTTGGATAACATTCCTTTGGTCAAGGTAACAGGTGCTTTTGTCGCCACTTCAAAGAACCCATCAGGCAATATTATTACCTATACAACTCAATTAGGTACGCCGACAAGTCAGCTTTCTGGGTGGTTGTATGACAGTACGGGCGGTTATGTTTTTGTGAATAGCACGGTTCATGATTCACAAAACATGGCTTATTCTTTTTATGGGTTTCAATGACATGAGTTTTTTCTTTTTAATATAAATCACGTATAATTTCGAAGGTTACGTAATTTATATCAAGCTTTTTCTAAGAACTCCAAATCTCATCCCACTAATCTTCTAAATTACTATTTATAACTTCTAAAAATCCTGCTTTAAACCTGTTTTTGATTTTGTCGAATTTATTATGTGACGTTTACATTAAATTCAATGCTAAAGTATCAAATAACGATTTTAAAAACTCTTAACATTGGGGATAACTTTGTTACCGTTAAAAGAAAAAGGGTTCACCTTAATCGAATTAATGATCGTCGTCGCTATCTTGGCCACTTTAGCGGCAATCGCCATTCCAAAATTTACTTTGATGGTTGAAAAATCCAGAGAAGGTGCTACTAAAGGCAATTTAGGAGCTATTCGATCAGCTGCCTCACTTTACTATGGAAACAGCAATGGGTTCTGGCCAACAACGCTCGATTCAACTTCGTCTTATTCTTTTAGCCCTTATTTGGCAACTTTGCCCGGGGTAAAAGTTACCGGGATATTTATTAATGGCGCTCCCAGCCCTGCTGGAACGAATGTAACCTATGCCACGTATGGAATAGTTCCTACTACGGCTGGTTCGGGCTGGCTCTATGACAGTTCTCTGGGGCATATTTACGTGAACAGTACTGTTCGAGATTCTCAAGCTCTCTCTTTTTCTTTCTACGGATTTGAATAACAAAGTCTAACTTGAGACTTTGGTCCCTTCATCCAAAATATCTTGATACCAAAGGGCTTCTAGCTCTATGGCGCGAAAGCCTCTTAGCGAAGAAAGCACTTCAGGGAAAAACTAAGGGTTATCGAAACCACCCTCAGCTTGATCGTTTTAAAAATCACGCTTGTCCCCGAAAAGCAATAGGCCGTTATCTCTTGGCGATTTGGGAAGAAGCTGATCGAAGAGGCTATTCTTTTGATAAGAAAAAAGTAAAGAACGTCGACGTGAAAACAATATTTATTCCGGTCACAAATGGTCAAATTCAATATGAATGGAAGCATTTAAGTAGAAAACTCAAAAACCGAGACCCGAAAAAGCTCAAAAACTTTTCCAAGATAAAATATCCAGATCTCCACCCGTCTTTCAAAAAAAGGATTGGTCCAATTGAATCCTGGGAAAAAATTTAAACAATTAACTAAATAAAAAAAGTACTTCATCATCTTGTATTCTTTAAACGAGAGGCAGCGGCTCTGTCCAAAGCAAAAATAAGCTCGCCCTTTGCCGGTCTTAAATATTGGATGGGATACCGGGGAGGATCCGATGGACCTTCTAGAACTTCTTTTAGCCGGTCAGCTTTTTTAACCCCTTCTGCCAAAACGACCAACAACCGGGAGTAGTTTAAAACCGGAAAGGTCAAAGAAACTCTTTCTTTCTTTTCGCGATCCACAAAATAACCAACGACCCATTTGTCCTGTTCGTTCACTTGAGACATACCTGGAAAAAGACTAGCCGTATGTCCATCCTCACCCATGCCCATTAAGGACAGGTCAAAACAAGGCAGAGAGTCGCCTTCAAAAAACCTTCGAAGTTTCATTTCATAGGCTGAAGCCGCTTTATCCACCGACAAAGATCCATTTGTCATGGGAAAAATATGTTCTTTAGGAATAGGCACTTTTGACAGAAGTGTTTCCAAAGTCATCCGGTAATTACTAGTCGCATCGGTAAATGGAACATGCCTTTCGTCCACCCAAAACACAAAAGTCTTGTCCCAGGGTATAAGCGAAAAGTAGGGTTCCTCAGCCAGATGTCGAAATAATCCCCTAGGCGTGGATCCGCCTGACAAAGCCACCGCAAATCGTCCTCTTTCTTGAACCGAAGCCCGGGCAATCTGCATGAATAAATGGGCGATTTCTTCAATTAAAATTTCAGGTGTGGAATGAATTTTGATTTTGGGTAAAAACCGAATGACTTTTGATTTAATCAATTTGGTAGCAGTAGATTTTTGAATTATCTTATTTTTTTGTTTTTTTACTATATCTATTTTTTTTAGGGGCTTTTTTGATATTTTCTTCATTTTTTACTCCCTTTTAGAAACCCAGTCGTAAAACAATTAGACCAATTTTTATTTTTCAACGTGAGGGCACAGTTTATTTTAAACAGATTATGCCTGTTAACCTTTGCTTCCTTTTTCAAGACTCATATCCGGATGAACCAAAATAGATCCTGCCATCTGAAGTGTTTTCTTCCAAACCGGATCAGCTTCAAAATGTTTCAATCCAATGGCCAAAACATCATCTGAATGAAGATGCTCGAAAGTAACCACTCTCGAAAAAGCCAATTGATGATTGACTTCGGATCGAGCAATAACCAAGTGAGGATCCTCGTCCCGGACAACGGTAAAAATACCGGCATGCTCACCCTGCGTTACGATACCTACCGCAAATATACGATCTGCTCTGTGATCGGGCGCAGGAACAGGTTTTAATAAAATTTCAACAGAACCATTTGGACCCTCAAAAACTAAAGGATCGGTTAATTTAGAAAGTCTGGGCTGGTGATGGCGCCAGCCTAATTGGGCCGCCAACCAGCAGGCTAAATAAAAACTTCGAAGAGGTGTTCCGCCTTCACCGTATTCAATGGTGACTTGTTTTATTTCTTTTAAATATTTGGACCATTCACCATCAAACAACTCAGCAATAAGAGCCTGCCATCTTTGGATGCGGATCCAATTCATATCAGCCAGATTAGTTTTGGGATAGCGTTTGTGCCAAAAAGCTGCCAGCCGAGCCAAAGATTGAACCGGGTCTTTAAATTTAGAAGAATCGACCCAAACCCTATTTAACTGCTCTGCCATATGCTCAAAAAAGGAATTGTAATAAGGCATATCGCCCGGCCACCAAAATTCCACGGGCAAATCGGGAACTAAAATAGAAAAAGTAAATCCATAAAGATTTTCAATGATTTCTTTTTGCGCCACCAGCTTAACCATATCGCAGCAAACCCGTTTTTCGGGATCGGCCCAGGAAAGGCAGCGACCGCTTACATAATATCGAAGCGGGGCTTCGGCCGTATCCGCCGCCGGACGGACTAAAATATAACGACCCGGATGATATTGGACTAAATCACCCAAAATTCCTTCAACCCGATAACCGTCCTCATGATCGGAGGCGTAAGCAACCAAATTGGTTGTATAGATTCTTCGAATACCTGACTGCGACAAATGAGAATCCTGATCGATCTTCCAAAGCCCGGTTAAATCACTTTCGATATTTTGGGCTGTGGGAACGCTCATAGTTTTCTCCATTTACGCCAGGGTTTTTCCATCATCTCATCCGCTTCAGCCGGTCCCCAACTACCTGCTTCATAATTGGGAAAAGTCCCTTCCGGTTGAGTGGTTTCCCAAAGATTCAAAACCGGCATTAAAGCCGCCCAGGCCGCTTCCGTCTCATCCCCGCGAATAAAAAGGGTGGCGTCCCCCAGCATACAGTCCAAAAGAAGCCGTTCATAAGCTTCCGAAGTGCCTTCGGCAAAACTCGTCCCATAGCGGAAATCCATATTAACGGTGCGGGCTTCCATACTCATCCCTGGCACTTTTGTTTCAAATTTCAGCGTAATACCTTCGTCAGGTTGAATGCGGATAATCAGAACATTGGGCGACAACTCGGTCATATTGTTTTTAAACAACAAATTGGGAGGCTCTTTAAATTGAATGGCCGCTTCCGTCGTTCGTTTGGGAAGCCGTTTGGCCGAACGGAGAAAAAAGGGTACTCCATGCCAGCGCCAGGTATCGAGAAATATCTTAATAGCCGCGTAAGTCGGAGTGATGGATTGAGGATCAACACCGGCTTCTTGACGATATCCCGGAACTTTTTGCCCCGCCAAAAACCCCGGGCCATATTGGCCGCGAATGGCGTGCGTACGAACCGTTTGTTCGTCAAAAGGCCGAATAGCCTGGAGAATTTTTAATTTTTCATCCCGAATAGCGTTCGCCTCAAAAATCACCGGCGGTTCCATCGCCATTAAACACATAACCTGAAAAAGATGATTTTGGAACATATCCCGCAAAATACCTGAACTTTCATAATATCCGGCCCTGGTACCCACACCCAAATCTTCAGAAGCGGTAATTTGAATGTGATCTACATACCGCCTGTCCCAGATGGGCTCGAAAATGGAGTTGGCGAAACGCATCACCAAAAAATTTTGAACTGTTTCTTTTCCTAAATAATGGTCAATGCGGTAAATTTGATTTTCTTTGAAGACTTCACGGACCTTTTGGTTTAATTCTTTGGCCGAATCCAGGTCGTGTCCAAAAGGCTTTTCAATGACAACACGCGAGAACCCTTTTTCTTCTTTCGCTAATCCCGCCGCGCCTAAATTAGAAATAATCTCCTCAAAAACATTCGGAGGAGTGGAAAGATAAAAAATTCTGTTTCCAACCGTGCCATTCTTTTCGTCCAATTCATTCAGTTTGACGGCGAGTGCCTGATAAACCTTAAAATCGTCATAACCGCCGGCGTGATAATGAAAGTTTTGTGAAAAACTGTTCCAAATGGCATCGGAAACTTGCGGCTTACTTTGAAGAAGCGCCTCTTTTAGTTTCTTGCGGAAATCTTCATCCGAAATGGCCGAACGGGAAATACCGATCAAATTGAAAGACACGGGCAAAAGATGCTTTTCATAAAGCTCAAATAAGGCCGGTACCAATTTTCGGGCGGTCAAATCCCCGGAGGCGCCATAAATAACCAAACTACAGGGTGGCGCGACACGGCCGCTGGAAAGGCCTTGCCGAAGGGGATTTTCCAACAATGCGGAACTGAGCATGATGAACCTCAATGAAGGGATAATAAACGCGTTAATGCATAGCTATTTGAACAGAGGCTTGTTTTTCTTTCAAGAGCGACCGAAACTGAGAAAACAAGATTTTCAGAGTTGAAATAAGGTAGCCATTATCTTTTTAAGTGATAAACATGGCCGATTTAAAAAAACAGGTCTCCGAAAACATCCCGGGTGAGTTTTTCGTCGATAATACCTGCATTGACTGCGATACCTGTCGTCAATTGGCTCCCCATACCTTTGAGGATTCTGGCCGCACTTCATTTGTGAGGGTCCAACCCCAAACCCCTGAAGAAATACGCGAAGCCACTCAAGCACTTTTGGCGTGCCCCACAGGCTCCATTGGAACCCTTCATCAAAATAATGCATCGGAAATCCTGAAGGATTTTCCTATGGAAATTGAGGGCGACGTTTATTACTGCGGGTTTAATTCAGCCAAATCCTATGGCGGCAACAGTTATTTCATCCGGCATCCTCAAGGGAACTGGCTGATTGATTCTCCCAAATTTCTTCCCCATTTAGTTCATCAATTTGAAAAGCTAGGAGGAATAGCCATTATCTTTTTAACCCACCAAGACGATGTCGCGGACGCTGATAAATACGCAGACCACTTTAAAAGTAAGCGAATTATTCATGAAGCCGATTTAAGAGCTCAACCGAATGCGGAGGAAGTTTTAAAAGGAAAAGACGTTACTAACTTCATGGAGGATTTTAAAATCATTCCAACTCCTGGTCATACTAAAGGCCACATAGTCTTACTCTATAAAAATAAATATTTATTCACGGGCGATCACTTGTGGTGGAGGCGAAAACGGAAACAATTGGGCGCTTCCCAGGCTGTCGCCTGGTACTCTTGGCGCGAGCAAACCGAATCCATGGCCCGTCTTTCAAGTTTTGAGTTTGAATGGGTTCTGCCGGGCCATGGCGAAAGAAAATATCTTCCAGCAGCTGAAATGCATCAAGAATTGGAAACCTTACTGAATCGAATGAAAGCTTCACTGGAAACTCATTGGGGATATTAAAAAGGCTCGGAGAAAATTCTCCGAGCCTTTATCGTCACTTAGCGGCTTATTAAATGAACGAATAACCCATGAGCACCGTAAATGTTCCGTTGGTTACATTTTTAACACCGGTCACGTTATCCAAACCCAATTCATAACGCCCATTGATGCAGAACTTGGAAAAATCAAACTCAATGCCGCCCACCAAACCCACATCGCCGGTGCTTACTCCGCCCGCGGCACTGGGAAAATTGGAAAGCGTGTTCCAATCAAAAGAAGGGCCGACCAAAATACTGGGATTTAACCCCGGCATGCCCAGACCAATTTTCAACAAAACGGGAACTTCAATATAATCCACTTCATAATTGGTAGTCGTACCTGAGATTTGGGCTCCTTTTTGTTCATAAAGCAATTCGGGGCGAATGCCAAAATTAGGGCCAAAATTAAGGCTCAAATAACCACCTCCAACAAAACCTAGCCGAGAAGAAGTGGAGCCAGTGGAACTTAAGGCGTTTGCCCCGCTCCCTACCAAAGAAGAAAAGTTCATGCCCGCTTCCAAACCCATATCAAACGACTGAGCCGAAGCTTGTATCTTTGTGAGTAACATTAAAACTAAAACGATCATCAAAATTTTTAAACGCATAACCACTCTCCCCGATGAGCTATTAACAAAAAGGACACCCAATTTCTCAGGTGTCCTTTATTTTAGACGATTAACAACATCGGCTGGTTACTTGGTTTTAGACAGCCAATCCGTATGCATAAATCCCTTTTCCGGATGGTCTACCCGTTCATAGGTATGAGCTCCAAAAAAGTCCCTTTGGGCTTGCGTCAGATTCTGAGGCAGGCTGGCGGTGCGATAAGCGTCAAAATAGGCCAAACTGGCGCTCATGGCCGGGGTCGAAATACCGTTAGTCACAGCTATTGAAACAACTTTTCGCCAATTGGCCTGTGTGGATACGACCTGCTTTTTAAAGAATTCATCCAACAAAAGCGATTGCAAATTAGGATTGCGGTCATAAGCCTTCATGATTTCGTCCAATAGTTTGGCGCGGATAATACAACCGCCCTTCCAGATGCGGGCCATATCTTTCAGATTAACGTTCCATTTGTACTGATCCGAAGCCGCTTTGATAAGACGCATACCTTGGGTGTAGGAGCAGACTTTAGAGTTGTAAAGCGCGTCACCAACCGCGGCAATTAATTGCTGCTTGTTTTCACTATTAGAAATCTCAGGTCCATGAATTTGTTTGGAAGCCATGACGCGTTCATCTTTGAGGCTCGACATCCCACGGCCATCCAGCGCCGCGACAATCGTGGGAATCTGTATTCCCATTTCCAGCGCGATTTGAGCTGTCCACTGACCCGTTCCCTTTTGTCCCGCTTTATCCAAAATAACATCCACCAGCGGTTTTCCAGTTTCATCATCCTTCACGGTAAAAACTTTAGCGGTTAATTCAATAAGGAAAGAATCTAGGATTCCCTTATTCCATTCGGTGAAAATATCGGCCAACTCTTCCGCGCCTAAACCTAAAACTTTGCGCAGAATGTCATAAGCTTCAGCGATCAGCTGCATATCGCCATATTCAATGCCGTTGTGAACCATCTTTACAAAATGACCGGCGCCGTCAGGCCCGCAATGAGTCACACAGGGTCCTGAGTTGGTTTTGGCCGAAATAGCCTCGAAAATTGGCTTCACGAATTCATAGGCCTGTGCGCTGCCACCCGGCATGATGGAAGGTCCAAAACGGGCTCCTTCTTCGCCGCCCGAAACGCCGGCTCCGAAGAAATAGAAACCTTCTTTGGTCAATTCGGCTTCACGGCGCTGGGTATCTTTAAACCAGGAATTACCGCCGTCGATAATAATGTCGCCCTTGGAGAGCAAAGGCTTGAGCAATTTAATCGCGTCATCCACCGGGTCTCCGGCTTTGACCATCAACATTACGCGGCGCGGTGTCTTGAGGGCTTTCACGAAATCTTCCAGGGTATGAGCGCCGATAAATTTTTTGCCTTCGTTCTTTTTCATGAAAGGCGTCACGCGGTCGCTGCGTAAATTACAAACAGCCACGGAAAAACCGTGGTCTTCAATATTCATCGCCAGATTCTCGCCCATTACCGCTATGCCCAAAATGCCGAAATCCGCTTGTTTCAATTGTTCCGCAGCCATTACCGCCTCCTCAAATTGGTCGCCTCATAAAACGGCGCATTTTAACATGAAGCCTCAAAGAAAACAGATAGTCTTAGTTATAATCAGTCTCAGCTCATATCCGTAAAATTACAGGTTATTAATAATCTTTCTTCAGGACTATCCGTGTCTCAAAAACACCATCTATCCACTTCTTTTGAAAGAATCTATTTCGGACTTTTTCTCTGTTTTTCGTGTCTCTTTATAGGTTTTCTGATTTTCTGGACGAGGGTCTTTCAACATCAACTTCCCGCTATCACCGATGTCTTTTTAAACATTTATCCGAATAGGGTTTTCAATATTGATCAATACCGTCGGGGTGTTATCCCTTTTTGGAACGCTTGGATTGGTTGCGGCATACCCCAAATGGCTAGCTGGCAGTCTTCCTGTTTCTATCCACTATTTTGGATTTGGAATCTATTAGGTACCCCTGATTCGCTTTGTATTATTGGGGTTCTTCATTCCTGCCTGGCCTGCCTGGGTTTCTATTTATGGATGCGATCCCAAAAAGTTTCTTCTTTACCCGCCTTCTTGGGCTCGCTTTCTTTTTCGGGTTCTGCCCTTTTTGTTTTCTGCTGGGCTCATCCTCCCAACATTGCCACATTAACCTGGATTCCCTGGATTTTCTGGTCTATCGATCAAACCCTCAAAAAAAATAACACTGCCGCTCGAATACTCCCCGCTTTATTTCTCAGTCTTCAAATTCTGGGCGGTTACCCGATTTTTATCTTTTATACCTGGCTAATCCTAAGTTTTTGGTTTCTCTCTCAAAAACCTTCCGGACAAAATTGCCGGTGGGTCGCGATCCAGCTCTTGTTGGCTTTAGGCCTCACCTCGCTTCAATGGGTGCCTTTCTATGAATTTTTTACCTATTGCGGCCGGGGCGGCTGGTGGAAAGAATTTCCTTATTTCGATAAACCATCCGAGTATTTGAACTTACTGAATCCCGGCCTTCTAGGCGCGCCGGGCAGTGCCGATTATCAGGGAACAACAACCAACTTTGTTTTTAACTCGTATTTCGGATTAATGCCCCTTTTTATTATGGTTTGGAGCTGGCTCGCGCTTTTCGTAAAGAAGTCTTCGAAAAATTTATTTTGGAAAATCACTTCTCTGGTTTTATTGCTGTGGATGACAGGTTCACATTTTTTTGTATTTAAAATTATTCCGGAAAAAATTTTAGAGGGACTGGAACCCTCCAAAGCCATATGCCTTTTCACTTTCGCCGCCGCCACAGCTGCGGCCCTGCAATTTCAAACGTGGCTGGATCAGTCGCGAAAACACTTAGCCTTTTATGGTTTAACCGCTCTAAGCCTTCTATGGTTTTTTGATATTTCTGCCGTTCCTTTTCAGATCATTCATCCCATTCCCAATCTTTTTCAACAGACCGCAATGAATGAAAAAGCCTCGCAAATTAAGCAAATTGTCCGGGATAAAAGGATTTTAAGCCTTATACAGGAAAATCAACTCGCCTTCACCGGGCCGGATCGTTTGGAAAAATCCGTTGAAGAACCCGCCTCTTATTTCTTATCTAACTCTAACGGCGCCTGGAAAATTCGATCGGTGGATTATTACCTTTCTATTTGGGTCAAAAACGCCCAAAACATACAGATCTATTGCAATAAGGGTTTTCCCTACCGGGGGGATCTTTTAGATGTGGCCGGTGTTCGACTGTTCCTGTTCCCACAAAAAATTTCATCCTCTAGTAAATACCAAGCCATTGGAAAGTGGAAAAACGACTTTCTCACGTTAAATCAACAGGCCTCAGAAAACTTGAGATGGGTGGGTGAATCGGTCGACTATCCCGACGCGCGGAGCATTCTAAATGTTTTGGCTCAACCCCATAGCGGGTGGCATAAAAAGATTTATTTGGAAAAAAATTCTAACGGCGCTTACGTTGCCTTGGCTCCCACGGGACGAGCCATTCCTATAGCGCTCACCGAAAACAACCAGCGCTTCAATAGCAATCAAACTAGCTTAAGCGATATTTTTGCCGGCCCCGGCTACGTGATTTTTAACGATAGTTACGCTCCAGGTTGGCACGCTTGGGTAGACGGACAACCCTCGCCTATTTTGAGAGCTTATGGATTATTCATGGCCGTTCCTCTCTCAACCGGAGGCCCGCACCAAATTGATTTCCGTTATGAACCCACTTCGTTTCGATTCGGTCTTTTTTTCTCTATGATATTCTTGTGGTTCTTCTTGTTAATTGTCGCGAGGAAAGGCGTTAATGAAAATTTATTTCCCTGAGTTAGAAAAAAAATATTTTTCTACTTTCTCATCATTCTTCTGATGCTTTCTCTGATCAATTTGTTTTTTCTTTTTCGTCATTACCTTCCGGCTGTTCCAGACGCGATGATTTGTTTTTACCCTGATCAACAATTCAACTTATCGGTTTTTCAAAAAGGCTTTATCCCCCTTTGGAATCCCTTGATCGCCTGTGGCTCGCCCAATTTGGCCACCTGGCAATCATCCGTCTTTTATTTCCCCAATTGGATCTGGAATTTTACCGAATTATCTCAGGGTTATATGACCCTCGCTCTGGCTCATATTTTATTTGCCTTCATCGGCTTTTTTCTTTGGCTGCGTTCCCAAAAAGTTGATCCCTTCGGGGGGTTTTTAATTGCCTTGGCTTTTGTAACTTCGGGCCATTGGATTCAATGCTGGGGACTCTCGTCCCTTCTCGCGGCAGCTTCCTTCATCCCCTGGATTTTCTGGGCCCTTCAAAATGCCCTATCCAAACAGCACTTAAAATGGTGGTTTTTGGCCTCTTTGTTTTTGGGAATGCAAATACTGGCGGGATACCCTTTTTTTATCTTTTACACCTGGATCATGCTCCTCTTTTGGTTTTTATTCCAAAAACCTTCTAGCGTAGACGTTCTGTGTTTGGGTTTAACCCTACTGTGTGCTCTAGCGTTGGGCTGTGTTCAATGGCTTCCCTTCTTGGATTTTTGGAGTTACGGGATCAGAAATACATCTGATGGAAACTTTCCCTACTTTGATAAACCGGCCGAATTTTTGACCCTTTTGCAGCCTGATATCCTGGGCTTCCCCGGGCGGAACGGTTATCCCGGCGCCGTGGCCAATTGGACCTTTGGGGATCTCTATTTAGGATTGATTCCGCTTGCCCTTTGGTTATCAACCATCTTCAGGTGGGGTAGCCAAGAAAAACAAAATCGGTTTTGGGCATGGACAGCCTTGTTTATCCTATTCGCAATGGCTTTTTTAAATTTTCCGATCGCAAAGGGAATTCCTCTTTATATTCTTAAGCTGATAAATCCCTCCAAAGCGGTTTGTGTGTTTGTTTTCGCGGCTTTAACTTCTGCGGCCTTATCCCTCAATTCCTTTTTTCAAAAAGCTTCCGGTTCAAAAAAAACCTATTGGGTTTGGGTTATTACCCTATTTATCGTCGTTAATATTTTTTGGACTCCTATCCGGCTTTTACACCTGGTTGCCAACCCTTACGAAGATCTTCAATATCAAACTAGTGTCAGTCAGGTCCGCCTCACGGCCGGCCCTCACCGGATCTTGAGTTTAAAAGCCGATTCACTCCATTATGATTTGAACGGTTTTTATGAAAAATCCTCCCAAGGTCCCATTCTGTCTTTTCTTCCCAACACCAACATGGTTTCTAATATTCGATCCGCTGGTGCCTATCTTAATTTCAGCACCTCTTCTTTCAACGAACTGACAAAATACTTATTGAAAGGTTTCCCTTATGAAGGCGATCTTTTGGATATCGCAGATGTGGGTCTGCTTTTATTGCCTCAATCTCTGAATTCCCGAAAATTCAAGGCGGTTGGAAAATTAAACGACAACTTTTTAATCATCAACCAACAGGCTCCCGGCCCAATGTTTTATGTTCCCGGCTCCATTGAAAAATCCAACCGGCCCGAAGTTCTTTACGCTTTAGCTCGCCCCAAAAGCTTGTGGCGGCAAAAAGTTTATTTGGAAAAAAATGAGTTTGACTCCGACATCTCTCTCGCACCGGCGCGGCGCGATTTGGTCTTTACTCCAGCAGAGGGACTTCAAAAACCTGTCGGCAGCCGAATTTCTCTCTCGCAAAATTTTCCAGCAAAGGGTTTTGTGGCTTTCAATGAATCTTGTGTTCCCGGCTGGCGCGCCTGGGTGGATGGAAAACCCGAACCGATCTTGAGGGCTTACGGACTTTTTATGGCCGTCCCACTATCCGAAGGGGGACATCATCAGGTGGATTTCCGTTATGAACCCACTGCATTCCGCTTAGGCGCTTTTATTTCGCTCTTGAGTTTAGGGTTGTTGGGCTTCTGGGGCATTCGGCGTCCAACCCGCTAACTGGGTTTTCCGCAATGCCTCTTTGAGTACCTTGGCGATCTTAATTGAGTCACCTTCAGCCCAAAAATTGATAAACACCTGTGGCGGGGACAAGTCTAAAAGCGCCGAATGGGTATCCATAATTCCGATATGATTTTTCATTAAACTTTCGATAACGCCGGGCGCTTCCTTCTGAGACAAAACCCATTGCCCATAAACTTTCGCCTTTTTCCCGTCACTTTGGAAATGAAAATCGGTTTCCAACCCCATATAAGCGGGTATTTCAGTCCCCTCATTCGTTACGTCTTTTGGGGAAACAAAGGAAAAGCTCAATGCCTCTCCCGTCCATTGGGCCGGACCCAGTATTTTTTCGAGAGGCAGGCCAAATGCGGTTTGAGCCGTTGAGTTTGGTGTTTGCGCCAAAGGTGTCAGTACTGGCATCGAAGTAGCGGCCAAAAGAGCCCCCGCCTCCCGGGCTAAAAGCATCCGCGAACCTTTTCCGGTAAACCCAACCAGCACCACGCCCGGGGTTTCCCCATTAAACGGCCTGTAAACAGAAGTGAGCGTCAGTTGGTCGGACTGTAAGAGGGCCTCGATTCGGGGTACTTCCCAATCCACTAAAACCATTTCGCCCATCATTAAATTGCCGTGCGGGATGGGTTTAAACGCGAACCAGCTCGTCAATCCCGCTCGGGGATCCACCGGGGCGCCATGAACTAAAACATTCAGGTCCAATCGCGGCACTTTGATTTTAAAGCCGTCGCCTTCCGCCTGACCCGGATAGCCCACCAGTTTCTCAACGGTTTTCCAGTCCCGGTTGGCAGCCCTGTCGAGCCAGTTGGCCCAGGTTAATACCCCTCCCGCTAAAAATAAAAATAGGCTTAGTCCAAACCATTTCATAAACCCATTATCCACAAGCCCCGCCGCGAAGGGTTGAAAACTTGGAAAATCGCTCGTGTTAAACACTCGTTAAACTGCGGGTTCGGGACTTTTTTTGCTTCCACGACTTGAGAGGCAGGCTTATCATTTCAAAGCTATTCCTGATAAATCGATTCAAAGAGATCCATGGCACCCTCCACACAACAGCCCCCATCCCCTTTTCAAATCAGAAAAATCTGGGGCGAAGCTACCGGTTTTTTAAACCGCTATCAAAAAATCTGGTGGATTGACCTGGTTCTTCTCTTCGGGCTTATCGGCCTCATTTTCGGCATGATCAACGTAGCGGGCGAATGGACGGGCGTTCATCGTCCCGCGGTCGATATCGACCTCTCTCCCTGGGCCCTTCCCAAATACACCTTCTATTCCCTTTGCCGAGGCATGATGGCTTACATCCTGTCATTTATATTTACCATTGCTTACGGCTATTGGGCGGCTAAAGACCATATCGCCGAAAAATTCTTAATTCCCATGTTGGATATTTTGCAAAGTATCCCGGTACTGAGTTTCGTGCCGCCCCTCATGCTGGCCATGGTCGCTATTTTTCCCAACAGCAATATCGGCTTGGAATTGGTGTCCGTGATCACAATTTTCACTGGTCAGGTTTGGAATATGACTTTCAGTTTTTACCAATCCCTTCGGTCTATTCCGGTCTATCTACAGGAAGCCGCCTCCATCTACCGCTTTAACTGGTGGCAAAAAGCCACCAAACTGGAAATTCCCTTTTCAGCTATCGGCCTAATTTGGAACAGCATGATGAGCATGGCGGGAGGCTGGTTTTTCCTGACCGTCTGCGAGTCTTTCCGGTTGGGGGATAAAGATTTCCGCCTCCCCGGACTGGGTTCCTATATGAGCGTGGCTGTCGACAAGGGCGACGACTGGGCCAAACTTTATGGCGTGATCGCCATGATTTTGATGATTGTGGGTTTGGACCAGCTTCTCTGGCGCCCCATGGTGGTCTGGGGCCAAAAGTTCCGCGTGGAAGAAGGCGGCGCCGAGGAAGGAATGAATTCCTGGTTTTTGGATTTTATCTACCGTTCCCAAATTATTCAGTTCTTCCAGGGTCTTTTTAAACCCAAGCAGGTCAATTCCACCCAGGCCATGCCGCCTGCGGATAAACCCGTCACGCTGGCCGTCACGAGCAATCGGGATTCAAGCGCGCGCCTTTCCCAAATTATTTCTATCCTGGCTTTTATCGCGCTGCTGGGACTGATGGCATTCGGGGCTTATAAAATTTTCGAGCTCTTCAGCAAGGTTCATCTGGATCAATGGAAACTCATTGTGCTGGAAGCTCTGGCGACTTTGGGCCGTGTAATGGTGGCTGTTTGTCTTTCCGCGCTGTGGACAATTCCGGTCGGACTCTGGATTGGACTTTCGCCCCGCCTCTCCCGTATCGTCCAGCCCTTCGTCCAAGTAGCCGCTTCCTTCCCGTCACCCATGCTCTTTTCTTACGTCATCTTTATGATGCACATCTTTGGCATCCCGCTTAATTGGGGCGCTATCGCCCTGATGATCCTCGGCGCCCAATGGTACATTTTGTTTAANNTGTATCGCATCACGGGCTGGCAGCGTTTCACCAAAGTTTATCTGCCGGGTATTTTTCCTTATTTGATCACAGGCATGGTCACCTCCGCCGGGGGCACCTGGAACGCCAGTATTGTGGCCGAATATGTGACGGATAAGGGCCAAACCCTGACCGCCTTCGGGCTGGGCTCTCAAATCAGCGAAGCGGTGGCGAAGTCAGACTATCCGATGCAAGCCGCCAGTGTGGTGGTCATGTCTTTAATGGTCGTGGCGTTTAACCGGCTGGTGTGGAAGAGGCTTTATCGTTTAGCGGAAGAAAAGTATTCTTTAAGTAAATAGGGGTAATTTATGGCCGTCGATACAACCGCAGTGAAAACCGACTCAAAACTCATTGAGGTCAAAAATGTATTCCAGGAATTCGCCCTTCCCAATGGAAAATCCCTCAAGGTTTTGGCGGACGTCAGTCTTTGCATCAACAAACGCGAAGTGGTGGCTTTATTAGGCCCTTCGGGCTGCGGCAAATCAACCTTGCTTCGCATTTTAGCCGGGCTTATTCCTCCCACCAAAGGGGATGTCTTTTACCACGACCAGCCCCTCCATGATTTAAACACTGGCGTCAGCATCGTGTTTCAAAGTTTCGCTTTGTTTCCCTGGATGACGGTGGCGGAAAATATCCAGACCGCTCTTAAATCCCGCGGGTTCCCCGTTAATGAAATTGAGGACCGCGCCCAGAAAGCCATTCAAATGGTCGGCTTGGTGGGCTTTGAGGAAACCTATCCCCGGGAGCTCTCCGGCGGAATGAAACAGCGCGTCGGTATCGCGCGGGCTCTTTCCGTAGACCCGGAAATTTTATTCATGGATGAACCCTTTAGCCACGTAGACGCCCTCACCGCTGAATCTTTACGGGCGGAAGTCATCGACATCTGGGCCGCCCATGATAAAAATCCCTCTTCCGTATTAATGGTCAGCCACGATATTTCCGAAGTGGTCTATATGGCCGACCGCATTGTGGTTTTAGGAACTAACCCGGGACATATTTTAAAAATTGTGGAAAATCCCCTGCCCCGTCCCCGCGATTACCGCGGCGCGGACTTTAACAAGCTGGTCGATCAGCTGCACGACATCATCACGGGCCACGAAATTCCCGACGTGCCCGAACCCGTTTTGCAGCCCAATGAGCTTCCTCCCGCCGAATCCCTCCCCAGCGTATCGCCCAGTGAAATTGTCGGTATTCTGGAATATCTGGATGCCCGCGGCGGAAAAGAAGACGTGTTCCGCATCGCCACCGAAACCGATAAGGAATTCGGTTCCATCCTCCAGGTCGTCAAAGCCGCTGAACTTTTGGATTTTGTCGATACGCCCAAACGCATGGTGGTTTTAACCCCCGATGGACAACGCTTCGTCAAAGCCACGTCGCAGGAGCGTCAAAACATTTGGAAGGAACAGCTTCTCAAACTGCGTCTGTTTAAACAGGTTAACGACATGCTGGCCAAGCATCCCAGGGCGAAGCTGAACGCCGAATTGGTCCAGGAAGTTATTATTCTGAATCTTCCCTCGGAAAACTTTGAGAAAACTTTCGAAACCTTTATCCATTGGACCCATTACGGAAATCTCTTCGCTTATGATGAAGACACCCAAAAGATTTTCTATCCGCGTAAACGGACTTCCCGCAATCCGAAGCAAAAGGGCGACTCCAGCGGAAATGGCCCGGATCAGCCGAATGAAATAACCGCTGCCGCCGCGGTCCCTACCAAACCCGCCGCTTCGGAAAAACCGCCTAAAGACAGCGCTCCACCCCAGGCTTAGCTTCAGCCAAAAGCTTCACCCTGTTTCAGAAATTGCCCTCGTTTTTGTTGGTCTTATAGGCGGCTAGAGTGTTATTTTGATCGTTCAAATCCCTGTGAAATGAGGCCTTATGGACTTTCTGCATCAAGCTATCGATTTCTTTTTACACTTGGACAAACATCTCAACGAAATCTTTCAAAACTACGGCCTCTGGACCTATGGAATCCTTTTCGTCATCATTTTCTGCGAGACCGGATTGGTCATTACTCCCTTTCTGCCGGGTGATTCTCTGCTTTTCGCCGTGGGAGCTCTGTCCGCCAAGGGGTCTTTAAATGTCGTATTGGCCTATCTCCTCATGACCGGCGCCGCCCTTCTGGGGGACAACACCAATTACTGGATCGGCCGGTTTCTGGGCGAGAATGCTTTCGGCAAGTTGGTGAACCAAAAGCATTTAAACCGTACACATGAGTTTTATGAAAAACACGGCGTCCTGGCCCTGGTGATCGCCCAATTCGTGCCCATTATCCGCACCTTTGCCCCCTTTGTGGCCGGCGTAGGCGAAATGACCTATTCCCGTTTTGTGACCTTTAACCTGATCGGAGTTTTGTCCTGGGCGACCTTGTTTCTCTGGAGCGGTTATTTATTCGGCAATTTGGACTTTGTGCAGCAGAACTTCCACTACGTGGTTTTAGGTATTATTTTGGTTTCTATCACGCCGATCATTATTGAAGTGGCCAAAATGGCTTTTGGTAAAACCTCTGAGGCTAAAAAAGCCACAGTTAAAAAGAAAAAATAAAATAAGGTTTGGCCCCTTTTCTTTTTATTTTTACGCGGTCAAGCGTTTTCTGATCCAAAAATTAACCGGCATTTCAAAAAAACGGAATGATAAATACGCCGTCAAAGTCGTTGAGAAAGTAAAAACAAAAAAACTCGTCCAAACATTTTGAGATTTTAATAAATCCCACAGAAAATAAATTACTAAAGGGTGCAAGAGATACATCCCATAACTCAAACGACCGGGAAGCGCGAAAATTCTTAAATATTTTGATTCGAACCCATTCACTGCCATAACTCCTAATAAAAAACCAAATAACCCCAGCCCAACCAAAAACCGCCCAAACCAATAAGACCAAAGTTCGGGTCCGGGAGAGATGTGCAAATAGACTGAAACAGCCAACAACAAACCACTTAAACATAATCCAAAACAAACCCAAGGGCTTTTTTGCAGCCTTTTTTCGCAGCGGGCTGACGCCAAATATAACAAACAACCCAAAGCAATCATGTCAAAGTTTTGAAACGAATTATAAGAAAGTAAATCCGGATAAAAGAAAATGTTAATTCCTCTGGTTATCAGCCCAAAGAAAACGAAAAAAATAAGAAAACTTACCAATGCCGTTTCTTGTTTCAAATATCTCAAGAGCAATGGATAGAAGAAATAAAACTGTTCCTCGATAGATAGCGACCACAAAATATCCCATTGAAGCCCCCGATAGGGATGCTGCGCGCAAAAAAGAGTGATGTACCAGTTAAAAGTAAAGGTCGCGATGGTTAACCAATGGGCCAGACCCATAACCGCTTCCGGAGTTTTAATACACTGTTCATACTGCGGCGTTTGCGCTGGAGCGTGATAGATCATCCAGGCGCCAACAAGACAAACCACCGTTAAAAGCGGGATAATACGGCCTATCCGACGGGCATAAAAATTTCTTAAATTGGGATTCCAAAGGCCTTCTTTTTGCCGGGCAATAAGGCGGGTAATCAAAAAACCCGATAGGACAAAGAAAACCGAAACACCCAAATGACCATTGTTACTGACCCTCACCCAAAGATTGGCGGCCCAGGGTGATAGTTGTCCCAGAGGATGAACAAAATTTAAGTGATAAGCCATCACCGCTAAGATGGAAAAACTTCGGACTAAATCAACAACCTGGATGTTGTTTTTAACGGCGGATAAACTTTTGTCCATTGAACGATTCTAACCGATAACCCCATCTTTCTAAGTTCATTCCCTCGAAAAGTTGCATGATAAACAGCAACTTCATAATGGTCATCGATTGGTTAAACAGGTCTGGATTCAATAGTCGTGAATCGGCGCTTGAGCTTTAAAAATAACTTTTCAAAATAATGATAAGAAATAAATGAAATGCCAACCGCAAAAACAAATCCCATAATTAAATTCATGGCCTCAAAGCTAAAAATAGTAAATCTCATCCTGATGTGAACCATCATCCAGGTGAGGGCAGCGCCGGTTAATAAATAGGCCAATATATGGTAAACATATAAACCGTAAGATATTTTCCCCAGTTGAACAAATATCCAGTAAGAAAAGAACCGTTTCAAATTGTCCAGTCGGGTAATTGAAAAGATGAGGCAGCAAAACCCTAAATCCATTAAAAAGTATTGCCAAATGCTGCTTATTGTTTGTTTTTCTTCATCAACAAAAAAGATGATGTCAGCCAAAAGCGCAATCCCGGCCAGCAAGAACTCCATCGCGGAAAATCTTTTTGTAAAAAGAATCAATTCATCCTCAAACAGGGCTAAACAGGTTCCCAGCACAAAGGGATCTAAACGTGTCAATGTACAAACCCATATTGTCGGAAATTGAGTTCCCATCATTAGCGCTCCCCCTCTCGCGGCAAAGGTGAAAACCAAAAGAAGCAAGGAAAGTTTAAAAACGGTCTTTTTTTCAAAACGCGCTAAAACCAATAAAAGAGGCCCTATCAGATAATATTGTTCTTCCAATGAAATAGTCCAAAGCGGTTGCAATAAATGATAGGTCGGATAAGCGTGTAAGCTTGCTGCCCAATTTCCGACAAACAAAAGATAAGGCCATAAATAAGTTTGAATTAGAATTTGATGCGCCGCATCGCCGTAATAAGTGCCAAACCATCCAAAAATCGGAAAAATCAAAAACCCCAATAAACAAATCAAAAAATATAAAGGCCAAATTCTTAAAATTCTCCGAAATCCTTGATTGAAATGCTGCCCTTTGACTTCCATTCCAGATAAAGAAGCTTTGTAATCAAGAAGGAGCTTAAACACAAAAATAGATCGACACCCATCCAGCCGTGTAAATGCAAATCGAAAAGGGAACCCATTAGTGTGTGCGGACTGAAATACCCTTCCGGGACAGGTAAATGTTGAAGAAACACGAAAAAGAAAGTGAAAAAACGAAGTCCATCTAATTCAGGACGATAGAATTTTTTAATCTGAATGAGTTTTGACATTGGGAATTCAGCTTAACATGATTTGAATTATTCAGCTAAATCGAAAAAAACCAGACCAACATAGAACCGTTTTTCAATTTTGACACAATACCGGTGGCCTAACCCATTTTTCTGAAATGGTTAAAATAATAACAGCCGGCCCCAATCTGCTATTCAACCACCTTTCAAGACCCAAACTTCATTTCCCTCCACGGAAAAACAGGGTTGATAATTTTTTAGAACATACTGGTTAATGACCGGAAATTTCTCGTCGTTGCCGATGTCGTCGATTCGATAGGACCAGTCCGCGTCTCGATAGAGTATCCATTTCACCTTTTTAGCCCTCAAATCTCGCACGATCTCTTCTTGGGCTTTTTCCGTAACGGCGGTCCAAAGATAGGGATAACGGGTCGGACAGGCTTCGTCCAAAAAATAGTACCAGGAGGCTTCTGAAGTCATGGTAAAGAAACCGTCGCCTTTTTTCATTCGGGGCTTTAATTCATCCACTAAGGCCCGCTGGGCCGGCAGCAGAAAAGCGCTGTCCGGTTCAGCCACCGGAAAATTTTTGGGGAATGGATTGTCCCTCCAATCTTTTATCCCCGCGAAAACCATGAGGCTGGCCGTCAATATTCCAATAGCGATTTTTGTCATCTTCAATTGACCAGGGGACCATCGCAAAATCGCTAACTTTTGCCGCAAGACATAAAAAGTCAATAAATAAGCGGGTAAGAGGCTGTAAATCAGGTGTTCCTCATCGGAACGGGCCAACACATTCCGAAAATAAAAAACGGACATCGCATAAAGGGTTAATTCGATCAGATGTTTTTGATTAAATGGCTTCCACCAGGATTTTTGGTCTTTGGAAAAAGTGGAGCCAAGTCCGATCCAAACCAGCCGATAACCATGAGCCGCGATCAAAACACAGGCGAATAAAAATTTCAGCTGATGAATCGGATAAGGGATTTTTTCGGAGAGTTCTTTAAATTTCGGCATCTGGTTAAAGGTGAACTCAAAAAAGGGCGCCCATTGACCCTGTAACAAAAAAGTCAACCCCATCAATCCCAGTAAAAACCCCGTTCCTGAAAAAATCAAAAACTCTTTTCGCGAACGCTCTGTCAAATGAAAGACAAAAACAAAAAATAAAAGAAAACTAATGACCGATAAATAAACGCCGCGGTCGACCGAATAACCCAATGCCATCAACGGCCCCAAAAAGAACAGAACGGATAAAATTCTAAATTGCCATGAAGCTCTTTTCCCGCCGCCAGGAAGGAACTCGAACAAAGACAGCCAAACCAAACCCAAAATAAAAGTTAAAACATCCCGGGAAGGGACGATCAGAAAATTAAAGCATTTCCAGAAGTCCTGATGGTCTAAAAATGCCTGAACCATATGTTCAGGCGTCAGTTCGGGAATAAAAAAACTACCGAAAACATTGAAACAAAAACTGACCTGAGCCAGCGCCAAAACGGACAATGAACCTAAAGTCCACCAAACGCTGTTCTGGAAAAGTTTTCGAATGAACAAGGCTAAAAAAATCCAGGCTAGCACTTTCATGCCCGATTCGATGGTTCTTTCTGCCCCGATGCTTCTGCCCCATAAGCCGAAAGCCCAAACCGACCGCAACGGGTCCTGAATCAGCCCGTGAAAAAAAACGAAATCCGCATAGGGCTTTTCTCCTTTCAAAAAGGATTCAGCCGAACCCAAAGACTCCCCCTCGTGGTAAGCGTCAAACCTTCCGAAAGAGTGGTAAGTGGGGGCATTCAACGCGATCAAGGCCGCGTAAAAAATGGGCAAAACCGTAAACCATCGGGAATTTTTCGATGACGGAATCTTACCCTTTTCGTTTGAAGACTGAAGTGTAAAAAGGCTTTTATCCCACAGCCATTTCCGCCCCAAAAAAGAAACCAGAAGCAGCAAAAAGGAAGGTAACCCTAAAAACAAACCAAACCGAAGAACATCATTTTGAGGATTAAACTGGATTTTGGTGCAATAGCCGACAACCCTCAGGGGATTGGCAAAGGGTAGGCTTATCGAATCCCACAATAAATAGCTGATCAAAATACCTATAACAAAAACAAATACTGCCAAATGGGATTTTTTCAAAATAACTTTCATTTCCCAAATATTACATAGGGTGTTAAAAGTTACCAATTAAATCGAGGCTAATAATTAGAAATGTCGTTAGTGAATTTTAGTTGGCTAACGCCGTTAAGAAGACAGAGGATCGGAGAATCAACGCGTGAAAAGGATAAGTTCTTTTAAGCGGAATCATTGTTTTATCATTAAATAAAAAGAAAAGAGCGGTACATGATTTTATCACTGTTTCGGTTGTCGTTAACTTTCCCTCAAAAGTTAAAAATAAAACCTAACTAGTTTATTAAGATACTGTCAATATTACCTTACGCCGTTTAGGATTGAAGTAAGTCGTATGGGTCTGGTTCATTTGAACAAGGCCTTTTTCCCGATCGGTTGGCGAAGCCAGAAAAAGGTCATGAGATCCCGCGGTCAGAGCGCCCAATTGGGCTTCCAGATTTTTCCTTTCCGGCGGCAGAGACGCGTTTTGATCCACGCTCCAAACCATATCCCCTAATTTCACTCCCGCTTTCACCTGTTGCGAAGCCCCAAGCTGAGCAACATGATTGGGTTGTGCCGTTTCCATATCGGAAACGGCATTCGCCATGGGGCTGTTGGCCCATAAAACTTCAACTAAACACTGGTTGTTTAACCGCAAACCCTGGGAGGGATAGGGCATACCCGCTAAGGCGGTGTCGTGGGCTAAACGGGATGCGCGGATAAAGTATTCCATGGTCGAAACCAGATGTTTTAAATCCGCGGGAGTGGAACATTGGATGGTCAGGGGTTCTTTGGCTCCCGAAACAATGAGACTGCATTGGTAAATGACTTTAGGGTTTTTACCTTCAACATCTACTTCATCCACGTGAATCATGATCACGTCTTCCCAGAAGAAATTCATCGGGCCGGAGCTATCAAATACTAACGGGTCAGTACTTTTATAGTTAATGATCAGGTTGGTGGTGGTCGGATTGACCGAAAGAATTCTTTGAGTGTCTTTGCCGATTTTCATGGTGTATTTATCTGGGTTAGTTAAATCCTGCAAGCGACTGACAGCCAGGTCGCCCGGCATGCCTTCATCCGGTGTTAAGGGAAAATCTTTCACGATGCAGTTGACCGGCAAAGCGGCCATTTCGGTTTCGAGAACTTTGGGGTCTTCATCCGAAGACTGCCAGGCGATGGAGGGTTGGTACACCGCCGTTGGCGGTGAGTTAGCAGTGAGGAGTTTAGAGTTAGTAGTTTTAGGCTTTAGATTCGAACTTCTCACTTCTAACTCCGAACTCCCCACTGCCTGGGGCGCCACCGGCGTAGGGACTTCCTCTACCGGGGATTCCTCCGTCTTTCTAAAACAATAAGGCTCTAGAATTCTAAATGGATGCATGGGCCCATAGCGCCAGGCTTCCCAGGCAAACCAGCCGAAGCATACAAAAGCCGCGACGACCAGGACGGCTTTGATATATTTTAAAAGGCCCAACACTTCCAGGGCTTCCATCAGCAATTTCCAAATAATCTTTGCCAACTTTAAAATAGGTTTGAGCAGTTTGACGAGGTGCTTCACTACCCAGTCCGCCCATTCGCTCAACTTGTGAAGCCACAACAAAGCCTTCTCACCCCTGGTAACGGATTGGCCTTTTCCAACCTTCGATTTGATTTTCTTAATAAGGGATACATCGGCCAGCCAGCTTAAATAAACCGTTTCAACCCAATTGGAATCATCTTGAGCGTCCTTACCCTTCTTCTTTTTGTCAGTCTTCTCTTTAGACTCTTCATCCTTCGCTTGCTCGCGTATTTTTTGAAGACAGTCGTTTAACTCTTTCCGCGTGGCGGCTTTGATGTTTCCGGCGGCTTCTTCCAACGCTAACTTTTTCGCCGCCTGCACCAACTTGTCAAAAATATCCCCCGGCGGCGGGGTTTGGGATAAATCCCCAGAGGTTTTGGACTTATCTTTTGATTTTTCTTTAGTCCCCTTACCTTTTCCACTTGTCCCGACTTCATTGAACGTTTCCGCCGGATGGCCGGCTTTGATCCACTTCACCAGGGCCTTGATTTGCTGGGTGGCCAGATGGCGGGATAGGGTTACGTCCAGGGCGGAGGGAAATACGGCAGGTAGGTCGGTTATCTTGTCTTTCAAACCAGCCAGGGCCTCAGCGCTTCGGTAGGAAAGCACGTAAGGCATCTGTTGAGAAGCCTCAATCTGACCTGTCCCCAACAGGGGAGTAACAGGATTTGATTGTCCCAGCACATTAGAAGTGCTGGGCAGGACGCCATTTGCCGCTTGGCGTACTTTTTCCTCAGCCGCTGGGTCAAAACAGGCATCAATGGCGAGGAAGCCGGTAAGCTGGGAATCGCCCAGCTTAAGGGCTTCTTTCCGTTCCTCCCGGGTGGCAGAGGGATTGGTTTGAAGATAGGCTCGCAAAGCCGCCAGTTGATCCAGCCAAGCCAAAGGTTTCGACTCAAATCTAGCCATATAAAGTCCTCCGAATATATCCAACATGGGGCCATGTCGACGGGCGATTCTAGGAATACCGACGGCAACACCGGTTATGCCGACGGGCAACCCGGGTAATGTCAACGGCGAACCCAGCTATTCCGATGGTGAATCCACTTATGCCGACGGGTAAACCAGGTAATGTCGACGGCAAATCCGGTTATGCCGACGGGAAAACCGGGAAATGCCGACGTATAACCGTCTGATACCGGTAAAAATCGGGAATAAATTACCGATTTTGGGAATAGCTTGTCAACCGGGTAAATGGGCTGAGCACTAACCCATTAACCGGATATACGTCACTACTTAAGAGCATATTAAACTGTGGTTGCTTCGTCAAAAACGTCCCCCTATCCGGGGGCCATTCCTCGCAATGACACCTAAGCGAAATCCCCTGGTTTCCCTGACCAATCAATCCGGTTATTCGCTGTATAATTAAGATAGTGAAAATGCGGCATTTCTAACTTTATCCATAAACCCGGGGCCATACCCATGTCGAAACACTTACTTTCCCGACAAATTTTTGCCCTATTAGCCGTTCTCTATCTGTTAACCATTCCCGCCTCTGCCCGCCAGCAATTGCATGGTCATGTACCCCGGGAAGCCAATACCTCGTCTTACCTGGGCACGATGGATACAGCCTCAACCCTGAATTTGGCGATCAGCTTGCCTTTGCAAAATCAGGATCAACTTCAACAGTTCCTCAGCGCGGTTTATGACGAACACAGTCCGCTTTATCATCATTTTTTAACTTCTGACCAATTCGCCCAGCAATTCGGCCCCACCGATTCGGATTATCAAGCGGTAATGGATTTTGCCAAAGCCCACAACCTGACCGTCACGAACACTTATAGCAATCATCTTTTAGTGGATGTTCAAGGCTCTGTTTCTGATATCCAAAAAACATTCCACGTGAACTTGAACCGCTATCGGCGGCGTGATGGAAGTGAATTTCACGCCCCCGATCAGGAACCCTCGGTGGATTTGGATGTGCCGGTCGCTCATATCGGTGGATTAGAAAATCATAACCTGCCAAAACCCTCGCTCTTTGCCACCAAGATCGATTCTTCGATTCGAGGAATAAATAATTTTTCCTCGGTTAATCCTAATTCCGGATCGGGAACTGCCAATCTTTATTTTGGAAGTGATTTTCGAAATATTTATCTCCCCTGTGTGCTCGCCACAACCAAAGGCGCCGGGCAAACCATAGCCTTGGTCGAGTTTGATAGTTACCACGGTTCGGATATTTCTACCTATGCCACTGCCGCCGGCTATCCCGCCCCTCTCCTGACTAACATTTCGATTGATTTGTTTAACACATCCCAAACTCCTCAATCGGTTGGTGATGACCTGGAAGTTTCTTTGGATATCGAAATGGCTTTCGCGATGGCTCCCTCAGCTCAAATTGATGTCTATGAGGAACAAAACGGCGGAAACGCGGATGACCTGCTCAATCAAATTGCCATCGATAATGTGGCAAAACAAATCAGTTGTTCTTGGGGACCTTTGGGAGACGCGGGAACTTCCATCATCTGCAACGCCTATGCCGCGCAAGGACAATCCTTCTTCATAGCCGCCGGGGACACGGGATCTTACATCGTAGGCGCTCCCATAGCCGCCGTATCCGATCCCATGGATCTGACTTCCAACATGACGGTGGTAGGCGGCACCAATTTAACGACCAGCGGCAATAACTACACCAGTGAAGCCGTTTGGAACCAGTCTCCCGGAGTCGCCGCTACCAAAACACCCGCGCCTAACGCGGTATCCAGTGGGGGATTTTGCAGCGCCGCCGCCCTGCCCATACCCACCTATCAAATACCGTTTGACTCCGCCAATAGCGTATCAACCCAATGGCGCAACATTCCCGATGTATCGATGGTCGCGCAAAACATTGAACTGATCGCGAACAACGGCACTATCTTTAATAGCGGCGGAACCAGCGCCGCCTCGCCTCTTTGGGCTGGTTTGATGGCGCTCATTAATGAAACCGCGGCGGGTCAAACCAAGGGCCCCATCGGCTTCGCTAACCCTTATCTCTACAATTTGGCCGTTAACAATTACTCCGGTAATTTCAATGATGTCACCACCGGCAATAATGACTATTGGGGAAATAATCCCACTTTTTACCAAGCCGGCACTGGTTATGACCTGGCCACTGGCCTGGGCAGTCCCAAATGCGCTTTGATCGCCGCCATTATTACTCCGTTAACGACCAACACCGTCACACCTACACCCACGGTTACCCGTACGCCGACCATTACCCCCACGCCCACTGCCACGTTCACTGTCACCAACACGCCGACCCCTCCCACCACCAACACCAGTTACGCCTATCCCCAGCCCGCCCACGGTGGCCAGGTTTATCTGGTTTATAACTCGCCCATCGCCCAGCAGGTTCGCATTAACATTTACAGCCTCAGCGGCCAGGAAGTGGATTCGGTCATGGATACTCCCCAGGCTTCCAACGCGAACCGGCTTTTAATTTCGCTTCAGGGTTTTGTGCCCAGCGTTTATTTTTACGTCATCAACGGTCTTTCAACCGGCGTCCTCGCCAAAGGCAAGTTTTTGGTGGTACCTTGATGAAGCAGAAGCAATTCTTAATTCTGAATTTTAAATTCTCAATTTTAAAAAATTTAAAATTGGGCTGTTCTTGTTTATTGCTGCTCTTACTTCCCAACCTCAGCCAGGCTCAAATTCTCACCGGCGCGGGGGACGCGCTGCCCAGCATGAATCTTCCCGATGGGGCCAAGGCCGCCGCCCTGGGCGGGGCCTTTAGCGCCTGGGCCGATGACACCAGCGCCATCTATTGGAACCCGGCGGGCATGGTATGGCTCCCCAAAATCCAGATCGAAACCGCCTTCAACCAGTGGTTCCAGGATTCTTTCTTTCAGGATGTGTCCCTGGTCTGGCCCAAAGACTGGGGCGCTCTGGGCGCCAGACTTTCTTACATCAACCTGGGAAGCATTGCCTTGCGGGACGGGTCCGGCACTTTGACCGGAACCACCGTTTCACCCGAAGACTGGGGCGCGACCTTCGCCGCGGCGGGCCGGTTAAACAATCTATCCTTCGGCATGGCGGTCAAAGTCTATTCTGAAATACTTTCTACTTATTACAGTTACGGCGGATTGGGTGTGGACGCCGGCGCTCTTTATAAACTGGGCGATCTGGGTTTGGCCGGGGGCGTGCGTAATGTGGGAATTGTGACCGGTTACAACTACCCCACCGAAGGCTACACCGGCTTATCCCTCGCGCTGGGTTCTAAAAACATCTCCTTTCACGCGGCGTCCGACACGACTTTCACCGACGGCGGGCTGATCGTCCATCACGGTTTGGAAATCGGATACCAGCAAACGGTTTTTCTGCGGGCCGGCTATCAATGGCTTCCCCAGCCTTTGCCCAGCCAGGATCAGGCGGGACTCAGCGGCGGCGCGGGAATCGCTCTGGGCGATTTTAAGATGGATTACGCCATGACGTCTTACGGAAACCTGGGCCTGACCAATCAGGTCGCGATCTCTTATCAATTTGTTCTGCTGGAGTCCTCCACGAACCAGCCAGACGACGAGGATGAGCGGGTTTCCAATACCAACAATGCCCGTGAAGAAGAGGAGGAAGAAAGCGAACCGGTGAAACCGGCTCCCACTGCCGTTGCCCGTATAAAAATTAAATTGGTGCCGCCCCCGCCGTCGGGAGTAACGGAAGAAGATTCGGGTTTAACCATGAGAGCCGCCTACCATATCGGCATTAACGCCTATAAAGCCCGTGACTTTAAAAAATCCGCCCAATACCTGAAAAAGGCCCTAAGCCTTCCGGCCAGTTCCGCGGACAAGATTTTTGTGGGAGAAGCCAATTCGATGCTGGGAATTATTTATCAGTACTATTTGAAATTCGACGGCAGTCTGGATTTAGCCCGCCATTACTATAAAGCCGCTCTTCAAATCGATCCGACCAACAGCACCGCACAAAAGCATCTGCCGCAGGTGGAAGTTCCCAATTAGTTGTCATTGCGAGGAATGGCCCCCGAATAGGGGGACGTCTATGACGAAGCAACCCCAGTTTAAATATGCCGTTAATCAGTGATGTAAGGACTAGTTTGTCGGTGGTTTAAACAAGCATATTAAACTGGGATTGCTTCGTCGTGATCGCGCCGCTATTCGCGGCGCACTCCTCGCAATGACAACACATCTGGAAGTTTCTCAACTCACATCCACACGGTAGACCGGAATAATCTTTTTCGACCACTTTTGCTCAAAGTCGATTTCCTGGCATAAAAGATTTTTCTTCTGAAGAATTTCCACCACTTCCTTGTCCTGAAAGACCTTTTGGGTAAAGCCGATTTGCCCCGCTTCGGCGATCGACTGGATTTTCGCCGTTAAATTCACGGTGTTGCCGAAGTAATCGATATTGTTGTCAAAATTCACTGCCAGGCAGGGGCCTGTGTGAAGGGTAATGCGGAGGCGGAGCCGGGTGTCCGGGTTGCTGCCGTTAAAATATTCCTGCATCTCGATGGCCGCTTCCAGAGCGTCCGAGGTTTTGGAAAAGGAGGCCATCACCGCGTCTCCGATAGTTTTCACAATGGCGCCGTCGTGTTTCTGGACGCCTTCATAGGTTTTCTGGAAGTGCTTGCGCACCTCGGTGAAAGCCGCCGCGTCCCCCTCCTGCTCGTAAAACTTGGTGGAGCCCACCAGATCGGTAAAAAGAATGGTCTGCACGCCGATCTCCAGTTTGATATCCGACGCCAGGGATTCGGTGGTGAAAAGATCCCTGAAGTTTTGAAAGGAGAATAAATCCGCGGGCCTCAGGGTGTCCTGGTCCATCGCGTTGTCTTCCAGAATAAACATTCGGGGTTCTTTAGAAGTGTTCCTTAAAGTGACCGTGGGAAAGTTCGAAACTTTGATATTCTGGGCCGAAAGTTCGTCAATCCACAAAACTTCGGACAGATCGGCTTTTTCCTCCACGTCCAGCAGATGATAAACTTCCGAGCCTCCCAGCCTCATGCGGTACCNNAAAGGTTTTGAGGGAAAGTTCCGTTCCGGGCTGGAGGGTCTTTTGCAGTTTGATGTGGGGCTTTTTGGACGGTTCAGCGGAGCAATAAAGTTTCTTCTCAATTACGCGGAGCGAGGGGTGGATATGGAAAACCACTTCCAAAGCGTTGAAGGAGGTCGCGTCAAAATCCACATTACAGGCTTCGCACCGGCCCCGCTTGGGCAGATGGGCCAGGTTGGTCACTTCTTCCCGCACGCCCCGGCAATGGGGGCAGATGACATCCCAGGTGAGTTTAAAAAGTCCCAGACGGGTGGAATATAAAAAAGCTTCCAGCAACGCCTTCTCGCTTAGGTTCCATTCCCTTGCCAGGGCTTTCAGGCGGATCCGGTCCAGTTCATCGTCCGGCGTGGTTCTCACATAATTGGTGATTTTTTCCACCAGGTTCGGGTGAATCCCCGCTTTGACCAGCTCTTTTTGAATCTCCTTGAGCTGCGTTTCGGCCTGAGGGGCAAGCCTTACCTTTTTTCCGGAAAGAAGAACCTTTTGCTGTTTCTGCACATAGGCGTCCATGGTGTGGAGCGCCTTGAGAAACTTGCCCTTGAGCTGGCTTAAAATCAGTTTGGTCAGCTGACGGGTAAAAAAACCCGTGGGGATCAGGCCCAGATAAACATAAACGTTACAGCGGTTGTCCGCCGTGGGCTCCATCAGATAAATGACCCGGTTCACTTTTAGAAAACCCTTGGTATAGCGGCGGTCGATGATCATGGCCTTGCCGTATTCCCATTCCCAGGGTTTTTCTTCCCAGGCCATATTGAAACCGACGGTTTTGGCCGTTCCAAAAACCCGTCCGTTCTTTTCTACCAGTTTCATTTCATCCAGGCCGACCAGCTGGTTAAAAACATTCACATTGCTCATATAGGGCCAAAATTTTTCAACGGACGATTGAAGCTGGCAGACCCAAAAGCCTTCCAGGGGTTTCCCGAATTTTTTCAGCTCCTCGGGCCAGGGATACTGGGCTAAAAACTGGTCTAGATTCATCACTGGGGACATGGGGGCCTCTTCATTGGGATATGTAAAATAATACTGACAAACCGGTCAAAAAGTTTCAGAAGTTTTTCATTTGTTGTCATTGCGAGGAGTGCGCCGCGAATAGCGGCGTGGTTACGACGCGGCAAACCCAGTTTAATGTGCGCCTTTAACCTACCTCTCGAACCCACAGACGTTTACATTATTGATTAACGGCATATTTAAACCGAGGTTGCCGCGTCATAACCGGCCCCCTACTCGGGAGGGCCATTCCTCGCAATGACATCCAAAATCATTTTGAAACGAGTAAATTCACTTTGGCCGCGCAGATAAAGTCGTTTTCGGACAAACCGCCGATAGCATGGGTGCTGAAACGGACTTTGCAGGTTTTGTAGGAAACTTCCAGGTCCGGGTGATGGTCTTCCTGATGGGCGATAAAGGCGACAGCGTTCACGAAGGCCATGGTCTCATAATAATTTTTGAACGAAAAAACTTTGACGATTTCCTGATTTACTTTTTCCCATCCGGAAAGCTGGGTCAGGTAATTTTTCACCGCGGCGTCATCCAAAGGCCTGGTTCCGCCCTCGCAGGGTACGCATTTTTGTGAAGCCAAGTCGCTCATTTGAACCTCAAGGATTAAAAAGATTTAACCACCAAGACACCAAGTTCACCATGCCTACCTTCAACAAAGCTTTTAAAGAGGTCGGTATAGTACCGATTTCCATAATTCTTTTTCTGGGTAATCGGCACAAGAACAGCGAAAGACATTTAATTCTGAATTTTGTTTTAAGATTTTAAACAAAATATTTTCGACTTACTTGGTGCCCTTTGCGTCTTGGTGGTTAAAGATTTTTTATTAGATTTTAAAAAAATTACCAGACGTCCCGGACACTATCCACTGATGTCTCGTTGTCCCAAAGAATACCCTTGTTGTTTCCGTGCGCTACCAACAGGGTACGGATCATCACCTGCATACCGCCGTTGGCCCCCTGTATCCCCACCTCAAACCCGCCGGGAAAGGCGTTGGCCGTGCTGGTCGGCGGGCAATACAACGGCACATTGGGCGGCGGCGGATCACCGGCTTGATTGCTGTAATTGCCCGAGATGCCGTAATTAAAAGGACTGATTTGTCCCGAGGAAGTCCGGCTCAATGGTGTCCAGCTTTGCATGGAAATCACTTGATTAGCTACGCCGATCGTCGTACCTCCGGATAGCTGATAAAAGGCGAAACTGCTTCCGTTGGTCATCTGGGTTTGACTGGGATCCCAGGCGAACGTCATCGGCTGGCCGTTGGGAAAATTGGAACCTGTACTGAGCCAGTTAACCACATTGGTAAATAAGGTGGGATCCGTACTTTTAATATCCGCCAACTCAAACGCGTCCACAAACTGCACGCTCTGCCACTCGATCAGCCAATAGGAAGTGTAATTGGGAATGGGTTTCATATCCCCCACGCTGCTCAAATAGTCAAAATAAAACCGGTACACATCCAGGTTCACAGTGACGGCCTTTCCCGTCCCGTCAACTATCGCGGCGGTGGTTGTGGTAGTCCAATTATCCTGGGTGATGGTCAAAGGACCGCCCACCGTGACCGGCGCGATGAAAATATCACCCTTGCCTCCGGCGTCTTTGCCGATCGTTTGAGGCTGGTCATAAACAGCGTAAAAGAGACAGTCGCCAAATTCGCTGTTAACCGCTCCCGCGGCCGGCGAAAAGGTGATGGTTGCGCCGCTTTGGGCCTGGGGCATTTGGGAAAAACTGACCGAGGCCGGCGCCGAACCTAAATTAATTTGTCCGATAAAGCTGAGGCCGCCCGAAGCGGCGTTGTTTTGAAACATATGTTTGCTGGTGTTCATCCGTTCATGCAAATGAAGGACAATTTGCTCATTGAGGGCTTTTAATTGAAGATGCATTTCAGCCGAGGCCAGACCCTGGTAACAATACATAAAAAGCGTGGTGAGGGCAGGAATGATCAGGCCGATAATACTGACAACCATCATCAATTCGATAATAGTCCAGCCGCGTTGATTGGATTTTCTGAAAAATTTGGCCATGACGTTACCAGGTAATTTCTATGTCATCAATATCATAGGCATAATGATTGAGATAACCCTTGCGGTAGGCCTCCACCATCAGCCAATAATCCCCTTGGGGCTCGGTGGTTTGGTTGATACTCCAGATTTCTTGAGTCAAGGGAGCCGCAGCGGTAATGGCGTAAGGGCTGTTGTAATTACAAACACCGAAAGTGGCCGGGGCGCTGTTTTGGACATAGTACCAATTGACACCGTGATTGTTGGAATATTTAAGATTATAAACAACCGGCACTGTTTCATTATAAATACCCGTCTCGGTTGCGGCTTGGTTGATATTTGAAGCGGTCACACCCATGCTGTAATAGGGATATTCTTCCGTGTAATAATTGGCGTTAGTCGCGGTGCTACCAGGGAATCTCCACCAGATATCCGTGACCGGCATACCGATGGACACAGCCCCTTCGCCGGCGGCCGTAGCCGTCACCGGACTGCCGACCTCAAATGTAATCGCGGAAGCGTTCAAATACTGGGGAACATTACTGGCCAGATAGATTTTCACCAGGGGAACCTGGACGATGTGCCCCACCTTGCCTGGAGCGGCCATTTCACCCCCGTCCAAAAAGGTGCGGAGGGAGTAGACCATGTCGGTTTCGGCCAAAGCCTGGAAACCCACGGTGCCCGAAGGCGCGGTTCCGGTTTCAACCACGTAACCGGTCTGGGTTGTGCCTGAGTTCACCTGCACCAGCGCCGATCCATAATAGTTCGTTTGGCTGGTGTCCGCATAAAATATCCGCGAAGTGGTATCCGCGCCGTCGGTCAAGGTGCTGGGGATACTTAAGGTGGTGCGTGTATTGTTATAAGGCGCAAATTGCCATTCGGGCACATTCAGGGTGATCGCGCTTCCACCGCTATTTTGGGTACTGAACTGCCAGGGACGTTGGATGTTCACATCATAAGGCAGGGCGTATTGATAAATTCCATAAGTGGTCACGCTAAGGCTTTGTTCCTGTCCGTCATCCGGGGTGGAAGGTCCTATTGTATAGAACAGAGTATTGGCGCCATTGGTGCCGTTAAAGAAAGAGCTGCCGCCATAAGGCCCGGGCTTCGGATAAAAAGTCACCCCCGCGTAACCCTCGTTGGCCTGTTCGGTGCTTCCCACCGGTATATTTTCCAGGGTTTTGTTGTAAAAAGTTTGTCCGATATTGGCGGTAGTGTTCACGCAGGATGGCAGGTTGCCATAGGACACCCAGGAACTGTTGTAGCTTGAATCTGGATATATTTCTCCCAGCCAGGGACGGGCGTACCATTTGGAGGTGCTGGTAACCGCCGCCGCCGTCCATAACCCCACAGCGGGCGAAGCGCCGGTCCTTCCGTCTTCATTAATGCTGTCGTAACCGTTCACGACTTCTCCGACGGTGCTCGTTTGGAACGGAGCGGAATTCATGGAAACACCGCCAGCCATGGGTGCCTGATCGAAGCCGATTTCCCCTCCCATGCCGTAGTAATACCAGCTCCATCCGTTAGTGGTCGTCCAGATGGAGGTGGAACTTAAAAGCCCCTGCCGGATCAACTGCCAATACCGGGGAATATCTACATTCACGTTATAATAAGCTTGACCGTCCCAGGCAGGCGCCCCGCCGCTTCCGCCGCCGCTGTTCCAGTAGCTCTGTGTCCCTGAGGCGCCAAAACCACTGTAACCCGCCGTATAGAGATTATTGGTTCCGGTGGATCCTCCGTTTTTAAACCACCAGTTATAGGCGTTGGGACCGATAGTCACCGCCGCCCCAGAAATGGTAACACCTCCGACTTTTACGTCAAAATAGGGGCAATCCCTGGGATCCCCCAAAAATTGGTATTGTTCCGTATAAGGGGGCATGGTGGCTCCCGTCCAGACATAAGTGCGGGAAAGATTGGAAGGTATGCTGTAGGTATGTGCCCCGACCGTAAATGAAGATTGTGTCACCGCGTTTCCCATTCGGGTTTCAATCGTATGTTGGCCCACGATGGTGACGGGCAACGTGGAATTTTGGTTAAATATGGTCAACCCGGTGGAATAAACCTGAGACACCGGCATCACCACTGAAATAATCCATCGGGCGGTGTTGACAGGCTGTCCCGTTCCATTTGAACTTGGATTGGCCAAATCGTTATTGGTAAAAGTGTAGGTGTTGTTGTCATAAGTAGTCGAAGTCAAATTAGTATTGTTACTAACAGGAGCGCCGGAAGTTGTTATATCGGGACTACAGGGAATATATTCCTCCCCATAAAGCATGTCTGCACTATTGAGCCCTCCAAAAGTTAACGGAGCTGTTCCTCCGCTCGCCGGGCCGGACGGACAGCGTAAAGGAGTATTATAAAGCGTGAAAAGAGTTTGTTTGCTTCCGGGCCCCACATACGCAGTGGTAAAACTCATAGGACCCGTCGCGCTGGTATCCCCCGCGATCGAGCCCGCTGCCGTCAAGGTCACCCGGGCGTAAGGAACCCCTCCGGCGAGTCCGTTGCCGATTTCTCCTATAGCGTTTACCAGCGTCACCGCGTCGTCGGGAAAGAAAAGACTGATGGCGGGAACCCGGGGATCAGTGCTGGCACTGGGCAATACCTGATTGTCATTTTCGCTGTCATAATAGGCGTAAACCCTAAGCCGGACCGTCACCGCTCCGGAAATCGCGGAAGCGGGATTCAAAGGATAATAAAGAAGCTCCGGATGGGTGACCACACGGACGTTAGTATTGCCGCCCACCGGGTTATTGCCGTAAGGCGCGATCCTACATGTCATGGGGGTGCTCATTAATGACAATTGGTCGCCCGGGTCTTTGGCCGCGTCGGAATAATTACGGATCGGCGGCAGGGGAACCAGCTCGCCGTGAAGATTGATGATGATGGAATTGGCGAAACTAGTGGGCTGGGAAAGCATATTTTCAAATAACATGCGCTCGCTGATTTCGGTCACCCCTTCGTTGACCGTAACACCATCTGCCGCCGCCGCCGCCGCCGCCGCCGTCACCGCCGCGTATTCCGCCATCTCATCCGGATAGCGCATGCCGTTGTTAAATTGGTCCGCGGCGGAGTAATTGATCCCGTTCGGATCGCTGTTAAATTGGGTCGTTATAACCGTGTTGGAAGCGCCGTCCAGCATAAAATTTCCGTCGAGAAACAGACTGTTCTGGTCGCTATCGGAATCATAATATTCGCCCGTTACGGGCGTTCCGTTGTTTTGTTCCACGTAACCGGGATAAAAATAGACCCAGGAAACAGGCGTGGAATCCGGCGTATGGTTGACCGAATTGGTCGAAGGCTGGTAAAAAGCGTCCCGGCCATAACCGGTGCGCGTAACGTAATGGGTGCGGAGAAAAAGCCCCGGATTGCGGGTTTGAATATCCGTGACTACGTTCTGCATGGCTGGACTAAGAATCGGCATGACCGACCACCAGGCGGGAACATTATTGATTTGGATGATGTAAACATCCAGCACCTGGCTGGGCGCGAAGGTTTGGGAGGATGTTCTTAAAATACCGCCGACGGTAGCCAGGAGAACCCCCGGGGTGTGGAGAGCGGTCACCGCGTAATCCCCCGGGTAAAGATAAACCTTTACAGTCACCTGGCGGGCGTACACGTCGTTGGCAAGGCGGTTGACTTCCACCTGCCGGACATAGCGCCAGTTGCCGTCGGTCTTGATGTTTCCGCTCAGGGGATCGCCGGGGTTGCCGCCGCTTGCTATATCCACATTTGTGTCGGTGGTTAAAACCTGGTCGTAAAGGGAACCGTTCGAATATTGATCCAGTATGGCCACGCCTGCTTGCTCGTTACCGTTGACCAAAGCCCGAAGTTCCTCATACATCTGGATGGATTTTTCGGTGGCGAAAGTCCGGTCCGCGTTGACGACCCCCTGTTGATTCAGATATTTGTTCGCTATAACCACCGTCGTGGCCAGGACCGCCATGACCGCCGTGGCCACCGCTAGCTCGATGAGGGTGTAGCCCCGGGAGTTTAATTTTTGAGGTCGGATTGCCATAACATCACGCTTTCTTTTAAATGCCGGGAAAGGCCAGTAAAACCCGCCTAGAGCTGATATCCTCGCGATATTGCGCGACCAGGTTCAGGGTGCTGGTAATCACATTGGGATTGCTGTTGAGGTAGGCGTAATTACCGACGGTTCCCGTAAGCGTTAACTGGTTTGTACTCGCCACGTTTGTTGTATAACCCATAACCACGATTCCATCCACATCGCATCCGCCGCCGATGGTCACGTTGCCCGTGCAGAAAATAAGGCCTGCGTAATAACTGGGCTGGATGGTCCCGTCCGCGCTTCCTGGTCCCAGAGTAAAGTTGCCGTTCACGACTAAAATACCCGAGGAATTGAGCTGTTGGTAAACCGGCAGGGTTTGAGTGGCCGCGTAAGTGAGATTGCCGGTGAAATAGGAAAGTTTATTGGAACTGACAATGGATAGGGGCGTATTGGTGGAACCCACATAGTCCGCGATATTTTGAATGTCCTTCAGAGACATGCCGAATACATTGACATCGCTGATGGGGCCGTTACTGCTGTTTAAAGTCACACCGTTTCCAAAAAAATTAGTCGTCCCCGCGCCGTTGGGAGCCGTGACTGTTCCTGACATGGCGCACAAAGCGTAACCGCCCGCGACTTTTCCGTTCAGATAGGAAAAACCGTTGAGGTTGACGTTTGTCGCGTTGCTGCAATATACCGCTGCGTCTCCCACGATGGTATTGGGTAAATTACAGGATAGTTTTCTGAACTCGGTGTAGGCTTTGGCCGTCGCCAGGACTTTATTGGGGGAAACATTGTAGGGAACAAGCCATTCTCCGTAACTGTCCATGGTGTAGTCATGACGCATGTAAATATAACCCGTACTGTTAACGCCCCAGACTAAACCATCTCCATTGACATAATTCGCTTCCCGGAGTCCTGAGATATCGTGAACCGCCTGGGGATTAAGCGTCGGCGCCGGGGTGACAACAGGGTTCGTCTGTTCCGCGACTTCATAGCGGGCATAATAAACTGCGGAATGTCCCGCCGCCGGAATGGTATTAGAATATGCATCTACCGAATATTCGTTGCAGAGTCCATAAAAGGCGTGAGCCATTCCAGGTCCGGTAACAGTAGCCTGAAAGGTATCCGAGTATTCGGGATTAGAGGCATTGTATTGGGGATTAAATGGTTGATCTACATAAGAAACACCAGCCACGTAAGTCGGTGTAGCGCCCGCAGTAACATTACCGGAAAAAGCGGTTATTAGTACCTTTTGCCGGACAAAATATCCCAAAGCGTCTTCTAGCCCGGCTTTGGCCGCGTTCTGAGCTCCTGCCACAAATTCCTGAGCCTGTTGGGTATTAGTTCGAACTGAATTGAGTAAAACCATCCCCACCGGAATTAAGATTGCCACCACCACCATGAAAACTGCCGCCAAAGCGATAAAGGATCCCTTGGAGGATTTCAAGTTGGGCATACGGAAAAAATAATTGTCTTGTTTGGAATCAAGACCCAAACGCCGGATAACACGTTTTAAAAAAGAGTGTGTATGGGGTGGTTGTGAAATCATGCCGCGCCGCTCCTAAAGTCAATGTTGAAGAATGTTGATAATGAGGAAGTGTATAAAAACACCGGAGCGGCAACCCCAGAAAAGAAGGTAAAAACTTAAACTTTTATCGCCTAAACAAGTTGTCTACCCGTTTATTATCCACCCATTGACGGGATTAGTCAAATCAGCCCCCAGCGGACTATTTAGAGTTTAAGACCTTTGTCTGGTAACCCAATTACCTGGAAAACTCGCCGATCAAAAAGGTGTGATCGGATGGCTTTTCCAAACCCCGCGGCTTGGTGTCAATCCAGATTTTTTGAAGCCGGGATACCATGGGCGGTGTGCCCATAATGAAGTCAATTCTCCAACCCAAATTCCTCTCAAAAACTTGGGGCTGGCGCATATCCCAAAAAGTATAGTGACCCGGCCCTTTTTCCTTCTCTCTGAATAAGTCGGTCCACTTCCCTTTCATCACGTCTGCCAGGGCGTTTCGCGCGTCGATATGAAAACAGGGATGATCCTTGTTGCCTTTCGGATTATTCAGGTCGATCTCGGTGGGGGCCACATTCAGATCGCCCATCCATAAAGCCGGCGTGTCGTTGGAAATGTTCTTATCAAAATACTTTTTAACATCCGCGAAAAATTTGAGTTTGTATTGGTACTTTTCCGACTCAATGTCAAATCCCTGCGGAATATAAGTGTTAATCAATTTAACCCCGTCGATTTCACTGACCAAAAAACGGGCCTGCTCTTCGTTATCTTTGGGGTAAAGCCTGTTTTCGATAATCGTCATGGGCTTTTTTGAGATAAAAGCCACTCCGTTATAGCTTTTCTGGCCGTGAAAAATCACGTTCCATCCTGCGGCCTGAATCGCTTCCTTGGGAAATTCGTGATCCTGCACTTTGGTTTCCTGCACCGCCAACACATCCGGATTTTCTTTTTTGAGCCAGTCGAGAACAATGCCCAGTCTGGCGCGGATGGAATTCGCGTTGAAGGTGGCGATTTTTAAATTCGCAGTTTTCGAAACGGCTTTAGCGGCCAGAGCTGTTTTTTTGACCGGCGTTGTTTTGGCGGAGGCTTTTATTTTTTTAGGGGACGCGGCTTTAGGCATAATTTTCTCCAATATTTTTAACAGAATGTCGAAAATTATTTTTTCAACATCCTGTCGACAGGCATGCGTTAGAACGAACCACTAAAAAAACATTTCTTGGTGGTTCGTTCGTTAATAAGAAAAAGTCTCTTTTTGGACTTTTTCAACAATCTGTCAAATCTCGTAATCCACAACCCGGCGTTCGACGGCGATCTGCTTAACAAATTCCACAACCTTTTGGTGATCCGGATGCTTTTGATAGGCTTGCAGCCCTTCTTTATTTTCAAAAAGACTGTAAAGCGCGACGTCTGAAACGGTTTCACCCTTCTCAATGGGAAACCCTATTTCCAGCTCCAGAATTTCAGGAATTTTATTTTTCAAAGCCTCAAGCCGCCGTTTCAACTCAAAAGCGTTTTCCTGCTTGGACCAGCCCGCCTCATCTTCTTTAAGCTTCCATAAAACAATGTGTTTAATCATGACAGACCTCATCGGTATAGCGTTGATCTCATTATTCTCAGCGACAGGGGGTTATCAATACATAAATGATATTGACCAGGCCTTTTATGCTTTAAAGTGCCCTTGAAAAACGTTAAGTTAATGCCGCTGATTTTCCATAGGAGAATTAAGGAAATCAGTGCTATACCGATCTCTTAGAAATTTTAAAAGAAGATCGGCATGCGCTAATCGAGAATTATTGGAGGAATTGCAATGGGATTACTGACTGGAAAGAAAGCTTTTGTCTTTGGTGTGGCCAATGACCGATCCATCGCCTGGGGTATCGCCAAGGCTCTCCACGCCGAGGGCGCCGAACTGGGGTTTAACTTTCTGGGCGAGGCCTTGGAAAAAAGGGTGCGCCCCCTGGCCGAATCCGTCAACGCGACGCTGGTTCTTCCCTGCGACGTTTCGAAAGACAGTGAGATTGAAGCCCTCTATAAAGAAGTGGAAAAAGCCTGGGGCAAGTTTGACATTTTGATTCACTGTATCGCTTTCGCTAATAAGGACGATTTGACCGGTACTTTTACTAATACCAGCCGCGCGGGCTTTCATTTGGCCCTGGATATCTCAGCCTACAGCTTGATTGCCATAACCCGCCCCGCCGTTCCTTTGTTGAATGACGGCGCCAGTATTATCGCCTTAACTTATTACGGCTCGGTGAAGGTGATCCCCAATTACAACGTGATGGGCGTGGCAAAAGCCGCTTTGGAAGCCAACGTTCGTTACCTGGCTTATGATTTGGGACCCAAGAACATCCGCGTCAACGCCATTTCGGCTGGCGCGATTAAGACTTTGGCCTCTTCGGCGGTTGGCGGGATTAAGAGCATGCTGAAGGCCTCGGAAGAAATGACTCCCCTTCGCCGCAACGTTTCTCAGGACGAAGTAGGCTCCACAGCAGTTTATTTAGCCAGCTCCTGGTCTTCAGCGGTAACCGGCGAAATTCTTTATGTGGACGCGGGCGCCAACATTGTGGGCATGAACTTGGATATCAAAAAAGAAGAACCCGCGGCGCCAAAAGTTTAAGAATGTCATTGCGGGGAATGTCCCCCGAATAGGGGGACGTTCATGACGAAGCAACCATATTTTAAATATGCCTTTGGTCTTTTCTTTGTTTATAGCTTTTCCGCTAAATCTTTCCAATTTCTATTCATCCTGTAAATCAACTTGATCTTTTTTTGGCGCGACCCGCCTTTGATTTGCTTTTCTCTTTTAATGGCTTCAACAATTTCATCGTGAACTTCATAAAAAACTAACTTATTAACATTGTATTTCTTCGTATATCCGAAACCGCTTGGGGATTTATGTTCGGCCATTCTTCTTCTCAGGTCGTTGGTGACACCCGTATAGATAGCCGTATTGTTTTTGGTTGTGGTGAGATAAACGTAATATGACATTTAAGCATCCGTCACTGGGGTTGCTTCGTTGTAAGCGCGCCGCTATTCGCGGCGCACTCCTCGCAATGACATCTTTAAGCGGATTTTCTTCGGGCCAGCCGGGGGGTTGGCTGAATAAAACAATAAGACGTTGTCTTCCGTTTTTCGGGAGACAGGGTTTTTGTTTTTAAAACCCAGTCAAACCCATTTTCAGGCAGGGTGTTTTTCAATTCCATTTCCGTTCTCACCCGGGTTAACCAATTGCCCGGCGCAGGCCAGGCCATCTCGATAGACAAGGCGGTTTCAGAAACCGGTTTGAATTTCAGCGTGTAATAGGAACTCACATCCACGGTCCAGCCCTGCTGATGGACATAGCCCACCAGCTCGGCCGCGTTTTTCGGCCACCGGCTGAGATTCATTTTAAAGATGCTGATCATCCTTAAAAGTTTCGTCATTTCATTTTTCATCACATACCTCCCAATTCAAAGTAATCCCGCCTGGCGGAATGAATAATGTCCTTCGGTTGTCACAATTAAGTGATCGTGAATGGTGATGCCCATGGCCCGGGCCGCGGATAAAATCTGCCGGGTCAATTGCTTGTCGCCCTCGGACGCTTCCAGACTTCCCGCCGGATGGTTGTGCGACAAGATGAGTCCGGTGGCGCCCAGTTCCAAAGCCCGCTTTAAAATTTCACGGGGGTACACGGCGGTGTGATCCACGGTGCCTTCCTGCAGATGCTCAAAGGCCAAAAGATGATTACGGTGATCGAGAAAAAGAGCGGTGAAAATCTCCCGGGGTTTGCTGCCGATTTGTTCCCTCAGAAAAGCGGTCACGTGGTCGGGACTGGAAACCACCCGGCCCCTTTTAAAATCTTCCCGATGGGCCAGCCTGAACAGGTCGCCCATGGCTTTCAATTGCAAAGCGCTTTGAAGCGGCAATCCGCCCAGGGATTGAAGACTGGATAAATCCGCCTCGATAATCCGACGCAAACTTTGAAAAGCCGCCATCAATTTTTTGGCGTAAGGCTTGGTGTCCCGATGGGGGATCGAATAAGTTAAAAGCAGTTCTAAAAGCTCGTAATCCTGGAGTGCTTCCGCTCCCGCGGCGGCGAATTTTTCCCGTAAACGGCCGCGGTGCCCTAGATGACCGGGTAATTCTTTGGGGCGAACGCCTGATTTTTGATGTTGTTTAAGGTCTATTTCAACCATTCGCGCCTCCCTTTTCGCTTGACTTAGAATACACTCGTATACTAGTATACAATCGTATTCTAAATCAAATAGTTTTTCAAAAAAGGAGACTCGACATGGCGCCATCCGACGAAGCGATGACCGACACTCAGCGATCGGTGCTTGAGTACGTTCAAAAACATCTGCAGGAAAGTCACCGCTCGCCCACGGTGCGCGAAGTGATGAGGCACTTTAAATGGAACTCCCCTCAAAGCGCCCGCAAGCATTTATTAGCCCTGGAAGAAAAAGGATATTTGGAGCGGGATGAACATATCGCCCGGGGAATGCGTTTAGCCGAACCAACTGTAACGGGTATTTCCATTCCCATCTTGGGTAAAGTCGCCGCCGGGTTGCCCTTGCTGGCGGAAGAAAACCGGGAGGGCACTTTGGTGGTGGATCCTTCTATGGCGCGGGGCGGACGCAATTTGTTCGCTTTAACCGTAAGAGGCGATTCCATGGTGAACGCCCACATTTTGCCGGGCGACCGGGTGATTGTGCAGCAAACCACCCACGCGGCTCCGGGGGAAATTGTGGTGGCTCTCATTGAAGGCGAAGCCACCGTCAAAACTTTCCGAAAAACCAGCTCCAAAATTACTTTGGAACCGGCCAATCCCAAATATGACCCTATCGTGATTACCCAGGATCAGGATTTTAGGATTATCGGCAAAGTGGTCGGTGTCTTTAGCCCTCGTTAAATTCAAACCCTAATAGAGAACTGAAAATTTTCAGTTCTCTATCTACAGCCACGGGGTGGGAACGAATTATTGTAAACCCTTTCAAAAAAGATTTAATTCGCGACGAAAATATGAAAAATTTGATTTTTGAATTTTTCAACATTCTGTAAACCATTGGCCCGGCTCGTTCTTCTTTTCGAGCCGGGCTTTTTATTTTGAGAGGTGTTTCATGACCGATCCTTTTTTATCCACCTCCTATTCCCCCTCCTTCGTTGAAGTCGATGACAATCCTAAAGAAGTGGAATATATCGAGATCAAAGTCAAATCCGCCTTGCATCATGTCCGCAGGCCTTATGGCTCCAACCCTTTTTATTACACCCTGAATCTTTACCGCGGCTGCCGGCATGGTTGCCCTTATTGCTTCGCCCGGTACAGCCACTGGTTTTTAGGTTTCCAAAACTCTTTCGATTTTCAGCGGAAGATTCAGGTGAAAGTGAATTTAATCGAGGTTTTAGAGCGGGAATTATCGAATCCCCGGCGGAAAAAAGATTGGGTCAGTCTGGGCGCCGTGACAGACCCTTACCAACCGGCTGAAAAGAAATATCAACTGGCCCGCAAGGCTTTTCACGTTTTCGCCAAACATTCCTGGCCTGTAGTTTTTTCCAGTAAATCCGACTTGGTCATTCGGGATCTGGATATTCTGAAGGAAATCGCGGATAAAGCCGGATGCGCCGTAGCCATGACGATGACAACCCTGGATCCGGCCTTACAAAAATTTTTAGAACCTCACGCCGTCTCTATCGAACGGCGTCTGGAAGCTTTAAGAAAACTAAAAGCCGCGGGTATTCCCTGCGGCATTCACTTAATGCCCATTATTCCTTTTGTGACCGATACCGACGAGGCCATTGAGGCCATGGTAAAAACCGCTGTGGAGATTGGGGTCGATTACTTTGTTTACAACGTTTTGCGCCTTAGGGGCGAGGTGGTTCGAGGTTATTATTTTCAGGCGCTGAAGACCCATCAAAAAGACCTCTTTCAAAAAACGATCAAGCTTTACAGTTCCAGGACTTACCCGCCGGATGAATACATTAAAAATCTTTTCGAAAAAGTTAAGCTTTATCGGGAAAAATGGGGCTTTCAAAACCGCTGGCGGGAATTTTTTTCAGACAAACAGCTTTCGCTTTTTTAACTGCCGGTTTTAATAAAAAAGGCGGCCTCTATTAAGAAGCCACCTTATCTTTTAGCCGGATTAACCCTCAAACCCCATGTCCTCATTTGGATGAACATCGGTCGCCTGAGTTGGCGGAAAAATATGAGATGAATGAGATTTCACCACTTCGTCCAGATTCACGATTTTATCCGCGGCCCGTATCATTTCCCGGCTTTGAGCGTCCGGAAAAACGGCCAATTCAACCTGCTTGCCCAGTTCTTTAACTAGATTCATCGCTGGGGAGAAATCTTGATCCTCCGTCACCACAATGGCCGTGTCATAAAAATTCCTGGCGGCGTAATAAACCATATCGCCCGCCATGAGAACATCCACGCCTTTTTCCATGCGGTGGCCCTCCCGGTTTTGAATAATACGGCCCAGCCTCAGTTCGAGGTAAGGCGTACGATCTAAGGAGTCAAAAAAGGACTGCTGGCTTTTTGCCTTGTCTGAAAAATGGTTTGTATCAAAAGTAGCGTTGTAATAATAGGTTCGAACCAATTTTCGGCTATCGCCCGCCAGGGCGAGGGAGAGTTGATAATAATCAACCCGTGTCATCTTGTTATTACGCTTTAAAGCAAAATAAAGATTACTTCCGTCAATAAAAACACAAACGCGCGACATAAAAACACCTCTTTCTATCAGACATCGGGGAATGCCCTTAGAAATAAACTACGCTTGTTGAAATGGGGCTGCAAGGGGGCATTTGATTTTTAGACGTTGGAAAACTGTGTATAAAGCCAAAAATTAAGACTTAAAAAGACGGGGATTTGATTCCTGAAAAAGATCAAATAATTCAAATGCGGCAATAACCAAAGCGTGTTGAATACCGCCTTTTCGCATCATTTGTTTTACTTCGGGCAATTCATGTAAACGAACTTCCAATTCTTCCGCTTCATCCAAATCCAGATCGGATACCTTTTTCGCGCCCAGGGCCAAATAAATATGGCAGGTATTGTTTAAAATAGCGGGATTGGGTTTCAACTTTCCTAAAGAATGCCACTCACGCGCTTCATAACCGGTCTCTTCCAGCAACTCTCTTTGAGCCGCTTCTAAAGCGTCACCGTCTTTTTTATCGACCGCTCCGCCTGGAATTTCCAGACTAAATTCCTTTGATCCATGGCGGTATTGATAAACCATGGGAATTTTTCCGTCATCTGTCAGGGCAATCACATTGACCCAGTCCCAGGTGTGGAGAACATAAAAGGGATGTTCCTTGTCCGTCACCGGAGAGGCGCTTTGCTGGACGTGAACCTGAAAAAAACCGCAATCATAGGCGATATGATCGTTTTTCTGTTTCCAGGGTTGAATCATGACTAACTCCCGCTTTTTGTGGTTTTAGAAGTGTTCAAATAAATTTCGCGGTAAATCGCCAAAAAGGCCATGCCCATCGAAAGAATAATCGGTCCCAAAAATATGCCGATAAAACCATAAACTTTAAGCCCGCCGATAGTGGTGAAAAAAAGCCAGAAGACCGGAAGCTTGGCTTCTTTGCCGATCAACCAAGGCCTCAAAATTTGATCTACCGCCGTGATAATAATTCCCCACAACCCCAGCCCCAAAGCCGCCATGGGCTGGTTTTGGTATAAGAGCCAGACACAAGCCGGAATCCAAACCGATGCCGCTCCTAAAAAAGGAATAAAAGAATTCACAAATGCGACCAATCCCAAAAGAATCGGCAAAGGCACGCCCGCCGCGTAAAGACCGATTCCGGTCATACCCCCTTGAATCAGCGCGCATAGAAAAACCGCCCGGACCACCGCGGTCACGGTTACGGAAAAGGTATGGGACACTTTCTTTTGATACCCCTTTTCCAGAGGCAGAAACTCAATAGCCCGGATCGCCAGCCGGGAGCCGTCTCTAAAAAAGAAAAATACGGCGACCGTCACAAACACGATCTGAAGACAAAATAGGGGAAGATTATTAAAAATTTCAGTGACTTTCTGTAAAAGAAGATCGGCGAATCGTTGAAGGTTCGCTGTGATTTCTTTTTGCATCACGGAATCGGTTTGAGTGGAATCAATTCCCCAGTTTTGAAGCCAGGCCCCGATATTCAGTGACTTCAGTTTGTCCATGACCCAGAGGCTTTTCTGGTCCCATTGGCTGTTGGAAATAAAGTCATAGGCGTTGGGTATTTCCCGGGCCAAATTCATAATGATAAAAAAACCAGGCAACGCTAAAAAGGCCAGAACGAATAGGGTGGTGAAAAGAGCCGCCAGGGTCGGGTGGTTTCCCGTCCATTTCAAAAACCGGGAATAAAGCGGATAAAAGACCATCACTAAAATGGTAGCCCACATGAAAGAACCGATAAAAGGTTCCAAAAGGGACAAAAGCATGCTGAGAAGAACAGCCAAAAGCGCGAAAAAAGCGATGACAAAAATATTTTGCCGGCTCAGGTTAAATTCAGTTTTCATTTTTTCTCCAGGGACAATGACGGGTATTTTACAAGAAGGCGGGGTCTGATGGGCGAAAATGCCTCTTTCGGACTTGCGCCCTTTCAATAGAACCGTATATTCTCATAATTATCGATCGAGCACTCCAAGGGGTTTGAGTTGAATTCAAAAAGGTCCGCTAGTCCGGCTTCTTCCATTCCGTGGAAAAAATCTCTTCTGGAAGCCTGGAATCTATTTGTTTTTGCCGCTTTTTTCGCGGTGCTTTTCAACACCTTTTACTCTGATGGAATTCCCCTGAAAGTGGAACAAACTAAAAGTTACCACCTTCAAGACTTGTTGAAGAAAAACCAAACCTCTTCGGGTTACGCCGGATGGAAAACAGTTTCTTCCAAATCCGCCTCGGTTTCCGCGACACCAACCAACTTGGCGCTCGATCAAATGCCTCGTCTGAGTCTGTTAGGGGCTAAAAGCCGTTTCGACCAAAAAAGCTCCATCTTTCTGGATGCCCGGTCTCCCGAGGAATATGCCGAAGGTCATATTCCCGGGGCTTTGGAGTTTTACGCCGACGACTTTGAAAAATTCGCTCCTCTGGTTTTGCCCCAGTTAAAAGATAAAAATCAGGAGCTGATCGCTTATTGCCACGGTTCTTCCTGCGAGCTTTCCCTGCATCTGGCCAACGCGCTTATCGATCAAGGTTATACCAACGTCAAAGTATTTTTTGGCGGTTGGCCCGAATGGAAGAAAGCCAACTACCCTATCAACAAGGGAGATCAGCCATGAAGACTTCGTCTCCTCAATGGAACATAGTTTTGATTTTTCAAAGTCTACTGAGAGTAGCCTGCGGAATTCTTTTGATTTACGCCAGTTCGGACAAGTTGGGTGATCCGGATAAGTTTTTAAAGGTCATCGAGAATTATCATGTTCTACCGGCTGATCTGCTGCCCCTTGCTGCGGTCGTCATTCCCTGGCTCGAATTTTTCACCGGTCTTTGCCTCTCGCTGGGCTTTCAATGGCGGGGCGCAGCCTTTGTTTTTTGTTCTCTCATGGGAATCTATACTCTGGCTCTGGCCTGGAACCTGGCTCAGGGAACCGAAATGAATTGCGGCTGTTTTGCCATGGACGCTACGGAAAAACTGACGGGTTGGACGGTTCTGAGAGACTTGGTTTTCTTTATGTCGGGGTTATTCGTGCTAACCGCCAAGCAAACTTACGCGGCCGTAAAAAAAGAGTAAAACTAATCTTCCTTCTCGATTTCGCTCAATAAGGCTTTCGCCTTCTGTTGGTCTTCCAGCGGCAAACCTTTCCGGTTTAAAAACTCAGTTAATATTTTTTTAGCTTCCGCCAGACGGCCAGTACGCGTATAGGCCAAAACCAGGTTAATGGTTAATGAAAGCGACCGGGGTTCTGGTTCATTTAAAATCACCTGGATCAGCTCGTCGGTTTTTTCCCTTCGGCCCAGTTCGGCGGTATAAAAAAGAAGCGCCTCCTCGTTATGCGGAGCTCTTTGAAGCGCCATTTTCAAGGCTTCTTCCGCTTCCTCCCACTGGTCCGCCTCATTCAAACACCAGGCTTTGACCAAAAGAGGGCCGAAGCTGGCCGGTACGTCATCGATTAAATGCTCAATCCACTCCATCCCCTCATCCCGGCGGTCTGCTTCCAGAAATAGAAAATAAAGCTGCCTCAAGACGTCTAACCGGTTGGGATCTAAAAGAACCGCCGTTTGCAGTTCCTGCCAGGCCAGTTCCTCTTCATTCTCGGCCAAATAAACTTTAAATAAATTCAAATGTCCCGTGACCGATTGGGGATTTTCATCCAAATAGTCGGTCAAAATTTGATCGGCTTCCTTATACCGTCCCGCTTCCAAATGAGAGGTTCCCAAACCCAGTAAAGCGTCCGAATTTTGCTTGTCGTTTTCTAACACTTTTTGAAAAGATTGGCTGGCCAGATCCACTAATCGATCTTGAAGCAATTTCCAACCTAACCCCATCAAACTAACGGGATCGGTCTCTTTTTCAACCGCTTCTTTCATTTTGCGTTCATAATCCGGCCGCTTGACGAAAAGAGCTTCTGAAGAATCCGGCTTTGGAACAATAAAAAGTTCACCCAACTCCACCAATTGTTCCAAAACGAATTGATCACCCGGTAAAAGTTCAAGCGCCTTCCAAAAAACCCCTACCGCTTTGGCTTTATCACCCATGACCCGGTAGGTCCGGCCCAGGTTGCTGTAAATCCATCCCGCTTCCGGGGCCATCCGTAAGGCCTGGCGGTAGAAGGATTCGGATTTTTCCAATTCACCGGTGACTCGAAAACAGTATCCCAGTTGAAATGCGGTCAAAGGACATTCGGGATCAATTTCTAAAATCTCAATGAGTTTGGAAATCGCTTCCGCGATACGGCCCTTGGCGAAATAGGGATTGAGCTCCATCAACTTGGACCACTTGCGGACAAACAGCTGATAAAGGTAAGCGCCTGGCACCGTGGGAGAGGCTTGCAGAAGACGCTCCATCACGCGGGAACCTTCGGAAAAATCATAACCCTTTTTCTCAGCTTCTTTTTGATTCTTCACCCAAACCGGCACATGAAGGGGCAAATGATGAAACTCGGCGATACCTTTGGGTAGAACAACAAAAGTAATTTCGGGAGGTATTTCAAATGGGCGCTCAAAAGATGGACTATTCAGAAAAACTCCTCAAACCAAATTCTTTAATTTGTCTTTGTATCAGGGCCTAGGCCTCTGATTACAAAAAACTTAAGTTAATCTAGGACTTTTCGGAATAAAGGCGAGTTGGCCAAAGGCCAACCCCAAAAATTCTGTCCCATAATTTGCTGAACCGCTTTGGCCCCTTCAATCAGCCGAAGTCCGGGCCGGTTTAATATGGAGGGATCGATAGTATAAAGACGGCGTTTTTTTATCGCGTTGATCTTTTCCCACCCCATCCGCTTTAAAGCGTCGTTCGGGTTAAAAGACACACCGTCAGTTCCCCGAATGGCAAAAATAATGATTTCCGGGTCAAACATGATCATTTCTTCCAACCGAACTACCCGGCTGATTTCTTTCGACAACATGGGGAAATAATGCCCCCCCGCATCCGACATCAGATCCGGATACCATCCTCCCGGCGCCGTCGGCGGTTGGCTCCATTCTTCGCAATAAAGTTTGGGCCGATAAACTCCGCCGGGAACCTTTTCTTTAAGTCCCGCCAACCCTCCCGCGAAATCCAAAGCCAGTTGACGAGCCTCCTCGGTCGCGCCCACCGCTTTGCCGATCAAACGAAAAGTATCTTCCACTTCTCTTAAAGAGCGCGGCTCCAAATGAAGGGTATTTAACCCCATTTCTTTGAATCGTTTGTGAAGCTCCCATTGACCGGCAAAAAGGGTTAAAACGATTTCGGGATGAAGACTCATAACCCTTTCTTCCGCCATGGTATACCAATACTCAGGGTGGTTTTCTTCTTCTGTAGAAGGAGTTTCATCAAAATAATCGGCCATTTCCGTAACCTGGTGGGAAAAACCCAAATATCCTAATATTTCCGTAAGAGGGGGTGCCAAAGAAATAATTCGATGTAAAGGTCCGGATTTCATGCCAAGAGTGTATGGGATAAACGTCATTTTTTTCCAGTAAATTTTGGGGAATTCGCCTTTTTCGAGCGTCGCTTTCCTAAATTCATTTAGTCCTTCGATGATGAAGGCCTTGATTTGGTTTTGGTTTAATTTTATCGATACAAAAAAAGTGTGATATCCAGGTGATGGTAATGATCCAACAAATGAGTTTTCTTGACTCCCAAACTTCGGGCCATCGCCGTAATTTCCTGAGGGGTAACGACAAATCGGTTTGATTCTTTGAGACCCGAATCTGCGTTTAAAATATTAAAAGCTACGGCCTTCTTGGTTTGCAGCAAAATTTGCCGAAGCATGGTTTTCGTATAGAGCCAATTGTCTTTCACTTTGACGTTAAACACCCCGGAAAGAAACGAATAGTCAAAGGTTCGAGCTGGATAAGGGCGGGCCAGAATATGACGAACTTCAAACTTGGCGTCCGGATAAAATTTTTGAGCTTCCTGGATGACTTCAGGAAACAAATCAATTCCGGTGTATGTAACAGTGATTTCTTTTTCTTGAAGATAACCCCAAAAAGCTCCTAATCCGCAGCCAACATCCAGTATTTTGGAACCTTTCAAAGGTCCAACCCGGGTAAATTCTTCAAAACGAACTCTCTGGCTCTCGGCCGTTTTCCAGCCAACCCGTTTTTCAGGTTCGGGATGAGCTTTTAATTGGCTTTGATAGTATTTTTTTAAACCGTTAAGGTTTTTTTGAGAAAATCCGGGGAAGTCTTTTAACCGCAATGAAATTGAACGAACTACTTTGGGGCTTTTCTTCATTCTTTAGTCGCCAAACCGATATCCCGGTAAAAATCCAAAGTCTTTTGAGTAGCCTGGATCAAAACTTCGCTGGGTTTGGTAAAAGGATGATCCGAATTAAACTTGTGATTCGCTCCGGCCAAAATGGATAACCGCGCTTGAGGATAAATAGCCGCCAAACTTTCCGACTCGTCCGGCAAGACGCTGGTATCTTCCGCTCCATGGAGTAAAAACACAGGGATTTTAAGACGGTGGAGAACCGTAGGAACATCTCCCCGTTTTCCCCATTGCTCTACGTCATCCAGAAATTCGACCGATGATTTCAACAATTGTCCCGTACGAGAACTTTCTACCCCCGAAAATCCTTGTTTGCGCCAAGCCTGTTTAGCTTCATATAGATAACGATTCACCCTGGCAATGGTGGACCAGGTCGCAATCGCTTGAACGTGGGGCGCATTAGCCGCCGACAAGATGGAAACAGCTCCGCCGCGGGAATGACCCCACAATAGGACGCTCTTTTGAGCTGGAAGATCCGGTTCAAACTTGCCCTGAATCAAACATTGGATGATGGAACGGAGATCTTCTACTTGTCTGGTAATGGTATCTTGGCGGAAAGATTCAAGATTCTCAAAAGGCCCGTCGATTTGAGGACCCATACCCGAACCTGAGAAGTTAAACCGAATGGTCGGAAAACCAGCGTCTACAAACATCTGGGAAATATAGGGGAAAAAAGACCAGTCTTTGAAACCCAGTAAACCATGAGCCATCAAAATGGGGGAACCGGTCGCCTTTTCCGGTACCGTTAAGGTTCCCCAAAGTTCTCGGTGGCCGTAACTTTCAACGCAAAAATCGATTGTTTTCAAGAAGCCGCTTTCAAATAACTATTTCTTTTTCAACAAGTCCCGAATCTCGGTTAAGAGTTCTTGATCTTTTGTCGGCACTAGAACCTCCGCTTCCTTACGTTGCATGCGGTTGATCCCCTTCACCAGCAAAAAAACCACAAAAGTGATAATTCCAAAATCTACCAAGGATTGGATGAAATTGCCGATGTTAATCGTTACCTCTTGTGTAGTTCGGCCCGTCGCCAGATTCAAAACAGGTGCTTTAAGCTGAATTTTGATGTCGGTAAAATTGATCCCACCGATCAAATAACCCAAAGGCGGCATCAACAAATCAGCTACCACCGAGGATACCACCTTACCGAAAGCTCCGCCGATGATGATACCCACCGCCAGGTCCACCATATTGCCCTTTACCGCGAACTCTTTGAATTCTTTTATCATACCCATCGTGGTCTCCTTATTTTTTCTGAATCAATTCCAAAACTTTTTGCTCATCCGTAGTCGGTAATTGGCATTCGTAATTCTCGCAGACAAAAACCGTCGGCTTGCCGCCCTGGCTTTGACGGCCTTCCGCCCAGGGAACAAGTTGAGTTAAATCTTTGATATCTTTATCTTCAGAAAAGATCAAAACTTTGTTCGGCAGGAAGGTTTTCCACAACATTTCAAGAATCTTTTGCGACTCGTTTCGAGAACCCGCCACGAAAATTTCAGCTGGACCGCCAAAATCAAATTGAAAAGCTTGAAGCATCAGCGGAAAGTTGGAGCCGCTCTTGGCCAAATCACCAGAGAAACATTTTAAAATAGCGTCAGCTCTGTCCCGATAAGCTTTATCGCCGGTTAACTCGGCTAGACGGTAAAGATTAAGAGCCCCCATGGAATTACCGGAAGGAATGACCCCGTCATAGGCTTCTTTAGTTCGGGTCAAAAGACGGTTTTGATCCTTTTGGTCCGAACCGTTGAAATAATAGGCGCCGCCCTTTTCATCCCAAAACAGCCGATCCATCTCTTTTTCAAGGCTAATTGCCTTTTTAAGATAGTCCGTATTAAAAGTGCTTTCGTATAAATCCAGTTGTGCCGCCTGGAAAAAAGCGTAATCATCAATATAGCCCTGAATATCCGACGGACCTTGCCGGTAAGAGGCTAATAATCGCCCCTCTTTAAAAAGGTTTTTCGAAATAAAAGTGGACGCTTTTTCCGCGGCTTCCAAATAACGTTGATCGCCCAAAACCTGATATCCATGAGCCAGGGACGAAATCATTAAACTATTCCAGGCGGTCAGAATTTTATCGTCCAGGTGAGGTCGAATCCGTTTCGAACGGACGGCTAAAACCTTTTCTACAGAAGATTTCCACCAAACGTTATCTTTGCTGAAAGCTTCTAAAGAGGAAGGTAAATCCGCCTTCAGGTGAAAAATGCTTTGGCCATGCTCAAAGTTGCCATGGTCTGTCGCACCGTATAATTGGCAGAATAGAGAACCGTCTTTATCACCTAAAATGGCTTTGATTTCGTCAGGATTCCAGACGTAAAACTTACCTTCATGTCCTTCGCTATCCGCGTCTTCAGCGCTGTAAAAGCCACCCTGGGCATCAGTCATGTCTCTTAAGAGATAAGTAAAAACCTCATGGGCAATTCGGGCGTACTCTTGCTTACCGGTTAATTGGTAGGCTTCTAGATAAGTTCGGGAAAGAAGCGCGTTGTCATAGAGCATCTTTTCAAAATGCGGTACCAGCCATTCGTTATCGGTGGAATAGCGGGAAAATCCCCCGCCCACTTGGTCGTAAATGCCGCCCTGGGCCATTTTGTCCAATGTCACTTCAATCGTGTTAAGCAATGCTGGATCGGGATGCTGACGGTAAATCCTCATCAGCAGACTCAAAAGCATAGAAGGGGGAAATTTGGGAGCGCTGCGGAACCCGCCGTCTTTCTTATCAAACGAATGAAGTGCGTAAGTTTTCACTTGATCAAGAACCGACTGATTAAGCGTGCCCCCGGAATGATCCGCCTGGGAACCGGCGATATAACTGGTTAATTGCTGGCCGCCTTTTCGTATTTCATCCGGTTTAGTTTCCCAGGTCCGGGCCACATCAGCCAGCACAGTCGGAAACCCAGGCCGCCCATAGCGGCTATCCGGTGGAAAATAAGTACCCCCATAAAAGGGCTGTAATTCGGGTGTGAGAAAAACATTAAGAGGCCAGCCGCCTTGGCCGGTTAAAAGCATAACCGCGTTCATATAAATTTGATCCACATCCGGGCGTTCTTCACGGTCTACTTTAATACACACATAGCGTTCGTTTAGAATTTTGGCGGTCGCCTCGTTTTCAAAACTTTCCCGCTCCATCACGTGGCACCAGTGACAGGTGGAATAGCCGATGGATAATAAAATTATTTTGTTTTCTTTTTGGGCTTTTTGAAAAGCGTCTTCGCCCCAGGCGTACCAATCCACCGGATTGTGGGCATGCTGAAGAAGATAGGGGCTTTTCTCCTGAATGAGCCTGTTGGTATGTTTAAATTCGCCTGCGGATGAAAAACTCATTTGATTTCCTTTTACTCAGCCTTCGACCACATAGGTGTCGGCCAATTTGTCATGCCAGGTTTGGGTTTGCGGATCCCAAATAGCCCAGAGATAACCCAAACACAAAACCAATCCAGAAAGAATCTTGCTGATAGATCGGACAAAAGCTTTCACCCAATCCACCTTGCCGCCCGGGATACTGACCACTTTGATTCCCATAATCTTTTTGCCAATCGTATATCCACCCCATTGTGAAATGAGGATCGTTTCATAAACAATAGATAAGAGCTGAACGCCTGGATTTCTAACCACCCAAAAAAGACCGGCAAATAATAGTCCATCGATCAAAATCGCCAAAAATCTTTTAAAAATACTAGCTTTCTTCATATGAAACTCCCTGATTAAAATGAATTTGTCGTACAGCCTCGAATAAAACAATCCCCGCGGACGTGGAAAGATTGAGACTGCGTATTGACTCATCCTTCTGTGGAATACGATACAGCTTCTCTTTATAAATTTCGTAGAAACTCTTCGGGAAACCCGCGGTTTCCTTGCCGAAAATCAGATAAGCGTCTTTCGGAAAAGTAATATCCCAGTAAGACTTGGCTCCCTTGGTAGAAAAGAAAAAGAGCGCCGCTTCAGGGGAAAGCGTTTGGAGAAAAGCTTCCCAGCTATCATGCCGGTGAACCACAACCTTTTCCCAATAATCCAACCCCGCCCTTTGCACCTGTTTATCGTCAAGATGAAATCCCAAACGACCCACTAGATGAAGCTCTGCCCCCGCGCCTAAGCAGGTTCGGCCCACATTACCTGTGTTCCAGGGTATTTCCGGCTCAATGAGAACCACATACAGCATAAACTGATCTCCTTTGTTAAAAATTCAATCCCACTGAAGTATAAACTTGCCGAATACCTTCCAATGAATCATCCCATTGGACTGAATTCTTTTCCAAATCTCGAGTTCTTAAACGGCTTGACGATAAACAAGAATTTGAGTGAGTTATTGGACTATCCAATAGCCAAACCAATCCCGAAGATATTACTTTGATGTTTTTTTGCCGATTCATGAAATAAAGATGGAACGCCCCGTTGAAATTGGAAAAAGCGACGGGTCTTCGGTTTCTGTTTTTAACCACTAATTCAGAAGAAGCGTAAATAATACGGGCAAAATGATCCGGAAAAGGAATCGAGAAAGCGGTTAATCCCAAACTAGGATTTTCTTTTTCAATTTTTTGTACCCCCCAAGGTTCAAAAAGAGTGAAAGCGGGAATCATAACGACATCCCGCCTGCGGTGTTCAACTTGTTGTAAATAATAAAGAGAAAAATAATCCGCGTCGGACTCGGCGAAAAATAAAGAATTGGCCGGCAAAGACTTAAGAAGATTTTGTCCATAATCGTAGGTTGCCGTTTGGGATGACTGATTGACGCCGTCCCAAACGTTATTTACTTTCCACATCAAACAACAGGCCAATAGAAGCGCTGTTAAAAAACTTAATGACTTTTTAAAATGATTGAATTGTTTAAGCAGAAAAGCCACGGCGACCGATGACATTAAAAAAATCATCCAGTCACCGGATAAGAAAAATTTGATGGTCATGTAAGGCGAATCGGTTGCTTGAGAAACATTAAAGTATGAAAAATTCACGGCTAACAACACAAACCAGGACAATAATATAAAATACAAAATATTTTTTTCCTTTGAATGACGCCATTGTCTCACTCCGAACAAGGCAAAAATAAAACCAAACCATCCTATTTCCCAACCCAGATAGAGAAAAAGAGCTGCCGTTTTATTTTCAAAAGGTTTCCGGAGCATCTCTGATAGGCTCTCGAGGGATAGGGAACCCCTCAACCAATCCACTACAACTCCGATTATCGTCATTTCACGGTAATTAAAATAATTTCGGGATAAATCCGCTAAAAACAGCGGAAGTGTATCAGGTGCCCCTAAATTAAGCGCCGGGCTCAAATGACCTCTTAACGGCAGGTAAAGCAGCGGTGACCCCCCCAGGATCAAAAAGCAGCCCAACCGGATCCATTTCACAAAGTTTGTTTTCTGTTTCCGGATAAAAAACAAAAAAAGCGCGGGAATGATTATGACCATCGTTTCCCAATGATTGGCCAAACCCAACCCTGTCAGAAAAAAGGACAATGCTGCAACTTTGCCTGTCGACGCGTTTTTAATTGAACCGGTGTAAACTAAACAACACAAAACAACGAGTTGGAGACAAATACTAAGTAAGTAAATTCCTCCTTTGGTGCTCAAGGCGTTTTGCCAATAAAAAGGGGAAAAAGCCAAACTGAACCCGCCTATGACGGCGCAAGAAAAATTGATCCATTGATCCTCATCAGATATTTTTAAAAGCCAGGAAGACTCTAATATCCAAAAAACGATCAGGGTCAATAAAACAGCTCCCAACGAAGCCCATAGTGAAGCCCCCCAGTTAGCCCGGAATCCGAAGCCACCTAACGGTAAGAATAATTCTAAGCGGCCAATTAATGCCGCTAGGGCGTAACCCGGCGGATGCTGAAGTCCTAAAGTCGCTCCGGCGGTGATCGTTTCGGCCGAATCGTCATTGGCAAAAGAAGGATTTAAAGTATGCAGATAGACCCATTGGGTCGCCAGAAAAACCGTCGGCAGCCAAAACCATCTGGAAAAGAAGGTCAAAAGAGGTCTCCCTTAAGGAACAGCATAAGCGGCGTAAAAGGTTTCACGGGCGTGAATTTTCCGGCCCGTGGCGGGATCCCGTGCCACGGTTTCATTAATCCCGTCGTCCGTAAAACTGAACCGGCGGCGGTGTATGCGGGGTGGCTTGCGGTCGGACGAAGCGTCGATATAAACCACCAGTCCCTTTTTAAAATACTCCACGATGCCCGTGTGGGTATAAAAATCCCTGTCGTCGATATGTCCGTTGTGGTACATATCATACGTTTTATTAAAGATAAGAATATCGCCTGGTTTAATGTCCGAAAATTTCAAACGGCGGGTCTTTTGATCGCGGAGGTACGCGTTCAGGGTATAGGTCAAATTGCGGTGGAGACTGTTGGTTCGGCAGTAATCATTCATCTTTTGGGAATGGTAGCAGTCCAAAACAAAATGGGAGCAATCGATATCCCAATTCGGCCGGGTATTTAAATATTCCTCGGCGTTATAAACGGCTTCCTCCGGCGTAGCCGTTTCACCTTCCGCGATCACACCGTAAGAAGTCGTGGTGCAGCTGACAACCCGCAAACCCAGTATCGCTAAGATAAAAATAAAAATCCGGTGGACCATCAACTTTTTCATCTTTAGCCTACCCGATTGCCTCTGGAAATAAGCGACGCGATATTGTTAAACGCCACTTCAAGAGACAAATTCGCCGAATAAGCCAAATATTTGGGGCTCCATTCCGGCATAAACCTGTCTTTTTCTTTGCGGATTTCCGTCAAATGCGAAACCCGTATATAGGGTGAAAGAATTTCCATTAGGGACTGTTCGAAAGGCGCCAGCGGACTTTCTTCCATATCTAATATCCCCGCCGTTCCCAGATTAAACCATTGGCAGTTTTTATTTTTCATCCAAAACATGACTTCTAAAAGTAAATAATCATCTAATGATTTTGGTTCTTCCGAAACCGATCTTAAAAGATCGATTGAAGCTTCCGCTTTGCCATGACTTTGAAGAATATTAGCAAAAGCCACAATTTTTCCTTCTTTTCGAACCACCGCCACAGGGCATCTTTTAAGGTAGGAAGCTTGAAAGAAACCCGCGGAAAAACCCTTCTCCCGGGTCTTATGAAAACTGAGCCAGGATTCAGAAACAGCCCTCAACTCTTTAATATGTGCCTGGACACCGTCGGATGGAATGACATCAAATTCATAATCTTCTTTTTCTTTAAATCTCTGAAATGTGTTTTTTAAGTCGGCCGATACATTTTCCAGTTGAAAAGAGGATAAGACAACCCGGGCTTCCTCCGAAATTTTCAAAACCGTTAATCCCAAATTTAAATAAAACTGAAAGTGATTTTGATCCACCTGATAAAAAACAGGCATCGCGTTTTTAATACGGCAAAGATTCCTAAACCGGGTCACCAAATCCTCTCTGTCTTTTTCATGGCCCACTGGGTCTCCCAAAACAATCCAACTTTTACCCTCAATGGCGTAAATCAGAAAAGCATCGCGCTTTTTATTAAAAAGCAGAGCTTTGTCTCCTAATAAAGCCAGACAGGCGTAGCTTTTGTTGAAATGACCCAGGGCTTCCTGGGCTTTATCCAATTCATCCGATTTGGGGAACTCAGTTTCTGGCTGACTGGGAGAGATAAGACTGATGATGGAAAAAATGAGAAGAACCGCAGTCGCGCCAAAGCTAGATCTTAAAAAGCGGGCCGCATCCTCCACGATGTCAAACGTCGTCCACAAGTCATTGGAATAATCTTCATAACGATAATTATTAAAGCCCAGCCAGATGGATCCCAGCCAAACGAAAAGAATTACTGTGATCCAAAGAGGGGAATATCTCTGTTGAAAAATGGACCCCTTGCGGCGAAAGTAACCCCGGCTGAACAAAAGCGCGATAAATAAGCACAACAAAAGAAGGGCTTCCTGATAGGCAAACCCTTTAAAAAAACAACCCAAAATCCCTAAACCTAAAAGAACCAACGCGAAATAATAAGCGCTCTCCAGTCTTTGTTGGAGACTGCGTCCCAAGACTAAAAGCCACGCTCCCATCATGCCGGTTAAAAAATGCGCGCTTTCTAAAAAAGAAAGCGGTAAAAACTCATTCAACCAAATCATCTGACGATTCACTTCCGGTGACGCGTTGGAAAAAAGAAGCATGGCTCCCGAAAGAAACGCCAGAACCGCGTAAACATGAGGCAGAAAATCAGGCGCCCAACGGTTGAGAATTTGAAGCGCCCGTTTAAACCCTTCTTTATTGCGGATGATTTCGTAAGTCGCGAATGAAACAAGTCCCAAAACAAAAGGGATTAGGTAGTAGATCAAACGAAAAGCCAATAAAGCTCCAAAAACTTCCGATCGGGGAATAACTGGCTCGAGCAGAATCATCATGACCGCTTCTAAAATACCCAACCCTCCCGGCACCTGGCTTAAAAACCCAACGATCTGCGCTAAAAGATAAATAGCTAAAAAGGATGAAAAACTTAAAGAACTTTTAGGAAGCAAAAGATACAACGCCCCCCCCGAACAGACCCAATCACAGCATGCAGCAGCCATCTGTCCCATAGCGATATTTAAAGACGGCATCGGGAATTTCAACTGAAAGATATTCCACTTTATCCATCTGGTGATTTTAAAATTTATATTTATTAAGGTCCCTTTTAAAAAAACAGTCATTAAAAGATAAACCGAAAGAGAAATACCGCAAAAAATTCCCAGAGGCAATACAGAATGAAAAGGCAAATGAATCGAATCCGGAAGTTCAGGCGGTTGTAAAAAGAAAAATACGGATCCCATTGCAAGAAATCCTACCCAATAAGTCGATCCGCAAATAACCAACACATTGGCTGTTTCGCCCGCGGTTAAACCCAAGGCCGAGTAAAAGCGGTAACGAATACCACCTCCCGTAATCACCGCTGCGCCGATATTGTGGCTGAAGGAATAAGAAATAAAAGAAGTTAAAGCAATTTTTGGGTAATCAAAAGATTTTTTAATATTCCAGAAACCCAGCGCATCATAAAAAGTAAGGGCAAAATAACTTCCCATTGAAGCGAGAAAGACCACCAGAAACTGCTCGGTTGGCATTTGTTTGATGTACTGAATGACATCAGCAAAATGACTGGCATGGATTTCGCGGCGGAGCACCCACAGAGCGACATAAAAAAGAACCAGCACCACCAGAATGCTGGCGGTTTGAATGATTTTACTTTGAGTTTCGGATTTTTCCATTATGCGGTTTTCCTAGTTAACGCCGTTCGATTCAGGGAGAGAGACGGTGCATGTGCCAAACGCCTTTGTTTAGCCGGGCATATCGTAACCGATCATGGAGTCGATTGGGTCTTCCCTGCCAAAATTCAATCGAGTTTGGGACAACCCGATATCCTCCCCAATGTGGAGGGCGGGGGATGTGCTTTCCATGATATTTGGCTTCCAACTCTTTTTCGCGTTTTTCCAAAAACTCACGGTTGGGAACAACTTCGCTTTGATCGGATGCCCAAGCTCCTATCTGACTGCCTCGAGGGCGTGTTTTAAAATAAACATCCGATTCTTTGGATGAAATTTTCTCAACCTTTCCATCAATTCGAACCTGGCGGATTAATTCAGGCCAAAAGAAAAGCAGACTGGCTACTGCCTTATGGGAAATTTCTTGTCCTTTTTGGCTTTGGTAATTGGTAAAAAAAGTAAAACCACGATGATCGAATCCTTTTAATAAAACAACGCGATTAGAGGGTATTCCCTTTCGGGATAGGGTGGCTAAAGCGAAAGCATTGGCATCAAAAACTTTGGATTTAAGAGCTTCTGTAAACCAATACTGAAATAATTTGAAAGGATCATGGGGTACTTTTTTTTCAAGTAAGACTTCGCTTTGATATTCCCGGCGAAGGTGAGCGATAGAGGTTCTTTTCATTCCCTTAATTTCTCATAAATAACGGAGGATTTAAATAACTTCGGTCTTTGCTTGTCGGAGAAGCAGGAGTTCTTCTAGAATACCCCTCCACTTAACCCATTTTAGCTAACAACAACCTCCCGGAGAGGTGGCAGAGTGGTCGAATGCGTCTGACTCGAAATCAGATTTACGAGCAATCGTAACGGGGGTTCGAATCCCTCCCTCTCCGCCATTTTTTAAAAACGGATTTAATCCTCAAATAGCTTCTCTCGGCTTGGCTCTTTTTCATTAGCGGGCAAATCCGCTTTCCCGACGGATAGCTGAAAAATGGATAACCCCAAAAGCGACGTCAGGACAAAAACCACAGCCACTGAGAGGCTGGGTTGAAACTTGAGTAATCCAAAGGCCGCCGAAGCTAGAGCCCCCACACCCATTTGAATGGTTCCCAAGAGCGCTGCGGCGCTTCCCGCGTTTTTATGGAATCGCACCAGCGCCAAGGCCGCCGCGTTGGGATAGGTAAGTCCCACGCAAGCAATGTAAATAAACAAAATCAAAATGTGCGCAGAAAGGCCATACCAGTTCATCGCCGCTCCGACCGCAAAAATGAAAGCCATCAACATCTGGCCTCTCAATGCAGTTTTGTAGATCTGCTCGGATGAAAAATACTTCATCAAAAAAATATTAACTTGTCCTCCGCCGATCATACCCAGTGAAAGAAAAGCGAAGATAAGTCCGAATGTTTTCGTGCTACGGTGAAAGGTTCCAAAAAAGATGGAGGGGGCACCCGCCAAATAAGTAAAAAGACCGGCGAAAGAAAAAGCGCCCGATACCGCGAAAGCGAAAAATCGGGGGTCTTTAAAAATAGACAAAAAGGTTTTTAAAATCGGCCCGACTTTCAACGAAACCGTGGGGTCGGGATGATGCCCTTCGGGAAGCCAAAAGAAAACGACCGCCAGAAATAAGGATGTGATAACCGCCAAAACTAAAAAAATCGCCTGCCAACCCCACTCGACGACAATCCATCCCCCCACCGTCGGGGCAAAAAGCGGTGATACGCTTAAAATAAGCATGAGCTTCGAAAAAACTTTAGCGCCTTCTTCTGGCGAAAAGAAATCCCGAACCATGGCCGTAGAACCCACCGAAGTGGAGCATCCGCCAAGAGCCTGAAAGAACCGCGCAGTAATCAACCCATTCACACCGGTTGATAACAAACAAAAGAACGATGCCAAAATATATAGCACCAATCCAAAGTAAATCGGCTTTTTGCGCCCAAACCGGTCTAGGAAAGGTCCGTAAAAAACCTGTCCCAGCGCCAACCCCACAAAGTAACTGGAAAGCGAGAGTGAAACTTGAGCCGTAGTGCTGCCCAGGTGATCCGAGATATTTTGAAAAGCCGGCAAATACATATCAATCGAAAAGGGACTGATGGTGGTGAGTGCCCCTAAGATCAGAATAATAAGATGATTTTTATATTTTGAATTCATTTTAGGACTTTCCAATAATAACCAAGTGAATGACGGAAAAGATTAACACAACCGGTTTGAAATTTTTCATACCTCTCTGTATTTGAGCTGCCCGCCGCCCCATACTAAGTCTTCTGAATAAAATAAAAGTTATCGGAGATTCTTAATGACTCAAAGAACTTCCCGGGTTTGGCTGATCACTGGTTGTTCCACTGGATTCGGCCGGGTGATCGCTGAACAAGCCCTGGCCCAGGGCGACCAAGTTATCGCTACTGCTCGTAAGATTGAGCAAATCAAAGACTTAGAACAAAAATATCCACAAACCGCCAAAGCACTGACACTGGATGTCACCCACAAAGCTGGGATAGAAAACGCCGTTCAAGAAAGCCTCAAAGCTTTTGGACGGATTGACGTGCTGGTCAACAATGCCGGTTATGGCTTAACCGGATCGATTGAAGAAGTCAGCGACAAGGAAATTCGGGATCAATTTGAAACCAATGTATTCGGCCTTTTAAATGTTACCCGTGCCGTTCTTCCTATCCTGCGAAAACAACGTTCGGGACATATCCTGAACATCTCTTCCCTGGCCGGACGTCTGGGCATCCCGACGATGGGAATCTATAACGGATCTAAATTCGCGCTGGAGGGGATTTCTGAATCTCTCGCCAGCGAGTTAAAACCGTTCGGAATTAAGGTCACTATCATTGAGCCGGGTGGGTTCGCTACGGACTTTTCCAGCCGATCTATCGCGAAAGCTCAAATCATGCCCGAATACCAACTTCTCCACGACGAAATGGAAAAATATCGGACGAATTTTATATTGGGCGATACGCCTACCGGCGTCAAAGTCATTTTGAAAACCGTGGAAATGGCCGAGCCGCCTTTGCGGTTGGTTCTCGGCCCCAATAGTCTTCCCCGGCTGATTCAAAAACTGACTTCCGATCTTGAAGCTTACCAACAGGTCGAAAAACTCTGGCAAGAGTCCGCCACCAACGGAAAAAAGAAAGAACCTTAAGTTTTAGCCTTTAAAACCGGCCGGCCGCGACCAAGACGCTCAGAAAGAAAAGAACCAAAGCGGGAACCGCTTTTGAAAAGGGATCTTTAAGTTGAAGATGGTAGCCCACTCCTAAAATCATCACCAAGGCCAAAGCCGACGCGGCTACCGGAGTCAGTACCGGAACCACTCCTGTTGCCCAGGGAAGAATTAACCCAATGGCGCCCGTGATTTCACACAAGCCGATGAATAAAGCCAGATTTTTGGAAGGCGCGTGAGCCCCAGCCTGTTTCTTGAACTTTTCATAGGAAAAAGCTTTCATGTTTCCGGCCATTCCAAAAGCAAACGCCAACAAACCCTGCAAAACCCATAAAGTGATATTCATAACAGCCTCCCCTATAATTTCATTCATCCGCTTAATTTAACAATTGGGAGAACACCGCTGGATAGACAGTAGAAACAAAAAGGGTAGGAAGTATCTTCAAAGATACTGTTGATTCAAAACTACTTTGACCTAAAAGTTTCTTGAATCACCCGGCTCAAAGCTAGGGCCGCCGGTGAGAGCTTGGACTTTTTTCGCCAGGCCAGACATAAAGTACGCGAAGCCTGGGGCTGGGATAATTCTACATAAGCCACTTGCGGTACCTTAGCCACCATGCGCGGAACCACACTAAATCCCAACCCCGCCGCCACTAAAGCTTGAACTGTTTCAATGCCATCGCTTTCAAATACCACATGGGGCGTCAGTCCTACCCGGCGAAAAAGATCCAGCGTAATTTGCCGAAAGCCGTGCCCTGACTTCATCAAAATAAAAGGTTCATCGGCCAGCTGTTTCAGCGTCAAACTCTTTTTTTGAGAAAGAACATGATGAGGCGGTAAAGCCAAAAGCAGATCTTCTTTTAATAAGATCACATGTTCGAGCGATGGCTTAAGCCCCGCCTCATCTACAATTGCCAGTTCCACCTCGCCTTGCTCCAAATTGCGGGCCAGCCCGGGTGAAGACTCTTCTTTGAGTTGAACGGAAATTTTGGGATAGCTTTTACGAAAAGCCATAAGTATTTGAGGCAAAACATGGGCGCCAGTCGTAGGCAAACAACCTAATGTCACCGAGCCCATGGACAGATTTGAAAGAGCTTCCACTTCTTTTCGCGCTGATTCCATTTCGCCTAAAATCGCGTTGGCCCTGGGTAAAAACATTTCTCCTCTTGCGGTTAACGTGACCCCTTTTTTGGTGCGTTCAAACAGTGGTCCGCCCAATTCACTTTCCAGTTTGGCGATCTGGATACTGAGAGAAGGTTGGGACACATGACATTGCTTAGCCGCTTGGGTAAAACGGCCCGTTTGGGACACCGCTAAGAAATAACGAATCTGATGGGTTTCCATAGTTATTAACTATGAATACCATAGAAACTATATCTTTTACAAATAACTCTTTCGGGCCTATATTCCCCTAATCAAATCAAACAACGGCGGAGCCGTTTTTACGAGGTCGAATATGTCAAAAGGTACTCTGTATGACAAAGTCTGGAACGCCCATGTGGTGGATAAACTGCCCACAGGCCAATATCAGCTCTTTATTGGGCTTCACCTGATTCACGAAGTCACCAGCCCCCAGGCATTTGACATGATCGCCGAAAAAGGCTTGAAGGTGGCCTATCCGAACCGCACCTTCGCCACGGTCGACCATATTGTGCCGACTAAGAGCCAGGCCCGCCCCTTTCAGGACAGCGAAGCCGAGCAAATGATGGGCGCCATTGAAAAAAACGTCAAAAAATTCGGCGTCCAATTTTTCAACTTCGAGTCGGGCAACCAAGGCATTGTGCATATCATCGGCCCCGAAATGGGTCTCACCCAGCCGGGCATGACTATCGCTTGCGGCGACTCCCACACCTCCACCCACGGCGCTTTTGGCACTTTAGCTTTTGGCATCGGCACGACCCAGGTTCGCGACGTATTAGCGACTCAGTGTCTGGCCATGGATGCTTTAAAAGTCCGCCAGATCAACGTAACTGGTAAATTGAACCCGGGCGTCACCGCTAAAGACGTAACTCTCTATATCATTCAGAAACTGGGCGTGAAAGGCGGCATTGGTTACGCCTACGAGTACGGCGGAGAAGTTTTTGACGCCATGAGCATGGAAGAACGCATGACGGTTTGCAACATGGCTATCGAGGGCGGCGCCCGCATTGGTTATGTGAACCCCGATCAGACTACTTTTGATTACTTGAAAGGCCGCAAGTACTCTCCCGCCGTCGACAAATGGGATAAGGCTGTCGCTTATTGGAAATCCATCGCTTCAGACAAAAATGCCGAGTACGACGACGTGGTGAATTTTAAAGGCGAAGATATTGAGCCGATTGTCACCTGGGGCATCACTCCCGATCAGTCAGTGGGTGTGAATGACAAATTGCCCGAAGTCGCTACCTTTTCTGCGGACGAAGTCAAAACCGTCGAGATGGCCTATAAGCACATGGAACTCAAACCGGGCCAGTCCATCAAGGGTACACCGATCAACGTGGCCTTTATCGGGAGCTGTACCAATGGCCGCATTTCGGATTTGCGCGAGGCCGCCAAGGTCGCGAAAGGCCGTCAGGTTTCCAAAAGCGTCCGGGCCTTTGTGGTGCCGGGCTCCCAGCAGGTAAAAATCCAGGCGGAAAAAGAAGGCCTGGATAAAATTTTCACCGAGGCGGGGTTTGAATGGCGCGAGGCCGGCTGTTCCATGTGCCTGGCCATGAATCCTGACAAACTGCAGGGCAATGAAATTTCAGCATCATCCTCAAACCGCAATTTCATCGGCCGACAGGGAAGCAAAACAGGTAGAACCATGCTGATGAGCCCGGCCATGGTGGCCGCGGCGGCGGTAGAAGGCAAAGTGGCCGATATCCGGGAGGTATTGAAATGAGCAAGATCAATCAAATCGAAGGCAAAGCCGTACCGGTTGAAGGTAATGATATTGATACGGATCGGATTATTCCCGCCCGTTATTTAAAAGAAATTACTTTTACCAATATGGGTAAATACCCCTTTTACGACGAGCGCTTTGATGCCGAGGGCAAACCCAAGGGCCATCCCTTTGACCTGCCTCAGTTTCAGGGTTCACATATTCTCTTCGTGAACCAAAATTTTGGCTGCGGCTCTTCCCGGGAACACGCTCCCCAATCGCTGATGCGCTGGGGCATCCGGGCCATCATCGGCGAGTCTTTCGCCGAGATTTTCGCGGGCAACTGCACCATGCTAGGCATTCCGACAGCGACCGTCAGCCAGGTTGAGATGCAAAAACTTCAGGCTATGGTAAAAGCAAATCCCGAAATCAAGTTCACTTTGGATTTGGACAAAAAGGTTTTGTTTACCGAAGGAAAAGAACATTTGAATTTCGAGATTCATGAATCCAAACGGAACGCTTTGGTGAACGGCACCTGGGATTCAACCAGGCTTTTGCTCGGTAATGCTGATAAAACCGCAGCTGTCGCCCAAAAACTGCCTTACGTCGCCGGATTCTAACTAGCTTTTGGGGAGGCCTATGGCTCTACAAACCTGGAATTCAAAAGATTATGAACAGAACGCCAGGTTTGTGACCGACCTGGGAATGGGTGTAATGGATTTGCTGGCACCCCAGCCCGGCGAGCACATTCTGGACCTAGGCTGTGGCGATGGTGTTCTTACCAAAAAACTGGCTGATCTCGTCTGTTCAATAGTGGGCGCGGATGCCAGTCCTGACTTTATTCAATCGGCTAAAAATTTAGGTCTTGATGGCCGCCTGATGAATGGCGAGGCTTTATCGTTTACAGAAGAGTTCGACGCAGTATTCAGCAATGCCGCTCTTCATTGGATGAAACAAAAAGAAAAAGTCAGCGAGGGTGTCTATAGAGCCTTGAAACCCGGAGGCCGTTTTGTGGCCGAGATGGGCGGCAAGGGTAACATCGAGACTTTTGAGAAAGCCTGCCGGGCGGCCTTAGCCAAAAGGGGCTTGCTTGAAAAAATTCCGGAGCCGAACTATTACCCCACCGCTGAAGAATACGGTGACCTGTTAACGAAACAGGGTTTCAAAGTCGAATACATTAACTTCTTTGAGCGTCCCACTCCCCTGCCGAAAGATGCCAAAGCCTGGCTCCACACTTTCCGCAAAAGTTATGTGGAAGAACTCGATCCCGCCGACGTGCCGTTATTTTTGGAAGAAGTGCAAGAAGCAGTGCGTCCTAAGCTTTGCGACGCCCGGGGCCATTGGACTGCTGATTATGTGCGTCTCCGGTTTAAAGCCATAAAATAATTTGGTCTTTTTTGAGACCGTTTACCCCTGCTTATGGGGGCATATCAATCTACCCTCCACAATATGCGGCTGACTTGATTTTCATTTGTCTAAGGTATACAAGCGTATACAAACAACTCCTCTTTCACTTCAAAATTTATCCAAAATTTAGGAGGTGTTTATGTCTCAAAATATTCATTTCGGAGATTACCCATTTGCTATCAAGGAACACTTAGCTAGTTGGCTCCATTGGGATTGGCGGCTTCCTATTTTTGGACAAAGAGTTCTTTCATTTGCATCAAAGTTCCCGCCTAATTTAGATCCAACCAGGCCTTTAAAAATTGATCGCACGAATGATCATGACCGCAAGTATATGTTTAATGAATGGATTATTCCTTCAGGCCGACCGGGATCCGGACCGACGGCTATATGGGATAAAGGTGTTTTTCGCGTATTAGGCGAAAAGAGTATGATCCATCAACTCGCGCATGGAAATTTACGGATTTATGTAATTGGAGACCGTCTCAAGGGAAATTTTTCACTAAAGTGGATTGGTCCCGGAGAACATAATTGGCTATGGATCAAAGAATGGGATGATTACGCCGACTCGCTTCTTAAATTTCCGAACGTTTTGACGCAGGAAAAAATTATGGAACTAGAAAGAAAAAACCATACTCCGAAGGGTTCGAGATCACTAAATCTTTTTAACAAACAGAAAATGTTTTTTTGATTTAGGTTATTGAAAATAGTTGTTGTTACTTTAAATCTTGTTTATCGATCAGCCGTGTGATGATCTTCCACTCCGCCTCGGTGACGGGTTGAACCGACAAACGGGAATACTTGAAGAGGGCCATGTTCTTGAGGCCGGGGACCTTTTTCAAAAAGTCCAGCGGGATAATCTTTTTACAGGCCCTGACAAACTTCACATCCACCATGTACCAGGAAGGCTTTTGGGGATCACTCTTTGGGTCGAAGTGAACGTCTTTGGAGTCAAAGGCGGTGAAATCCGGGTAGCCTTCCTTCGTGATCTCGCCTACTCCCGCGATGCCGCTGGGCTTGCCGCCCGAGTAATAAAAAAACATCCCGTCGCCCTTTTTCATCTTGTCGCGCATAAAATTGCGGGCTGTGTAATTACGCACGCCGTCCCAAAATGTAATCTTGTCTTTCTTCCATTCCTCGATCGGATAGACTTCCGGCTCGGCCTTCATCAGCCAGTGCCTGTATTCTTTATCCCATACGCCCATTTTTTCCGCCTTATAGCGCTATTTTCCAAATCAACTTTCAATTTTCTCAGTCTGCCGCCAGCGTTCAAACCCGCCGATGAGGCTATAAACCTCGGTAAAACCCTGATCCATCAAATAAGCCGCGCCACCCAGGCTGGTATGGCCGTGGTAGCAATAAACCACAACGGGCTTGGCTTTGTCCGTGTTGGACACAAATTTTTCAATGTTCGCGTCGCTTAAGTAATGGGCCCCCGGCACATGGGCCGCTTCGTAGGAGGCCGGGTCACGGACATCCACCACCACGGCTCCCGAGTCTAATAACTGCCGGGCTTTGTCTACGGTGATTTCTTTCACATCATCCATGATGACTCCGTTTTAAAACTTCTTTCTCCCAAAGTTTAGCGTATTTACAAAAATCATGAAACGCCGAGAGACCGCAGACCACCAAACCGTGCCAGCCGTCCAAAAAGCCCCTGCGGGAAATATACATGCGGAAGAACTGTAAAAACGGGGCAACCGTAATATAAAACTTCCAAAAAGTTTTTTTCTTTTGTTTGATCTCTTGAACGGAAAGATCCGAATAACGGTTCATTTTATCCAAATATTGATGAATGGATTCATAAGTGTAGTGGTTCATGGGTTCGTTCAGTTCTATTGTTTCTCCCATCACTTCCAGACCTTCATGAACCGGCTCTGACGTAAAAGCACCTTTCCCTTTTTTAAACAAACGCAATTGAGCATCAGGCCACCAGCCGCAGTGGCGTATCCACTTGCCAAGAAAAAAAGCTTTGCGCTTAATAAAATAACCGTCAACCCCTTCGGGATTTTGTTTTAAAGCCTTTTCAATTTCAGCAATAAGCGGGGCGGTCAATTCCTCATCCGCGTCTAGAGAAAGAATCCAATTACCTTTAGCTTTTGCCAAAGCCCAGTTCTTTTGATCGCCATAGCCTTTCCAGGCTCTGGTAAACACTTTCGCGCCCAATTGTTTGGCGACAGTAGTGGTTTTATCATGGCTTTGAGCGTCCACCATAATTATTTCGACTTGCTGAAATGCTTTTTTGGAAAACCGCAGGCTCTTTAAACAACGGGCAATGTTTCGTTCCTCGTTGAGGGTAATAATGACAACCGAAAGAGTTAGGGACGAGGGCATCTTATCTTCCTAGCAAAGCGCGGTATCGATGGTAGAACCCGCTGGTTTTTTTGAAAAAATCAAACGTCGACGTTTGAGGAAACATGTGTACCCGTTTGATTTCCATTAAGTCTCCCTGAAATTCTGTCGGGCCATGACTGACGGCCACGCCAAAAGTATAGCCCGCCGCCTGAGTGATTTTTTTGATTTCTGGGTCAAATACTCCGTAAGGATAGGCGAAAGAATGCACCGTTTTTTTTAAAAAAGTCTCCAGGACCTTTTTGGAGCCGGCGATTTGCTTTTCCTGCTCCGCCTTTTTGATCAGGGTTAATCGCGTGTGATTGAAGGTGTGAGAGCCAAATTCAACATATCCGCTCTTTTGCATTTCCAAAATTTGGGCTGGTTTTAAAAGAGCGTGTTCGGCTTCACCCAGGGGTTTATCCCAAAAATTGGTTTTATGCTTCCGGTCGGCCAGAATATAAACAACCGCTTTCATCCGGTGTTTTTTGAGAAGTGGGAACAAAAAACGATAGTTATTCTCATAACCGTCATCAAAAGTCAAAATGATCGGTTTTTTTGGAATTCGTTTGGTTAAAAGATCCTCAAACACAATGGTTTCAAAGCCGTGATCCTTTAAAAATTGAAGCTGTTTTTCAAGATCAGCGGCCAAGACATGCAAATTGAATTTGGCCAGGGCCGGCTGTTTATCCAAAACCTGGTGATACATCAAAATGGGTAATTCATGGATTTGAGATAAATTATGGTCAAGCATGACTTTTTCATACAGGCCGTTCATTTGCGGATAAACCCGTTCCATGTCGTATTCAGCTTTCAATAATTCATAGCCTGTTTGAGCCACTTGGACCCGCGCTTTGGAATCCCGAAGTAAATAAAGAATATCTTTAGTCAGTTGTTCCCAATCGAAAGATTCTGTCTCAAAACAGTCTCCAAAATTGGTCGCCTTGGCTTTTTCAATGTTAGCGACCCGCAAGGGTCCTACATAAGTTCTCTCACCGATAGCGATAACCGGTTTTTTGAGTTTCATCGCCTCCAGCGCCACCCGGCCCGCGCCGATTACCACAGTTGCTTTTTGATAGAAGACTTTTAAATTGGGCTGATGGCCTTCGAAATGAATCGCAGGTTGGTTTCTTTCCAGACGGCGGTGTTCGTCGGTGACCGGCCCTCCTACCACCTGAAACCGCGCACCGGGAAATGACTGAAGAATGGCGGGAATTTGGCGGAGAATATTGAGAATCACCTGATTCTTTGGCCCCGAAAGTCGGCCCACAATCAAAATAGTCAATTTAGAGTTTGAGACCATTGCGCACGACCACCATTTGTTCAGGTTGAAAGACTTTCGTTTCATTCAGCATTTGTTCGCGGATATTCTCGCAAACNNACCGGGCCGCCCAGTGACTCACCCAGCTGGCGGCGCGCGAATGAGCGTGAATCATGTCGATTTTTTCATTGCGAATAATCCTCTTCAGTTGAAGGATGTTCGAAAATCGACTCCATAAACCTCGTTCGTAAACGGGTATAGAAAAGTGTTTGGCCTGGGTCGGGTGGGTAAACTGGCCCGAAGCGATAAAAACCCGGTGGCCGTCTTGGATTTGAGCTTCGATGAGCGCGGCGGTCGAGGTTTCAGATCCCGCCACAAAATCGCCGCTTAAAACGTGAAGAATATTCAATTCAAACCTTATCTGAGTAATATAACGAAGACTTTAACCTGACAGCGGTTAAGACGGGCTTATTATATATAGATTCTCCATGACGGATATTGAAAGGGTCAGGATCATGAAAAAGAAGGCCATTGTGGTAGGCGCTACCGGATTAATCGGAGGCTTTTGCCTGCAAGAGTTATTGAAAAACTCCCAATATAGCCAGGTGCTGGTCTTAGTCCGTAAGCTCCTGGAAATAAAACATCCTAAACTCAAACAGCTCGTCGTGAACTTCGATCATCTAGAGAAATTCTCAAAGCAGTTAAAAGCGAACGATATTTACTGTTGTTTGGGGACTTCGCGGAAAAAGTCTCCTACCCCTGAGGCTTATCGAAAGATTGAGTTTGAATATGCTTTTAAATTAGCACGTATTACTTCTCAAAATAAAGCGGATAAATTTCTAACCGTTTCTTCAGTGGGTGCGGATTCCAGCTCATCCTACTTCTACCTAAAAACCAAAGGGGAAGTTGAAGACGTCATCAGCTCGCTGCCTTTTAAAGCCGTTCATATCTTCCGCCCGTCCTTCATTCTGGGAGAAAGGGACCGCAGAGAACGCCGTCCGATGGAAGCGGTTTTGGAAGGGCTTTTAAAACCTTTAAGTTTTTTGTTTATCGGCCCCATCCGCAAATATAAACCCATGGCAGGTAAAATTATCGCCTGTGGCATGGTGAACGCCGCGAACAATAAATTACAGGGTGTTCATATTTGGGAAGCCAAAATGATTGAAGATCTTGGCACCTAATTTATTTTCGGTATTTGTCGGGCAAGCTTTGCCAATAAGCCCACAAAATGAGGACACCTTGTAAAGGGAGACGAGCCACGAGCGCCCAATGAGGAAAGGTAGTCCCCGCCCCGCCTGAAGTGAGCATATAAATGTTGGCGGGAAAAATAGCGATTAAAAGGGCGATGATTCCATAGCAAGCCCACCGGCGGGTTTTTGGCCAGGGTAAAAGAAACGCTAAAAAAGATTCCGCCAAACCACTGATCTGAACGAGCAAAGATGGATAAGGCAGGTAAGGCGGCATGATTCGAAGATAGTCGCCGGAATGCCAAAAATGATTCAGTCCCGCAACAAAGTAAAAAAGCGCCATAAGACTAAGACTGATTTTCTTAAACATGTTTGCCATAATAAACTTGTTGATGTTATGAATACATCGGAAAGGTTCCTTTTATGAATAAGGATTCCCACCGCGACCAACTGATTCATATTTTGCTCATGGCTTATTCGGGAGAACTGGCGGCAGCTTATGCCTACCGGGGTCATTGGAAATCGGTAAAAGCACCTGACGAAATAAAAGGCATTCGTAAAATCGAGGAAGAAGAATGGCGTCACCGTAAGGCAGTGGGCCAAATGCTAAAAAAATTAGGTCGCCAACCAGTTTTGTTGAGGGAAATAAAAATGGGATGTATTGGCAGAACCATTGGTTTTCTTTGTCATGTGACGGGTTGGTTTTTTCCCATGTATTTTGCGGGACGATTGGAACACACCAACGTTAAAGAATATGACACTGCGGCTTATCACGCGGGATTTTTGGATTTAAAAAAATATCAAAAAGACTTATTAAAAATGGCTCAAACCGAACAAGAACATGAGGATTTTTTTGGCCGAATGGTTTTAGATCACCCTCTATTGCCAATTACCAAATCCATTTTTATTTGGGCTCCTCGTGGAAGAAAAGTTGGGCGCATAAAAAAAGCCCTGGATTAATCCAGAGCTTTTTGAGATTTCCTTTTCTTATTCGTCACCGCTTTGCAAAATGGTGTAAAGCGTCTCGCCGTTCCGCCAGACAAACAATCGGACTCCGCTTTTCAAATCGCTTTTCTTTAAAAGAACTGTTAATTGATTTGACGAAACAACCGGCGAGTTGCCCAGCTTGAGAATAATATCCCCGTGCTGTAATCCCGACGCCGCAGCCGGCCCTTGCGGGTCCACCTGGGTCACCATAGGGCCTGTGGGTGTTCCCGCCGGTAATTGACTGCGGATATCTGGGGTTTGATCCTCATAGGCCAATCCCAGCGCTTCGCTTTGGCCTTGTCCGGATAATCCATTAGGATTATCTCCGGCGCCTTCTCCTTTTTTCTCTAAAGCCGCTTCATCAAGCTGCTGTAAGGTGACCGGCACATCGCTTTGAATACCGTTCCGCTGGATAGTTAAAGTGATGATATCCCTCGGGTGATAAGTATAAAGACGGGAAACTAAGTCACCTGAATCCGTAATGGGAGAACCGTTAAAAGCCAAGACTACATCGCCTGCTTTCAGGCCGGCTTTTTCAGCCGCGCTGCCCGCGTTAATATCTGAAAGAAGCGCCCCCTGGTTAGAGCTTAATCCAAAACTCTTGGCCATCGCCGGGCTGAGGGATTGAACTACCGCGCCTAAACCAGCCCTCACAATTTTGCCGTTGTTATTGACCAAATCTTCCGCAGTCTTGCGTGCAGTATTGGAGGGAACGGCAAACCCGATACCCACTGAACCGCCCGATTGACTGTAAATGGCGCTGTTCACGCCGATAACTTCTCCTTCAATATTGCAAAGGGGGCCGCCGGAGTTACCCGGATTGATGGAAGCGTCGGTTTGAATGTAATTTTGGACACCCGAGCCGCCACCGCCATTTTCGCCTTCACCCTCGCCAATCTCAACACTACGCCCTTTAGCCGAAATAACACCTGTCGTCACCGTATGATCCAAACCAAAAGGATTACCGATGGCCACCGCCCATTGTCCCACCTTGATATTGTCCGAATCTCCAAAAACCACATGAGGAAATACTTTATTTCCATCCACGATTTTGATAACCGCGATATCCACCTTGTCGTATTTACCAATAATTTTGGCTGGATAGGTGGTGCCGTCTTGCATGGTCACTGTGATTTTTTCAGCCTTACCCACAACGTGGGCATTCGTTAAAATATACCCATCTGAAGTCACGAGAAAACCCGAACCCAAAGCTCGTTGCTTACGTTTAAAAATAGGGTTTTGTTGCTGGCCCATACCATGCTGGCCATAAAAGAAATTAAATAAATCATTCATATTGCCGTAACCCTGAACATCTTCAGTCCATTCGGAACCAATGTTAACCACCGCCGGGCTAACCTTGGCCGCCACGTCAATGAAAGCGTTTTGAAGACCCAGCGCCGCGCTATTGGCGGGCAGTTGAGCTGGTGGCACGCCTTGATCGAGGGTTAAAGCCAAAACAGGCAGCGGCGCCAAACTGGAAATCGAAATAGAACCTGCGGCGATCCAAGCGAATAAATTCACGCTTTTTTTAGAACGTCGAATGGGATTGAACATAATTCCTCCTCATAAAATAAACTCACATCTTTATTAGAATTTTTTGTCGTCAGGAGTTACAGAAAATCCTGTGAATTGAATTTCTTATTTTTTAGACGATCCTCAATCTCCGGATGTTGCAGTGACAAACGAACCACAATCTGAACACCCGCTAAATTGACTCCGCAGGTTTTGACGAGGTACATGATGCAATCGAGCCTTTCGATGTCGCACTGGGAATAAAGTCTTGTTTTTCTGATGGTTCGGCAGGGCGAGATAAGCCCTAACCGCTCATATTGCCGAATAGTTTGTTCGTGCAATTGGAGCAGTTGGGCCACCACGCTGATGGTATAAACCGGATGTTCTCTATCGACTTCCATGACTTCCCTTTACTTTTATTGAACTACTTTTACGCCACGAAATAGTCTTTTAAAAGTTCAGAGTCTTTCGAGTTGCGGATTTTTTTCATCGCCCGCTCTTCAATCTGACGAACCCGTTCTTTGGAAATCTTCAAACGTCTGCCGATCTCATCCAAAGTTTGGCCGCCCTGGCCGTCCAGCCCAAAGCGCCAGCTGAGCACCTGGCCGTCGCGCTGGTCTAACTGATTCAAGGCTGTTTGAATCTTGCCGACCAATTCGCTGTCCATCATTTGCTTTTCAAAAACTTCCGCATCTTTAGGATCCTGCAAAAAATCCATAATGGGTTTTTCACTGTCCCCTACAACTGTCGTATCGAGACTCAAATAACCATGACTGAACTGCTGAACTTCGTTCAAGGTTTCACGGCTAATATCGGCTTTTTTCATGACCTCGTTATCCGTTAAAACCCGGCCCTTTTTCAGCTGTAATTCCTGCACCTTTTTATTGATGCGGCGGATTTTTTTCGTCTGGCTTTGAGGCACGCGCACAATATCGCCCTTATCCAGGATGGCGGCCAGAATGGACTGGCGGATCCACCATACGGCGTAAGACACAAACCTGACGCCCCGTTCGGGGTCAAAGGTGCGGGCCGCTTTCATCAAACCCAGATTTCCCTCGTTGATTAGGTCTAAAAAGGTTAATCCACGATTGCGATAACCCTTGGCAATGGAAACCACAAAGCGAAGGTTCGCTTCGATCAGGTGGTTGAGTGCCTTTTCATCACCCTTGTGGACTTGGCGGCTTAATTCTTTTTCTCCTGCGGGAGTGAGAAGAGGAACGCGGGCGATCTCTTTTAGATAAGTACCCAAAGATTTTTCTTCATAACCGAATGGTAGCTTTTCCATAACTGCCTCCTTGGCCCCCATTGGGGGGCTTGTCCCTTGCAGGGGACTACTTCATGTCTTTATAAAATCTAGCTACTAATTTTATATATTCTAAACTTCTTAAATAGATTATATGAGTCAGTTTGTATCAAGTCAAATCAAAAATTTACCCTATTTAAAACGAGATGATTTTAGGGGGTTTTAAAGGCTTTTTAACGGGATTTAGGTTTAGCGTGCTTTTTTTCTTCAACAGCATGAGTCTTAAGAAAAGACCTCATGGTGTCTAGATAGAGCACGGTTGAAATGGCTATAGGAAGAATAAAGAACACGGAACGAAAGAGAATGGCGGCTACAAGGGTTTTTTCAAAACTCACTCCCAATAGTTTAAAAGTAAGGGCCAAAAGCGACTCGCTCACCCCTAAGCCCGCCGGCACCGGGTTGATATTGGATGATAGAAACATAACCGTAAAGCCCACCATTAAAAGACCCAGGGGCAGGTCCACCCCTACCGCGCGGAAACAGAAAAAGAGTGTTAGAGCTGTAAAACACCAGTCCATCGACACCCAGAAAAGAACCACAAAAAGATGAATCCACCCCTTATGAAGAAACGCTATGGAGGTTTCCAGTTTATTGCGGAGCTCCACCAAATGCTTGTTCTTTGTTTGCTTGCGCAGAATTTTACGATTGATCCAATTCCCAATATTAATAATCAGACGTAAAAACCAGCGGCGAAAACCACTATTAAAAAAGATGAGGACCATCAAACCGACGACTAAGAAAAGACTGCCCATGAAGAAAAAAATCATCAACTCTTTAGGCCCGCCCACAAACGCCGGGTGTTGATGTAAATAAATCAACCCTCCAAAACAAACACAGGAAAGGACCAGGTTGAAAATCATGTTCTGGGCGAAAGACAAAGGAATGGTCACTGAATAAGGCACTTTTTCGTGTTTTAAAAGAAAAGCACGGATGGCGATGCTGGACATACCGCCGGAAGAAATAATGAAATTGACCGTCGCCGAAATAAACATGATGGAAAAAAATTTAGGAAACGCGATCCGATAAGGCGTCATTTGAAAAAGCGCACGGAAAGAAAGAGTAAAGGCTAAATAGGCGGTCCCCGTGGCAAGAAGCGCAAAGATCATCTGGATCATTTCTAAATGGTGAAACACATCTACCAGCTTAGAAATATCGCTCAGCAAAAATGTAGCCAATGCCAAAACCATCACACCCAAAACAATGAGCGAAACAACAATAAGAGTTTTTTTACTGGGTGTGTGCAAAACAAATCCTATTTCAATTTTTTAACTGTGAAGCCAAAATAGTATAACCGCTACCGGGACTAGGAGTTAGCCCGAGAATTTTGTTTTTGAACTTTGATCAATCGGCCGCTTAGCTCCCTACCAATTTGATAAAAAGTGATCTGGTTTAAAGGAAACTCCAACAGTACATGGGCGAGGCTGAGAAAAAACAACCAGCGTAATCCCACCGCGTAGTTGTAGGCGTAAAGCGCCAAGGACGCCAGCCAAAGCCCCGCCACCGCCGCTAAACGTCTTTTGGGCACTTCATGCCAGCGAATAATGGAAGTCTTCGAGAACCAATTAAAGTAGTGATAGCTATAAGCGAAAGCGATAAAAGACATGAGCGCCAGGGCGATAGGATTGTGATAGAGGTATGTATTAATAATTGAGGCGTCCCCCGCCACCGACGCGGCGGGCAGAGAAAATCCGGTAAAGTTGAAAATTTTAGCGAAATAATAATTCACAGCTAAAAAAGGGCTGGTCAATAATCCGTTGTCCTGAACCATTCCATAATTATTCGAAACATATTGCCCCACTTCATAACCCGTATGAGCCGGATGAAAGAATAAAAAAGAAAGCGAGATCAGGAAAAAAACACCCAGAGATAAATAGCCCGACAGGCTTCGGCTTTTTAAAGCGCCGGCCAAAACAAAACAGGCTGTGAAAACAAAAACATGCACCAGCGTGGGTAAAAAGATTCCGAAGGCAAGCCCAAACCAGGGCGCCGTGGCGATAAAAGCCCCCGCCAAAGCCAGAACGGCCACCATCATCCAACGGGCCAAAGTAGTTTTAAAAATCACAAAAGCCAGGGCCGCGCCTAACGCGGCAAAGACCGCCCATTCGGGTACGTGGGAAGACAGCCCCGGAATGATTTTTAAATTGGCGATGGTTAATAAAACAGCCGCCCCGATTAAAAAGAGATAGTCATACCGTCCTTTCGTGTAGTAATTGCGCTCGTGCAACCAGGAAATTTCGGTCAAATAATGCAGGGGGCCCAGAACGGTATAAACAAAAAGAAAGGTTTCAAAGGGATAGGCAAACCCCAGCACCCCCGAGAGGAACATCAGACCGATATTGAGGTAATTGATCTGGTTGGTGTTCACTCGTAATGCGTCCACATGCGGTCGATATAAACTCGACGGTTTTCCTTATCGATTCGATAAACCAAACGATGATGTATGCTAATCCGACGAGAATAAAAACCATTCAAATCCCCGATGAGTTTTTCATAAGGCGGATAATTGGAAAAGGGATCAGCTTCCAGAATATCCAAAAGGAGGTCTGTCTTTTTTTGTAAGCCCGCTCGTTTTATTTTTATTCCGTCTTTTTGGGCGTCTTTACTAAAAACAAGTTCCCAACTCACCATGGGCGCTTTTTGCTAAAGGTTTTCAAGGGGGCCTTCATGCTCTTCACCAACGATTCTTTCATGCCCGGCACACTTAAAAGATAAAGCGTCTCCTGGATGGCATTCCAATCCTCTTCAGAGATCAGCACACCATTAGCCCTTTTACCGGTGATCTGCACCGGTATATGGGTTTTAGCAGTTTGATCCAATAACTTAAATAAATTAGCCCTGGCTTTGCTTGCGGTTAATGTGGTCATTGTTCGCCTCTGCCTAAAGCGTACCATATAACGTACACATTGTCACCTTTCAATGGAATTTTCACAATCAGTTGAAAGGATAAAAGTCCAAGAGTAGACTTATTTTAACGAAGAGGTGACCCATGACCTATCTTTTACGCTTCCCCACTCAGGATGTTCTAAAAAAAACAGCCATTCTATTGGCTTACTTTGGAACCATCGGGCTTTTTGTTTATATCGCCTATCTGGCCCTTATGGTCTGCCGGTTTTAAAATGACCCGCCCCACTAGGAAACCCGGTATCTTTACCAGGAAATGGATGACATTCACCGGCTAAACCGGCACCTTCACCGGGCATTCAGGTACATTCACCGGGAAAACCGGGGTTCCTACCAACTCACCGGACATTTCAAAATTTCACCGCTTTGTTTATGGGCGAAGAGCACGTGTTTATTATCCTGGCCGAATTTCCAAAGGTCATGGGTTAACTTCACGTCCATCTGACAGTAATCAATGACCTGTTGATATTTGCCTTCACGCCACCATTGAACAGCTAACAAACCATCCGCGCTTTTTTCCGCCCCGCCCAAAGTATGTTCGGCTAAATGGGCAAGGGATAACCGGTGACCCAGCTTTTTCTGTAAATCAGCCATCAAATCCAACGACGGTAGTTTGGCGAGCAGTTCCCTTGTATAACCCTGTAACACACCGTAGTCGAACCGAAGGGTATTAAAACCGATCACCAGGCTGGAAGCCTGCAGATGGGCGATGAGATCCTTCACGTTGGAATCTATATAGGTGTAATACTTGGCCTGATCCACGTCGTAAACCACCGCACAGGAAAGCTTCATGCCCGGCAGGTTGGACCAGCCGCCGGGGATTTCAGCGGCAAGGTATTGGGTTTCAATGTCAAACACCACCGGCCCCGTTTTAAGGGGAGGTGGTTCGGTTTTAATTTGTGGGCCGGGCTTCGGCCCTGATGTAGGTTCCATAACTCGCTCCGATTGTACCCGAATCCCTGCAGGAGATTTATCAACATTCAAAGCGTTTTGGATTCGAATCCCCTGCGGGGATAGTCCATTTAAATTTGGTATTAATGAGGTCCCGATTGGATCAAATGGCACTCCGCCTTTAACAGGTTTCTTATCCGTTCGACCCAAAATATAGCCCAGAATTAACAACGCTCCCTTTTTATCCAGGGGATGATTGCCGCTTCCGCACTTGGGGGACTGCACACAGGAAGGACAGCCGTCCTCGCATTCGCAGTCCCGAATCATTTCAAAGGTTGTCGCCAGCAATTGTTCCATGGTTTCATAAGCCCGCTCGGTCAACCCCACCCCACCCGGATAGCCGTCATAAATAAAAATAACCGGCTGTGGCACCTGCCGGTGCGCCGGCGTGGAAATACCGCCCAGATCCCATCGGTCGCAAACCACGTGAAGCGGCATCATGGCGATGGTGCCGTGCTCGGCGGCGTGCAGGCCGCCCATGAAATGGATTTTTTCGGGTATCAGGTTTCGCTGTAAATAATCCGGCAGGATCATCCACAAGGCTCTTGTCTCAAATGTCTGCGGCGGCAGGGTCAGCGGGTAAGTCGAAACCAGCGACTGGTCCACAATGCGGTGCACTTCATAATTGATAAATTTTTGGGTGATTTTAACTTTTCCCCACTTGATAGCACATTGAGCCTTCCCGTCACCTAAAGATCGTCTTTGCATCTCTTCCAGAATTTCAGTTTCTTCTTCGTAATTAACCTGGGTGTAGTAATCCACCGGCTCGTCATTGACGATGATCTTGTGCGTTTCCCACTGAAGCTCTTTCACCACGTACTGGGTGCCTTGGTGCAGATAAACCGCACCCGGATGGCAATCGCGAAAAGCCCTCATGCCGTCGATGGTGCCGATCAGTTCGCCTGTCTGCTGATAAACAATCTGGTATCCCTCGCCCGCGTCGCGGATGTTGATATTGCGCTGGGGGTTCTTGTCCGTCACCAGCCACTTGTCTCCCTGAGACGATTCCAATACCTGGCCTTCCTTCACCATCGGTGGAAGCAGTTGGTTAAACAACCTGCCGTAAATTGTTTCGTCCGCGCTGGTCAAAGGAACTTCCGATGCCGCGCACCGCAAATGGTTTACGGCAATGTTTTCGTTCTCAAACCCCACCATGAGGGATTCGGGTTTCATGGTGAAAAACTTTTTGGGGTGTTTCATCCAATACTGGTCCATGGCGTCCGCCATGGCCACCAAAAAAACCACCGACGGCGCTTCCCCCCGCCCCACCCGGCCCGAGCGCTGCCAGGTAGAAATCATAGTTCCCGGATAGCCCACCAAAATACAGGCGTCTAACCCGCCCACATCAATGCCCACTTCCAAAGCCGATGTGGAAATAACCGCCCTCAGTTCATCCTTAAAAAGTTTGGACTCAATTTCCCGCCGTTCCTCCGGCAAATAACCGGCCCGGTAGCTTTTAATTTCCGCCGCCCATTCGGGTCGGGCTTGGGTCACCCACATACTGATGAGTTCGGTGATCTTTCGGGCCTTGGTAAACACAATGGTTTTCATGTTGTTCTTAAGACATTCAATTAAGAGCGTCGTGGCTTCCGTATAAGGAGAAGTGGTATCGGGGTTCCACAACACAAAGGTCTTGGCGTTTTGCGGCGCGCCGGTTTCGGAAATAATTTCAAAATCCAGCCCCGTCAGCCCACCCAAGAACTCTTCCGGGTTTCCCAGCGTAGCCGAGCAGGTAATAAATTGAGGGTTGGAACCGTAATAGCGGCAGATGCGCCGCAGGCGCCGAAGCACATGGGCTACATGAGAACCAAAAATGCCCCGGTAACTATGGGCTTCATCTACCACGACGTATTTGAGATTTTTAAAAAACTCCGCCCAGCCATCGTGAAAAGCCAGAATCCCTAGATGCAGCATGTCCGGATTCGTGAGAACAATATTCGGCGGGTTCTTGCGGATTTTGGTGCGAACTCCCGTGGGCGTATCCCCGTCGTAAATTTCCGCGCTGAAGGTGAGAAGTTTGGAAGTCTTTAAACGGGCGCCCCATTCCTGCAAAGTCTTCAGTTGGTCCTGCGCCAAAGCTTTCATAGGGTAAAGGTATAAGGCCCGCGACTGCGGGTTTTCCATAACGCTCTGCATCACCGGCAGGTTGAAACAGAGGGTCTTGCCCGAGGCGGTCGGCGTGGTGACCGCCACATGCTTGCCCGCCTGCAGGGCCGTAAAAGCCTGGGCCTGATGCAGGTACAAAGCATCGAACCCGGCTTTTTCTAGAACCTGAATCAGGTCTTTGTTCAGTGTCTTGGGCCAGGCCTGGTACCGCGCGCTGATGGCCGGAATGGACTCGATATGTTTAATGCGGCCTTTTAAATCTTCACGGGATTGAAGATAAGACAACAGTTGGATAAGGGGATTCACCACAGAGGCTTTACGAAAAGTCATGAAGGGATTGTAAGGATTTCGGCTGGACTTTCAAAGACGAGTTTGAAATCTATTTAACCGAAATTAGAAAAGCGTTCATTTTTTACCTACTTTAGAAAAGCCATAATAAAAAACATCACAGCTATAACCGCAGCTCCGATAGTTGCACCAAGTGAAGATATCCAAAAATAATCTTGGGAATGATTCGATTTATATGATTCCATCTGCCTTGAATAAAAAAAGTATCCCTTATCCAATTGAGTAAATAAAAAAAATGAAACAGTGCCTAATGACCAAAGAATTCCTACTCTAATTCGACCAACGTTATCTAAAGGCAACGCTTTAAAATAACAAAACACTATAAAAAAGATTGCAAATATCGAACCAATTATAAATTGAATCCATTCTTTACGAGATATGTTTAATTTGGCCATTTATATCTATCCTTAAAAATTTTGAACTTTAACGATCTTTTGTTCCCCATTGATTCCAAAAGACTAGCTCGTGTGTAGGAATTTCCGGATTCCAACCGGCGGTCTTCAGTTCTGGCTCCGTGGCGAATTGTTCCGTATAACCCACGCAAAGATAAGCCACCGGCACCACGGTGTCGGGCAAGCCTAGAATCGGCGGCAAATCCTCCGGTTTGATAATACTCACCCAGCCCACACCCACCCCTTCGCACCGCGCCGCCAGCCACAGGTTCTGCACCGCGCAAACCGTACTGTATAAGTCCATCTCAGGCTGGCAGGTCCGTCCCAGGCCGATAGCCCCGAAGCGTTCCCGGTCACAGGTGACACAAATATTCAGCGCGCATTCCAAAATGCCTTCGAGCTTTAACGAAGCGTACTTCTCGCCCCTCTCACCAGGAAATAAGACTTTAGCTTCTTCGTTGGCCTTTAAGAAAGAAGCATGAACCCTTTGGCGGACCTCTTTGTTATCAATGAGGATAAAGTTGGAGGGCTGCATATAGCCTACCGAGGGGGCCTGCATGGCCGCGTTTAAAATGCGACGTAAAATTTCTTCGGGAATGGGATCTGATTTGAATCGCCTCACGTCCCTACGCTCGCGGATGACGCGGTAAATGGCATCTTTTTCATTTTCGTGAAAAGAATGATCGTTCATGATTTTGTACAAATCACGATGCGAACATTTCGACCAACAACCGTGAAACTTTTTCGGCGGTGGAGGGACTGATTTTACCCATTTTTTTGACTAATCGGGTTTTATCAACCGTACGGATTTGGTCTAAAACAACCTGTCCGCTTTTGCCCTGGAACTCAACCGGCACCCGGGTGGGGTAAGCACGGCTTTGGCTGGTCATGGGCGCCACAATGACGGTTTGAATGTACCGGTTCATTTCATCCGGCGAAATAACCAGACAGGGACGGGTTTTCCGTATCTCGCTTCCTTCTGTAGGATCCAAACGGACCAAGTGGACCTCATATCGTGAAACTACCATTTCCATTCCTTACGGGACCATTCCGTGGAAGTTCCCTCTTCATCCAGTAATTTGTCATCGCCATATTGGGCCATTTTTTCAAAAGCCTGGGCCCAGCCATGGCGGGAACCATCCGCGGGACGAATAATCAATTCGCCCGGATGAACTTCCAATTCCACTTCATTTCCCAAGTCGCACTGTTCCAACACCAAACGGGGAATACGGATGCCTTTCGAATTGCCGATTTGGATGATTTGCGCTTTCATTGTTGACTCATTTTAAAAAGTAATTACTTCGTAATTACAATAACAAACTCCCCGTAAAAAATCAAATCTTTGGTTTTGCCTTTCTTGGTGCCCTTGGTGGTTAAAGATTATCCTTTCGTTCTTCGGTGAAACAACAGCCACAATAATACCGGCACACCGATGAGGGCGGTAAAGACGCCGACCGGCACCTCCGTCGGCCCAAAGAAAGACCGGGCGACAGTATCGCATAGGGTTAAAAAAGCCGCTCCGCCCAGGGCGCTGCAGGGCAGTAAGAACCGGTGGTCGTTGCCGATCCAGATGCGGTAGATATGGGGGATGATCAGCCCCACGAAAGCGATCGGCCCGGTGAGGGCCACTACCGCGCTGGTCATGAGTGACGCTGTCATGATCGAAATGACAATCACCCAAACCGTCGAGACCCCCTTGGCCTTGGCCAGTTCTTCCCCCGCCGACAGCAGATTGAGTTCCCGGGAGAAGGACAACAGGATTAAAAAGCCAATCCCCATTAACACCGATAGCTTTTCAATGGAACCAAAGTCGATGACATCTAGACTGCCGATGAGCCAATGCATCATGGAATAGGCCTGAGTGAAGTCCGCCACGTAATAGGACAAAAGCACCAGCGCGTTAAAAAAGTAACTGATGGCGATTCCCGCCAAAAGCAGGGTAACCGCCGCGTAGGACCGCAAGATGGAAGCCAGTGCGTAAACCAGCCCGATGGAAAGCAATGCGCCCGCGAAAGCGAAAAGAGTGACGGTGGAAAAACCGCCCACCGAAATATCAAACCCCAAAAGAATGGCCACCACCGCGCCAAAGGAACTGCCGCCCGCCACGCCCAGAGTAAAGGGACAGGCCAGGGGGTTGCGCAACACCGCCTGAAAAATAACCCCCGCGCAGGCCATGGCCGCACCTGCTAAGACTGCCAACAATACCCGGCTGAGCCGGACGCTAAAAAAGATCTGGGCGTCCTGGTTATCCACCGAAGGCGTGAGCGATTGGAAAACTTTTTGAAAGGAAATAGTCGTGGGTCCTACAAAGGGACAGCCAATTAAAACGACCAAAAACATAATAATGGTAATGATAAGTACGGTGGTCTTGGTTCCGGCGCGGTTCAATTTTTGACCGCCTTTTGGACCTTCGGCACAAAGTAGGACATTTTTTTTCTATCTTTTAACAAGTCAACTTCAACATTCAAAACCGATTGAATCCTTGCGGGCGTTAAAACCTTGTTTGGTTTTCCATCCGCTTCGATTTTTCCATTTTTCATCAGCACCAGCCGGTCCAGAAACCGGTTGGCCAAATTAAGTTCATGAGTGGCCACGATGACCGTAAGGCCTTCAGTACGGTGTAGGTTTTGAATAATTTCAAAAAGCCGGAGCTGATGTTCCAGATCCAGCGACAGGGTCGGTTCGTCCAGTAAAAGCGCCTCAGGGGTTTGAGCCAAGGCCGAGGCTAAAAGCACCCTTTGTTTTTCGCCGCCGGAGAGTTCGCTATAAAGCCGGTCCTTAAAACCGGAAACATCACAAAGTTCCAAAGCCTTTTCACAAATGGATTTATCCTTCGCGCTCATCCGTTCAAATCGGCCCAGAAAGGGATGCCGCCCCATTTCCACAATTTCCCAAACGCTGAGAGGAAAAGGAAAGTCGGTGGATTGTGCCACGAAAGCTATTTTTTGGGCTCGTTCCCTAAGACCAATAAATGAAAGCGCGAGTTGTTCGACAAAAATTTCGCCCTTTTGAGGTTTGAGTAGTCCCATCATCAGTCGAAGCAAGGTGGATTTGCCCGCGCCGTTGGGACCCAAAAACCCCACCAGCTCCCCTTTTTGAACGGAAAGATCCAGCGAGTGAATATGGAAAGGCGACGAGGGGAAGCGAAAAGAGAGATTTTTGATCTGGAAATAAGTCATGCTTCCCCGTGGCCTCAAAATGAACTGCCGGGGAAAAGCTTTCAATGATTCGCGTGTTTAAAAAGCGAAGAGCCCAGTCCCCGAGGCTTGCTTGAATCAAAACCCTTTCGGGTTCCATTTATTCAAGGCTGGTTTCCTGGCTCGGGGCATTTTCCATCTTCCAAAGCCTTCCCGCTCTTTTCCAGAACAGTGACTTCGGAAAAAACATTGCCCCTCACAGTGGCGGGTCCGCGCCGGACTTAAACCGGCTTCCCAAACACCTTGAATAGACAGTGGCTATTTAAAGCCTGCCCCGGAAGAGTGTCAACGTTATTCCCCCAATATGTCTCCGGTCATAGTTTGAATTCGGGGGAAATGGCAAACTCTTGCAATCTCAATCGGTTGAAGCCTAATCTACTTTTGTTGATCCAACAGGAGCCTCATGGACGCTTTAACTTTATCCCGCGCGCAGTTTGGTTTTACCATCGCTTTTCATTACATCTTTCCGCCCTTGAGTATTGGTCTGGGTTTGTGTCTGGTCGCTTTCGAGGGTTTTTATCTTTCTACGGGTAAAAAACTGTATTTAGAAATCGCCCGGTTCTATACCCGCATTTTCGGCCTGATCTTCGCCATGGGCGTGGCGACCGGTATCGTGATGGAATTCCAGTTCGGCACCAACTGGTCCTCCTATTCCCGTTTCGTGGGGGACGTTTTCGGAAGCGCTTTGGCGGCCGAGGGTATTTTCGCCTTTTTTCTGGAATCGGGATTTTTGGGACTATTGCTGTTCGGCTGGGACCGCATCAAACCCGGCACGCACTTTTTCGCCACATTGATGGTTTGCCTGGGAGCGCACTTTAGCGCCGTATGGATCGTCGTCGCCAATTCCTGGCAGCAGACTCCCGCCGGTTATCACCTGGTGGGCCAGCCCGGAGGGGCTATCCGGGCGGAAGTTACGGACTTTTGGCAGGTGATTTTCAACCCTTCCACCCTGGACCGGCTTTGGCACGTCTTTATGGGCGGCTGGCAGGCCGGAAGCTTCGCGGTGTTAAGCGTGAGCGCCTATTTTTTACTCAAGAAAAAAAATATCGAATTCGCCCAAACCGCACTCAAAATCGCGCTGGTTATTGCGGCCGTCGCCTCTTTATTACAGCTCTTTTCCGGGCATGAAAGCGCCAAGGTGGTCAGCTTCACCCAGCCCGCCAAACTGGCGGCTTATGAGGGCCATTATACGACCGGCCCTGCCCCTCTTTATTTATTCGGCTGGGTGGATGAGAAAAACAGCCAGACTCACGGGGTTTCGATCCCCGGATTACTAAGTTATTTAGTGACAGGCAGCACCGATGCCCCGGTCACCGGCCTAGACGCCTTTACCCCCGACAAAAGACCCCCGATTAACTTTGTCTTTCAGACCTATCACGCCATGGTGGCTATCGGCATGACGTTGATCGCCGTTGCCTGGTTCGGTCTCTTTTTATGGTGGCGGGGGCTTTTATGGAAAACCCGGTGGTTTTTATGGGTGCTGGTATTTTCCGTATTGCTTCCCCAGGCGGCCAATCAGTTAGGCTGGTTTTCGGCCGAAGTGGGCCGCCAGCCCTACATTGTTTATAACCTGATGAAAACCTCCGATGCCCTGTCTAAAACCGTCAAAGCGGGTGAAATTTTAACTTCCATCATCTTGTTCGGTTTCATTTACCTGCTTCTTGGCGTTCTATTTATTTATCTGCTCAACGATAAAATCCAGCATGGTCTTCACATGAAAGAAGAGAAGGGACACCGCGCGTGAACTTTGACTGGCAGACTTTGTGGTTTGTTTTGGTCGGTATTTTGTTCATGGGTTACGCCCTGTTGGACGGTTTCGACCTGGGCGTGGGCGCGCTTCACCTTCTAGTGAAGACTGACACGGAGCGGCGTATTTTTATTAACTCCATCGGCCCCATTTGGGATGGCAACGAGGTTTGGCTGGTTACGGGCGGGGGCGCTTTGTTCGCCGCTTTTCCGGAGGCTTACGCTACGGTTTTTTCCGGCTTCTACCTGGCTTTCATGTTGCTTCTCATTGCATTAATTTTTCGCGCGGTGGCCATCGAGTTCCGCAGCAAACAGCCCATGAAGTGGTGGCGGCAAATTTGGGATGTGAGTTTCAGTGTAAGCAGTATCGTCTCGAGCCTTCTGATCGGTATTGCCATGGGCAATCTGGTTTGGGGTATTCCACTGGGTGCGGATCACGAATACGCTGGGACTTTTTTGGGTTTACTGAAACCCTATCCGCTTCTTTTAGGCTTCACCACTCTGGCGCTTTTTACCATGCATGGTTCTATTTTTATTGTTTTGAAAACCGAAGGCGCGCTTCAGAAAAAGTTAAAAGGCTGGGTTAAAAACACCATGATCTTTTTTATCCTGTGCTACGTCATTACCACATTAGCCACACTGATTTTTATTCCCCGCATGCTGACTACCCTTCAGCAGCAGCCGTTTCTTTTTATCGTGCCGGTATTCAATGTTTTGGCTATCGCCAACATTCCCCGGAATATCAGCCGGGGCCGGGGCTGGGGAGCTTTTTTATCCTCCTGCGCGACGCTATTTTTTCTGATGGCGCTTCTGGGAATTGGGCTTTACCCCAATATGGTTTTTTCCAATCCCGCTCCCGAAAATAGTCTGACTATTTACAACGCCGCATCTTCGGTGGCCACGCTAAAAATTATGTCGCTCATGGCCGCCATCGGCCTTCCATTGATTCTTTCTTACACCGTGAGCATCTACTGGGTCTTCCGCGGAAAAGTGAAATTGGATTCGCACAGTTATTAATTTTTTCTAATCCCAAAAAATATTTTCAATCGAAGAATCAACTTTTTTTTGCAAGTAAAAAAATTTAAAAACGACTTCTTTTCGACAAAAATATTTTCATTTTTAATACAAAATAATCTTGACTAAAATCTAAAAAGATTTAAAAGGGGTACAGAAAGTTACGTTTTCGAAAATTCTCGACGCGCTTCCCCAAATTTTTTTGTGATCGACATCAACTCCACGATCGGCAAAAGAATTTTTTTGTCTCACCACCAGATATGGTGGCTCTTTCGAAGAAGTAACTGTGGATAGAGTGGATAACTTGTGAGTAGTTTCGAGGGTGTTTGAGGAAAACCTTAAAGTGAAACGGCTTTAAGGACTTTTTAAAAAACAACCGAAGCAAAACAAGTCGAACCATAAGTTAAGCCGAAAATTATTTTTCTTAATTTATAAAGGTTTTTAGAAACAACCCATTTTTTAGTTATCCACAAACAGTACACAATTGTGAATAGCGTCTTTACTTCCGGTTAACGCGCCGGCCCTTTTCTCCTGGGGATAAGCAGGGGATAAGTATTTAACGAAAGCCTATTTACCCCTCTTTTACGGGGTTTCTTGCGTTTTTGATTATGAGGGAGGTTTGTGGATGAGCGTTTCCGCCGATCTTTGGGATCGTTGCTTAGAAAACCTAAAAAAAGACTTAAACAACCAAAGCTTTGAAACCTGGTTTAAATCGACGAAAGCTTCGGTTTCCGACAATACCCTTAAAGTTCAGGTTCCGAATGAATTCTTCCGCGACTGGATAAGAGATCATTACCAGCTTCAGCTTCAAACCGCGGTTAATGCCGTTTACCCGGAACAATTGGAAATCCAGTTTGAGATTCAAGCCGCCCTGCCAGTTCCCGAATCCGCCCCAGCTTCAACCTCTTTAACTGAAAACAAGCTGGCGATTGAAATTGTTGAAAAAACCCAACCCCTGTCCTTTAAGTCTTCTGGCAATGGGGAATTTATTCTCAATACCAAATTTAACTTTGATAATTTTGTGGTGGGTAACAGCAACCGTTTTTCTCACGCGGCTTGTTTGGCCGTTGCTGAATCACCGGCCCGGTCCTATAACCCTCTCTTCATCTATGGAGGCGTTGGTTTAGGAAAAACCCATTTGCTTCAGGCCATCGGTAATTACGTTCTAGAGCAAAATCCCGGCGCCAAGGTTCTTTATATATCCTCTGAAAAATTCATGAACGACTTCATTCAATCCATCCAATCGGGGCGTCAGCAGGATTTCCGTAACAAATACCGTACGGTCGACGTTCTTTTAATTGATGATATTCAGTTCTGGGAAGGTAAAGAAGCGACCCAGGAAGAGTTCTTTCATACCTTTAACGTTCTTTATGAAGCTCAAAAACAAATCGTGGCCACTTCGGACAGTCATCCTAAGGAAATTAAACTCGAAGAGCGCTTAAAGAACCGTTTCGAGATGGGTTTGATTACGGATATTCAGGAACCAGACCTCGAAACCCGTATCGCCATTTTGCGAAAAAAAGCCGAAAAAGAAAAAATTCTCGTTCCCAATGAAGTCACCGCTTTTATCGCCAACCATGCCAAAGCGAATATTCGCGAGTTGGAAGGAGCCATGCTGCGGGTGATTGCTTTTGCTTCATTAACCCATCAGGAAATGACTCTTGAAATGGTAAAAGAAGTCCTCAAAGACAGCCTCCCAAATGAAGAGCGCCGTATTTCGGTGGATGCCATTCAGCGTGTCACAGCGGAACGATATAACTGCCGTTTTTCGGACATGAAATCCAAAAAGCGCACCAAACAAATCGCTTTCCCCCGTCAGATCGCTATGTATCTTTCCCGGGAACTGACTTCTCATTCTTTAAGCGAGATTGGCGCGGCGTTCGGCGGGAAGGACCATACCACTATCATTCACGCCTATGAAAAAATAGAGGATCTGTTAACTACGGATCTCGTTTTATTATCCGAGGTCAATCTTTTGAAAAAACAACTTCTGGAAGGTAATTACTCTTTCTAAAAAGTATTCACGATTTTACTTTTGAAAAGGCTCTCGAAACCCGGGAGCCTTTTTTTATTTCTCCACTTGTACCCATTTCTCACAAGCCAGTTATCCACCCGTGGGTAGGAATGGGAATAACTCCGTTCAAGTTCCCGTTATCCACCGCGCTTTGTGAAGAACCGCTCCATTGCCTGAGGATAACTTCCGCCATAAGCCAAAAGAGTTGCGGGCCTGTGGATTTACCCTATAATGTCCCCAGTTTATTCCCAAGAAAAAGTCACGCATTCACGTTGATATATCAGTTAAAACTCGGGAATATACACATATCCGCAAAGCCTACCACTACTTCTAATTGGGTAAATTTAAAAATCTTTAAAGAAAAAGTCAGCTTATAAGGAGCCAGCGCATGAAAGTCGTTTTGACTCGGGGTGATTTACTCAAGGGAATTACAACTGTGCAAAGCGCGGTTGCCTCCAAAAATACAATGCCAATCTTAGCCAATGTTTTATTGGAAGCCCGCGATAAAAAATTGGAATTTGTGGCAACTGACTTAGATATGGGTATTCGCTGCAGTGTTCCGGCTGAGATAGTTGATAAGGGTAATATCACGATCAACGCTAAAAAATTATCGGATATTGTCCGTGAATTACCGGAAGCGACTGTTGAATTAGAAATAGATGATAGTCATAAAATAATTCTTACGTGTCAAAAATCGACTTTTAAAGTTCATGGATTACCCAAAGACGACTTCCCTATTCTTCCTGAAGTTAAAAAGGATAAAGTTTTTAAAATCAAAGGTTCCTTACTTCAAGAAATGATTAGAAAAACTATTTTTGCCGTATCCACCGACGAAACCCGATACGTTTTGAATGGAGTTTTTTTTCAGGTAGAAGGCACAAAATTAAGAATGGTAGCGACCGACGGGCATCGTTTAGCTTTTATTGAAAAGAAACTTGAGAATAAAAGCGAAAACAAAGCTAGTGTCATTATTCCTACTAAAACACTGAATGAATTAACTAAAGTCATTTCTGATTTAGCAAAAGGTAAAGAAGACGACGATTTAATGGTCGAAGTTATCGCCACCGACAACCAAATTAAATTTGTCATCGAAGGTGTGGAAATAATTTCTCGTTTAATAGAAGGTCAATTTCCTAATTACGAACAAGTTATTCCCAAGGAATCTGATAAGAAAATTGAAGCTTCTATTTCCAGTTTAGCGGCAGCTACCCGCCGGGTCGCTATTTTGACTTCTGAAAAATCCAATTCGATCCGTTATCAGGCAAAAAATGGAAAATTGACAATTTCTTCCAAGACACCGGATATGGGTGAAGCCAAGGAAGAAATCGATGTGGACTATAAGGGCGAAGAAATCAGCATTGCTTATAACGCCAAATATGTATTGGATGTTTTGAAAAATGTGGGAACCGATACGGTTAATATCGAGCTAACCCAGCCTTTAAGTCCCGGTATTTTGCGTCCCAAAGGTGACACGGATTACCTTTGTGTGATCATGCCCATGAGGGTTTAGTTTTAAAATTTAAAACTAATTAAAAAAAAAGCCCGGATTTTTCCGGGCTTTTTTATTTTGAATATCTATTTAATTTTAAACTTAAAGAACAGAAATAAAAGCGTCCGAAGATCCTTTCCAGGAAAAAACATTTGGATGAAAAAGATGGGCGAGAATTTCTGTCCCATCTATCAGCCTTAAGCCTGGCCGGGCAAAGTAAGCATTTCCATCCACCGCGTAAACACGCTTGTTTTGAACCGCTTTCAAATCATTCCATCCGGGTCGGGATTTTAACAGATCGGCTTGTTGACGGGCTTTTTCGCTGTTATATCCGCAAGGCGATACAATCAATACATCCGGGTTCCAGCGGAGGACGTCTTCCCAGGGGATGCGGATAGAATCCACGTTGGGTTTAGAAATTTCATCCAGTCCACCCGCCCAGCCCATCATCTCGGGCACCCAATGGCCTCCGCAATAGATGGGATCAACCCACTCCATAAAAAAGACTTTTACGGGTGCTATGTTTTTGGTTTTTGTCGATATTTGGGCTATGCGTTTTCTGGCCTGAGCGATCAGTTCTTGAGCTTTATTTACTGTCCCTGTTTTTGAGCCCAAAATTAACAGATCATTTAGGACATCTTCCAGCGAATGGGGTGTTTGCCAGAGGAATTCCGGTTTGGGAATGAGTGTTTTTAAGACTTGTGTAGCTTCGTTACCGGAAGGAGCGCATACCTGGCAGAGGTCTTGCGTGATAATCAGGTTTGGTTTTGCTTTTTGTATGGCAACTTCATCGATGGCATAAACACTTTGACCTTGGCCCACTCTTTCGCTGACCGCTTTATCGATTTGATCCAAATTGAGTGATGCAAGATCCATGGCGCATCGAACAACAACCGGCTTTTCCTTTACCTGAGGGGGATAATCACACTCATGGGAAACACCAACCAAGTTGTCGATCAGTCCCAGGTCACAGACCATCTCACTGGCCGAGGGAAGAAAGCAGGCGATACGTAAATCGCTCACTTTTTTTCTTCGTCCGTAGGCGCGAAAAGCGTGGCCTTGCCAAGACAATCCGAACACATACAGTCGGCCTGAGTTTTAATCTCAAGTGTCGGATAAAGGGAACACCAGCAGCTGCCGTGAGCCTCGTGGGTTTGGCACTGAAACCCCTTGCCACAGCGGCTGCATATTTTCGCGATGGGTTTACTTGGTAGTGTCATAAAGGTGATTGTACACTACTTCGAATTCAAGTTAGCAAGGACCATTGATGAATATTCGGTTTCAACAAATTTCAATTTTCATTTTGATCTTAGGTTTTCAAAGTGTTTACGCTCAAAACAAACCGATTCCCCAAAGAGTTATTTCTCTTTCTCCTAATCTGACCGAATTGGTTTATGACATCGGCGCTCAGGATCAACTGGTGGGTGACACTGATTTTTGTAAGTTTCCTCCGGACGCCAAAAAAAAAGAAAAAATTGGAGGCTGGATTAATCCTAACTTTGAAAAGATCGTTTCTCTTAAACCCGATTTGGTTCTGGCCTTAACCTTTGACGAAAAAGCGATTTTTACACTCAAAAAACTTAAAATTCCCATGGCTATTTTTAATTGCGATAGAGTTCAAAATATTTTGGAAAATTACAATCAAATGGGGCGATTGCTGGGCCATGAGGTTCAGGCCAAAGCCGCCCAACAGTCGTTAATGAAACGTTTGGATAAAATTAAACAAAAAGCGAAAGGTCGAAAACCTTTGTCTGTTCTTTTTGTCATCGGTCGTACTCCGGGAACGATCGAGCAAGTTTACGCCGTGGGAAATAAAAATTTTATCAACGAGCTTATTGAAATGGCGGGCGGAATCAATGTGATGGCGGACGCCATGACGGATTATCCTATGGTTTCAAAGGAAGAATTAATTCATCGTGATCCGGATTTAATTGTGGATTCCATTTTGTCTCATGATCTAAAAGGTGGTGAATTGGATAAAAGGAATGCTTGGGCTCAAATGCTTACGTTAAAAGCGGTCCAGCAAAAGCATGTTTACTATTTCCTGAATGAAGACTTTTTGATTCCGGGGCCTAGTATGGTCAAGCTTGGTGAATTCCTCTGCGGTACTTTTGAAAAGGTCCGCGCCGATCATGAGTAATCCTCTTCCCGCTTTTCTCGTCGCGGGAACCAGCAGCGGCGTAGGCAAAACCACCCTTTCTTTCACTTTGATGGGGTTGCTTCAGCGAAAAGGCTTCGCGGTACAGCCTTTTAAAATCGGCCCGGATTATATCGACGGTGGTTACCACCGTTTGGCCACGGGCAAGGATTCCATCAACCTCGATCTTTGGATGATGGGTTGGAAAGGATTGAAGGAAAGTTTTCACCGCTACTTCACGGGCGCCGATGTGGCGGTGATTGAGGGTATGGGCGCTCTTTACGACGGAAAGAACGGAACGACCAGCGGCAGCTCCGCGAAGATCGCCAAACATTTGAAAATTCCCATTGTTCTCGTGCTGGATATCTGGGGCGCCACGGTGACGACCGGAGCGATTCTGGAAGGAATGATCAACTTCGATAAGAAAGTTTCGATAGCCGGAGTCATTTTGAATCGGGCTGGGAGCAAGCGTCATTACGAAATGGTAATGAAGTCGTTAAAACCGGCTTTGCGGAAAAAAGTAATCGGTTATTTAATCCGTTCTCGGGAAAGAGAAATTCCTGAACGTCATTTGGGATTAAGAACTTTGGAAGAAAACCCCAAGGCCTTACAGGTCTTAAAAGCGACGATCGAAGCGGGGGCGCAGACCATCGATGTCGAACGTTTAGTCCGTCTTCTTAGGATAAAAAAAAGAAACCATCCCCCTTCTGCGGAATCTAAACCCAAAGCCGAGGTAAGGCTTGGTATCGCGAAAGACCAAGCTTTTTGTTTTTATTACGCCGAGAATTTAAGAATGCTTCGGGAAGCTGGAGCTGAATTGGTTTATTTCAGCCCGCTCAAAGATAAAAAATTACCCGCAAACTTGGACGGACTTTATCTGGGCGGTGGCTATCCGGAAAGTTTTCCCCAAAAACTTTCGGCGAATAAAAAAATTCGAAACGAAATGTTTCAGAAAATAAAAGAAGGTATGCCGGTTTACGCTGAATGTGGCGGATTGATGTATTTATCCGAAAGCATTACGGGGTTTGAGGGCAAAGCTTTTCCAATGGTTTCGGCGGTTCCTTTAAAGATTCAAATGGACCGCAAACACTTAACCCTTCGCTATGTGGAAATTAAAACGACCGCCAAAACTCTGCTGGGGCCCGCTGGCACAACCGCCCGGGGACACGAGTTTCATTATTCCCGTATCGCCTCAAACCGCTATCGGGGCAAACCGATTTATCAAGGCATCAACAGCGCGGGAGAGAAATTCACCGAAGGGTTCGCGAATAAAAATTTACTCGCGAGCTATTGTCATCTTCACTTCAAATCCAACCCGTTAATTCCCGCCTACTTTGTTCAGGCCTGCTGGGATTTCAGCCTTCTTCGAAAACATTAAGTTACAACCTATCTTTTAATTGACAAGATTCTCTAATCGGCGTATTTACATACCCACAACTCAAGGTGTTTGGGAAGCCGGTGTGAATCCGGCGCGGACCCGCCACTGTGAGGGGCGATATTTTTTCTTCAGTCACTGTTCTTGAAAAAGGACGGGAAGGCTGGGGAAGTTAGAAGTGCCCCGAGCCAGGAGACCGACTTTGAGGTGAATTTTCGACGACTTCTTCGGGAATAAGAAGGCGGAGCAAACACCTATTTTTTCGGTTTTTCCTCCCCATCACTCCCGTAAAGTCTTCGCCTCGGGAGTAGGCAAAATGAATCAGTTTTTAAGTCGGTTTGTTCTTTGTTTTATTTTTTCCGCAGTTATCTCATCAGGGCTTTGGGCGCAGGACACACCGCCTGCGGCTTCCAATAATTCTTCAGCCGTCACGCCTCAACCTTCAGTGACAACTCCGGTAGTCAGTTCAGTGGTAACGTCGGTAGACACAACGGCAAACGAAACTTCGACATTAAAAGAAGTCGTCGTTACGGCCAATCGGGTGGATGTGCCTCTACAAGACGTGACGAGTTCTTCAACCGTTATTACCTTGACAGATCTTGAACAAAAGCAGGCGGGTACGGTACTGGACGCCATTCAAAGCGTGCCAGGCGTGGATATCGCTCAAACCGGCCAACCAGGAGAAACGGCTTCGGTTTATATCCGCGGCACCAACCCGGAACACACATTGGTGCTCTTTGACGGCATTCCCTTGAATGACCCCATCGGCGCTCCCGGCAGTTATGACTACCTGGATGGCTTGTCGTTGGATGATGTGAAACAGATCGAGGTTATTCGCGGCCCGCAAAGCACCCTTTGGGGTTCCAACGCCATCGGCGGTGTCATCAACATCATTCCTCAAAGCGGTCCTTCGCCGTTGGGAGGTTCGGTATTGGTGGAAGGCGGTTCTTACGGAACTTCCCACGAAGCGGCAAGCGCGCATGGAGGGGACAACGGTGGTTATTTTAACGTGGATGTTTCCCATTTCAACACGTCGGGGTTTCCCGCTTTGGAAGCGCAATATGGCGGCACGGTGAACAACGGCGATGACAACAACACGGCTTCTTTGGGCGTGGGATCGAATCTCACTTCCAATCTTCAGGAAAATATTCTCGTTCGTTACAGCCAGTCCAATACCAGCATCGACGCGGATAATGAAAATTTTGTACTGGGGGATGATCCCGATTATTTCGCGCTTCAAAAACAATTTATGGCCGCCAGCCATACGGATTGGAAACTTTTGGACGGAAGCTGGGAACAAATTTTGACCGCCTCTTTCGCGGATGATAACCGGCTTTTTAACGGCGTCTCCAATCCTTACAACACTTATTTTGAACAGGGCAATTTTGACGGACAAACTGCCCAAATTAACTGGCAGAATAATATTCGGCTGGCTAAAGAAGAAACTGTAGTTGTCGGTATTCAAGGTCAGCAACAATGGGCAATTTCCAACGATACGAATGGTTATAGCGACGTAACAGGTTCCGCTTTTACCTCGGTTGTTCCGGAAACTACGGTACAAACAGCCTCGGTTTTCATCGAAAGTCAGACATCTATTGAGGACAATTTTTTCTTCAATTTGGGCGGCCGTTGGGATGACCATAGCCAATATGGAGTCCATACAACCTATCAGGCGGGATTGGCTTATGTTGTGCCGGACTTGAACACTAAACTTAAAGCCAATTATGGAACCGGCTTTTTGGCGCCTTCGCTTTATCAGCTTTATGCGCCGACTTACGGCAATGCCAGTCTTTTGCCTGAAACCAGCGTGGGTTATGATATTGAATTTGAGCAGCCCATCGGCAAAGATTTGACGGTAGGGGCCAGCTATTTTGACAATGATCTGACCAACCTCATTCAATTCGTCAACATTTACTCCAATGTGGGGCAAGCCCGTTCCTATGGTGTAGAAAGTTTCGTGGAGTTCAAAGGTGTCAAGAATTTAGACATCAAGGGAAACTATACCTATGACAACGCCCAAGACTTGATCGCGAACGTCCCGCTTTTAAGACGTCCGCAAAATAAAGCCAGCGGTGATGTGGATTATCAGTTAGATGCCGCCGGTTTGGGAGCTTCTTTGATTTATGTCGGCAATAGTTTCGACGAGAATTTTGTCACGGGAAGCGGCAATATTGTTCCGCTGGCCAGTTATTTCCTGGTGAACTTGAGAGCCTCTTATCAGGTGAACTCTCAGGTGAAATTATTCGCTCGGGTGGACAATCTTTTCAACCAGTATTACGAAGAAGCTTTTGGTTACACTACGCCAGGATTATCGGTTTATGGCGGAACAAAAGTTTCGTTTTAAAAATAGGCTTCAAATCAGGGGGGATAGGTTGGGACGGTTCGAAAGAATCGTCTCGGCTTTTTTATGGGGCGAGTTGTTGAAGGCGTTGATCTAGGATAGCGAGAAGTTTTGGGTCCGAACCGAGCGGTCTTCCCAGCTTCAGCGTTACTTGGGGGTGTTTTTTTTTAAAGGTTTTTAGGATTTCAGGAATATGGTTCTTAACGTGCTTAGCCGCGAAAAGGAATAAGGGTAATACATAAATTTCTTTGGATTTCTTTGCTAAAACTTCGAGAGCTTGAGGAATAGTAGGCTCCGCCAGTTCCAGAAAAGAGTGGGTAATAATCCAGTTTGGATGTTTACGCCGGTATTTTTGAACCAGTTTTTTAAAATCCTGATTAGCGGAAGCTTCCCGGCTGCCGTGGCTGATGACCAGAATGTGTTTTTTCATAAACCAAATCTACTGGTGTTGAGGCAGGCGAAGAAAAGAAGGGCGACTTCGGTGAGTTCAATGGTGGCACCCAGGCCGTCTCCGGTTAAACCCCCGATGCGGTTTTGAGAGAAGCGGCTGATCATAAAAGAAATAACGGCCGCGATGAGAAAAAGACCAATGGCGTATTTTTGTAGGGCGAAACACCCGCCCAACGCCAAGGCGCTGCCCGCCAAAAAGACGGGTAAAGACGATCCGATGACAAAAGAACCCAAACCCTGGTTGCCGGTTGGCGGTTTGGAGATAAAACAGGAAAGACAAACGGCCCAGCGGGCCGCTATGGGAATGGCCAAAAGCCAGTATGGAATGTTAGCCTGACCCAGCAAATGGATGAGAAGAACGGTTTTAAAGATCAGTGTCAGCGAGATACCGGCCATGCCGTAAGTGCCCAAATCCGCGGCTTTCATGATGCGCTGGCGGTCTTGCGGGTCTTTGCCCCCGAAGAAACCATCCAGACAATCCCCCAGACCGTCCAAATGGAAGGCGCCGCTTAAAGCGACCCAAATCAAGAGAATGAGAAGGGCTTTTAGGTCTGTCGCTAGGGACAGCCGGTGAATCAGCATAAAGATGCCGCCAAAAACGCCACCCACCAGCGGATAAAAAAGGACGGAGTTCTTCAAGTCTTCCGTTGTGGGTTTGGAAGAAGGTGTGGGCAGAAGAGTTAAGGTGGAAAAAGCGATCCAGAGTGAATTCATTTTTTATTTTTAACCGTTGTCTTTTTCTTTTTCAGTTTGGTCGGCACTTTGGCGCTTTCAAAAGTCGCCATCTCTGCGTGGGTTCTTACGGCGGCTTCCAGAATGTTCAAAGCCAAGGCGGCGCCTGAACCTTCCCCCAGTCGCATTTTAAGATTTAAGAGAGGCTGGGTTTTAAGCATCTGGAAAAATTTGGCGTGACCCGGTTCTTCTGATAAATGAGAGAAAAAAGCGAAATTTTTTACCAAGGGGTTCAGCCGGTAAGCCACCAAAAAAGCGGATGAGGTGATAAAGCCGTCTACCACGATCGGAATACGGTTTTTCACGCAGCCCAAAATGACTCCGGTCAAAGCGGCGATTTCCAACCCGCCTAAGCGTCGGAGCGCTTCCAAGGGGTTGATCAGATAAGTTTCGTGCAGTTTTAATCCTTCGTTGATAACTTTGCATTTCACCAGCCATTGCTCGCGGTTGATGCCCGTGCCAAAACCGGTGACATCTTCCACCGCGCAGGGCAGAAGCGCGGCCATGAGGGCGGCGGCGGATGAAGAGTTGCCAATACCCATTTCACCCAGAGCGATCCATTTGATTTTGTCTTTTTTCGCCTGGTCGGCGAGCTTAAGGCCCAACTGAACCGCCGCTTCGCATTGTTGATCCGTCATGGCCGGCTCGACTTTGAAATTCTTTGTGCCCTTGGCGATTTTGGAAGAGATGAGTTTTTTATTTTTGGGGAGATCCGCCGCCACACCCACGTCCACCACCTGAACTTCCGCGCCTGCCTGACGGGCCAGCGCGTTAATGGCCGCGCCCCCGCTTAAGAAATTAAGGACCATCATGGGAGTCACGGCCGCGGGAAAAGCGGAAACGCCTTCTGCGGAGATTCCATGATCCGCGGCACAAAGGATGACCCGTTTTTTCCCAAACGAAGGAATCGCTTCACCTGTGATTCCCGCTAATTGAATGGCTATGTCTTCCAATCTTCCCAAACTGTGAGCGGGTTTGGTGAGCTGGGCCTGGCGATTTTCGGCTTTTTCAAGGGCTTTTGCGTATAAGGGAGTAATGGATAAAATAATTTTAGAAAGATTCATGGAATTCCTTAGGGACCGTATCTCTCGAGCGTGAAAATTATTTCACCCCCTTCGGTTCTAGTCACTAAGAAAATCCCTCAGGGTTAACGGGTTTTTTTAACTTTTGAGAGAATATTACGGTAACGCGGCGAATAGATCTCTTCGGCGGTAGGTTTTAAAGGGGCCAGCCAAAAACCACCCCGTGTTTGGGGACTCAGGATCGCGGTTAATAAACGGATGCGGTGGCGCTCCGAGTAATTCAATTTTTTTTGTATCCAATCTTTTGTTTTTTCCGTTCTCAATGCCCAAAGCAGGTAATGGGTCATCAGGGTTTTGAAGGAGAACTTGGTTTGCCAGAGTTTTATCAATTTTTTGTTTTCTTCAGGAGTAAATTTGGTTTTGCCGCCAAACAAACCATAAAACTTGAGAAAATTAGACTCAAAGGAAGTTTTTTTGTTTTTTTCCGCCAATGTCTGCCAGGAATGCCGCAACCGGACTGATTTATTGGAAAAGCCGAATTGGAGAAAATGCCCTTGAATGGTGTTGCGGTGAATCTGCAGCGCTTTGGCGGTTTGGATAATGTTGCCCTGATAAACGACAAACCAATGAAGAAAATAATGACGCTCCAGGTCTTTGGGAAGAAGATTACGATTCCATAACTGGTTGAGTGTTTCGAATCCTTGAAGCAAATCTGTTTTTGAAAAGGTCGACGGTTTTTTGAAGGGCATTTTTCTCTCTCATAGAAGCTTCCTTAAGTGTTACAAACGTGTCAATTTTTTTTCAAGGGAGGGGAGCTACTTTAGTCTTTGAGAAAGTCCCGCCATCATGAAAAAAACTTGATCCGCCCGGGAGGCTAATTTTTGGTTGAGAAGGCCCTGTAGATCTCGAAACTGGCGGCCCAAAACGGTGTCAGGAACAACCGCTAAGCCGACTTCATTGGAAACAATCCGAATATGAGACACGGTCCGTGATAACGCATTCAGTAAATCATCGAACCTTTTTTCAATCTCATCCGCAGAAAGCCGCTCTCCCCCCATGCCGCACAAAAGATTGGAAAGCCAGAGCGTGGCACAATCCACCACGATCAAGGTTTTTTCCGAACCGTTCAGTTTTTGGAGGACTTCGGCCAAGTGATAGGGTTCTTCAATGGTTTCCCATTGCGGTCCCCGTTCGACCTGATGTTTCCGAACACGAGTTTTCATTTCCTCATCATCGGTAGTGGCCGTCGCTAGAAAAAGCCGTCGCTCAAAGGAAGGCTCGTTGCCTTGATCCAAAGAGAATCGGGATTTTCCCGATCGGGCCCCCCCTAGAATTAGTTGAAGTTTCGAGTTCACAGGGCTTCTTTTACCATGGTTTTGACGCTTCTGCTAGGACTTGCGGGTCGTACGACGCCATCGTTGACGATTATCTCTTATGTAGTATAGAATCATCGCTCTTTTCGTCGGTTTCGGCGATACGGGAGCTTCTAGACGAAGCCCAATTTAACAAAATGCTGGAAATATTTTTCCAGCATTTTGTCAACAGCCATAGGTTAGAACGAGCCACTAAATATATGGTTTTTTCTTTCGTGGCTCGTTCATAAGTATGAAAAAGTACCTTTTCGGACTTTTTCAACAAACTGTTAAAGGAATGGTCGTTTTTTCATGAAAAGAACTTTTCAGCCGAATAATCGTAAGCGTCAAAAAGTACATGGTTTTCGCAGCCGTATGAAGACCGTGGGGGGCCGTCGTGTTTTGAGCCAGCGCCGCGCCAAGGGCCGTCGTAAAGTCAGCGTTCAATAAGCGACGCAGATTATAGGAATCTTTATGCCGCGTTTTTTAAAGTCTGAGCGGCTCAAGAAGTCCAATGAGTTTAAGTCGGTTTTTCAGCAGTGCCGTAAGTTGGAAGATGGAACATTAGCGTTTTATGTGCAATTTAAGGAAGATGCCGGTCTTCGGAAATTCGGTGTTTCGTTGAGTCGGGCCTTGGGTAAGGCCTACCTTCGAAACCGCCTCAAACGGCGTCTTCGGGAAATTTACAGGGTGGAAAAAGAAACTTTTCGCGGTGGCTACCAGGTCATTCTGGTTCCGCGGCGCGGAAGTGTAGACCGCACTTTTGACGAGTTGAGAAAGTCGTTTCTCTCACTGGCGTCGCGTGCGGGGCTTCTTCCCCGAACGAAGTAGGAATTTTTGACAATGAACAAGCTCTTTAAGCAGGTGATTTTACTTTTCATCAAGGGGTATCAGCTGATCCTTTCGCCTTACCTCCCCCCCTCATGTCGGTTTACACCTACCTGCTCCGAATATACTTTTCAAGCCGTGGAACGTTATGGCGTCCTCAAAGGAATTGCCATGGGTTTAAAGCGTTTGAGCCATTGTCATCCCGCCTCGTCCGGAGGATTCCACCCCGTTCATTAAAATTATCTTTTTCCACTGAGGAAAAGGAAATTTGGTTTAACGGGAGAATCAATTGAATCAGCAAAACCGCATGATCATCTTTATCGTGTCGTCCATGGTGATATTGGGCGCATGGATGTTTTTTATGCCTCAGCCGCCGCCCCCAGTCACCTCGACGGCCACGGGTTCGGCCCCAACTCCCCAAGTTATTTCTGCGACTGGAGCTAAAACCATTTTATCCTTCTCCAAAACCGCAGCCTTTCACGCCACATCGAACATTCCGGCTAGTTCGGTCACGATTGAAACCGATGATTACACGGCGATTTTCTCCAATCAGGGCGCGGTTTTAACCAGTTTTCATTTAAAAAAGTTTGAAAATCGTCAAACCCACGAACCTATTGAATTGGTGAATTCGGAACCCAACCGCCCGTTGCCTTTCGCTTTAACTTATTCCCCCTTACCCGATTTAAACCAAAAAATGTTTCAAGTGATGGGAGTTTCTAAAAAACTTTCAGGTGAAGAGAAAACCCAATTGGTTTTCCGTACGGTAGATTCGAATGGAACTGTTTTAGAAAAAATATTTGGTTTTGCTAACGGCAGTTATTTGATTCAGTTTAACGCCAAGATTAGCCAAACCGGTCGAGGCTCTGTTTCCGCTTCGGACCTCGTTGTGGAATGGTCCGATATGCTGGGTAAAGACGAAGTTACGGGCACCAACGCACGGGGAGCCCAGGCGAATCGGGTTGTGACTTGGGCGGCAGGACAGAAAGATCAAGAATCGCTGAAGAGCAATCAGGAAAGTAAGGAAATACCTGGACCCATTACCTGGACCGCGCTGGCTAATCAGTTTTTCGTGGCGGCTTTAGTGCCGGATCCTTCTTCGGGCAGCGCTTCCGTGAGGGTAGTACGGGACTTTAACGCTTATCAATTACCTACTCAGGAAAATCCCGAGCCTGGTTTAGATACTTCTAAATTTAACCCCCGGCCCCTGTTGGTTTTTGATGGACCGGCTTTAAAAGGCGGTGAAAGTTTTGAGCGCAAGATGCAGGTTTTCTTCGGGCCTCAAGATTATGAGCTTTTAAAGAAACAAAATCTTCAGCTGGAAAACGTGGTAGATTTCGGATTCTTCGGATTTTTGAGCGTCTATATGCTGGCACTTTTGAAATGGTTTTATACCTGGGCTCATAACTGGGGTTTGGCCATTATTCTTCTTTCCATCGCGGTCAAACTGCTTCTCTGGCTGCCGACCCATAACAGCTATAAGAGCATGTATGTGATGCAGCAAAAGATGAAAATCCTTCAGCCGAAGCTGGAAGCATTAAAACGCAAGTATCCCGATGACAAACAAAAACAACAGCAGGAACAAATGGCACTTTATAGCCAGGCGGGTGTGAATCCGATGAGTGGCTGTCTGCCTCTGTTATTTCAAATGCCGGTTTTTTGGGCTCTTTACGCTACTTTGGGCCACAGTATTCAATTACGCGGAGCCAGTTTCCTTTGGCTTCACGATTTAAGTTTAAAAGATCCGATATACGTGTTTCCCCTTCTGATGGGCTCCACCATGCTGCTCCAACAGAAGGTGTCGGGCCAGATGGCCAACCAGGCCGCTGGTCAACAAAAAGTGATGTTGTGGTTGATGCCGGGTCTTCTAACGTTCATGTCCTTCCAATGGCCCTCGGGATTATTGGTTTATTGGGTGGTAACGAACGTGCTGTCGATGATTCAGCAAAAAATAGTGAACCGGGAAGTAAAAAACCATCAGAAAAAAGATGAGGGAGTAAAGTCATGAGAAATTTTTCAAATCAGAGCAGTGGCAAACCGTCGAGCGGAAAACCATCCAGTGGAAAGCCGTTCAACAGCAACGGCAATCGAAGCGGTGGATATAAAGGACCGAGCAGTGGATTTAATCGGGACAGCCGTCCCGGCGGACATCGGGAAGGCGGGGAGAATCGAGGACCGCGTGAAAACAGACCTGGCGGATATCGCGGCAATTCCAGCGGTAATTCCAATGGAAACCGTTTTGACAGCCGTCCCAGCAGTGGAAACCGTCGTCCTTTCGGCAATAGCAATTCCTATGGCAATCGTCCGGTTCGACACGACCGCCCGGAACGTTTTGAAAGACAAGAACGGGGCGAAGGCTATCAACGAGGCAGTTCGTGGGTAGAGGTGTATGGTCGCACTCCGGAAGAAGCTATTGAGGAAGCGGCCAAGCGTTTTAATGTGAATAAGAATGACCTGAAAACCGAGTTGGTGGACGAAGGTAACAAGGGTTTCTTGGGCATTGGTTCCAAGCCGGCGAAGGTCAAGATTGCTTTAAAGCCGGGATCAGTGATGGGTTTTGCCGAGGGTGTTTTGATCCGTCTATTAAGAGGCATGGATTTACCCGATACGGTGAAAAGCCGCAAAGATGAGGACGGCAACTTGGTACTTAATATCGAAGGGCCATCCAGCGGTACTTTAATTGGCCGTCATGGTCATACTTTAGACTCGCTTCAGTATTTGGTGGCGAAGGTGGCTCAGCGCCTCACCGGTGATGAAAGAACGATCATTGTTGTGGATGTGGAGAATTACCTGGAACGTCAGAAGGATAAGCTCAAGGAATTAGCCGGTGGTTTAGCTGAAAAAGCTAAAGAAACGGGCGTGGATATTCCCATGCGACCTATGAGTTCGAAAGACCGTCGTATTGTGCACATGACTTTAAAAGATCATGAGCACGTTACAACCGAAAGCCAGGGCGAAGGGTTGCGCCGCCGCGTAGTGGTGATCCCTAAGGTTAAGGCTACTATGGCTCCAACGGTTGCTCCTGTAGTTGACGGGGATGCTGTGGTGGCGGAGGGCGCGGTTGAACCGGGTAACATAGCTCCTGTGGAACATTCGTCTGCTCCTGTCGAAGGACCTGAACCGGGTAATGTGGTTCCGCCGGAACCGACGATTGACGATAATATTGGCAATAGGGTGCTTTAAAGTTTTTTATTAAAAGGTCCTTCCCCTTCGGGGGTTGGGCCTTTTTTTATGTCCGGAGTGACCAATGAATGAGTTAACCAGCTTATGGTAAAGTAAGCGGCATGTACGAATTACAAGACACAATTACAGCCATTGCTACTCCTGCAGGTGTGGGAGGTATTGGGATTATCCGTCTTTCAGGCGATAAGGCTTTCGAGATCGCCCAAAAACTATTGCCAGAAGCCATGCCTTTTGAAAAACGCAGGCAGATTTTGTTCACCGATTTTCGTCACCCTCAAACGGGAGAATCGCTGGATGAAGGTCTCCTTCTGATCATGCCTAATCCTCAAAGTTATACTACCGAGGATGTGGTGGAATTTCATATGCACGGCAGTCCCCTTTTGCTGAAAAAGATTATCGAACTTTTGGCGGGACTCGGAGCTCGTTTGGCCCATCCCGGCGAATTTACCTATCGAGCTTTCATCCATGGCCGATTGGACTTAACTCAGGCGGAAGCGGTGGAATCTTTGGTTTCGGCTCAGGGAGATGCTTCCCGGCGCCAAGCTTTGCGACAATTAACCGGTGGGTTGGCTTCCCATTTGGAGCCGATGGAAGAGTTTCTAAAATCGCTTTATTTAAAAGTAGAGGCTCGACTCGAATTTGCCGATGACGGTATTCCGCCCCTAGACCAAACCAAATTTGAGGAAGAAGTGCTAGGTGTGCGGGCCGAACTTCAAAAATTATTGAACAGCTATCAACAGGGCAAAGTGCTTCGAGAGGGGTTAACGGTCGCTTTAGTCGGGCCGCCTAACGTGGGAAAATCGAGCTTGCTCAATACCCTCTTGGGAACCCAAAGGGCAATTGTGACACCACAGGCAGGTACGACTCGAGATGTAGTAGAAGGCGATATTCGCCTTAAGGGTGTGCGGGTTCGTTTTTTTGATACAGCGGGTTTGCGGGAAACCGAAAATGTTGTGGAAGTAGAAGGTATTCGCCGAAGCAGACAAGTGATGGAAGAGGCGGACCTCATCTTTTGGTTGATTGACGCTTCAAATCCTGCCGAATCTCTAACCGAGCTGAAGACCACCTCATTACCAACGGACAGAGTCTGGTATCTTTTTAATAAAGTAGATTTGATAACCGACAAACAGCCTTGGAAAAAATTCTCCCAATTGCCCGCGGAAAAATGTCTGGGTTTTTCATGCACTACGCAGGAAGGGTTATTTCAAGTTTTTAGTGCAGTAGAGAGTTTTATTCAAACTCCTTTGGGTGGAGAAGACGTGGTTTTAACCTCTGCCCGTCACCAACAAGAAGTTGAAAAAGCTTTAACCGCTTTAAATAATCTGCAAACCTTAATGAAAACTCGACAGCCTTTTGAGCTTTGGGCAGAGGAACTCAAAACGGCGGCTTTAGCTATTGGACACATTCGAGGCCGTGATCTTCCTGCCAGAGCTTTTGAAGCCATTTTTAACAAGTTTTGTGTTGGTAAATAGCCGTAAATTGAGCCTATTCTCTCTCTCAATAAAATTCAAAATCATTTCCTCAAACCTTAAATAAAACACTAGTTTTTTTAGCTTTTGCTTTAATTACTAACCTCTATTTTTGAAATTGTGTCGGCCATTTTAATTATGAATAAAAAATGTCTTATAACTTAAGTGTGAGCCAAGTAAAGATTGTTTTAGCGTTGATCAAATCTAAGACATTAAATTCCTATAAAAAGGGACTTTTTAAACTTCCTTGTTCCACGTGGAACAAATTAGCCGTGAGAATTTTTAGTGGGTACTTTGATTCCATTTGAAAAAAGACATCGAGTTGTGAGAACTGATTTCTTGTGCTATAACCACGATCCAAGTTTTTACTTCGAGGTTTACTGTGGCATTTGTTTCTTCATCTTATGACGTGATCATTGTGGGAGCGGGGCACGCTGGCTGTGAAGCCGCATTGGCCTGTGCCCGCATGGGGCTAGAGACAGCTTTGTTGACGATGAATCCGGATACGATTGCCAAGATGAGTTGCAATCCGGCGGTGGGCGGATTGGCCAAGGGTCACTTGGTCCGCGAGATTGATGCTTTGGGCGGCGAGATGGCGAAGGCCACTGATGCTACTTCCATTCAATCCCGCATTCTTAATCGCACACAAGGTCCGGCTGTATGGGGTTTTCGCGCTCAATGTGACAAAGAACTCTACAATCAGCGGATGAAGCAAGTTGTTACAGGTCAACCAGGGTTAACTGTGCGCCAAGCGACGGTTCAACGATTAGTCGTTGAAAGTGGTGTGGTAAAGGGAATCATTACACAATACGGCGAAGAGATTAAAGCGAAGGCTGTTGTTATTACGACAGGAACTTTTCTGAATGGTCTCATGCACATTGGTGAAACTAAAATTGAAGGTGGTCGCAACGGCGACTTGTCGGCGAAGGGTTTGTCAAACCACCTGGCTGAATTAGGGTTTCAGGTAGGACGCCTGAAAACAGGAACAAACCCCCGAGTGAACCGAGCTTCGATCGACTTTTCGAAGACTGAAGCCCAACATGGTGATGCAGATCCGGTTCCTTTTTCCCATTTTACCAAACAGTTCCCTCTTCAACCGCAAGTGGCTTGCTATATCACCTATACGAATGACCAAACACATCAGGCGATTAAAGACAATATGTCTCGTTCACCCCTCTATTCGGGTGTCATCAAAGGTATTGGTCCCCGTTATTGCCCTTCAATCGAAGACAAGATTGTGAAGTTCCCTGATAAAGACCGTCATCAAATCTTTTTGGAACCGGAAGGGCTGTCGACCCATGAGTTCTATCTCAATGGGCTATCTACTTCCCTACCTCTAGATGTCCAATATGCTTTTTTACACACTATTCCTGGTTTGGAACGAGCCGAAATTGTGCGACCTGGCTATGCGGTGGAATACGACTTTGTGCCGCCAACTCAGGTTTCCCATTCGTTGGAGAGCCATTTGGTAAAAAATCTTTTCCTGGCTGGCCAAATTAATGGAACTTCCGGTTATGAAGAGGCGGCTGCCCAGGGCTTATTGGCGGGGATTAACGCCGCTTTAGCCGTAAAAGATCAACCAGTTTTTATTCTTTCCCGCTCGGAAGCATATATGGGAGTTCTGGTGGATGATTTGGTAACCAAGGGTACGGATGAACCCTATCGTTTGTTTACCTCGAAAGCCGAGTATCGACTGCTTTTGCGTCCAGATAACGCTGACCTGCGTTTGATGGAAAAGGGTTATCAACTTGGTTTAATCTCTGCTGAAGCCCGTGAAAACCTCATAGACAAAAAAGCTAAGCTTGAAAGAGGTCTTAAAGGGTTTCGAACTCAGGTTTTGCCCTCAGAGGCGGCACCTAACGAGGTTTTACAGTTAGCGGCTAAGGACCGTTCTCTTAAATTGGATGAAGCTATGCGCCGCCCTTCTGTGACTTATGAGGGGTTGAGACCATTTTTACCCGAAGACCTGTTGTTTGAGCCCGAAATTGCATTTCAAATCGAAGTAGAAATTAAGTATGAAGGTTATTTGAACAAACAAAGACAAGAAATACAACGCCAAGTCCGTAATGAAACCCTGCCAATCCCGCGGGACTTTCCCTATTTAGAAATTGTCAATTTCTCCCGGGAAGCACGGGAAAAACTCAATCGCATTAAACCTGAAACTTTTGGACAGGCTGCTCGGATTCAGGGAGTCTCCTGGGGCGATTTATCTGTGCTTTTAATGGCCATTAGTCGTCGCTCTAAAGAGCAGGCTGAAGCCGCTTTCTCTATACCGGAAGGTCAAGATTGAGTCTGACATCAGCCAAGGTTCAAGAAACTCTAGATTCGAAAGACCTTTCGTTATTTTTTACTCCACAGGCAGTCACTGCCTTAACGCTATTCACTCAAAAGATGCTCCACATTAACGAAAGTCTTAATCTTACCCGTTGGGTGGAGGACAATCAGGTTCTTACCTTTCACATCCTTGATTCAGCTTTTGTTTTGCCCCTGTTGAAGCCATTGGTGACCGATTCTAGTCGTTGGATGGATATGGGAACGGGTTGTGGGTTTCCTGGGGTAGTTTTAATAGCAGCTTTTCCCCAGATAGAGATGCACGTGCTTGATTCTGTAGGTAAAAAGACAAAAGCGCTCGAAGAATGTCTGCAGGCCGCCAGCATGAAGGCCAAAACCCTCACAGGTCGGGCCGAAGAAGCGGGTCGGGATCTCGGTTACCGTGAGCAATACGATGGCATTGTGGCTAGAGCGGTTGCTGATCTTCGAGTGCTTTTGGAATACGCTATTCCCCTACTCAAGACCGGTGGATATCTTGTGAATTGGATGACCGAAGATCAAGTTTCTCGCTTAAACGAAGCCGAAAAAGCCCTTCAAATACTCAATGCTAAAATTATTAAAACTGTGGATTACTTTTTGCCCGGCACAACGCAGAAACGCTATTATGTGATCATTCAAAAAAAAGCGCCAACATCCGATATTTACCCTCGCGCCATTGGTCAACCATCCAAGCAACCGCTTTAATCTTTATCAACGCTTTTTATAAATTTTATTCTTTCAGTTTTTATTTGTATTCAAAATTTTTTAGTAATTATAAAAATCTTCTGTTTTTTTTAATGTTCCATGTGGAACATTTACCGCAATTTGAAATTTAGTGAACCCAAAAAATTGATAAAATTGTTTAATTTATTGTGCAATTTAAAAACAGCCCCCTTAAAAACGCTATAAAAAACAACACATTTACCATGTATTTCTTGTTTCTGAAGTTTATAATAAGGCTTCATTGTTGAACTATTTTTAACTGGTTTAGGTAAAGCGAAAGTTGCTGAAAAAGCGTTTGTAACAAGTTTTATGGCTGAAAAGCCTCTTCCCTAGCTCATTGTTCCTGTTTGTTGTTTTGAATGATTTATACCGCGAGGTTGATGAGTGCATGTTTGTTCGTTACGGCTTTCCCACTTTCGAAATTACCAGTCTACGGAGGTGGAGTTTCATCCTCAATTGAATTTGCTTTTAGGGTCGAATGCACAGGGAAAGACTAATGTTTTAGAAGCCATTTATTGTTTATCGACCACTCGGTCGTTTCGGGCGGCAGTTGATGATGAAATGATTCAGTTTGGTGAAGAAGCGGCTGCGATTGAAAGTGTATTACAACGCGAAGAAGGCCAAGAGCAAATTCGCCTAGAGATGCGAAAAAGTAAACCAAAGACTTTGTTGGTGAACGGCAAAAAGCAAAAGAAGCTTTCTTCCCTTTTAGGGCGCTTGCCGGCAGTGGTGTTTTCGCCAGACGATTTGTTTTTAGTCAAAGGCGGTCCGTCATTACGGCGGCGTTATTTAGATACGATGATGTTTCAAATGGATGTTGGGTATTTGGCGTACTTGCAGCAATATGACCGAACGCTCAAACAGCGCAATTCGCTTTTGCGTCAGAGGGTGTCAAACTTAGAAAGCCAATTAGCCATTTGGGATTTACCCCTTGCTGAATATGGTGCGGCGATTATGCAGCGGCGGTTTGAAATTTCGGGCAAATTGTCCCGGTGCGCGGGCGAAGCTTTAAATGACTTAACAGGTGGCGCAGAAAAGTTTGAGGTACGATACGAGCCCTCTTTTCAAGTGGATGGTGCTGAAGGGTCTTTACGAGAAAAAATGCTGGCCGCTTTAACTAAAGGCCGGCGAGAAGAAATAGCAAGGGGTATTTCGGTTGTTGGTCCGCATCGGGATGATCTGGGTTTGTGGGTGAACGGACAAATGCTTCGCAAGTTTGGAAGTCAGGGTCAACAGCGAACGGGTGCTTTGGCGCTCAAGCTGGCGCAATTGTCAATTTTAGCAGAGGGATGCCACACCGCGCCATTAGTACTCTTTGATGATGTGATGGCTGAATTAGACGAAAAGAGACAAGCGTTTTTTCTGAATCGTTTACAGCAGGGAGGTCAGGCCTTTTTAACAGGAACGGCGGCAGCGGATTTTGCGGCGGCATCCAGTAAGGCTCGGATCTTCAAAGTGGAAGTTGGACAAGTCCGTATGATGCAAGAAGGACCGGCGAAACTTTCGGCGGCAGTTTAACGCGAAGTCTTTATTTGAGGTAGGGCTAGATGAAAAATCGTCGCAGGCCTTTTTAAAAACAAGGTAAAGGGTTGATATGTATCAATTTTCCATAACGCTGTTGTGGAAATCGGCACTATACCAACTTCTTTAATATCTGTAGGGAAGGTTGGTATGCCGCGTCGCCGTAAAAAGAAACCTGTAGGGGGATTGGTTGAAGTCAGTTCACTTTTGGAAGGCGCCCTTCAAACGCTCGGTGTGAAGGGTGATTTCGAAAAGTTTAAAGTGGAAAAAAAGTGCAGGGAATTATTAGGCATGCAATTTTCCAAAGCCTTAACCGGCGTGAATTTTAAAGGCCGAACCGTTCAACTGGAGTTTAACCACTCTATCTGGATGAATGAAATGAACTTCCGTAAAGCGGAAATATTGCTCAAGTTGCAAAAAGAGCTGCCGGAAATTGGCATTAAAACACTAAATTTAATGTTGACCAGAAAAACGCAGTCATAAATCTAGAAGCAAAGGACGATCAAGCGACATGGCAAAAAAAGCCGCTAAAAAAGTGAAAGCCGAGACCCCCAAAAAGGTGGCTGCTAAAGAAGAGCCGATGAGAGTCCCTGAAAAAACAACAAAGATGGCGGGTGAATATTCCGGCGGGAACATTCAAGTTTTGGAAGGTCTTGAGGCGGTTCGCAAACGGCCGGCCATGTATATCGGTTCTACCTCTAGCGCTGGGTTGCATCACCTGGTTTATGAAATTGTCGACAACTCTATCGACGAAGCTTTGGCAGGTCATTGCGATTCCATCGAAGTTACTATTCATTCTGATAACTCTATTTCCGTTTCGGACAATGGCCGCGGTATTCCGGTCGATATGCATCCCACCCAAAAGATGTCGACCCTCGATGTGGTCATGACCAAACTGCATGCGGGCGGTAAGTTTGACCATACTACCTATAAAGTTTCGGGTGGTTTGCATGGCGTGGGCGCTTCTGTCGTTAACGCACTTTCGGAGTGGCTAGAAGTTGAAGTTCGCCGCGAAGGCAAGATCTGGCAGCAGTCTTACAAACGGGGTGTTCCACAAGGAAAAGTGAAGCCCACGGGTGAAGCTAAAAAAACTGGCACGAAAGTTACATTCCTTCCGGATAAAGAAATTTTTAGTGAGCTGGTTTATTCCTTCGATATTCTTGCGAAGCGTTTGCGCGAGTTGGCGTTTCTGAACAAAGGTATTTACATTAAGCTGCTTGATGAAAGAGGGAAGGGCAAAGAAGCCATTTTTCAATTTAACGGCGGTATTATTCAGTTCGTTAAAGCCCTCAACGAAAACAAAGAACTGTTGTTCGCTACTCCGCTCTATTTCGAAAAGGAAAAAGATAATGTTGTGGTCGAAGTTTCGATTCAGTACAACGACTCTTACGCTGAAAATGTTTTCTCGTTCGTTAATAACATTAATACCATCGAAGGCGGTACTCACTTACAGGGTTTCCGCTCGGCTTTAACTCGAACTATTAACGAGTACGCGAAAAAAAATTCGCTCCTAAAAGATTCCGATCCTCCTATCTCCGGCGATGATGTACGCGAAGGGTTAACGGCGGTTGTCTCTGTCAAAGTTCCAGATCCACAATTTGAAGGACAAACGAAAACTAAGTTAGGTAACGGGGAAGTAGAAGGTATTACACGCCAAGCTTGTAACGATGGTTTGGGGACATTTTTTGAGCAGAATCCAACAGTTGCCCGTCGCATTGTTAATAAGTGTTTATTATCGGCTAAAGCCCGAGAAGCCGCCCGCAAAGCCCGTGATCTAACGCGCCGTAAGGGAGCTCTTGAAATTTCAGCTCTCCCCGGCAAATTGGCTGACTGCCAAGAAGAAGATCCGTCAAAAAGCGAAATTTATCTTGTCGAGGGTGATTCGGCCGGTGGTTCGGCCAAACAGGGAAGAAATCGTAAATTCCAGGCCATTTTGCCCCTCAAGGGTAAGGTACTTAACGTGGAACGCGCCCGCATCGATAAAATTTTGAACAATGATGAAATTCGTACTCTTATTACCGCCATGGGTACGGGTATCGGTGAAGATGACTTTAAGGTCGAAAAAGCCCGCTACCACCGCATCATCATCATGACGGATGCGGACGTGGACGGTTCTCATATTCGCACACTGCTTTTAACTTTCTTCTATCGTCAAATGAAGCCTCTCTTAGAAAACGGCTACATCTATATCGCTCAACCGCCTTTGTATAAAGTGAAGCGCGGCAAAAAAGAAATGTATCTTCAAGCCGAAGCGGATATGACCCGTTTCCTTTTGCAAGAAGGCATGGATGGTGTTCATCTATTCCGCTTGAAGGGTGGCAAGTCTCGAGTGGAATTTCCTCAAGAAAAATTGAAAGACCTCATGTCAGATCTCATTCGTTTGGAATCGATCGGTTCAGCTTTACAGCGCGCTGGTTTAAACTTAAAAGAATTCCTCGAAGCAGTTTCGGGTAAAAAGAAACGTCCTCTTTATGAAATCGAAACACCGCTCGGTGTTGAGCATGCTTATACCGAAGGCGAAAAAGATGACAAGGTGGAGAAGCTTAAAAATAAACTCAAAGACATGAAAAAAGCCGCGGAGAAGGGCAAAACCTCGGACCAAGAAGGCATGGACTTTGTCTATGACACGAGCCGTGACGTGAAAGACATGATCAAGGTAAAGGCCATTAAAGATATGGCTGAAGTGAAACAGATTGAAGAGATTATTAAACGCATGGAAACTCGCTCGGTCGAAGTAGCCGAACTTTTTCCCGCTGAAAAAGTGGAACACGACGGAAAAGAACGCGAAATGAAGCCGCTTTATGTGATTCAACATGGTTCTAACGAATATTTCATCGAGTCCATGTATGAATTCGTTGAGAAGGTGAAAGACTTCGGTAAAGAAGGCCTGGCCATCCAGCGTTACAAAGGTTTGGGTGAAATGAACCCCGAACAATTATGGGAAACCACAATGGATCCTGAAAAACGAACACTCGTTCAAGTGAAGCTCGAAGACTCAATAGCGGCCGACAAAACGTTCGACATTTTAATGGGCGACCAAGTTGAGCCTCGCCGTAACTTTATTCAAACTTACGCGAAACAAGTGAGAAACCTCGACATCTAATTTTATAAATCTTGAAAATTTAAATTTGAATTAAGGAACGACATGGCTAAGGCAAAAAAGAATAAAGAAAATCCTAAAGGTGCTCCGGCTCCAGGCGGCGCCGGCGGCAACGACGATCTTCCGCCGGTGAAAGCTTTGGCGGACGGTGGTGACGGCGGGGATATTAACCGCGGAAACATTATTACGACGGATATCGAAGATGAAATGAAAGACTCTTACCTTGATTACGCCATGAGCGTTATCGTAGGCCGCGCTTTACCCGATGTTCGTGACGGTTTAAAACCAGTCCATCGCCGTATTTTCATGGGCATGCATGACTTAAGTTTGACCTCTAAAAAACCCTATCGCAAATCAGCCAAAGTAACCGGTGACGTGACGGGTAACTATCATCCGCATGGAACGGCTTCGGTTTATGACACCATCGTTCGTTTGGCGCAGGACTTTTCCATGCGCTATGTACTGGTGGACGGTCAGGGTAACTTTGGATCCATCGATGGCGATCCTCCTGCGGCCGAACGTTATACCGAAGTGCGCATGTCTCCCTTGTCAGAAGAACTGCTTCGTGATATCGACAAGAACACTGTCGATTTTGTGCCCAACTACGACAACACCCGTGAGGAGCCGCTGGTACTGCCTTGTGCGTTTCCTAATTTTCTCGTTAATGGTTCCACCGGTATCGCGGTGGGCATGGCGACTAACGTTCCGCCTCATAATTTAGGCGAAGTGACGGACGCTTTGCTCCAGCTTATTGAGCATCCCGAAGCGACTGTGAAAGATTTAATGAAGTTTATTCAAGGGCCTGACTTTCCGACCGGCGGTTATATTTTAGGCCGTGAAGGCATTCATGACGCTTATACCACGGGTCGCGGCAGTGTGCGCATGCAGGCGAAGGCGAGCATTGAAGTCGATAAAAAAGACCGTGAACGAATCATTATTTCCCAATTGCCTTATCAAGTTAACAAAGCTCAATTGATTGAAAAAATCGCTGAGTTGGTCCGTGACAAAAAAATGGAAGGCATCAGCGACTTACGCGATGAATCGGACCGGGATGGTATGCGCGTGGTTATCGAAGTTTCCCGTAACGGAAACGCTCAAGTGGTTCTCAACAATTTAATGACGCAAACTTCCTTACGCACTTCCTTCGGTATCATTATGCTGGCGTTGGTTGCTGGACAACCTCGCGTTTTAAATCTTAAAGGCATGCTATACCACTACTTAGAACACCGCAAAGAAGTGGTCATCCGCCGTACCAAATTTGATTTAGAAAAAGCTGAAAAGCGAGCGCATATCTTAGAAGGTTTGCGTATTGCTCTCGATAATCTGGATAAAGTCATTAAGACCATCCGGGCTTCTAAGACAACCGATGAAGCCAAACAAGCGCTTATTGCCAACTTCGAACTTTCCGCCATTCAGTCTCAGGCCATTTTAGAAATGCAATTGCGCCAATTGACCAATTTGGAAATTAAAAAGATCGAAGAAGAATACAAAGAAATCATTAAGACCATCGAAATTCTCAAGGGTATTTTGGGTTCAGAAAAGAAATTGTGGCAGGTCATTAAAGAAGAGCTGACCGAAATCCGCAACAAGTTCGCCGATCCGCGCCGTACCGAAATTATCGGCAAGGCTCAAGACTTGAAAGTTGAAGATTTGATTGAAGACGAACAAGCGGTGATTACCCTTTCGCATGGCGGATATATAAAGCGTTTGCCGACGGATAGCTATCAAAAGCAACGCCGCGGCGGAAAGGGTGTGGCGGGCGCCACGGTTCGTGAAGAAGATTTTATTGAAAAGATGTATACGGCTTCGACCCACGATTACCTGTTGGTCTTTACCAATATGGGTAAGATTCACTGGTTAAAGGTTTACGAAATTCCCGAATCCTCACGCCAGGCTAAAGGAACGGCCTTGGCCAACGTGCTCAAACTAGGCGAGGGAGAGCAAATCTCAGCGGTTCTTCCCGTGAAAGAATTCAATGACAAGAGCAGTGTTTTGCTGGCAACTGCAGAAGGCCTTATCAAAAATACGTTGCTTTCGGCTTTCGACAAGCCCAGGGCAGGCGGTATTATTGCCATTACCTTAAGCAAGGGTGACAAATTGGTTTCGGCTGAAATTACCGACGGCAAGAAAGAAATTATCATTGCCACCCGACAGGGAAAGAGCATTCGTTTTCCCGAAAAGCAGGTAAGGGAAGTAGGGCGTGCCGGCAAGGGCGTGCGAGGCATTCGTTTGGCCAAGAACGATCTGGTCATCGGCATGGTATTGGTTGAAGAGGGTAAATCACTTCTCACTTCTACCGAAAAAGGTTTCGGCAAGCGAACAAATTTATCCGCTTACCGCAGACAAGGCCGGGGTGGTAAGGGTATCCTAAACATCAAAACGACCGCTAAAAATGGGCAGGCTATCAGCATTTTAACGGTAGCTAACGAGGACGAGATTATCGCCATGACGGCAACCGGTAAGGTGATTCGTCAAAGAGTGAAGGAAATTAAAACTACCGGGCGTTTAGCCCAGGGAGTGCGGTTGATTAAGTTAGGCGATGACGACCGATTAGTTTCAGTTATCAATGTTCCTAAAGAAGCGGATGGAGACGAGAATGAAAAGTAGGGTTTATCTCGCTTTTGTTTTAGCCGGCATTCTGCCGGTGGTGGGCTTAGCGAGTTTTTATTTTTATACAATGATGAACGAGGGTTCGCCGGCACCAGCGCCGGTTGCCGCTATTTCCGCTCCGGTTAATGTGCAGCAGCAGGAAACAGAAGTTCAGACAATTGCTTCTTCGTTATTCAACGCTATCAAAAACACGAATGCCGACGCGACTTCTTTAGCCGCTCATCGCACCTCCATCGACATGCAGAGTTTTATAAATACGCATTCGGGTGTTTCGGGCGTGGTGGTGGTTGACCCCAAGGGCCAGGCCCTCCGAACGGTGCCGGTTGGATCATCTTTAATCGGAACTAACTATTCATCTGATCCAGAATTCGCGAAGATTGTGTCGAAGTTCAAAAAAAATGGAACTCAAAATTATGAGTTCTATACCAGCCGGTTAGGCTATCCCGCTTTTATTTTTGCCGTTCCCTTGGTCAACGAGTCTTTTGCGGAAGTGATTTTAAATGTCGCCAATTTTTTCAAAGGTAAAAGTTCCAACGGTCAATATTTTATTTTGGATGGAGGTTCGGGCCAATTTCTTTATCACTCCGATCCTTCCAAACTTAATACGGATTTTAATCCCCAACATGAAGTTTGGCTGAATACGGTTCAAACCGATTTAACGGCTAAAAAAAGCGGTGCGGTGTCCAGTGGTGACGGCAGTGAAGCGGTTTATGGTTATCTAGGTTTCGGCACCTTTGGCGTGGTTCACGTATTTCAACAGGCAGTCACGACTTCGGCGCCAGTGGCGGCGGCAACCTCAGTTCCCAAAGATTGGTCTGAATTGGCGATGTCGCCTATGGGTTTGGCTTTTGCTTTGGCAGTGGCCCTGCTTTGTATCGGGGCAGGGGTCGCGTCTCCTCTTTTAGCCGCCCCATTCCGCCGGGTTGTGAATGTCATTCTGGCTGCGTCAGAAGACGGCGTGACCCTGACTCCTGAAGTGGTCAGATCCTTCGGCAGCGATGAAGCGGGACAAATTGTTCAAGCCTTAGCGCTTTATCATGAAAAAATTCAAAAAGAGAAATCAGCGGCAGTTCAAGGCGTGAATGATCAGCTCAGTAGTTTTCAACGGCAAACCCGTCAGTATCAAAGTGAATCCCAGGAAAAAACTCAACAGTTAACCGATAAGCTAAAAGAATTGGAAGCCTTAAAGGGCATGTCAGAGGGATTACGCAATCAAAATGAGCAGGCTAAAACCGAAATAGGACGTTTAAAAAGTGAATTAGAAAAGATCCAAAACGCTCAATTAGAATTGAACGCGCTTCAAGGGAAGTACGTTCAGATGCAAACCCAGCTAAAAGAAGCGGAAGTTAAAGCTTTGAGCGCGGCCTCGGCCGTGACGCCTATTCAAGTGTCGCAGGTTCGAGCGGCGGCTATTCGTACGATGTCCGAAGAGCTCAAGAACACGTTGGCGATCATCAAGGGTTATGTCTCTTCCGTCATTGGCACTGGTCAGGGCGGAGTTAATGAGAAACAGCAGGAATTTTTGGGAATGGTCATCAACCGTTCGGCCCGTCTGGAAAAATTTATCAATGACCTAGTTGATATTTATCAGGTGGAAATCGAACAAAAAGACGCCAAAACCGAAGAAGTTAACCTGGCCTCTGAAATTGAAACATTCGCGTTTAATTTCCAAACTCAGACCGAACTCAAAAATCTCAAATTTAAAGTAGAAGCCAAACCGGGGTTGCCCAAGGTACCTGTAGTGCGCCGACGCATGATCCAATTGTGGAACGTTCTTTATCTTCAGCTCATAAAAGATTCGCCCAAGGGTTCAACTATTTCCATCGTGGTGGAACCTGTGGGAGATAAGGTGAAAGTGACGGTTCAAGATCCGGGCTTGGTGGTAACTCCCGAAGGGTTACCCCGATTATTCGACGAGTTTTACGACCCCAAACACCCGGCTTCTCCGCAATTGGCGGGGACGGGGCTCAAACTGGCTTTGGTAAAAACTATTTTGATCGCTCATGGTGGAACGGCTGTAGCTGAAAAAGCAGATATTGGAACCAAATTGATTTTGACATTTTCCACAAAGAAATCTACGGAAGTTTCTGCGCCAACAATATCGGGTTCACCCGTAATTAAAAGTACGATAACCGGGCCCGCTTCTTTGGGAACCACGGCTTCGATCAGAACTTCAGCCGTAACTCCTGCGGGGATTACGCCATCCGTTCCGATGACCGTTCTTCCTCCCATCGCTGGGTTAACTGTAGGCGCAAAACCGCCTTTGGGCGACATGACGTCTGCTGGTTCTGCTCTTCCTCCTTTACCCCCGATCGCTGGGTTGACTGTGGGAGCAAAACCGCCATCCGCGGGAATACCGGTTTTGCCTCCAGTGGCGCCCCAGCCAGTTGCGCCCATTTCAGCTTCGCCCAAGCCAGTTCCCGCAGCCGGTATTTTGGATGCGCTTATTTCTGGAAAAATTCCATCGGTTACAGCTCCCGGACTTAAACCCGGGGGAGCGCCTTCTGTACCGACACCTCCTGTTTCATCACAGATTCCAAAGCCTGTAGTTCCTGTACCGCCGCCAGCAGGTATGCCTGGCGCGCCTAAACCACCCTTAGCCGATTCTTTAGACGCCCTGCTTAATTTGAAACCGGCTACCCCTCCTATTCCGCCTGCACCCAAACCTGTCCCGCCATCAAACGCGGATGATCTGCTGGAATAGCATCTAATAAAAATCCGAAAATATTGCTTTAAAAACCAGTGTCAAAGTTTTTGTTCTTTGAATACTGTGTTTAAAAACACTTAAACTTTTTATCATTTACAGGTAATGGTTCACTAAGACAAACCCCCACAGTCTCTAGCACTGTGGGCTTGGCCGCTTTATACTGAGACCCATGAAAAACTTTAAAGCCCAGCAAAAAGTGAGTGTTCAATTACCGATCATGTCCTATGAAACGGATTATCAAGGAATTGTAAATAACACTGAATTTATCCGCTTTCTCGAAAAAGTCCGCTATGCCATATCGAAAAAAATGGGATTTTCTTATAAACAGTCCCGTTCTACTAAACTTTGGACGGTGATGGCCCATGTGGAAATTAATTACCGTTCTCCGGCTCATTTTGAAGACATCATGATTGGGACAGGCTGGGTGTCTAAAGTTGGCCACAGTTCCCTGACTATCACCTATGAATTTCGTTTAAAAGGCACCCGCCGGTTGATTGCGGATGCCCGGCAAGTGTTGGTTTTTGTAAATCAGCAGCTAAAACCTCAGGCAGTCCCTAGAGTCGTGCGTCAAAAACTGTTATAAAGAAGAACATAAGGACTGACTGCTAAACTTCGAGGATCATTATGGCCAAACTTAATACTAAATCCATTTCGACTAAAGGACTTCAAGAACAGATTCTATCGCTTAACCGTATTGGGATCGCTCTTTCCGAACAACATAGTCTTAATGAGCTTTTAGAGTTGATTTTGACCGAAAGCCGGGAATTCACCAACGCCGAAGCGGGAAGTCTTTATGTGAGAGAAGGAAATCAGCTTCGATTTGCCCTCAGCCAAAATGTAGTATTAGAAAAAAGAGCTCGTGATAAAGAAAAAAGAGAAGGCGTCACGGCTACCAAAAGCTTTACGGGATTTTATCTCTCGCTGGATAAAAGTTCTCTGGCGGGTTATGTGGGAGTCACGGGAAAGATCTTAAACATTCCAGACGCCTACAAAATTCCCAAGGGTCGTGAATATCGATTTAACAGATCCTTTGACGAAAAAAATAACTATCGTACCAAAAGTATGTTAATGGTTCCCCTGAAAGACAGTTCAGGCAACGTGGCGGGTGTGCTTCAACTGATCAACGCTCGAAAAGGTAAAACAGCGGTTCCTTTCAGCAAACATTTCGAAACTTTGGCCCTTTCGTTGGCCAGTCAGGCCGCGGTTTCCATTAAAAACACTTTGCTGGCGCATGAATTGAAAGAAGCTTATTTAGACACTATTTTTCGCTTATCGGTTGCCGCTGAATATAAAGATGACGATACCGCTGTGCATATCCAGCGTATGAGCCAATACTCCGCGATTTTGGCCGAAGGGCTGGGTCTTTCAAAGACGGAAGTGGAAAATATTCGTTTTGCGTCGCCCATGCACGATATCGGCAAGCTGGGAGTGCCGGATTCTATTCTTCTGAAACCCGCCAAATTAACAGCCGAAGAATTTAAAGAAATGCAAAATCACACCCTTATCGGGGGAAAAATTCTTGAAAACGCCAAGGCCGATATTTTAAAAGTATCCGAACAAATTGCGGTGACCCATCATGAAAAATGGGATGGGTCTGGTTATCCCCACGGCTTAGCTGGAGAAAATATTCCGCTCTATGGACGTATTGTGGCTTTAGCCGATGTGTTTGACGCTCTCACCACAAAGCGTTGTTATAAACCCGCTTTCTCCATGGATGAAACCATGCATATCATCAAAGAAGGCACGGGCCGCCATTTCGATCCGACCGTGATTGCGGCGTTTGATAGAAGCATGGACGCAATTATGGCGGTCAAAAACAAATTCTCAAATTAGCTTAAAAACCGAAAGAAAAAGCGATATGTATCCACATGTAAACGGGGAGGAATTCGCTAAAAACTGGATTGAGGCCTGGAACAGCCACAAAATCGAGCTCATTCTTTCCCATTACGCCCAAGACGTGGAGTTTACCTCTCCTTTTGTAGTCCGTCTCCTCAACCAGCCCAACGGCACTCTTCATGGTCTAGAGGAATTGCGTTCTTATTTTCTCAAAGGATTAGAAGCCTATCCGGATCTCCGTTTTGAGCTGATCGAAGTTTTGGAAGGGGTCAACAGCGTAACCCTTTATTATCACAGCGTGAAAAACTTGATGGCTTCGGAAGTCATGGTCTTGAACGAAAAGGGAAAAATCAGCAAGGTGCTGGCCCACTACAACGCGTAGTTGAGATACTTTTTCCGATTAATATCGAATTTGTTGAATTTTCGTCTGAGCCTGGGACAACATTTCCCGAGGTAAAGGGACGAAAATTGTTTTTGAAGCGCCGGTTTGACCCTCTGTTGATAAAACCCAGTTTAAAAAATTCACGAGAGCCTGACCCTTATCATGGTTGTGATGAACTTTAGCGTAGTCTTGATCAACCACTATCCAAACGACCGTTGAAAGAGGATAAGCCATTTTATTAAGACTTTCCGTTAAGGCGGCCGGTTTGTCGCCGGAAAACAGAGTTACTTCATTAGCGGATGCGCCGATACTTTCATTGGAAGGTTCCACGAATCGCCCCGATTTATTTTGAATTTGAGCCACAGGTAAATGCTTTTCATCGGCGAAAGAGAAATCGATGACCGCGATAACGCCGGCCCATTGACGGGCTTTATCCAGAACCTTTCCTTCGTTGCTCAAACTTTGACCAATAGGCCAATGCAGATTTTTATCTTTCTCTCTTTTTAAAATCCATCTGGAATTTTGATGTTCAAGAAAAGAAGGAAAAAAATCATTCATGGAGCTTTCATCGGATTGATGCACGACCCGAATATCAATATCTGGCAGTAGCAAGCGGGGATTGAGTTGGCGTAAAACCGGATCACTCCATTTTTTAATCTTTCCCATGAATATGTCGGATAAAACCGCAGGAGTTAATTTGAGAGAACCAGAAAGGATTCCCGGCAGGTTATAAATGACAGCCTGGGCGGACAGGGCAGCCGGAAGATACAGAAGGTGGTGGGACGAAACTTTGGGAGATTCTAGAGCCGTGAAAGGCGAATCAATCAAGGTGTAATCACAATCGTTGCTTAAAAATTCGTTAACCGCCTCCGCGGTATTTTTGCTGTCGTATTTCAATCTGGTTTGAGAATATTCAGAGGCCCAGGTTTGCGCCAAAGATTTATCCGAAACACCACCCGCTCCTTTGACTTCCACCGCGCACCAGGCGGGAGCTGTAAGGCTGCTTAGAATAAAAATGTTAATGGCGACGCTTTTGAGCGAGAGTTTCACAAAACCTCTTAGAGTTAAAATAAAAGCCGACGCCAAGATTGACACGGGGCTTAACTTGGGTCAACGTTAAAGTCTGAGTTTATCGGATGCTGACAAAAAGGCCGAAAATGAGGCTTCTGTGGCTTTCCTTGTTTTTGATCAGAGCCCATCCTATGATGATAAAACCATGAACTCTCTCGACTTTGAAAAACTCAATCAAGCTTTTGAAACCCAAAGCGCGGAAGAAATTGTCCGCTGGGCTGTAAAAACCTTGCCCGATATGGCCATGGCCACTTCTTTTGGCGCCGAAAGCGCGGTTTTACTTCACTTAGTGACCCAAATTGACCCACATATCCCAGTTCTTTTTACCAATACAGGGTTTCATTTTAAAGAAACTTTGGAACACAGAGATAAATTGGTTCAACGCCTAAAGCTCAACCTACGGGAGCTAAAACCGGAGGTATCTACTGAAGAGTTTTTAGCTAAGAACGGAAAACTCTACGAAAGAGATCCGGATGCTTGCTGTGCCGTTAATAAAATCGCCCCTTTTGAAAAAGCGTTGAAAGATTATAAAGCCTGGATCACGGGTATCCGCCGGAATCAGGCGGATACCCGCCAAAAACGCCAATTTGTGGAGCGAGACAGAGAAACCCTCGTCAAGATAAGCCCCCTGCTCAATTGGACCAGCAAGATGTTTTGGGATTACGCTAAAAAATACAATCTTCCTTACCATCCGCTGTGGGAAAAGGGGTATCTTTCTATTGGTTGTTCGCCCGAATGTTGCACCCGTCCCGTTCAACTGGGAGAAGATCCACGGGCAGGCCGATGGGCCGGTAAAAATAAAATTGAATGCGGTATCCAAACTCCTACGAATGCGCCTTTATAAAAAAAATATATATCTTATGCTTTTCGTCGCGATCCTTTTTCCCCGTGTACTTTTGGCTCAAAACGCCGGTTCCTGGATAGAAACAGACCCTTCTTTGACCTTTCCTACCACACCCTCAGGAGAAAAGACTTTTGCTCCTTATTGGTCCGGAAAGTTGGAAGCCGGCTATTTTTCCGAAGGCGGCGGTCAGCAAGGCTCGGGCTTTTTTCTGGATGGAACCAAGCATCTTACCCGGGAAGGAAGTTTTTTTTCTTTCTGCGCTCAGGGCGGCACACAGCAACTCGAAGGTTCACTATCGGCCTGGGAAGGTTTGGCTTTTAGCGCCGGAGTAGGATTGGGCGGGTGGACGCCTTTTTTCGCTTTTAGCGTCCAAAAGGGCGACATGACTTTTAACGCTATGACAGTAAACGTAGGCGGAGATATTCCGTTAGCATCTAGTTTTACATCTCAACTATTTGTAATGGGTATTATCACCAGCCATACGGGACCATTCGCGTCTCTGTTAGGCTTAAGCGACGCTTCCGCCGAGGTGGATGAATTAAACGCCGATATCGGCTTTGATTTAAAATTAAAAATTGATCCAATGCTGGATCTTTTTGGCGGCTTTCAAGAAGATCTCAATCAGACGGTTAAATTTCAAAATCTGGCCCATACGGTTTCTCAAACACCAGGCCTTTCCGATAACCTGGACATTTTTAAATTGGGGCTGGATTTGAACTTTTCCGGCCGCTGGATCGTCGAAATAACAGGTCAGGGCGGATGGGACTTAATGCCGGCTGGTTCTTTTTATAGCGATCGTTTGGCGCAAACCATGACCTTATCGAATGCCTCCACGGTATTTTTTATGGGCGGCTCGGCGGACCTTCAGTACCAGTTCTAAAAATTCAGGTTTAGTAAGGAATTGTGGATGAAATTTTGGGTTTTATCATTAGTTTTCAGCGCTCTTTTGGCAGTCCAGGCCAAGCCCCTATGGGCCGCGGCCGCGGAAATACTTTCGACAGTTTCATCTCCTGATGCTTCTAGTCCTAAAGAGTCCAACGCTAAAGAAGAGGATAATGATGAATCGGAAAAACCATTTGTACCCTATTGGAGCGGTCAGGTTGACGCGAGTTATTCCAATCAACCCAGTCAATTGGGTCAGGGCCAAATTCAAAGACAACTAGGTTTAACGGGGATTTATAACTTTACCGAATCAGGCACTTACGCATCTCTCGGCGTGGTGGCCGGAAGACAAATAGTGGAAGGCACGGATAGCACTTATGGCCAATTCAATTTGGAAGGAGGATTGGGTTTAGCCTTTTTTCAACCTTCGTTGGCCTTTCAGTTTCAACGAGGGGAATCGGCTCTCAATTCGGTTACTTCCACTTTAACGCTTAACTTTCAACTATGGGATCCCTTTACGATTGGCGCGACTTTTAGCGGCGGGCTTCAATCCCAGCAGGGGCCTGTGTCGCAAGTGTTAGGAACATCGGACGCAACGGTTGAAATTGACAGCCGCAGCTGGTCATCCGCGCTGACCGCCGAATTTGTACCCTGGGATTTTTTAACCCTATCTCTGGCCGCGACCAACGCTTATGACAATACTTATCTCATTCAAAACACATTACACACGGTTACCTATCCACTTAATCAAATTGACAACATTCCCTCGATTACTTTAGGAACCGACATTACATTTCTCACGGATTTTATTTTGGCGTTCAGCGTTCAGGTGGGACATGAAAATCTGCCGGCCGGAACCATTTACAGCCCGATTTTGGGTAAAACAGTTACTTTCGATACGCCCAGCACCCAGGGTTTTTCAGGATTGGCCACGGGGTTGACCTATAACTTTAAATAGGCGTTGAATTTAAAAACGGAAAGTCAGAGAGGCGCCGTAAGCGTCGTGACGGGGTCCGAAAGCTTCCACGGTTAAAGCGGGTCTTCCTAAAAATTCTAAAGTTACCAAGGTCAAGGTATGGGTTCCCAGGGCAATCCAGGCTCTTTGCCTGGTCCCCGTGTCTGTCGCCCATAAAAGCGTCGCAATAGGATAAACGGTTTTAGCTAGTCCGGCCAAATTGACGAATTTCAAACCGGCGTCATAATCTCCCGCGCCAATCAGCAGAGTCCAGCCTAAAGCGTCCACACCGGCGGTTGAGAAGCCGTAAACATTGGCGTTATCCATGAAAGCTTCGGTGTAAGCCCATCCGTAATAATCAGCCACCACCACGGGAACCGTAATCCATTCGTTCGCGGCTTTGGATGAAGAGACGCCTAAAAATAAAAAGATCAGTATTAACAAAGTGTTTTTCAATTTTGTTTTCCCTCGCGGACAATTCGACCGTCCAAAACATAAACCTTCCCTTCTGAAAGAACCCATTCCACTTCGGATGGATGGTGCCAGCGATTGGCCAAGTTACGCGTTAGTTTGACGACATCAAACAATTCAAATCCCTTCAATGGGAATTCTTTGGGGAAGTATTTCCAGGGGGCTTCAATCAAACTCTGGATCAACCCCGTTTCGGGGGTGATTTTTAGCGTTAGTTCAGCCCTCTGTGAAACGGAAGTAACCCGGATGTCAACTTCTGAAAGGGTCCATCTTTTTTGAGGATAAGCGCGGCAGACTCCCAGGGCTGAAACCTTGAGAGCTTTTTGTACGATAAAAAATTGATCCGGGTTGACCGAATTAAATACGGTTCGAACCACTTGTTCTGTGGATAAAGGTTTTAGGGACATTAAGGTGTTTCGTTTGGAGCCGGAATTTTCAGAAGGCCGCAGCCAGAAGGGTCCGTTGCCGATATCTTTTAAGGCCTGGCGCACGGGTTCTTCCCCTCGATTGCGAGGAACATTGCCGCAGATAAATCCGGGGGAAGTTTCAGCGCCCAGGGGCAGTAATTCACTTAAACGGCCGGCCAATTTTCCATAAACATCTCCATGACCTTCGGTCAAAGTAAGCAACCAGACACGCGGCGGCTGAAGAGACCGGCGAAAAACACCCGCTATGATTTCCAGCTGGGGCGCCAAAAGAGCGCTGACCAAGGCCAGCAACCAACCGCTGAGTAGATCGGGGAGGTAGTGAAATCCTAAAAGAAGAGTGGAACACCAGATGCCGACCGCTAAAGGAAGTCCCCAAACCAAACCCCGGCGGTCATGGCCGATTTGCCAAAAGAGAAGATAGGCTGAAATAGCGCCATGCAGGCTGGGGAAAACATCAAACCGGGCTCCCAGATTGATGACCACATTTTGAGTCAGGCTGTAGATAACGCCGCCGTGAAGCCAGGTCCAGTCCGAAGGATAGGCGAAACGGGGACCCAAGGCGGGAAAAAGCAGATAGCCGATAAAACCGCCGGTATAAACCAGCGTTAATCCCAGCATGAACCGCTGATAGAGGGCCCGGCGCAAATAACTGTGGTAGATCAAAAGGCTGAAAAGCCAGACAAACAGACTTAAGTAGCAAAAGCAAAGGAAGTCCGTCCAGACCGGGTGTCCCACTAATCCGTTTTGCCAAAAGGAAAATCCCTTACCCATGAGCTGGGTATTGAGCTGGTGAAGGTCCTTGTCGTAAAGCTGAGGATGCAGGACAGGAATCAATGGCTTCATCAAACTATAACAAAGCGCCAAACCCAGATAAGGAGCTAATCCTCGAAAAAGTCCCCATCCTCCAAAAGGGGGGGGACGGCGGATAGAAACGAAATAGATCCAAACCAGCCAGATTAAAGCATTGATGGAACTTTGAAGTAAGGCCGAGGCCGAGCCGGGAGCTTCCGAAAAAAAAGCGCTCAGGGAAAGAAGATAAAAAACCAATATCAGAAGCGAGGTCAGCAATTCGGAAGGAGAAAATACCCAAAAATTTCTTCGAAGATGGGGTTTAAAATAGGACAAACAAGTCTCCTAAAAAAGTGACTTTCTTCAAGTTACTTTAACATAATCTTTCGAATCTTCGAAATGAGCGCGGCGGAATTAAACGGGTCTTTTTACCGGCGAAGATTTTTGGGGATCGGCTAAAAGAATAAAAATTTCATCCGCGATTTTTTCCGCGGACTTTCCGGCGGTATCAATCATGTGATCCGCGTATTTTTTAAAGAGAGGTGTTCTTTCGCGGTAAAGAGCCGGTAAAGTTGTTCCGCCCCGGCAAACGACCCCTCTTTGGGACCAATCAGGCAGACGTTTTTTAAGGGTCTCCAAAGAAACCTTTAAATAAATTCGCGGGCCTAACCGGCCCAATTGAGCCATGCCCTTCGGGTAATAAACCGCGCTGCCGCCGGGAGAGGTGACGCTGTGCCATTGACGCAGTAATTGAAGGGTTTGATCTTCCATTTTCATGAAGTCTTTCATTCCCAGCTCATCCAAAACCCTTTGCAGGGGTTTACGGTATTTTCGTTCAATCAGTTCGTCTACATCCACGAAGTGGTACCTCAATTTATGAGCCAAAATTTTTCCAATAGTGCTTTTGCCGCTCCCAAACATGCCGATGAGAACGATATTTTCCGGGAAGTTTTTAGGGCGAAAAGTGTTTTTTAAAACAGGTTTTCGCGTTTTGATTGCTTTCATTTTTTTCATGTTTTATCTTCTCCGAAAGTCAGAATAAATAAGCGAGCGAAAGACCCGAGCGGCTGGGTGTCAACCCTAAGAGTCCTTGAGTCGATCCCAAAGGCCATTGGGCCTGCGCCGTGAGTTTCCAGCTTTGACTTAAATTGTAAGAAACCTTTGGCCATAGTAAGAAAGGGCCGCCGTCTAATGATTTTACCAAAGCGGAAGAGGCCTGCCATTGTCCCGAAAAATCCCTCTGAGCCGAAGCGAAAAAATAAAAGGAATCCGGATTGACCGAAGTCCATCCGCCTAAAGCCCCGCCGGTGGCATCCCGCAAGCCTTCTAACGTCAGTTTGGTTCCTTGAACGAGAGTGGATAGACCGGCGGTCCATTCCAGCCGCGAAATGTTATTGGAATAAAACCAGTTCACTCCTTCCAACCTAACTTGAAAGTCCGGAAAGGTGCCGGATAGCTCCAGCCCCGCTCCGTTACGGCCTTCCAGCCACGCGAAACTGGGGGTGATGGAAATACCGATTCCTTTATTGATCAGCCGGGCCACTCCTTCGCTCGCTCCGCCGGCCAGCCAACGAACCGAACCTTCCACACTCAGGTCGTCGAATAAAAAGCAATTCAAGTTAAGACCCTCACTTCCCAGGGGCTCATCGGTGATCCAGGCCAGAGGAGGAAGGGGATTAAAATAATGGGTCGGCTGATAAAAATAAGCGGTTCCTCCGTCGAAGGTTTGAAGCCCTGCGGTAATTTCCCATCGGCCCGATGTCCATTTCATAAAAGCCCTATCAAACCGGGCCATTTGGTAGGTGGCGTTGGAAAAAGCCGTGGAATTATCGATTTCCAAATTCACGACATTCTGCGAAGCGTAAATCAACCAGGTTGGCGACTGAGACAATTCGGAGGATTGCTGACCGGCTTCTCCCTCCAGACTCCAGGAAAATTCGGGATCAAGATCGCCGCGGCTTTGGAGTAAAAGTCTCGAATACTGATAGGGCTCCAGAGCGGACTGAGAGTTTTGGAAGATTCCACCCTCTTCTGCCACTTGTCCCGAAAAAGATAAGTCTTCCTGGGCCCATGCGGAAGAACCCGCGAGAAAAAGACAAAAAAGAAGAGCGGTATTTTTCATGAGGGCGGCTTTTGTGGAATAATTTCTGGCCTGGCAACTTCATTGATCAGAATTTGAAAGGAAGGATAAGCGGAGGTTGGATTTTCGGCTAATGTGCCCACCAAATCTTTCAAATCGGGTTCAAAAAACTGGGCGAGTTCCAAACATTTTTGAGCCCTTTGAGGATCGAAATTCTCCCCGGCGGTATAACCCTTTTCGTGATTTTGACCCCGCTGAATATCAAATTGAACCGTGGTATGAACCCATTCAGGATGGGTCTTTTCCTTATCCGCGTAAGGGATGAGAAAGGCGACGCAATGGACCATGGAAGCTCCTTTGTCTGTCGTCCAGTGGTAGAGATCAAGATTTTGACCCCGTTGATAAAGGATGGCGGTTCGAATCAGGGGTTCCAAATCATAAACGTGATAATGCAGGGCGTCTCGTTCCGAAAAATCAAAAGTAGTACCATCGGCGTTTAAGTTGACGGCCATCAGCGTCTTTAATTCTCCCAAGGCCCGCTGTTCGGTCGCCGTATCGCCCAGCACAAAAGCCGCCATGCTGATAATTTTGAGCCGATGGGCCTGCCAGTTGTTTCGATAATTATTTTTACTGGGGTCTTCTGAGGCAAACAGCGTATCGATTACTGACTTCAACCAGTTGTCGACCACTTGTTGGTCCGAAGGGTTCATTTGAGGACGGGTTAGGTCATAGGTTTCAATCAAGGTTTCCAGATTCGTCGCGTCAATGGGGTTTTCGGGGGGGCGGCAGGTTTTCGCCCAAGCCAACACATAGTCTTCGGCTTTTTGCAGGTAGTTATTTTGCCAGGTTAAGGCATAAGCCCATTCCAAATTTTTAAGATCGCGAAAATCATCCAGCGCTTTTTCGGTCCGGATTTTTTCCGCTCTGCCTTTTAATTTCCCCGCGGATTGGATGTTTTCAACCGGATGAGGGGTTTTGGTCAGAACATCATCGGCGGTTTCCTCGGTCAACCTTGCCCATTGAGCCGCGTCCGTGGAGGAAGCCGCCACGCTTCGGAGTTTTATAATTTCGGGACCCGTTAAAGAAACAACACCCGCGCGAAGTGTGACTGCGGAAAACCAACAAGCTGTAAAAACAAAGCCAAATTTCATAAAGTTCTTTTTGAGTTTTTGCCTATCCTGGGATTTCAATTCTGAATTCTCGGCAAAGGGGTTAATAAATTATCGGCTGTGAAGGCGTGCCAAGCTGTCATAGCCTTTTTACGGTTGTCCTCCGATTGAACCGATAAGCCAATATTTTTTTGAGCCGAAGAAAGGGTGTAATAAAGATGCGCGGCGGGATAACCGTCCTTAATCGCTATTTCTATGTCCTGAACAGCGACGGAATCATCTTTCAGGACGGCATCCATTCGATTCATCATTTCCCAATAATAGTCGCGAAGGAAGGGGTCCCCACTAAAAAGCGGGTATTGTTTCAGTAATTGTTCCCTAAATTTTTTGTTCGTCACCGTTGGACTGTCTTTTCGCATCGCGAGATCTAAATCACGGCTGGCCTCGTTCGCTGCCTTCCAACGGTTCCAATCCGCCTGGGATTGGGAATCCATGGGAAGATAACCCAGAGCCAGGTTCATATCATTGGGTAGATCGTCGTTTTTTAAAAGATACCACCGGCTTCGCGGGAATCGCTTTTGAAGAAATGGGACGTAATATTTATCGGCGACCAGCGCGGCCCAACCCGGGGTAATAGAGTTCATTTTTGGATTTTCGAGTGCATTGAACGGAAAACAAAAGAAACTCAGGGTTCCATTCACGGTATCCAAGTGAAACCGGGTGAAAAGATATCCGGGGCCTTCCTTGTCGCTGGTCTTTTTCAAAAAGTCATAGGCGCTGGCGTATTCACCGGAAATCCAGTCGCTTTTCCCAGCGGGGATAGATTTCCAATCCTGGTAAGGACCCCACCAATGGTAGGCGTTCAACGCGGCGGAGGCCGAAATAAGCATCACCGCGATCCACCAGCGCCGGGCGGAGGAAACGCGGGACAAAAGAAAAGCTATCCCCGCCATTAGCGGAATCATTAACAAAGGCAAGAGCTGGATGACATGACATCGGCCAATAATATTGCTTAAAATCCCCGGCAAAAGAAAAAGAGCCCCGCTTAAGAAAAACCATTTGGAGAAAGCTGATTTCCAACCAGCCGCCAATCGGGCCAAGCCTACCGCCATTAAGCCCGATTCCACTGGATTGAACATCCCGCCCCACGCGGGGCCGTCGGGTTGATTTCCCTCGCCGTTCCAAAAAAGAAGCTTCAAGTACGCGGGCAGGCCTTGAGAAAGAGGTATTTGGAGAAACTCTTCCTGATAATGCTGAATTCCTTTCTGGCCCAAGTGCGCCAACCCCATGGGCAACGCTACGGCGCAGGTTCCCAAGAGAAAAGAAAAAAAGGATGGGAACTTGGAAGGTGTTTGAAAAGTTTTCCAAAAAAGGGCGCAAGCAACCGCCAGAAATACCACCGGCCAACTGGCATAGGAATAAAAACCCAACCCGCTCACCGCGCCAAGAATTCCCCAAGCCGCGGACTCGCGAAGAGGGGAACGGAAGGAATGACCGAGCACCCAGGCCAGCAGCCCTAAAGCTAAAAATTCAACCGGCCAAAGGGTAATTCCCACGATGCCAGTACGGCTAAAAGACCAGTTTGCGAAACTCAGCATAAAAAAGCCCAGGAATAAAAAGGAAAACCCCCGGTCCCAGTATTGCCGCGCCGCGCCGTAAGCGAATCCCAGAGTGAGGATGGAAAGCAGTGCGGGAAAAATCCGTGAGGAAAAACCGGAAGGGTCTGTCAATTTGAAAAAAAGTCCAAGGCCCCAGGCATAAAGGGGTTCGGACTGACATTCCCCCCACAAGAGGCGCCAGTCCCATTTTTGCCAGAGGGACAATCCAAAGATATCAAAATAGCCTACATCCTTGATGGGCCAGAGCGGGTTGGAGTCAATTCGATAGAAACGAGTGAAGAGAAGGACAAGGATAAGCACCAGCCAGAAAACCCAATTAGGCGGTGACAAGAGGCCCGTTTCCGAGAGGATTTTCCTGTTTTCGGTTTGAGACCAAACCAGCAAGCCAAAGGGCAGCAGAAGACCGTAAAAAACGATGAATAGCTTTAAAGTTAAAGAACAATGACCATAGGCCAAGAGCGCGTTGGAAGCGCAAAAGAGAAAAAAGAAAAGCCAGGGACGGTCAAACGATCGGCGGTTCATGGAAGATGGGATATTTAAATTCATTTTGAGCCTTTTGAAAATTTCACTGAGAGAAAAAGGTTATTTATTTACTGTTTTTGATAATAAAAAGCCTCGTTCAGTGTCGCTTTAAAAAAGTCGGGATAGAGACCCTTTTCCAGCCGATCGCTCCAGTCCAAAACCTTTCCGGTTTCGGTGTTCAACAAATAGACGACGTTACCCGTTTTGCGGCTGCCGCCCGCGAAGTGAACGGAAGCCAATAAAAGCCTTTTGTTGTTTTTGCGAAAAAGCGAAAGGGCCATGTCCTGAAAAGCGCCGGGGGCAAAAGGCAAATGGGTTTCCCACACAGATTTCTTATGCGGGTCTAAACAAGTAATCGAACCTTTGACCGCGTCCGCCACATAGGTACGTGCCCAGGGATCTCTCACCGTATCCCGGATGTCCTTGAAGCCGTCGTTTTTGCCGAGGGACCAGACTTCTTTGTCATTTTGGTAGTCAATTTCCTCTACCTCGGAGTTTTTCAAAATGACCAAAAAATTGCCGCTGTCCGGGCAAAGGTGGACGGTTCGGGGGGCGGAGGAAAGTTTATATTCCCAGCGGATTTTAACCTCATGGGTCCGCGCCTCGGCCAGAAACAATCGGGGATTCTTCGAATCAGCGGCCAAAATAAGGGCCGGGTGTCCGTTGGTGTCCCAATCGGCGGCGACCGCGCTTTCCACCACGCCTGTGTCCAGCTTATCCCAGTCCCAAATCACCAGAAAACTTTTCCAGTAACGGCGAACCAAAGAAACCTGTTTCGTTCCACCCGTTATCAACATCGTACCATCGGGCTGGGGTTGGACATCCTTCAAAGGTCCGTCCAATTCATAAGACCAATCCACTTTGTTGTGAACCACATGGGCCACCGCGTTTTTGTTTTTTTCGCAGAGGAGCAGAGAGGGAATGGGTATTTTGGAAGTTTCCGCCCCGCTGGGCGCGGCAAGAAAAAGGCAGCAAAGGGTAAGGGCCAAATAACGCAATGGGTTTAAACCTTGCCCTTGAGGTCGTTAATAAATTGCCGGGCGGTTCGGCCTGAACGGCCATTGTTGAACCGGGCCCATTGAAGCGCTTTGAGGCGCAGTTCCTCAGGAGGCAATTTGATTCCCTCCACTTTGGCCCAGTTTTCAGCGATTTTTAAGTAAATATCCTGATTGGGCGAGAGGAATGAAATTACCAGACCAAAGCGGTCGGACAAAGAAAGTTTTTCCTCAATCGTATCGGCCCCATGAATTTCGCCTTCCTTTTGAACAGAGCCGGCGCGGTCATCAAAAAATTCTTTGATCAAATGGCGGCGGTTGGAGGTGGCGATCAAGATGACATTGGAGGGGGTGGATTCAATCGCGCCTTCCAGCAAAGCCTTCAGCCCCTTATAGGAAGTTTCATTTTCCTCAAAGGAAAGATCATCCACAAAAAGGATAAATTTTTCCCGGCGGTTTTTTAAATGACGAAGAATGTCGTGATATTCATTGAGGTGCGACGCGGACACCTCAATTAATCTCAAACCCTTGGCGTGATAAGCGTTTAACAAGGCTTTGACCGTTGAGGATTTACCCGTGCCTCTCTCGCCGTAAATCAAAACATTATTGCCGCCCTTGTCCGCCACAAATCCTTCGATGTTTTCCAGAAGGGCCTTTCGGGCCTCATCGTAGCCGATGAGATTTTTTAGAATAATGGGGTCAACGTTATCAATGCCTTCCAAGCGCGCCTCGCCCGAAAGGGAAACTTCCCAGCGAAAGGCCCTGTAGCGGCCAAACGTACCCCATCCGGTTTGATAAAAATAATCCGCGATATCGTCGAGAAGGGCGATATCTTTTCCATTAAGAAGTCTTTCTTTAAGTCCTTTGCGCCCCTTGGCGAGGCCAAAAAAGTCTTTACCGGCAACCGCGTTGTTTTTTTGCAGGGAGGGAACAAAGGTTTTGGATTGAAGGCGGATTTTTTTTCTGAATTCCGCTTCCCAGTCGGTTTTGAGAATGGTTTGAATATGATCCAATTCCTGGGAATAAACCCCTCTTAAGGACAGGGAGAGGTTTTTAAAGGGCACCCACTCGGCCTGGCGGTGAAAGGTGTTGTCGTTTTCCACCAGCCGTTCGAGAAAATAATTTTGTAACAGATTGCCGACCGGCGGGTGGTTTAAGCGGGCCTGGGATTCGGCCAGCATCCGCCATAATTTGCCGTAGCGTTTCAACCCGTCCTGGGGCGAATCGCCTTTATTCAGCCACTTTAAAAATTTCACAAAGGTCCAGCCGGTCTTGTCCTCAAAAACGCCCTGTAATAACACCAGTTGATCAATGATCTCCAAGGCTTTTTCCGCCGCGGAAGTTTTAGGTTTTTGGGGGGACAATTTAGACATCACTAACAGCCTCCAACTGAAATGGGGATCATTTTAGGCCTTTTTTCAAAGGGTCCCCATCTATTTTTCCCCATAAACACTCCCTACAATGAACCCATTAAGGGGTTTTCATGGCAACCATTTCGACGCTAGAACAACTATTAATGGATCGGTCTACCCCGGGTTCCCTGTATGAAAAATTGCCCGGTGACCGGGTTCAATGCTATGCCTGCGCCCACCGCTGCCGTATTCCGGAAGGTCAAAAGGGAATCTGTAAAGTCCGCCATAACAAAAATGGCTATCTCATGGTGCCCCGCTACTACGTGGGCGCGGTGGCGGTAGATCCCATCGAAAAGAAACCTTTTCTTCATGTTTTGCCGGGCAGCAAAGCCCTCTCTTTCGGCATGTTGGGCTGCGACTATCATTGCGATTTTTGCCAGAACTGGATTAACAGCCAGGCCCTGCGCAATCCGGCTAGCGAGGCCGAGGGGGCTTATCCGGAGGATGTCAGCGCGGACGCATTGGTGGAGGCGGCTTTAGAACAAAAATGCCAGGTGATGACTTCTACCTACAATGAACCTCTCATTACCAGCGAATGGGCGGTCGATATTTTTAAAATCGCGCGACGCAAAAATCTGCTGACATCCTATGTTTCCAACGGAAACGCTACTCCCGAAGTTTTAGAGTTTATTAAACCCTGGGTGGATTTATATAAAGTGGATTTGAAATCCTTTAACGATCAAACCTATCGCCGCCACATCGGCGGCACTCTGGCGCCCGTGTTGGATACCATTCAGCGGCTGATGCAAATGGATTTTTGGATGGAAATTGTGACGTTGGTGGTTCCGGGCATGAATGACAGCGAGAAGGAGCTGACGGATATCGCCCAGTTTATCGCTTCCGTTTCCAAAGACATTCCCTGGCATGTCACCGCTTTTCACCCTGACTACCAACGGAAAGATTTACAACGAACATCCGTCGAAACCATCAATCTCAGCTGGCAGATCGGCAAGGCGGCGGGGTTGCGCTATGTTTATTCCGGCAATCTGCCCGGCATGGTCGGCGATACCGAAAATACCGTATGTCCCGGCTGTCAAAAAACGCTGATTCAACGCAAGGGCTACAAAGTGCTGAAGAATGATTTGGGTTCGGATGGAGTTTGTCCCCATTGTTCAACCGCCATACCGGGTGTTTGGCGAATACCCGAACGCTAGTTTGATTATTATGTCATTGCGAGGAATGGCCCCTGAATAGGGGGACGATCATGACGAGGCAACCCCAGTTACAAATAAATCCCTTACAATAGTGCTATGAAAAAATATCTACTCATCTTTCTACTTATTTTCACTCAACCCCTTTGGGCGCAAACCGACTCGACCTTGGCCGCTAACGTTAATGAGGCCCAGGCGCGAGTTTGGGATATTGGGCTTCAACTCAACTCTGCGACCTATAAATTAAATGTCATGAAGCTGGACTGGCGGAAGGACAAATTGACCGCGTCTTTGACTCAGGCCCAGCAAGTAGGAGATACGGTTTCGGTTGGTAAAATTCAGGATAAACTCACCGATATTGACCATCGCAAGGATATGGAAAAGCAAAAACTGGATCTCAATAACCAGCTTATCGCCGCGAAACAGCAAGGTGACCAGGGCAAAGTAGACTCGATAATGTTTCAACTGAAGGATCTCCCATGAGATACGTTGCCCCATTCTTTTTCTGCCTGACCGCCTTCGTTCTGGTTTCCTGTGAAACCACCGAGGCGGTTCACCATAAAGCCTCCAATTTACCGCCCGAAATCCAAAAAGCGCAGGAAGATGTTTATGATCTGGAATTTCAGATGTATCAGGCCCAGCATGATCTGGCGATCGCCAAAATCAATCAGAACGAACAACAGTTAGAAAATCAGAAAAGCGCAAATCCGGCTTTAATTTCGCAATATGGTGATTTGATTTCCAAGCTGGAACTACGGCGGTCCCAGATGGAAGAACGCTTAAGTCTGGCCCAGCAATGGTACAACGCTGTTCAGAACGATGATTTAGACACGGCGAAATCAATTCAACAACAAATGAACCAGCCTTAATTTTAAAAGATTTATTTCGAAAGGTGAGAAAACCTTGAAACGAATTTTAAATTGGTGCGGGTTGGTGGCTGGTTTAGTTTGGATAGCTACCCCCGCCGCGGGGCAGCAGGCTTATACCGTTGTTCACATTCAAGGCCACCGCTGTCTACTGGCAGGCCCGGCCGACGTTCCTGACGACGCGCCGGTCGTTTTTATTTTGCACGGGCTGGGCGACAATGCCGAAGACCTGTTTCCCATGATCCGGGCAATGAACCTGCCTCCCTGCCGGTATGTTGTTCCAGACGCGCCCTTGCCCTATGGCGATAACACCTATGCCTGGTATAACTTTCAAACGCAAAGCCGATCGGACATGGTGAACAGCCGGAATTATTTATATGGTTTGATGAGGGTCTTTTCCACCGTGGGCGAAAAGCCAGGCCATGTCCGGCCCATTATCATGACGGGCTTTTCCCAGGGCGGCGTTATGTCGCTGGAGGCGGGACTGAATTACAAAGGCAAGGTCGAGGGGATTGTCTGCATGAGCGGTTATATCTGGTACCCGGACCAAACCCTGGCCCATCCTTTGGCCCCTTTAACTATTCCCATCCTGATGGTGCATGGAATTTATGACATGGTCGTCACCGAAGACTGGACCCAGAAGACGGTGGAGGCTTTAAAACAGGCGGGATATGGGCCCATCTTTAAAGAATTTCCCATGGGCCACGGAATTACGAGAGAATCGTTGGCCGAAGTGACTCAATTTCTTAAAAAGGTGCTCGACCGTAATTAAAAAATACGGTATTGGTTAATAGGAAACCTGGTTTGGTGGACAGGAATTCGGCGTTTGGTGGACGGGAAAGCGGGCTTGGTGGACAGGGATTCGGCATTTGGTGGACGGGAAAGCGGGCTTGGTGGACAGGAATTCGGTGTTTGGTGGACGGGAAAGCGGGCTTGGTGGACAGGGATTTGGCATTTGGTGGACGGAAAACCGGGCTCGGTAAATAGGAATTCGGTCTTTGGTACATAGGAAACCCGGCATTTTGAATAGAGCCACTTTCAAAAGTCCGTGAGGAGCTTTCGTGAGACAATTTCAAAAAAACAAAGGCATTTCCAGGCCTCTGACCCTATCCATTGATATCGGCGGGACAGGTTTTAAGGCTTCAGTGCTAGATGCCAAGGGAAAAATGGTGGTGAAGGGTGTGAGGGTTGATACGCCCTATCCCTGCTCACCTCAGGTAATGGTGGATACGCTGGCCCAGCTGGTAAAGCCCCTGCCGAGTTTTGACCGGGTGTCGGTGGGTTTTCCAGGTGTGGTGCGGGAGGGCAAGGTGATTACGGCGCCCCACTTTGGCAACAAGGTTTGGCGGGGACATCCCCTGGCGGCGGCGCTTCAAAAGAAGTGGGGAAAGCCGGTGCGATTGTTGAATGACGCGGATATGCAGGGTTTTGCCGTCATGAAGGGCAAGGGATTGGAACTGGTAGTGACCTTGGGCTATGGAGTGGGTACGGCGGTATTCCGCAACAGCGAACTGATGCCCCGGCTGGAACTGGCCCAACACCCGGTTTTCGGGGCGAAAACCTACAACGACTATATTGGGGACAGGGTTTTAAAGCAGATCGGGAAGGCTAAGTGGAACCAGCGTGTGAAGCAGACGTTCGAATGGCTGAACACCCTTTTGAATTACGACAAGGTTTATATCGGCGGCGGCAACGCCTGGCTGATTAATTTCAAGTTGGATAAAAACGCGAGAATTGTTTCAAATACGGCGGGAGTTTTAGGTGGGATTGCCCTTTGGAAAGCAAAGCACTTTAAATGCTGATCTGAAGATTTTATTTTTAAAATTTAAGGATCTTTCAAAACTATGAACTTAAATAACATTTTAGAAAATCGTGGGTTAAAAGTGGTTTTAATAAAAATCATTTTATATATCGTCACAATTTTTTTAATTAAATACTTACATCGTTTCGCTTATATCGATAAGTCATATATGTCTGTAATTGCATATATTGGCGCCTTTGTTTTTTTATACTTAATCTATTCATATGCTCAAGTTTTTGTTAAAAAAACTCATTTGTTGAACGAAGCAGATGTTTTTAGTGGTTTTGAAACATGGAAAAGCGAATTGATTGACTGGTTTATTTTAGCCTTCCCAATTGGGTGTTGGCTAATTAGCAGGCCTTTTGACATTATGGAACCAATATATGTGTTGGTAATTATTTTTGGTTTCTATGGTGCCTTTGGGTTCACCTTTTTTGGAAAAACAATTGGAATGAAGATTGTTGGTTTAGAGCTAGCCCAGAAAAAAAGATTTTTTTTAATTTTTATATCTATCACATCTCTAAAACTTATTTAATATTTTTTATCCTTATTCATTGGAATGGTGCGTTTGTTTGGTTTTTTTTCATATTGCTTCGTGAACTTTATGACTTGCCTAGTTTAGCGGAAACTACATTGGGAACTAAATTTATCCATACTGGTTCGCCAAAAGGCGAAGAAGGATAACTTTTTTAGAGAATAAATCTTTTAATAAAAATCACTTCTCCGAAAACAAAAACTCAATTTTTTCCGCGCCTGCTGGCTTAGCCGCCATCACCTTCAAATTTTCTTCCACATGATCTTTGTGTTTCATACCTACCAAAGCGGCGGTGACGCCGGGGGTGGAGCGGGTGAATTGAATGGCCCGTTGGGCATCGGTTTGAATGCCGGGAAAAGTTTCGGCGATGATGGGCGGTAATTTGCTGGCCAGTTTGCCCTGTAAAATAGAGGCGCTGGTAAAGACGGCGATTTGGTTGGTTTTGGCGGCTTCTAAAAAGGGAACGGTTTGAGAACCTAAAACCTGGCTGGGATAGCCCCAGGCTTCCGCCATGCCCATGTTGTAAGGCA
>PLFD01000030.1:0-56141 GCA_003136635.1 candidate division FCPU426 bacterium | reverse complement strand
ACCCGGTAACCGTTCCAGGTGGCGGTGCCATAGGCTTTGATTTTTCCCTCGGTGACCAGTTTTTCCAGTTCGGCAAAGGCCAGTTCCAATCTGGCATAAAAGGGTTCTCTCAGCATTTCGTCCAACTGGGTTTCGGGATTGTGGATATAAAACAAATCCAGACATTCCAGGCCCATATTTTTTAAAGACCGCTCGACCTGATTGCGCAAATAGGATGGGGTCATGCAGTGACAACCCGCCACAATATCCGTAGGGCCGCAGAGGCCGGGGTGGATATATTCATCCTGAAAATATTGGGCGGGGTTGGGGGGCGTACCGCCGTCGAAAGGAATAAAGCCGCCCTTGGTACAAACGACGACTTCCTCGCGGGTTAATTTTCCTTCGACGATGAGTTCTTTCAAAGCCTGGCCGATATTGCGTTCGCTTCGCATACAGCGGTAGTTGATGGCCGAATCCAGCAGGTTACAGCCGGATAAAAGAGCGGTCTTGATGGCCTCGACATAAAGTTTGTCGTCGCTGTCGTTGGGAAGACCCAAATAGGTTCCTAAACCCACGGACGAAACTTTTAAGCCGTTAAAGTCGCGGTAATTGCCCGCGTCGAGAAGGGATTTAAATTTTTCGGCGTAGTGTTGAGTGCCTTCTGTGGTCGCGTAAGCCATGGTTAACCTCTTTAATCATTAATCTATTTTTAGCGGACGTTCACTTCTCCAAATTCTAATAACGGAAATATGATTAGGTTCCCGATGGTAAATAATTCGAAAAGGCGGATATATAAGCTCTCTTAAATATTGGGATTGAAATTCAGGAACCATACGACCCGAATCGGGATATTTTGATAGCCTTTCGATTTTTTGATAGATACTTTTAATGAGGGTTCCCGCCGTTTTCAGGTTGCCCTGGTCGCGGTAGTATTCAAAAAAAATTTCTAAATCCTTATGGGCGGATTTCATAATCATGATTTTCATAATGATTAAAGTTGTTCTTATTTCAAATTGAATTTGGCTTTAGATTCCGCCAAAGTCATCGTTCTGCCTTCTTCCATGTCACGAAGGCCTTCCAATACCGCCTTCATGAATTTGATTTCTTCTTCTTTTTTTTCATAGTCATCAAGAGATTGGACGACAGCCACGCCGTGGCCGCGGCTGGTCAAAAGAACAGGACGATGCGCTTCCGAAACATGCTGAATTACTTTCGCGGGGTTTTCTTTTAAAATCGTAACCGGAACCACGTCTTGTGAAAATTTAACTTCCATAATGCACCTCCCCAGCTTCTTTTTTAAAAGACCATTTAAACGACCTTTTAACAGGTCTTATTATATATCCGTCAAATTGTTTTGCAATGGATGAATTATTGAAGTTTTTTCCATAAGTAGTGAACCAACACGATTTGATTTCCAACTATGTTCAGGGTTTTAACGCCGGTTTGCAATTGGCCGCCGGTAGATTCATAAAAGCGCCGGTTGGGGCTTTTTTCCAGAACCCAGACTACCATGGAACTCATGCCCGATTGAACCAGGCTTTGTTGGCCGGCCTGGAAAAGTTTTCGGCCGATGCCCTGATTCTGGAATTCTTTTAAAAGGTAAATGGCGTAAACCTCGCCAATGCCTTTTTCGGGGTGGCTGCGTTCCTTGCCGCCGTCCACAAAACCCACAATTTTTCTCTCGTCGGTTTCAGCCACATGGAGAAAGTAGGAATACTGATTGGGCCGGAGACTTTCATGAAAGATTTGTTTTGCGGCTTCGATTGTCATGCCCTTCACGAACATCTCAGGCGCTATTCCCTGATAGGTACTTTTCCAGGACTCGGCATAGGCTTCCGAAATGCCGTGAATGTCTAGTAATCCGCCCGGTCTAACGCGCAAAGACAACTCCTAAAAACCATTAACCACCAAGGGCACCAAGTTCACCAAGGAAGTCAAAAGATTTTGATTACAGCTTTACCAAAAGATTATTTTTTGTTGTTCTTGGTGCCCTTGGTGGTTAAAGACTATTTCTTCCCTTGGAAGCCCAGGCCGTCATCCACGATGATGCCTTTTTCCAGCCAGTCGTAACCGTGTTCCAGAACCTTGGCGGCGACTTTGCTGTCGGCGGTGTCGGTGTTACAGCAGACGCCCTCAAAGTAAGCGCGGATGCGCAAGCGGGCCTGGCGGCAGAAAAGGTCCGCCAGTTCACGGGGGCCGCTGTCGCCGGGGTTTTGTTTTTCCAGCTCAATGACTTTCGCGATGGAGGTGGACATGGCAAAAAGCTCGGTGCCGATCTCGACTAACCGGCCCAAAATCATCTGACGGCGTTCTAGTTTGGGTCCAAACCGGATCATTTGGTGGAATAAGGTACGGCCCAATTTACGGGACCGGCATTCGATATAGCGCATGTGTTTGCCCAGCGAACCATAGCTGGCGTAGCGGGGCCACAGGCCGGTCGGCAGCCATAAACGGGTATACCAGAAGGGATAAAAGAGGGCGGAATTAATCAGGGCCTTCAGCTTTACGCTGATGGGTGCCTTGGGGTTGAGCATTTCTCCGGCGGTACTCATGTGTTTGTCCAAAGCCTCACGGGCGATGAATAAATGCTGAATTTCGTCCGTGCCTTCAATAATACGGTTGATGCGGGAATCACGCATCATGCGCTCCACCGCGTAACCCTTTTCACCTCGTTTGCGCAGGGACGGACCTGTTTCATAACCCCGGCCTCCGCGTAATTGCATGAGGTCATCAATGATTTTCCAAGACGCCACCGAGCAGAACAACTTGGCCATCGCCGCTTCCAGACGGATATCGGACCCGCCTTTGTCGACCAGCGCGGAAGTGTAATAAGTGGCCGCTTCCTGCGCGAAGGTGGAGGCCGCCATATTGGCAATCTTCACCGCTCCCGGTTCGTGTTTGCCGATAGGCGCTCCCCATTGAACGCGTTCTTTTCCCCAAAGCTTGGCGATGTGAACCGCCTGCTTGGACATACCGGCGGACGCGGCGGGCAAGGTTAACCGGCCTGTGTTTAATGTAATCAAGGCCAGTTTTAAACCCATTCCCTCGCCCCAGAGAATATTTTCAGAAGGGACGGTGACATTATTAAAGTTGATCACGCCGTTTTGAATGGCGCGGATGCCCATAAAGTCGCAGCGGGAAACATATTCGATCCCCGGCGTGCCTTTTTCCACAATGAAAGCGGTAATTTGTTTTTTCTCGCGGCCATTAACGGTTTTGGAGGGAGTGCGGGCCATTACCACCATGACATCGGCGACCAGCCCGTTGGTGCACCAAAGTTTAGTGCCGTTGATAACCCAGTTCTTGCCGTCCGGTGATAGTTCGGCTGTAGTCGATAATCCAGCCGGATCGGACCCGGCGTTCGGTTCGGTTAAAGCAAAAGCTGAAATAGCGCCTTTCGCGAACATGGGGAAATATTTCTTCTTCTGGGCGTCGGTTCCGAATAATTTAAGAGGCTGGGGCACGCCGATGGACTGATGGGCGGAAAGCCAAACGGCGGTGGAGCCGCAATAGGAAGCCACCAAAGCTACCGCGCGGTTGTAATTAATTTGCGAAAGGCCCAAACCGCCGTACTCTTTAGGAATTTTCATTCCCCAGCAGCCCAGTTTTGCCAGACCATCGATTACTTTTTTGGGCAAATCGCCGGTTCTATCGACCTCATCCGCATCCAGATTGGCTTTTAAAAAAGCTTCCAGTTCGGCGCAGAATTTATCGCCAATGGCTTTGTCTTCGGCAGATTGGAGGGGATAGGGGGTTATCAGATCGGTCCGGAAACGGCCTAGGAAAAGTTCTTTCACAAAGCTGGGCTGGGTCCATTCAGTTTCGCGGGCCCCTTCGGCGACTTCCAATGACTGCTTTTCCGCTTCACTTAAATGTTTCATCTCCGTTGTGACGCTCATGATGGCCTCTCATAATAAGAATGAACCGCTGTCAACTTTTTATCACTTCAACGCAGTTAAAGACCACTTATCGGATAGTTGGGAACTGGTCAACCAAACTATATTAAACCTTTTAAAACGGAATAAAAGGCTTCCCATCCGAATATTAAAAGTTAAAATAGTCTTATGAATCCATTCGCGAATCCAGACGAAGCCGTTGTTTACGAATACACCGAATTCCCCAAACAGGAAGACAAGAATTTTTCCAATGAGGATTTCGATAAAGAACTTTCTAAAGAAGACTCAACCAAGCCCAGTAACTTTGTTCATTTTCTAAACTTGAAAGATATGCCGCAGGAAACCGGTATTAAGGTGCAACTGGCGATCTTTCAGAATTTCAAAGACGTTCTTTTACCCTCCGAAGCCTAATTTTTATTTTTGACATCATGACGGGGAACATCTTTCATACCTGTAGAGAAGGTATGATTAAAGGATAGTTTGCCCAAAAGTTTGATTCATAAGGGTTTTCGTTCCTTAAATAAGACATTAAATAGTAACTTTTTCAGGGAATCATTCGTCTAAATTTTGAAATACTAATCAAAGAGGTCATTATGCGAAAAGTCCTGTTGTTGGCGCTGTCGATCCTTCTTTTAGCTCCGGCTCTGGCTCAGGCGGCAAACGCCCAAGCTCAGGAATACGATGAATTGGGGATGTCCCTTTACCGCCAGGGTCTTTACGCCAAGGCGATTACCTATTTTCAAAACGCCGTTCAAGCGGACCCGACCGACTGGGAGGGATACGAAAATCTAGGAAACGCCTATTTCAAAATTAACGACAACGCGGACGCTTTAAGCGCTTATCAAAAGAGTCTTCAAATTAATCCGAACAACAGCACTCTGGAAAACATCGTTCAAAGCATGCAGGGGAATACCGCGCCGGCAGTGTCTAATTCTCCGGCCGAAACACAACCGGCTGTCAGTCAGCCTCCCATGGGAGCCGCTCCGCCCACAGCGCCGCAATCCAGCGTAGACAGCGAGCAACCCATTGATAACGGCCAATCCAATCCTTCGGCCATGGCGCCGCCGCAACCGGGCACCACTGTTATAGTTCGCCATCATCACGGTCTTTATGTGGAACAAGAACCGGTTTATAACGATAACTTAGCTCCTATGGATCACAGGAAGATTTGGGTGGATGCGGACTTAGCTTACAACTGGTCAAACCAACAGGATTTTTTTACTGGTGCGTCCAATGAAAACAACTTCATCAAGCAAAACGGTTATACAGGCACTGCTTCGGCGGATAATAGTGGTCTTGAAGGCGGAGTGGAGCTAGGGTTCCTTCTTAATCCTTATAACGGAATTGCAATAGGTGTCCGCGGAATCGTGTCGAACCCCTACATCTCTAACGTCAACTATCAAAACGGCGGTGATTTTGAAACGGTCAATGTGCAGCCTTATGTTGTTCCCTTAACTTTAGATTACTATTTCTTCATGCCAGATCATGATGGAAGATTTTTTCTCACGGCTGGTATTGGGTATTATTTTGTAGACGTTGCCGTTAATGATAATTATAGCTATGCAAATGCTACGCCCGCTGGTCCGACAGATGAACTCATGGGTGATATGTACGGGGGAACCGTGGGTTTTCAAGCGGGAGTTGGTAGGGAATTTGAAATTGGGCCTCGTTTAGGTCTTCGTATTTTTGCCCGCGGCCGTTACGCTAAAATTAGTAATATCAACGGAACCTTTACGAGCTTCAATGGTGTTACGGACAATTACGGGTTAGTTTCCGCCCCTTATTTGGGAAATTCTATTTCGGTTGATAGCACAAGCAACATTGGCGGTAACGAGCATTACGCTACGCTTGACTATACCGGGTTTGATCTGGGCATAGGTTTGACTTTCTTTTGATCTGAAACTTTAATTTGATTTAAAAGAGCCTGAATCCAAAAGATTCGGGCTCTTTTTTTGATCGTATGACTATTTTAAAACCAAATGAATTTGGCAATCATAACTGGACTAAAACTTTTCAAGCTTAACTGAAGTGTCCGAAATCCTTACGAAAAGAAAACTATGAAAAAATTCGCTCTTCTTGTTCCATTTTTTTTTATTTTGTTCTTTCCATTTTTTCTTTCGGCACAGGAGTTTAACGACGCGGTACAAACCGCTGTGGGTGAAAAAGACTATTCCAAAGCTTTTGAATCCGCCAGGATTAACGCCCAAAGAGGCGACCCCAAAGCGCAGGGAGAATTGGGACTTCTTTACGAAAAAGGTTTGGGAACCATGCAAGATGGTAAAAAGGCGGCTTATTGGCTGGCCGAGGCCGCCCAAAAAGGGGACGCCGACAGCCAGAATAATCTGGGCTATTTATATTTCAACGGACATGGGGTGGCCCAGGATTATGCCCAGGCTTTGAAATGGTTTCAAAAAGCGGCGGATCAGGGGCTGGCTTCGGCCCAATCCAATCTGGGCTTAATCTATGGCGCCGGGTTAGGGTTGTCGAAAGATTATCCCAAAGCATTGGAGTGGTTCAAAAAAGCCGCGGATCAGGATGATTTGGACGCTCAGGTTAATCTGGGCATGATGTATTCCCTGGGGGAAGGCACGGCCCAGGATTACAAAACTTCTTATTTTTGGTTTTACCGCGCGCTTCAACACGGTTTTACGGATGAGGATAAAAAAAACGAAGTGCGCGATGACATTCAATGGATGGAAAAGCATATGACCAATGAGGATATCGCCCAGACCAGAACCAAGGCGATGCATTGGCGGTCCACGGGGGTACAGACCGAATCTTCAACCCCGAGTTCGTAACTTGTTTATCCCTTCTTCCGTAATGATGATTGAAAGAGAGTTTCCATGAAAAAATTAAATTTTGTTTTTATCCTGTTTCTCGTTATCGGTTTTTCTTTTTTAAATCCATTGAAAAGCCGCGCCGCGGGAGTTGAAACCGCGACTTTCGCGGGAGGCTGTTTTTGGTGCATGACGCCGCCCTTTGAAAAACTGGATGGGGTTTTAAAAGTCACGGCGGGCTACGCCGATGGACAGGGAGAGGACCCCACTTACGACGATTACGCCGAAAAGGGTTTTACGGAGGCGGTTCAAATTACCTACGATCCTGCGAAAATTACTTATACCGATTTGGTGGATGTTTACTGGAAACAGATCAACCCGACGGACGCGGAGGGCCAGTTTGTGGACCGGGGACCCCAATACCGCGCGGCTATTTATTATCAAACCCCGATTCAAAAAAAACTGGCTGAAAGATCCAAACGGGCTTTGGACAAGTCGGGCCGCTATGACAAACCCATTGTGACGGCCATCGCGCCCTTTAAGAATTTTTACCCCGCGGAAGATTACCATCAGGATTATTACAAAAAGAATCCGATTCACTACAACCTCTACCATGACAATTCAGGGCGGAATGAGTATCTGGATGGTATTTGGGGCGAAGGAAAACATTAAACACATTTGAACCACAGAGTTCACGGAGTGCACAGAGTTTAGAAGGCATTTAAATCAAATGTCTTACTCTATGCACTCCGTGAACTCCGTGGTAAAAAGTCTTTCTTTGTTTGTCGGGGGACGGGTAGGATAAGCGCGCCTTCAATTTAAGCGGAGCGTGCTTTATGAGCCAATTAGATCAGTATGAAATGGGAATCGGCACCTGGGCCTGGGGCGACAAGGGTGTATGGGGTTTTGGCCAGGGATACGACGGCTCGGACCTTCGTGAGACTTTTCTGGCCGCGGTCAATGCGGGCAATTATTTTTTTGATACGGCCGAAGTTTATGGCGACGGTCTTTCCGAAACCTACCTGGGTCGTTTTATGAAAGAACGACCGGATATTACCTTTTATACCGCGACTAAATTCATGCCTTTCCCCTGGAAAGTCAGCACTTCCTATTTATTAAAATCCCTTAAAGCCAGCTTGAAACGGCTGGACCTGAAGCAGGTTGAGCTTTACCAAATTCACTTTCCCATGCCATTCCGGTCCATTGAGTCCTGGATGGAGCCCCTCGCCCAGGCGGTGAAAGACGGTTTGGTGAAAGAAGCGGGAGTTTCCAACTACAGCCGCTCCCAAATGCTCAGGGCCCAGGACGCTCTGGGAAAACACGGCGTTCCCCTGGTTTCCAATCAGGTTCAATACAGTCTGGTGCGCCGCAAAATGGAATTTAACGGTGTGCTGGAAGAGTGTCAAAAATCCGGAATCAAATTGATCGCTTTTAGTCCTTTGGGGATGGGCATGTTGTCCGGAAAATATTCCCCTCAAAACCCGCCGAAAGGGCCGCGACGGCTGTTTTATTTTAATCAGTTAGGCCGCATTCAAGTTTTGGTTAAAAGGCTCAAAGAGATCGGGGAAGCCCATGGTGGCAAAACCTGCAATCAAGTCGCCCTTAACTGGCTTTTGTGTAAAAAAGTTTTGCCCATTCCCGGCGCGAAGACCCCCAGCCAGGTTCAGGAAAATCTGGGGGCCTTGGGCTGGCGGTTAACTGCCGCAGAAGTGGCGGAGCTGGATTTGATGAGTTCAACCTTTACGTGGTGAAAAATACAGTCCGCGCCATGGTAAAACCTACGAAAAAAGTTCGTTCTAAAAAATCATCCATTCCTCAAATCGCTCTGGCGACCGCCAAGGTGGATTGGTCCCAGTGGGACCCCTGGGCTGGCTGGCAAGGATTGATCGGGGTCGCAGTTTGCCTGGCGGCGGGATTTTTTATGGGACACGCGGCTTTCGGGGCCATCGCGGCGGGCGGGGCCCTTTATATCGGTCTTGGCACCTATGACAAACAAACCCGCACTTCGACTTCGACAATGATCTTCGGCAGTTTATTCATGAGTTTTGCCGCGATGGCCGGCAGTTTGACTGGCGGTCAATTATGGCAGATTACTTTATTGGCGACTCTCTGGGCTTTTGGAGCCGGGATTCTTTCAGTATTGGGTCCGCCGCTTTCATTTATGGGCATCAAAACACTGGTGGCGATTTTGATCGCTGGCGGTTATAGCTCGTCCTGGAAGGACGCGATGCTTCGGTCCATCCTGATCCTCTCGGGTTGTTTACTGCAAACTTTTCTTTTTTTTATAGAAGATTCGTACTTATCCCGATGGGGAGCGCCCCGCCGGGTTACCACACCCCAACCGGTATGGAAAAAATCTTTGGCCATTTTGAAAAGCCAACTTTCTTTTCGTTCCGAGGTTTTTCAACACGCTTTGCGGTTGGCTTTTTGTATTTTGATTTCCCAGTTTTTCTGCCGGTCATTTTTAACCCACAATAGCTACTGGCTGCCGCTGACCATCGCCATTGTGATGCGTCCTGATTTTGAGCAGGCTTTTAGCCGGGCCGTGGCCCGGATGATCGGCACGGTGATCGGCGCGGTTTTAACCACCTTGATCGTCATTTGGCTGAAACCCGATGGGATAACGCTGGCCTTTTTGGCGCTGCCCTGCGTTTGGCTGTGTTTTAGCTCATTTAAGGCGAATTACATTCTTTATTCGGTTTGCATTACGGCTTATGTTGTTTTTATGCTTTCTTTTGTCGGCCTTCCTGAAATGTCGGTGCTGATCAACCGTTTGATCGCTACTTTATCCGGCGGATTTTTGGCTTTACTGGTTTACGCAATTTGGCCCCGGCCGGGGGTTTCAAAATGAATCTTTACTTCCGGCTTTTGAAACTCATTCTTTCACGCTGGCTATTTCCTAAACGCCTTCAACTTTTAGAAACTTCGATCATTGAGGGTCGGGTTTGGCCCGCGGATTTGGATAACAATATTCATATGAATAACGGACGTTATCTGACCATTATGGATTTGGGCCGTTTTGACTGGATTTTGAGCGGTGGGTTTCTGGGACTCTGTTTAAAAAACCGTTGGTTTCCCATTGTGGGAGCTTTGAAAATTATTTATCTCAAGCCGCTCAAGCCTTTTCAGAAGTTTCAATTAAAAACCCGTGTTCTAGGCTGGGACGCCAAATGGATTTATGTGGAGCAACTATTTGAGGCGGATGGAGTCCTCTGCGCGAAAAGCGTCCTTCAGGGTTTGTTTCACGGAAAGCAAACTAAAGTGACCACCAGCGAATGGCTGAAAGCGGCGGGCTANNCACTTTTTTGACATTTTTCCAAACGGTTACGGGTCTAGCCAGGTGATTGGACGGCGATAAGGCGATGGGCTTGGTTTGATTGATGGGGTAATACCTGTCCGGTTTATTCAAGAGGATCCCTTTTTTATGTCGATCCTGAACAGAAACCGCTTTGTTGGGCGGACTTTTTTGGGAAGGCGGGGGGTTTGAACTCAACGGAAATCGGTCGGTTGGATTGGTTTGATACTGGGCAGCGGCTGCCGCGCACCAGCCCGAAACCAATAAAAAGACAATAATTCTTAAAATGAGATTTCTCCGTGAATTAATTTAAAAATATTTGTGATCTTCCGGACTGTTGATGCTGATCTGCGGGTTTGCTTTTTTAAGATAAGCGATGAGTTCGGGCAAACCGTCCATTTCCTCGAAAGTTTCAGAGTCTTTCGCGGTTTTAAAATTGTAATCAAAACTCCGCAATGATTTAAATACGGACAGTTCTTTTATCTCCCTCACCGTGAATATTTTTTTACGAAATGTTTTAAGAAAAGTCAGGGTTCTTTTTTCCTCATCACAGTTCAAGCCCCAAACACAGCGCGCGATTAAAAAATAAAAGCCGGGTAAAATTAGGATTAACAGCGAAAGACCGTAATAAATTTTGTGAGACAAGTCCAAATTGGGAAGAATCTTTACCAGAATCCATGAACTAATAACAGGTATGACAAACCCAATAGAAAAGTTAAAGAACCTGGTTTGAATGTAGGGCCGGCAGACGATCATCGGGCGGTGACTTTCTTTTCAACCATTTCTCAAGAACAACTCTAATTTATACCTAACCCGGCGCTAAATGAATCCTTTATTCACTGACCGGCAAATATCCCTTTTTGGCTTAATAACAAAATGAAATGGGGCTAATAAAAGAGATTTTAGCGACAAGTCGGGGAATTCACCAAGTCCCCCCAAATAAACAGTTTTTAAAAGGCTCTTTTTTATGTATTTTTTCGTCTAAAATAAGGTTCATCAAATTAAGGGGGAATCATGAAGTACGCGATGTGGATTTTAGGGGCGGTCTTTTTAATATTTGCCGCCAGTTGCAATGTCTTAAACCCTACGGCTAATCAGGTTCAGATAGAGGCCACAAACCAGTACGGTGGTTCCTGTACGATCATTGTCAATTTGGATGGAAATAATACGGTTACCATTGGTAATGGAAATCAAGAGCAATTCCCCTTGGTGAGTCCCGGTTCCCATACGCTTAATTTCTCAACAATTGGCTCTTGCGTTGGAGGTACGGGCAGTTGTCTTTTCAGTAATAGCAACGCCACAACCTTCAGTACGACCTTTAACGCCAATAGCGGGACCGTTTATGTGGGCACAGTTAAACAAAATGGAAGTAATTGCAGCGCACTCATCGAATCGGGACCCTAAATTTTTAGGGTTTTCAAATTCGATTGCCCCCCAAAACCATTAAGTTTTAAATTGGATCCAGTAAGGAAAAGGAAAGGGCGATTCAGGGGTTCGCCCTTTCCACGATAACAACGGGGGGTCTAATTCAACCCGTTGACAAAGCCTTCTTCAATGAGCGTCCACCGGCTTAGCGGCCATTCCCTGGGGTTTCTTCAACAGGTAAACGGGAATTAAGCCGAACGCGAAGATAATGACCATCAGCCAGCACATATTTTCAAAACTCAATCCAAAAGCCTGCTTCTTCACGCGGAAATAAGCTTCTTTCATGACCAAACTATCCGGCTGGTATAAACCCAGCTCATTGCTGAATTTATAAGCCGCGCCCCGGGCGGCTTTCGCCCATTGGACGAAACCTGGATTAAGCGGGCTGATATGGCTTCGCAAACTGTCAAAAGCCACATCCTGGGATTGATTAAACATGGTCGATAAAAAGGCGATGCCGAGACTGCCGCCCAATTGCCGGGAAAGGTTCATGATTCCGGCGGCCTGTCCCAAAGCGGGCCCGCTGAACTGGCCCAAAACCACCGCGTTAATGGGGATAAACAAGCCCGCCATCCCAAATCCGCGGATCATCAAAGGCCAAAACATATCGGAATAAGTTGTCGTGGGATTCCAGGACGTCATCAGAAAAAGACAGACTTCCACACAACCCACTCCCCAAAGCATAAAGAGCCTGGGGTCGAATTTATGGAGCTGGCTTCCCATAATCGGCATCATGATCCCCGCCGCGATGGCGCCCGGGACAAAAAGATTCCCCGTCTGACTCGCGTCCATACCCATGATGGTCGTGGCGAAGATAGGCACGAAAAAAATCAATCCATATAACATGGCCCCCAAAGTAGCCATCAGAATGGTGCCGTTGATCAACGCGAAGTTTTTATAAAGCCTCAGGTCCATGATGGGATTTTCAATTTTTAATTCCCACCAAACGAATCCGGGCAAAGCAACGGCCGCCATGATCGTACAAAATAAAATGACGCCGCTGGAGAACCAATCATCCGCCTGTCCGCGTTCGAGAACGTATTGGAGACAGCCGATACCGGTGATGAGCAGGGACAATCCGATCGTATCCACCGGGGCGCTTTTCATTTTTTCGTGGGCCGCCGCGTGGGTGCCCGAGACTTCATAGTCCTTCACAAAAAGCCCGGCTAAAAACAGCGCCAAAATGCCGAAAGGAATGTTGATATTAAAAATCGACCGCCAGCCGAAGTGGTCGGTCAAATAACCGCCCAAAGGAGGGCCGACCGTGGGGCCGATAATGACCACCATGCCGTAAAGGGCGCTCCCCAAACCGGCCCGGCCGGGGAAGGCTTCCTGAATCAAAGCCTGGGAGGTGGGAAGCAAAGCGCCGCCCGCCGCGCCCTGGACGATACGGCAAAAAATGAGCGTGTCGAGGTTGGGTGACAATCCGCAGGCCACCGAGGAAATGACGAATAAAGTGATACAGGTCATGTAATAGCGGCGGCGGCCAAACCGGGTTGCCAGCCAGCCTGAAATGGGAAGGATAATGGCGTTGGAAATGATATAGCCGGTGACAACCCAGCCGATGTCATCGATGGTCGCGCCCAAATTGCCCATCATGGTAGGGATTGCCACATTGACGATGGATGTGTCCACGACTTCCAAAAGGGAAGCGATGCCGGCGGTGATGACAATCATCAAAGCGGCCCGTGATATACCTTTATCTTCAGCCATTTGAGTCTCTTTTCAACTTTTGATTTAAAAGATTTATCACCACAGAGTTACACAGAGTAAACGGAGCAAGACTTCGATTTTAAAAGCTTTTTAACAGTTTGCTTTACTCCGTGTGACTCTGTTAACTCTGCGGTTCCTATTTCTTGTTACCGGATATGTACGGAGATTTCCGCGGAGAGGCCGTCCGCCAAGCGGTCAATGTCCTCGGGGGTCAAATTCGAAAAGGTGATTTTGACGGGTACCCGCTGAACGACCTTGGTAAAGTTTCCGGTGGAGTTATCCGGAGGCAGAAGCGTAAAGGTGGATCCGGTGCTGGAGCCGATGCTGTCCACCACACCCTCGAATTTTTTGCCTGAGATAGCATCGACCTTTATACCTACTTTTTGGCCCGGTTTGATTTTGGACAACTGGGTCTCTTTAAAATTCGCCGTCACCCATCGTTCCTGGGAACTTACGAAACCGAAAAGAGCCTGTCCTGCCGGAACCACCATGCCGGGTTCCACCGATTTTTTCGCGATGACGCCGTCTTCGGGCGCGACAATTTGGGTGTAGCTAAGATTAAGTTTCGCCTGATCGGCCTTAAATTGATCGGCCTGCAGACGGGAGGTCAAATTATGGAATTTCGCGACCGCCGCGTCATATTGCTGGCGGGAAACGGCCTCGGCTTTATAAAGCGTGGAAACCCGTTCGTAATCTTTCTGGGCCTGTTCCAGATCAGCCTGGACGGAAGATTGGTCCGCGATAGTTTGTTTGTAGCCGGCGGAATAGTCTTTATCGTCTAATTGGGCCAAAACCTCTCCCGCTTTCACTTTATCGTTCTCTTTCACGAAGACATTGTTGACGATACCGCCGATGCGGGGCGCCAGCATGAGGGCGTGGGCTTCCACATAAGCGTCATCGGTTTCTTCGTATAGAAAGCCTTGAACCACGAAGTAAACCACCACCAGCACAGCCGCCCCTATGAGGAAGGGGAATATGTTTCTCTTTTTTGCCTTCGGGGCGTTTTCCGCAGTAGTTTTAGTCATTGTTCAACCTCTTTCCAATCGCGAGTTCTAAATTAATTACAGCTTCCAACATACCCACCTGAGCCTGCACCAACCCCGCCGAAGCGGTAAATTTGTCCAGTTCGGCATCCAAAACATCCGTAGTGGTATTGGCTCCCGCCTGAAAACCCAAAGTCGCCAGGCGGACGCTTTCTGCCGCCTCATCCACATCGGTTAACTTCGCCTGATAAACCGCTCCGCTGGAAATCAGCTTGCGTTTCCATAAATCAAAGTCGTACGGCGCCTGTATTTGGGCCGCTTTGACATCGTCCTGAGCCTGATTTGATTTTGCCTCGGCTTCTTTGGCCTTGGCCAGCGAGATGCCGCCGTCAAAAATATCCCAGGTGGCCGCCGCCCCGAAAAAGTAGTCCGTTCTAAAATCATCGTTGTTGGACAAACCGGTCGTTAAATAATCCGGTACGTTGTAAAACTGATATTCACCAATAAGCGAAACTTTGGGAACCCAAAAGGAGCCTTCGGCGGCGCTTTCATCTTCCGCGGACTCGGCCTGCATGATTCGGGCTTTCACATCGGGTCTTTCATTAAAGTCCACGGCGGTTAACTGGCTGACGATTTTGTCCGTGTTGATGACCGGCAAATCGCCCGACAGGGGCCTGTCATCCTGTTTTAAACCCATCACCTGGGCCAAACTTTCGCGGGTCAGAACCACGTTGTCGCTGGCCTCTATTTGATTGGACTTGGCGGTGGATAACTGAACGTCGACCCGTAATAAATCGTACTTGGTCGCTTCGCCGTTTTGCAGGCGGTCCTGAACGATGCGTAAATGATCTTCCAGGGTTTTTACGTTCTCATTGGCCATATCCAGAAGGATTTTAGCGGCCAAAGCCTGAAAATATTTCAGCCGGACCTGTTCCTGAATTTGGAACGAAGACCAATCCAGAAGAATCTGGGCGGCCTGGTGGCTTCGGTCCGACGCGTCTACCTGGTGAAGATTTTTGAACCCGTCAAAAATATCCATTTTGGCGTCCAAGTTCAGGCTGGTTTGCGGATAAATTTCAGGGAATTGAATCGGAGTAGGTGATCCAAACTCAACATTGAGATAGGAATAATTTTCCGCGAAAAAATGCTGCCCGCTGATGGAAACTTGCGGTAAAAAGCCCTCCCCCAGAGATTGAACCTGATGCCAGGACATTTCGCTTTCCAACGCGTGAGCTTTTTGATAGTCAGGGGATTGTTGTAACGCCTGATTCTGCGCGTCGTCCAGCGTCAATGAAGTTTGAACTGAAGTGTCCGCGAAAACCGGAGTTATCGAACCGCATAAAATGCCCAACATTAGAATTAAGTTGTTTCTTTTTCCCATAAATTTACCTCGGCTCTTTCGATACGTTAAAATGGTTCAATACGAGTTTGCGCAGGGTTTGGATGAGGCCCTTTTGTTCCTGAGCGTTTAAACAACCTAAAAACTTTTGTTCCATCGCTATGGCGTGTTTATCAATGACCGGAAGAATCTCTTTGCCCCTGGGGGTAAGGAAAATCGCGTGAGACCGGCGATCGGTCGGATGTTCTTTTCGCTCAACCAATCCCATTTTTTCCAGATCATCCATCAATCCCACGACGGTAGTACGGTCGATATAGGCGCACTTTCCCAGTTCGTTCTGCGATAGGGAACCTCTTTCCTCCAAAATCATCAAAACACCGGCATGTTTGGCCGTAAGTCCTGTCGGCTTCAAGACTTCCTCATAGATCTCTCGAACCCGCTGAGCGGCCTTGTTCAATAGAAACCCGGACCGTCCCAAGAGCTTTTCGGTTGGGATAAAGATGGGGAGCGGGGCCGGCGTTGTTTTTTCGACTAATTTTTTTAAAACCATGTTTTCCTCAATGATCACTTGTGATGATAGTCAGTGATACTGATTATCAGCACTTATGTCAATAGTTCCGGAAAATATTTTTAACCAGGAAGCTCGGGTTGCGACTTTACGTATTAGAGCGAAAGAGCATTTCGTGTTTTTGAAATTTGCTTTGTTTTGCGCTGTAGGCAATAGCGAGCCTCTGATGGGAACAGGGCTTTATTTTCATTATGCTTCGCTTGAAAAATAGGTATGAAACGAAAATTAACCTGGATTTTAACTGCTCCATTTTTCTAGGACAGTTTGAGATGCTCTTTGTGGCCCAAGCCTTATTTTACAAAATTCAATTTAGAAGCACTTTTCCCCTGAAAAAGGCTATTTTTAATACTTCCCTAATGATCTTCCGATTCCTTCCTAATAGTTTCCTAATTCACTTAAGTCTTATCCTCTGATCGATGAAAGATAAACGTCATTTGTGTGACGTGGGTCATAAGTCAATTTAACAAAGTGGCAAATAGTTGAATTGCCAGAAAGAGGATGCCATGACAAGCACCTTATTTTTACTCTGTCCGATTATTTTTGGCGCGGTTTGCTTATTGATCGGACAGGCGATTCATTGGTTTAAAAATAGGCACCAAATAGATGAGTTGGCGCAATTGATCGTCGTGGTTAACACGGGGAGGGAATAACTATGTTGGAATTTTGGTGTGTGGCTTTATTTCTAGTTTTATCGGGTTCAACAATCTGGTTGATTTACGCTTTGGACAAGATGACAGGAGGGGATGTATGAGTGCCATTTATGTCGTCAGTGGTTTTGTGTCGGCGGGTCTTTTGGTTTACTTAGTCGTTGCCTTGTTAAAACCCGAATGGTTTTAACTGCTATTCAATAGATCAACTGTACGTTGTTTTTATCATTAGAAAAATTTGTAGGAGAATTTAGATGACCAGTAATCAATGGCTTCAAATCATCGCTTATTTTGTGGTTCTTTTGGCTTTGGCGATTCCCCTGGGTATTTACATGGGCAAGGTTTATGAAAACAAGCCACTCTTTCTGAGCAAGTTGTTCGGGTGGCTTGAGAAACTTATTTATAAGCTGGGCGGTATCCACCCGGAAAAAGAAATGGACTGGAAGGGATACGCCCTATCGATGCTCCTCTTTAACATCGTGGGAGGATTAATACTCTACGCTATGGAACGGTTCCAAGCTTCATTGCCTTTGAACCCGGCTGGTCAAAGCGCGGTGCCGCCGGATCTGGCTTTTAACACCGCCATCAGCTTCATCACCAACACGAACTGGCAGTTTTACGGCGGTGAAAGCACCATGAGCTACCTGACTCAGATGGCCGGATTGGCCGTTCATAACTTTCTTTGCGCGGCGTCGGGTATGGCTACGCTAGTAGCCTTGATTCGGGGAATTGTCCGCAAGGAAACAAAATTTCTGGGTAATTTTTGGGTCGATATGACCCGGGGAACTCTTTATATTCTTTTACCCTTAAGTTTGATTTTCACGATGATTCTAATCCAGCAGGGAACGCCTCAAACCTTCGGCAATACGGTGAATGCCTCGCTAGTTCAACCGACATCCTACGATCAGCCGGTTACCACCGCGGCGGGTGTGCCCGTGACGGTCGACGGCAAGCCCCAAATGACGCATGTGGTTGTCACCGAACAACCTATCTCCCTGGGGCCTGTGGCTTCTCAGGAGGCCATCAAGATGCTGGGAACCAACGGCGGCGGTTATTTCAATGTGAACTCAGCCCATCCTTATGAAAACCCCACACCATTTATCGACTTTTTGGAATTGTTGGCGATTCTTCTAATACCAGCGGCTTTGTGTTTCACCTTTGGTTCGATGGTGAAAGATCATCGGCAAGGTTGGGCGATTCTGGCCGCTATGTTTCTATTATTAGCGCCCATGCTTTATATCTGCGTGCAACAGGAACAAGCGGGGAATCCGCTTTTGAATAAGTTGACCATGGGTACTCATGGCGAGACTTTGGCCGACGGTAACATGGAAGGAAAAGAAGTCCGTTTTGGCATCGTTAATTCATCCCTATGGGCCTCCATAACGACTGCTGCCTCTAATGGATCGGTCAACGCCATGCATGATTCTTTTACTCCACTCGGAGGCATGGTTCCCATGTGGATGATCATGCTGGGAGAAGTTTCCTTCGGCGGAGTGGGATCGGGGCTTTACGGCATGCTGGCCTTTGTCATTTTGGCGGTTTTCGTGGCCGGGCTCATGGTGGGCCGCACGCCTGAATATCTGGGTAAGAAGATACAAACCTATGAGATGAAGATGGCCTCCATCATGATTCTCATTCCGCCCCTGCTGGTGTTGGTCTGCACCGCGGTGGCTGTGGCAACGGGAGGAAATGGCACCAACAATCCCGGAGCCCATGGCTTTTCGGAACTTCTTTACGCCTTTGATTCCATGTCTAACAACAACGGCAGCGCCTTCGCGGGGCTGTCGGCAACTACTCTTTACAACCTGATGGGCGGGGCGGCTATGTGGTTCGGCCGTTTCTGGCTAGCCATTCCGGTATTGGCAATGGCGGGCAGTCTGGCCAAAAAGAAAGCGGTTCCTGAAAGCGCGGGAACTCTTCCGACCCATACGGTACTTTTTGTGGTGATGCTGATTTCTACCGTCGTCATCGTGGGCGCTTTGACATTTTTCCCGGCTCTGGCTCTGGGTCCCATTGTGGAGCATTTAAAAATGGTCCGCATGTAAGGACGGTTCAACATGAGAAAGAAAAGCAACTCCGGTCGCGGAATTAAAAATCGCGCCGGGAGGGGAAAGAAAAAAGGAAATTCAACAAAAACCGGTTCTTCCACTATGGGAACCGTCAAACCGAAAGTGGATGTCCGGGTATCGCCGGAACAAAAAAGAGGAGAAGTAAAGATGGAAAACATAAAAACCCGCAAGTTGTTTGAAGGGAAAATTACCCGCAAAGCGATCGTTGAGGCTTTCAAAAAACTGAGCCCCAGACACATGATCAAGAATCCGGTGATGTTCACCGTTTATGTGGGAAGTATTTTGACGACGGGTCTTTGGCTGCAAGCTTTGAGCGGACAGGGAGAATCCCAGCCGGGTTTTATTTTCGCGGTTTCTCTTTGGCTCTGGTTCACCGTTCTTTTCGCCAACTTTGCCGAGGCCATGGCGGAAGGCCGGGGAAAGGCCCAGGCCGATACCCTGCGCAAAAGCCGGCAGGAAGTGAAAGCGAAGAAACTCGCCAAAGCGGATAAAGATTCGAAGCAAAGCGAGGTTTTGTCCGGGGATCTCCGTAAGGGCGATCTGGTATTGGTGGAAGCGGGGGATTTTGTCCCCGCGGACGGCGAAGCGGTTGTGGGCGTCGCCATGGTGGATGAGAGCGCCATTACGGGCGAATCGGCTCCGGTGGTGAGAGAGTCGGGCGGGGACCGAAGCGCGGTAACCGGCGGGACTAAAGTCATTTCGGATTGGCTGGTCATAAAAGTTTCCTCCGATCCGGGCGAGTCTTTTCTGGACCGCATGATTTCCATGGTCGAAGGCGCCAAGCGCCAAAAAACGCCGAATGAGATCGCCCTCAATATATTACTGGCGGCGCTCACCATCGTGTTTCTCATTGTCTGCGCGACCCTTCTGCCTTATTCCATTTATAGCGTCGCGGCTTCGGGCGCGGGAAGTGTGGTAACGGTTACGGTGTTGGTGGCGCTTTTCGTCTGTCTGGCGCCGACGACTATCGGCGGGCTTTTGTCCGCGATTGGTATAGCCGGCATGGACCGCATGATTCAGGCCAATGTGATCGCCATGTCGGGCCGGGCGGTTGAGGCGGCTGGCGACGTGGACATGCTCCTCCTGGATAAAACCGGAACCATCACGCTGGGCAACCGGCAGGCGACTGAGTTTATTCCGGCCGCTCATGTGGAAGTAAAAGAACTGGCCGAAGCCGCCCAACTGTCCTCTCTGGCCGATGAGACGCCGGAAGGCCGCAGTATCGTAGTACTGGCCAAGGAAAAATATGGTTTGCGGGGTCAGGATATACAGGAGCTTAACGCTACCTTTGTACCCTTTACGGCCCAAACCCGCATGAGCGGTGTGGATATCGGCAAGCGGATGATCCGCAAGGGCGCGGCTGAATCCATAGAAAAATACGTGAAAGATCAGGGAGGAAAATATCCGGATGATGTTCGGGCCGGAGTGGAAGCGATTGCCCGCCGAGGGGGGACACCTTTGGTGGTAACGGAAGGAAAGACAGTTTTGGGGGTCATTCATCTGAAAGACATCGTGAAGGGCGGCATCCAGGAACGTTTTGCCGAGCTTCGCCGCATGGGGATTAAGACGGTGATGATTACGGGCGACAATCCGTTGACGGCTGCCGCTATCGCCGCCGAGGCAGGAGTGGATGACTTTTTGGCCCAGGCCACGCCCGAAGCCAAACTTAAACTGATCCGGGATTCCCAGGCTGGCGGGCGACTGGTGGCGATGGCGGGAGACGGTACCAACGACGCTCCGGCTTTAGCCCAGGCCGACGTAGCGGTGGCCATGAATACCGGCACCCAGGCCGCCAAGGAAGCGGGAAATATGGTGGACTTGGATTCCAATCCGACCAAATTGATTGAGGTAGTGAAGATAGGCAAACAATTGTTAATGACCCGAGGATCCCTGACCACTTTCAGCATCGCCAACGATGTGGCTAAGTATTTCGCGATCATCCCCGCGGCTTTCGCGCTGACTTACCCTGAACTGGATTCTTTGAACATCATGAGACTCCACAGTTCGCAGTCGGCCATTCTTTCGGCGGTTATCTTTAACGCGGTGATTATCGTGTTTTTGGTTCCGCTGGCCCTGAAGGGCGTGAGGTACCGTCCGGCTTCCGCCTCAAAACTGCTTCAGGATAACTTTTTGATCTATGGGGTAGGCGGGCTGATCGTACCGTTTTTAGGCATCAAATTCATCGACGTTATCTTAGTCGCTTTACATTTAGTCTAACGAGGAGGAATACATGTTTAAAGAAATCGCGGTTCAGGTTAAAAATTCAATCTTGTTTGTGGCGGTGTTTACGGTGCTTTGTGGATTGCTTTATCCCGTCGGGATGACGCTGGTGGGGCAATTGGTGTTTCCCAAACAAGCGGCGGGAAGCATGATTGTGGTCGGCGGTAAAACGGTCGGCTCCGAACTTATCGGACAGCCTTTCGACGACCCCAAATATTTTTGGAGCAGACCCAGCGCCACATCCCCGTTCGCTTATAACGCCTCCAATTCCAGCGGTTCCAATCTGGGCCCGACCAACCCCGCCTTTATCAGCGGTATCAAGGCGAATGTCGATGCCGCGCGCAAAGCCAACCCGGATATGGCCGCCGCGCCTGTGCCCATGGATCTGGTAACCGCCTCCGCCTCGGGATTGGATCCCCACATTAGTCCGGCCGCGGCCGAATACCAGGCTGCCCGTGTGGCCAAGGCCCGTCATTTGGACCCGGCAAAGGTAGAGGCATTCATCGCTCAAAATACACAAGGACGCTGGCTGGGGTTTATCGGCGATCCGGGCGTGAATGTGGTGAAACTGAATTTGGCTTTGGATGAATTGAAATAGCACCTGTTGTGAGGCCACAAGCCGAACAAGACGATTTGGTTGTGCCAATGGCCCATGACGATTGCCATTGGCATGAAGGCACGGATAAGGTTAATTTTCCGCAAAAAAAACCGGAAAGGCATTTTGGGGCCGATCCGGTTTTTAGGTTCAAATTTTTCTATTTCAAAAATGCTCCACGCGCCTTCTTTCTTCCGGAAGCTTGATTCGGATGTGATTGGTGATCATCCGGATACCGGGAAATTTCTCAACCAGACAAGCGATTTCCTTTTTAGTTTGGGGATGGGCGACCTCGCCCGAAAGAAAAACGTCCTCATTGCGGACAATCGCGTGAAGATGTTCGCCTTTTCCCTGAATCATGGAGTTGATTTTCTCTTCCAGCGGACCCTCTATCAGGTTGTCAGACCTTAGATTTTCCATCACGGAACTCCTTTCAAAAGTCCTTCACACATCCAATATTGAATAATTAAGAATACCAAGCCCTTTATTTGGACTTAAAGGGCCCGGCAGTTAAATGTTTTGTTAAAACCCTGATTTTTTTCTAGCCTTTTAAAATCACTTTTAGCGCCTTTTCCTTGGCCGCGTTGCCAAAGGTCTCATAAGCCGCCACGACTTCTGACAGCTTGAAGCTGTGAGTACCCAGTTTTTTCGCATCCAGTTTTCCCGATTGAACCACTTTTAAAAGCATAGGGATGGTCACGGTGTCGACCAGACGGGTGGTGATGGCGATATTGCGGTCCCAAAGTTTTTCCAGATGCAGTTCAACAGGCTTGCCATGGACGCCGATATTGGCGATACGGCCGCCCGGGGCGATGATGCCCTGACAGGTTAGGAAGGAAGAAGGAACGCCGACAGCCTCAATGGCCACGTCCACCCCTTCGCCTCCGGTGAGGGCCAGAACCGCTTCCACCGCTTTGCCGTCGGTGCTGTTCACGGTTTTGGTCGCGCCAAAGCTTTTGGCCACCTGGAGCCTATTTTCGTCCATGTCGATCATGATAATCTCCGCGGGCGAATAAAATTGGGCGGTTAAAAGAGCCGCCATGCCGATGGGTCCTGAACCCACAATGGCGACTTTGTCCCCCGGCTTGACCTGGCCGTTGAGCACTCCGCACTCAAACCCGGTGGGGAAAATATCCGAAAGCATGACGTAGGCGTTTTCATCCGCGCCTTCCGGCAGGCGATAGAGGCTGTTGTCCGCGTGGGGAATACGGACATACTCAGCCTGGGTTCCGTCGATGGTGTTGCCTAAAATCCATCCGCCGTCGCGGCAATGGGAATACATTCCCTTCTTGCAGTAATCGCATTTACCGCAGGAGGTGACGCAGGAGATAAGAACCTTGTCCCCTTTTTTAAAACCAGTTACGCCCGCTCCGACTTCCTCAACGATTCCGATTCCTTCATGGCCTAGAATCCGGCCGTCGGTCACCGCGGGAACGTCGCCCTTCATAATATGAAGGTCGGTACCGCAAATGGTGGAGGTTGTGATGCGGACAACCGCGTCCGTGTTTTTCTGAAGGGAAGCCTTTGGTTTGTCTTCCCAGGCCTTATTGCCCGGGCCGTGATAAACCAGGGCCTTCATGGTGTTGATTTTGATTTCTTCTTTAGTAGCGGTAGTCATAACTGATCTCCTTTACAGCGTTCTCACTTCTGAATCAACGATAGGCCCATTGGAAAAAAATATTTATGACCTCGGTCATACGATTTTTTTGTTATTTCCTTCACAAGTTCTCTCCCATTCCAAAAATTTCCGAGTATGACCAATGTCATAAAGAACTCGCGTCGCCCGTAAACATGACTCGAGTCATAAATGAATTTCCCCACTTTTCGTAGGATGAGCCCGTTCTTAAAGAAGCCGTCGCGATGAATTTTTGAAATCGGGCAGGGGTGCCATGGCATTTCTGCCAAGGCCCAAGTTATGACACAGCGCATAAGTTAAAAAATCAGGGTTTTTGGCTGAAAAGCGGTTGGCACATCGCTTGCACTACCAGCAGAAGAAGATCAATTCAACGGAGGAAAATTATGAAACACATGATGCAAGTATGGATGGCGACGGCTGCGGTGATGGTACTTACCACGATGGCCCTGGCAGACAGCGGTAATCAACTCCAGCAGAACCAGACCCACTGGTACCAAGCGGCGGCAACACTGGTGGGGCCGATAGATGAAAAGACGGCTGAAAAGGGAACGCTTTTGACTTTGCAAACAGGAAGTTCCTTGTACATGGAAGGCGGCTCGACCCTGCATATGTATCAAATGAACGCTCATTCTCTAAAGGGATCGGCGATTTTGAAAGGTTCTTCGACGGATCTGGTAAAGGCCCTCAAAGCGGGCAAGGTGGGTTCGATGAGTTTGGCAGTTCCTATCGCGACCTTTAAATCAAGAGAAGGGGGCCTGGATGACAACGCCGCCAAAGCGCTCAAAGCTGCGGATAACCCTGAAATTCGATTTGATTTAACTAAAGAAAAGCTTACTGCGGGCGCCACCGAAGGGTCTTATGTTTTGACCGCTACGGGTACCCTGACCATCGCGGGAGACACCGAACCGGTTACTTTGTCCGGTGACGCCAATGTGACCGATAACCAAATTCGCTTCAAAGGTGTTCAGAAGCTCAAGATGACTGATTTCAAGATTACGCCGCCTTCGATTTCATTGGTTGTGACTGCGATCACTTGTACCGATGACATTACGGTTTATTACGACGTGATCTTTGGGGCCAAGTAAGGCCGAAAGCAGTACCTGTTTGAAGATTTGGAAGAAAGTTGAAGAAGCAGCGGAGAAAGTTAAGTAGTTAAATTTTAAGGAGGAAATGTATGAAAGCATTTCAGAAATGGATGTTAGCGGTTGTGTTGTTGGCGGGACTGCCCGTCCGCACCCACGCGGCTGAGATTTTTCAGAATGACGATCTCACTCTGAACGTGGGGGGAAGGTTTCAAGAATTGGGTCAGTTGCAATATGTTCAGGATGACCCCACCCGGGACGCTTTACGGGTTTATTTATTTAATGTTGAAGACCGCATCACCATAAACGGCGTGTTCAAAGGTTTCAAATTCAACTTTGAAGAAGCTCTGGGTGGTGAGGATATCAACAGCGGGAACAACAATTTGGGCCTGTTGGAATACAGCGCTGACGTGCCATTGATTCCGGACTTGGTCTATGTGAAGGTGGGACAGTTTAAAATTCCTACCAACCTGGAAAGCGCGGATTACGAAGGTAATTTGCTCTTCACGGGCCATTCGGACTTGATGGGTTTGTTCTTCAACCAGGGTTACGATAACGGCTTGTCTTTGTGGGGCAAAATGGGCGGCTGGGATTTCGCCGGCGGTGTTGAAAGCGCTGCCCCGGATCTTCCGCAGCGTTATCTGCCGGAAATTTTCCAATTTCCTCCCGAACTCTTCTTACGGATCGGTATTGATGACGGGATTAAGGATGATCCTTTCCACCCAAAACAAACCGATTTTGACAAGGTCACCAAGAGCGAGTTTGCCTTGCACGTGAACGGACAATTTGAGAACGACAGTAATGCCGGCCACTCGGATGATTTGGCTCTGGAGGGCGGGTACCTGACGACCTTCTCGTCCAATGGTCCTTTCGGCAACGCGATGTTGAGTTCTTTGTTCAACCCCTTCCTGGGCGCCAACGGAGTGTTTCCGGTGAACGACCAGTATTGGAACGCCAGCATCGACTTCCAATACCGCGCGCCGGTTGGCGATACGGTATTCACCTTACAGGGTGAAGCCATTGTGGCTCAATACACGTCGCAATTGCCGGTTGAAAACGGTGTGCAAGCAACTGTGACCGAACTTGCGCCAGGCAGTGAAACCATTAATGGTGTTCTGCAACCAGGTGGTTCCAGACATGTCATGACGGGCGAAGCCTTGAACATTGGCGGAGCGGAATTACAAGCTTCTATCGGCGATGACCCTTTTATCTTGGCTGCACGCGCAGCGGTGGTCATACCGGATGATGGCATGGTGTCGGCAACACCCTATACTTACACCGCGGGCGGAAATGTTTACGCCTTTGGTGAAGGTTTGAGCAGCACGCCCATCTTCGAAATTACGCTGCCTTCGATAACCTGGAAGATGAATTCGGATGTTAAGTTGATCGCGGAAGCTCAATGGTTGATCAATGAGCCGGAAGCGACATCCAACGTTCACGCGGCTGTGGGTGCCAACAACTACTCAGCCACCGGTGATGGAACCTATCTGTTGACACAAATGCCTTCGCAAATGGGCGGAGCCAATGTGACAACATCCAGCGCGATCATTCCAGTGGGTAACATGGAATTTCAGTTCAGCTTCTAATAAGCTGTAACAACAGTAGCAGGCGGGGTGCGGAGATTTCCGCACCCCGTTATTTTTAAGGACAGGAAGTGGTTTAAATGATTCTCAAAAAACTACTTCTTCTCTTCGTCATAGGAACCGGTACCGCGATGCTTTGCGGTGCCGGTCCTTTATTTCAGCCGATTTCTTTTTCGTCCAATGAAAAAGCGGGTGTGGATGAGATCAAGGCCCAGTTTTTTGTGGACGCGGACCAATCGACTGCCTGGAAAGTTCTCTCGGATTACGAGCGGATTCCCCAATTTGTTTCTTCCATGAAGAAAAGCCATATCGAAGAGACGAAAGACGGGGATATTTATTTGTGTCAGGAAGCGGAAGCGGGTTTTTTGTTTATTACCAAAAGAGTGCATGTTTTGTTGCGGGTTCACGAGGTTCCCGGTCAGGGTATTTACTTTCAAGATGTGAGTAAGAAAGATTTTTACTTTTACCAGGGCTCTTGGAACATTGACCCGGGTCCCCAGGGCGGGGTAACGGTTACCTATCATTTGCAGGCCCAAAAGAACTTCGACGCGCCTTTCGCGGGCGATTACCTGCACGGCGGAGTGAAAGACCTGCTCGCGGCGGTTCAAAAGGAAATCTACCAACAGCAAGCGAAAATGGATAAGGAAAAAGGAACGTCGGTTGTGACGGGCCGCGACACGACCAATCCAACTCCGGTTGCCGGTGCTTTCCGGCCAACGGTAAATTAAGTACTCGCGGAGATTAGGCGCGAGGGCATTATCCTACCGGGAAACAGACGAAAAAGCTGGAAGCCGATTTGTCCGCATGGCCGCGGAGTAAACCTTGAGATGTTATTTCCCGGCGCCAGTCAGAACCTTGGGTTGATAAGAACAATAAGGGTCGGCGTTCATCATATCGCCGGTCAGGGCATAGGCCCTGGCCCGGGATCCCCCACACAACTGCCGGTATTCGCAAACGGAGCATTTTCCTTTGAGCGCGTCTACGTCCCTTATTTTTTTAAAAAGCGGGCTGTTTTGATAAATCTTCGAAAGTGATTGATCCTTCACGTTTCCTGCAGATAGGGGCAGAAAACCGCTGGGGCAGACATCGCCGGTGTGGGAAATGAAAACAAAACCGCGGCCGTCGCCTACCCCGCGGGAGGTGCGGATTAAAACCGGATCGTGGCTTTGCGCGATCGCCTGGGGAAGTTCCTCGGGAGTTACTTCGTAGTGCTGAAGAATGACCCGGCGGAAATGATGGGCTTCGGTAGTTTTAACATCAAACCACTCCTGTTTCAGAATTTCATAAAGCTGGCCGAGAACCTTTTCGGTCTCGTGAGCGGTCAAAGCCTGATTTTTTTGCGCCCGACCCATGGGAACGAGAAAAAAAACAGACCAAAGGTCGATGGAAAACTCCCGAAGAAGCTGTGCTATCTCCCAAACCTGAAATTTATTATGACGGCTGATTGTGGTGTTGATTTGAAGATGGATTCCTAATTCTCGGATGGTTTTGCAGGCTTCTATGACTCGGTCAAAAGTCCCGGGAATGCCTCGAAAATTGTCATGGGTCAGGTTGTTGGCGCCATCCAGGGAAAGGGAAATGCGGTGAACACCCGCGTCCCTTAATTCGATTAAACGCTCACGGGTTAAGAGCGGGGTTACGGAAGGGGCCAGCGCGAAGTTCATCTTCAGTTTGGAACATTCTTTGACCAGGGTCATCAAATCTTTTCTTTTCAAAGGATCTCCGCCAGTCATGACGAAGAGGGGAACTTTCCATTCGGAAACCTGGTGGATCAAATCCAAAGCCTGTTGGGTGTTCAATTCGCCCGGATAGCTTTTGGATTCGGCTTCCGCCCGGCAGTGCACGCAGGCCAGATCACAGGCTCGGGTGACTTCCCAGATGGCGATATAGGGCCGATCCGAATGACGGCTTTGAGTGACCGGGGCAGTTTGAAGCGATGGCATGAGTTCCTCCGAAAGGAGATGGGGTTAAAGCACTCATTGAATTTATACAAAAACCCCGAAAGTCAGTATGAGATCGGTCATAAAGGATTGGGAAGGAATCCTGTCTAATTAGTGTTTTAACTATGTGTTTTTTGGAAGGATGACTTCTCAGTGCTCGTATTTTCTCTAAAACCTCAAGGAGTAGAAATGAAAGAACCTTTAATCATTCAAGGCGGTATGGGTATCGCGGTTTCCAATTGGAAGCTGGCCCGGGCCGTTTCAATGGCGGGTCAATTGGGCGTGATTTCGGGAACCGCTCTGGATAATGTGCTGGCCCACCGGCTTCAACTGGGCGATCCGGACGGCGCCATGCGCCGCGCTTTGAATCATTTTCCTAACCGCGCTATCGCGGAGAGGATTCTAGAACGTTATTTCATTGATGGCGGGAAACCACTGCACGCCTCTTTCAAAAACACGCCTATGTTTTCTTTAAAACCGCCGAAGGAACTGATTGAGTTGACCATCGCCGCTAACTTTGTGGAAGTCTATCTGGCCAAGGAAGGCCATGCGGGCCGGGTGGGTGTTAATTTTTTAGAGAAGATTCAGCTTCCGACCTTGCCATCGATTTACGGGGCCATGCTGGCAGGTGTGGATTATGTATTGATGGGGGCGGGTATTCCCCGGGCTATTCCGGCGATTCTGGACCAACTATCCACCCACCAAAAAGTGTCGTTGAAGGTGAATGTTCAGGGCGCGACTGCGGAAGATGATTACCACGTGACTTTTGATCCGAAAGAATTTTTAACCAATTTCGAAGCGCCTTTGAAACGGCCTCAGTTTATCGCCATTGTTTCATCAGAAGTTTTAGCCATTACCCTGGCTAAGAAATCCAACGGAAAGGTGGATGGGTTCATTATCGAGGGTCCCACGGCGGGCGGGCATAACGCCCCTCCTCGGGGACCGCTTCATCTCAATGAAAAAGGTGAGCCTATCTATGGGCCGAAAGATCAAGTCGATTTGTCTACCTTTCGCAAATTGGGTCTGCCCTTTTGGCTGGCGGGTTCCTGCGCGGATCCGGAAGTATTAAAAGGAGCTTTGGCCGATGGCGCTTCGGGTATTCAGGTGGGGACGGTTTTCGCTTATTGCGAGGAGTCGGGTTTGATGGACAGTATTAAACGAAAAGTTTTTGGCCATGCTTTGAAGGGAGATTTGAAGGTTTTCACCGACCCCCAGGCTTCGCCCACGGGTTTCCCTTTCAAGATTGTGGAGCTGGAAGGGACCACTTCAGAAACAGAAGAATACGAAGCCCGTCCCCGTCAATGCGACTTGGGTTATTTGCGCACCGCTTTTAAACGCAAGGATGGTACGGTGGGTTACCGCTGTCCGGGAGAGCCTTTGGATGTTTATCTTCAAAAAGAGGGAACAATTGAAGAAACGCCGGGCAAAAAATGCATCTGCAACGGGTTGATGTCCGCTATCGGGTTAAGCCAGGAACAAAAGGGTCTTTATCGGGAAAAACCCATAGTGACTTCGGGAGATGATCTGGCCCGTGTAGTGACCTTTTTGAAAGGGAACAAACTTTCTTACAGCGCCGACGATGTTATTCAATATTTATTGGGTTCTCTGGCCGATAGTTTGCGGCCTTTGGCGGTTTGAAATAAAATCACCGTAAAGGCAATCGACAGCTTTACGGTGAAGGTGTTTGAGTTTTAGATTACTGTCCCTGTTGGTTCAGGTAGTTGGCTACATCCTGAATTTCCGCCGGAGTTAGCTGGTCGGCATAACCGCTCATGGCCGCGTCCGGATTCAACTTGACCGGATTGTTAATGTAAGCGGCAATGTAGTCGGCGTCGCGGACTTGCCCGATATGAGAAAGATCGGGCCCCACGTCTTCGCCAACGCCGTGGAATTTGTGGCACATACTACAATTGTCTTCGTAAAGCTTAGGGGCTTTAGCATCGAAAACCCCGCCCAAGGTACTCATATAAGCCACTAAAGCTTCCACCTCGCTGTCTAACAATCCGAAGTTGGGCATCTTGGTTCCGGGAGACATTTTTTCAGGATTGCGGAAGTGATTGGCCAGCCAATCCTGGTTGCGCCGCACGCCCACACCGTCCAGGTCAGGACCAACGGTGCCGCCATGCCCGTGAATGGTATGACAGTATTCGCAATTGAGCTGTGTATAGAGCCGCTTGCCTTCCAAGACTAAAGGGTCCTTTTCCGCGATCGGATTGGTCAAAGGAGTGTTGGCCCCTTGAATCGTCAAAACGACTACTCCCAAAACGGCCATCCAGCCGGCAGCCACCAGCCATTTACGATCCAACGGGTGACGCTTAGGGCCTTTATCGAAAAACGGAAGAGCGAATAAAACGGAAACAACGATCAAAGGCAAAAGAACAATGGCGAAAGCTTCCAGTTTTCCCGGGAAGTATTTCAATAGTTGAAACACCGAGAGGAAATACCATTCGGGCCGGGGGTTGTAAGTGGTGTCGGTGGGATTAGCCAAATCTTCCAGTTGGGCGCCTTTCCAAATGGCCAGTCCCATGATGACGAGAAATACCAAAGTGATGGCGACGGTATCTTTAAAAATAATGTAAGGCCAGAAGGATTTACCCTGGGATTTGAGTTCCCAATAACGGGTATTGAGACGGGATTTCCAATCGGATTCGTTTTCAGTTTTTAAGGTGGTTTCACGTTCGGGCGGAGCTGAAATGCCATGCCAAATCACCAGGAATAAGTGGATGGCAATAAACAGCAGTGTCAACGCGGGGAAGACGAGAACGTGAATGGCGTAAAAACGAGCTAAAGTAATAGCGCCTAAGTCCTGGCCGCCCTTGAGAATTTTGGCCAGGTAGCCGCCAATATAGGGAACCTGTTCGGTCATGTGAGCGCCCACGGTGGTAGCCCAATAGGCCTTTTGATCCCAGGGAAGCAGATAGCCCGTAAAGCCAAAGCCGATCACAAAGAAAAATAGCAAAACACCTGAAAGCCAGGTGAGTTCCCGGGGGTATTTATAAGCGCCCATAAAGAATACCCGCAGCATGTGAAGGAATACGCAAACCACCATGCCGGTGGCGCCCCACTTATGCAGACCCCTCAAGAAGCCGCCCAATGGAACTTCGCTTGAAATATATTTGACCGAATCATAAGCGTGGTCCGGGGAAGGAGAATAATGCATGGCCAGCAGAATGCCCGTGACCACCTGAAGGATGAAAAAGAAAAGAGTAATACTTCCCAGGGTGTAACGCCAATCAACACCCTTGGGAATGTGGCGGTCGAAGATAACTTCTTTAATTTTTTTCCAACCAGTCCGTTCATCCAGCCAGTCGAGTATTTTTTTCATTAGGCTTGACCTCCCGGGAGAATGAAAAGGTTTCCGTTTTCGATTTTGGTCTGATATCGAACCAGAGGTTTGGGTGGAGGACCGGAAACTACGTTTCCGTCCTTTGAAAAAACGCCGCCGTGACATGGACAGAGGAAGGCTTGTTTAGAAGAATCCCAGCGGTAAGGGCAGCCCAGGTGGGTACAGTGAGGATCGTAAGCGACCCATTCGCCTTTTTGTTGAACAACCCAAACCGAACTGGGGCTTTCTAAAACCTGCCAGCCATCCTTTTTACGCTGAACGTAATCCACTTTAACTGGATCGCCTTCTTTAAGACTTCCAATAGGACCTACAGAAACCCAGTCTTCATTTTTGCCGCGCCATGCGGGCGAAAGAAAATAAAAAAGACCTGACCCCCCTAAAACCATACTGATAAAACCGCCCATCGCGACTGTTAATCCAATCAAGAAGCTTCGGCGTTGTTCGTTTTGGGGTTCGTTCTTTACCGGTTTATCGTCTTTCATGGTTACTTCCTTTTCTGGAATAGCTGGATGTTAAATAGAATTTCAGGCGTCGACTATGACTTGGGTCATAGAATTCAAAAAAGTTATAAAAAAACCGGGGGATGTCCCCGGCTTTTTTATAACGGTCACTAAAGAAACTGATCCTCTTTTAATTCGCCGCGTTCGGCCCTTGAAGCGTTTTTAAATAGGCGACAATGGTTTTAATTTGATCCGCGGTTAATTTGGCGTTGAATTTGGGCATCTTATTCTTGCCGTTGGTGACAATCGCCGCAGTTTGGTCTGACGTTAAAGAAACGGCGGCAGCTCTGGTTAGATCGACATTGATGGGGTCGACCTTCAAGGCCTTGGCCATCTTCACGTTTCCTTTGGCGTCTTTACCATGGCATTGGGCGCACTTGCCCTCGAACAACTTTTGGCTCGGGCTGACAGCATCATCGGCAAAAGCCGCCGCGAAACTGAAAATGGATAAAGCTAAAACCAGAAAGGCAATCAATTCTCTAAGATAGTTACGCATAAAATCCTCCGAAAGTTTAAATTAAAGGGCCGCCTAAGCGGCCCCGCTCCTGAACAGGCTTAAAAGAATACGTACATCGAATCCGAGAAAGCCCAGGCGTTGTTGTAACCGGCATTGGTGTTGGTCTGGGTCAAAGTGCAGGTCGGATTCATATAAACGGTTTGCACAAAAGGCGTTACAGCGCCCAGGGTGAATTTTTCTGTATCCGCGTTAGCCGCTTCAACGTTAGTCGTGGTGGTATCCCAGCGGAAAACCAAGGGTGTGATGTCGGCCATGGCATATTCCAGTTCAAGGAAGGCGCCGGTCGTAGCGGGTACACCGATACCAACGGTTCCACCTAGGAGACCCGAGTTGGCTTGCCCATATTCAATGCCGGTCCGAAATTCCAGATTTTTAATAGCTGGAACAGGTGAACTTAAGAATAGTGCGGTGTTGTAAAACTCCTGCCCGGGAGCGTCACCGGTGCCGGTGGTAGGTGTGGTGGCGCTGCCATTGGTATTGACGTCCCCGTTATATCCGTTATAAAACTCGCCGGTGAGAGCGAAACCGTCATCCCCGATGAACTGATTGACGAATAACTGAATATCCTTTGAGTTGTTATTGTCGGATGCGGGTGCTTGGAGGGTTGTTGTTGTGGCAGGCGTGCCGTTGGTGGTGCTGTCCAGACCGGTATAGGAATCGCTTTGAATACCGTCATAGATGCCCAGGGTGACGCGCGTATCGTCGTGCGTGTATCCAAATTCCATTCCAGTTTCGGTAGGTTTTACCGTTCCTGAAATGGTGGGGCTGCCCACTGGTTCGCTGTCAGCGGCGCCAAAACCTGACGCGCCGAATTTACCGATACGGAATGTGAAAAAGTTATTTTCAGTTCCGGTGACATAACCCAGTTTGGCGCTGGATAAGCTGGGAGCGGAACCGGAGAAGATGCCCGTTCCGTTTCCTAAATTCAACTCGCTGTATGCGAAGAAGTTTGTGCTGATGCCGCCCGCCATATAAAGGCTGGGAGAACCCAAGTTGATGCTGGCGCTGTCTGGAACCGCGGTGCCGTTGGCGTTCGTCGTCGTCGAGGCTTTCACACCGGCGGAAAAACGAGCGGTGAGATAGTTTGTGATATCAACCTTACCATCGTTCATGTCTTTGCCGATGTCGCTGGGGATGCGGTATCCTGCCGCACGGAAGTTGTATCCAAATTTATTTAATTCAGCATAACCAGGGTAATGGCAGGTGGAACAGTTGTAACTGTACATCCTGGCGAATACTGGTAAAGCCATCGCTTTTTGCGAACAACAGAGCGTCAAAACAGCCAATGCGGCTAGATACTTTAAAGCCTTTGTCATCGGTAAATCCTCCCGTGATTTTCTAGATAAAACACGGCTGGATTCATGCCGCGATTCATCAAACGAGGCAATTCTATTCTGTGGTTGAAAATCGCTTTATGATCCCCGTCATGAAGCGAAATAGATTATTTGGTGGGTTTTATTGGTGATATAACTTGGTTAAAACATGATCTGTGTCATGAAATTTTTATTATCCCTCCTGTAAATTAATGTCGAATCATTAACAAAGTTGAACGAAGCTCTCCCAATTAGTTAAGCGAAGGGCCTCCTTTGACTTTTTATTTATACGCTTGTATAAGTTATACAGACGTATAAATTGAAGGAGTCGCGGTATGCCCCGTGTTTCAGATACAGACCAGCGTTTGGTGGATACGGCCCTGGAAATGGTCAAACACACCAGTTTGAGCAGTTTGAAACTGAGGGATGTGGCCAAGAAGGCCGGCGTCAACTTGGGCATGTTCCATTATCACTTTAAAACCAAAGACCAGTTCACCCGGGCTGTACTGCAGGATACCTATGAGAAATTCTTCAGCAAGTTCAGCCTGGAAACATCCGGGGACGGACTGGCGATCGAGAGGCTGAGGGCCGCGTTGCTGACGCTGGGGCGTTTTGTGGGGAAGAACCGCATGCTGCTGCTGGGGCTGTTGCATGACGTGCTGAACAAAAACCAGGTGGTGCTGAATTTCGTGAAGACCAACGGGCCGCGCCACGGGCTGGTGATACTGGGGCTGGTGCGGGAATGCCAAAAAGAAGGGTCTTTAAAAAAGATGCACCTGCCCGCCATCATGCCGCTCTTGATGGGCGCCTGTCTGTTTCCCTTGATGGCAGTGGCGATGATGGAGCACTTGCAAATCAAAAAGGTAAGGTTCGTCCCTTTCGCCGCGGTCAAACTGCTGATCGTCTCGGACAAGGCTTTGGAGGCGAGGGTGGACCTAGTGCTGGAATCTTTGGCTCCGGGGAAAGGCGGCAAAGGATGAAGCCAATTCAATTATGGTTGGGTTTAGGGTTTTTACTGCTGGGGCTGGGTTCGGCCTGGTCCAGGGAATCGCCCATTGAATTAACACTGTCGCTTGAGGATTTAACCCAAACCGCCTTGGCCCATAGCTCTCAATTGCAGGCGGCCAAACTGGGTTATGAATCTTCCGAAAGCGAAGCCAAGTCCGCCGGAAGCGGGGAATTTCCCCGGCTGGGATTGAATGCGAATTATTTTTATCAAACTTACGTCCCTGAACTTTCCATAGCGCCTAATGAACCTCCGGAAGCTTTCGGGGAAGCTAACAACTGGAGCGCGTGGGCGACACTGAACTGGAACATTTGGGATTTTCGTTCCCAGCATGAGATGGCCGACAGCGCGACCGAGGTTTCCCAGTCCCAGGATGAACTATATGAAGCGACGATCAGGCAGGTGACGCTGGCGGTTCGGATGGCCTATTTTCAGGCTAAGGTCAATGCGGAACAAGTCAGGCTTCTGGGTGATTCACTGAAGGTGGCTCAAAATCAGTACACGGATATTGGCCACCAGTTTAAGTTCGGCACCGCCAGCCGCATGGACCATTTATCCTCCCACCAGGAAGTGTTGAACTATCAGAGGCAGTTTCGGCAAGCCCAGGCGAATTTGGCCGAATCGTTAAGAGACCTTTACGCGCTGGTGGGAGTCAAAGAACCGGCGGATTTCAAATTGCCCCTGGATAAACACATGGAAGATGCTTTACCGGATACGATCCCTTTGCCTTCGGTCTGGTTGATGATGGATTCCACGGCGGATTCTTTGACAATGCTCCGGAAGGAAGAGGTGGTGCCGCCGAATGACCAGGTGCCCCAGCTGCGGACCTACGCCTATATGGCGGATTCGTCCCGTTCGGCGGCCAACGCCATCCACTCCGAACTTTTACCCAAGATTACCCTTTCGGCCCAGGCGGGATATGAAAACCCCGATGGACCCATTCTTCAAACCGTTCAGCAAAATATTATTTCCCTATCGGCCAGCATGCCTTTGTTTGACTGGGGGCAGATTGTGAATGACTCCAACTCCAAACAGAAACAGGCGGAGGTTTACGAACAGAACTGGAGCCAGGCCAGGACGGATCTTTGGCGGGATTGGAACAAAGCGAAGGACCAGCTGAGTTCTTTACGGGATCAGGAAAAGTTGAACGACGAGGCTGTGTCGGAGACTACGGACTTGGCTAGGCTGACTTATAAGTCCTATAAGGCCGGTACGGTGAGGTTTCTGGAAGTTCAAACCGCGAACCTGCAGGCGTTGGACGCGAAAATTCAGTCGGTTTCCAACAATGTTCAACTATTAATGCAGTTATCCGTTCTTTCATCGCTGTCGGGGAAGCAATAGGCCGTGGATTTTAAATTAAGGAGAAGCATATGCCAGAGAATATAAAACCAAACGAGGCTCCTAATGCTAACGGCCCTATAAAGCAGCCGTTGGCACAACCAAATCCAGCGCCGCAGCCGGGCGCTCCACCGCCGCCTCCACCTCAGCCAGGGGTTGTGACTCCGGCAGGGCAGCCAGCCGCTCCTACTAACGGCCCTATAAAGGAGCCGTTAGTACAACCAAGTCCCGCGCCTCAGCTTGTAGCTTCGGCGCAGGCGAAAAGCGATGAGGCAAAGCCGCCGGTTAAGAAACCGGCCTCCAAACGTAAATACATTTTCATTCTTCTGGGCGTTCTGGCGCTGGGCGTTTTGATTTACTGGAGAATCATCAGCACCAAATTCGTTTATGCGGGAACCGTGGAGGCCACCGAAGTGGATGTGGCTTCGCAGTTGGCTTCCACGGTTAATTCGCTGCAGGTGGACGAGGGGCAGGCGGTTACTCAGGGTCAGTTATTGGTGACCTTGGACGGCCCGGATTACAAGGTGGCCCAGGAAACCGCCAACGACGATTACGAAAGAGGGTTGAAGCTCTACCAAGCCGGATCAATGGCGGTGGAAACTTTTAACCATCTTAAAATCCAAAAAGATTTGGCGGATCTGCATGTGCAATGGTGTTCGGTCACATCACCTTTGACCGCCACCATTTTGACCAAGTATCACGAGCCGGGCGACTGGGTGGGGCCGGGAACCAAGCTTTTTACCCTGGCGGATTTGAGCTCGGTCTGGTGTTACTTTTACGTGCCGCAGCCCATATTGGTGAAACTTTCTTACGGGCAGAAGGTGAACGCGACCTTGCCGGAACTCAAAGGCAAAACCTTTGAAGGGGTGATCAGCCATATCAATGATGAGGCGGAATTTACACCCAAAAACGTGCAGACCGAAGCGGAACGCACCAGCCTGGTATACGCCATCAAGATCATCTTTAAAAATCCGGACGGACTGCTGAAGCCCGGCATGACTTTAGAAGCGGATTTGCCGAAAAAATAACCAAGGCTGGCGTCATTGCGAGGAATAACCCCCGAGTAGGGGGATGTTTATGACGAAGCAACTCAGGTTTAAAAAGATGAAGCACACCAAAACAATGAACTGGGGTTGCTTCGTCGTACCCAAGCCGCTTTTCGCGGCTGACTCCTCGCAATGACGCGTTAAAAGGACTTTTATGTCTACGCCCAAAATCGGCATTGAAGCCATCGATATCGTCAAACACATGGGGCATAACAATGCCATCAAGGGTGTGAGTATTTCCTTTACGCCCGCCATGCTTCATGGATTGATCGGCCCTGAAGGCTCGGGCAAGACCACCATGCTTCGCATCATCATGGGACTTCTTCAGCCCACCTCGGGCAGGGTGGAATACAAGGACGCCGGCAAACCGGTTTCTTTCGAAAATATAAGACCACTGATGGCCTATATGCCCCAATTACAAAGCCTTTACGCGGATCTTTCGGTTTCCGAGCATTTGGACTTTTTCCGCGACCTCTACCAGATATCCAAAGACGTTTACGTGAAACGGCGGGCGGAACTATTGCACATTACCCGCATGGAAGCCTTTCAGGACAGGCCCGCGGGCCAGCTTTCGGGCGGGATGTACAAAAAGCTGGGCCTGATGTGCGCACTGTTGCGCTCGCCCGACCTGGTGCTTCTGGACGAGCCCACCACCGGCGTGGACCCCATCAGCCGACGGGAATTCTGGGAACTGCTTTACCGCCTCAGGGACGAGGGGATTTTGATTGTGATTACCACCGCCTATATGGACGAGGCGGAGCGCTGCGACCAGGTTCATGTGATGGAGCGGGGCAACCTTTTGGCCAGCGGGGAGCCGAAGGAAGTGCTGGCAAAGGAAAAGGTAGAAAGCTTTGAGAAGCTGTTTTTGAAGTATGACTATCTGGATGTGCAGAAATGAGAAACGACAGATTGAACCACCAAGGCACCAAGGACACCAAGTACAACGAAAATCATTCTTTAATTAAATCTGTATCCCAAATTTTTTTTGGTTTTCTTGGTGCCCTTGGTGTCTTGGTGGTTAAAGAGGTTCGCTTATGCCTTATTCAGTAGAAGTAAAAAACCTAACCGTGAAATTCGACGCTTTCACGGCGGTCGATAATATTTCTTTCGCGGTAAACCCCGGGGAAATTTTTGGCTTTTTGGGCGCCAACGGAGCGGGCAAGACCACGACCATTCGGGTACTATGCGGACTGCTGATTCCGACCTCGGGTACGGTGAGGGTGGCTGGACTCAACCCCGAGGATGGTCTGCAGGCCATCAAGGCCAAAGTGGGCTATATGTCCCAAAAATTCACGCTGTACCAGGATATGACGGTCGAGGAAAACCTGGATTTCACCGCGGCTCTGCACAAAATTCCCCGTGATGTTCAACTGAAACGCCAGGCCGAATGGCTGGAGTTTATCCGTTTTAAGGAAAGCCCCCAACGGCTTGTGCGGGAACTTTCGGGCGGGACCAAGCAGGAAGTTTCCCTGGTGGCGGCGCTGCTGCACGACCCTGAAATTGTCTTTTTGGACGAGCCCACCGCGGGAGTTTCGCCGGTTTTCCGCGCGCGCTTTTGGGCCATCATCCAGGGTTTATCCCAAAAGGGGAAAACGGTTTTCGTGACCACCCACTATATGGACGAGGCGGAGCAATGCGGACGCATCGCGCTCATGCGGGACGGAAAAATAATCGCCATCGGAAGCCCCGACGAACTTAAAAAACTGGCTTTCACCGAGCCCATTTATGAAATCACGCCCAAGACCAACTCCCGGGGATGGATTGAGAAATTAAAACAGGAAAGTTCGGTGGAGGAAGTGAATCCCTATGGGATGCGGTTCCACCTGGTGGTGAAGGACGCGGCTTCCTGGCAAGCGACTGCTACGAAATTTTCATCCGATTTTGACAACCAAACCATCAAACCTTCCCTGGAGGACGTTTTTATCCGGCTGGTGGAAGGGAAGAAGAAATGAAAAGCTCCTTTCAGATCGGCAGGGCCTATTCCATTTGCCGCAAGGAAGTGCGCCATATCGTGCGGGATCCCTTCACCATGGGGCTGGCCATCGGTATGCCGTTGCTGATGGTGCTTTTTTTCGGCTACGCGATGGACTTTAACGTGCACGACATTGACCTGACGGTTTACGACCAGGACCACAGCCGCGCCTCGCGCCAATTGGCGGAAACTTTTCAGTCGTCCGGCTATTTCAACATCCATTATCGGGATCTGGACGCCAATTTGGCCAAGACGTTGGATTCCCAACAGGCACGGGGCGTTCTATATATACCGCCTCAATTCGAGAAGAATATGTCGCGGGAAGGGACGGCCACCGCCCAGGTGTTGATTGACGGATCGGACAACTCTACCGCAGGCGTCATCGGCGGCTATCTTTCGGGCATCCAGACGGCGGCCATCCAGAAAATAACAGGACAGACCTTGGCCCAGCCCGTGAGCGTGGCGACCCGCTACCTTTTTAATGGTGAATTGGATAGCCGGTGGTTCACAGTGCCGGGCTTGTCGGTGGTGGTGCTGGCGATTCTGGGCATTATGCTTACCGCCCTGACGGTGGCGAGGGAATGGGAAAACGGATCAATGGAAATGCTGCTTTCCACGCCGGTGACGCCGCTTGAAATCATCATCGGCAAATTGTTTCCCTATCTGGTGATGGGGTTTATGGGACAAATCATTATTTATTTAACCGCGCGGCTGCTTTTTGGCGTGCCCTTCGCGGGCAGTCATATTTTATTGTTTGTCGGAACGCTGCTTTTTCTGACCGCCTGTATGTCCCAGGGGCTGATCATCTCCGTCACCACCCGGCACCAGATCGCGGCCATCCAGTTCTCCCAAACCCTGGGGCAGCTTCCGGCGATGATGCTTTCGGGCTTCGTCTTTCCCGTGGAGAGCATGCCGGTATTTTTCCAGTATTTCACCATGATCTTTCCGGCCCGCTGGTACATGGTTATCGTCCGGGGACTTTTTCTGAGGGGTGCGGGCGTTACGGAGCTGGCGGGGCCCCTTTTGATTCTTCTGGGGATGGATATTGTTTTTATCACCATGGCGGTGAAGTTCTTTAAGAAGGACGTGGAGCCATGAAATTCAAAATCAACCCCACCCTGGTCGGGTTTATCAAAAAAGAATTCGTGCAGACCCTGCGAGACCCCCGCATGCGGTTTTTGTTATTGGTCGCGCCTATCGTACAGTTGACGCTCTTTGGATATGCCATCTCAACTGATGTGAACAACATCAAAATCTCGTTTGTCTACAAGCCCAATGACGTTCTGATGCAAAAGATAGAAGACCGCTGCTACCACTCGGGATGGTTTATCCCCGCGCCCCACGAAGACGCCAATCCCTTTCATTTGATCCAGTCAGGCCAGGCGGACGCGGCGTTGATCGCGCCCGAGGGAGGGCTGACCCGGGCCCTGGAAAAGGGTAACGCGCGGGTACAGCTTTTGGTGGACGCGGAAAATATTACCAAGGCCCAGAGTGCGGAGGGTTATTTGCAAGCCATCGTGGGGGAGGCGGTGGAAGAGCAGACCCATTTGAAACCGCCCGCGCCGCCCATTCAGTTCGCGGTACGGTATTTATACAACCCGGAACTGCAAACATCCGTCTACATGGTGCCGGGCGTGCTTTGCATGGTTCTGGTGATCATCACCGTGGTGCTGACCAGCTCCTCCATCTCGCGGGAAAAAGAACTGGGTACCTTTGAGGCGCTCATCGCCTCGCCAGCCAAGCCCATCGAGATATTGATGGGCAAAACGGTGCCTTACGTTATTTTTGGAATGGTGGACATGTTTCTGGTGCTAATCGTGGCGGTTTTGCTTTTCCACGTGCCCATGAGGGGACCCCTGTGGATGCTGTTTGTGGGGGCGCTGGGGTTTGTGATCAACACCGTGTGCCTCGGTGTCTTTTTATCCAGCTTCGTGAAAAACATGCAGCAGTCCGCCATGTTCGGTTTTCTTTTTATTTTCCCGGCGATCCAGCTGTCGGGCCTGATTTACCCTATCGAGAACATGCCCTGGATCTTGAAACCGATCGCTTATATCGACCCGGTCTTCTATTTTGTGGCGCTGCTTCGCAACATCATGCTCAAGGGCGGAGACCTGGGATTGTTCGCGACCTACGCGGGCATTCTTTATGCCATGGCGATTTTTATGGTTTGGGTCAGCTCTAAACGGTTCCGGCAAACGCTGAATTGAACCGGGGTTTCTTTTTTAAAGAATAGAGCCGGTTGTTTTAGCCAAAATTTCCGCCGCCAGTTCGGTGTCGCTCAAAGGTTTGTTCTTAAACTCATGTTTGAGAGCTTCCAAATGCGCCTTTAACAACCGCCTGCGGGTGGCCGTCAGGGCGTTGGAAAGCGAATGGGCCAGGTGTCTCAACAAAGTGTAGCCCAGAAGGGGATAGTGTCCCATCTTGGCGGCCACGGGTTTTCCTTCCAAAGCGATGGCGTCCACGTCGGTTAAAGCTCTGCCCTCAAATTCCCATTTGTAAGGCGCAAAGAGCCAGTCCCATCCCAGGCTTTCTCCCGCGTGAAGAACCGTAATGGGCAGGTGCTGTCCCCGGTGCTTCACGCCGACGGTCACTTTGCCCTTGAGGATCAAAAATAAATAATCCGCTTTTTGTCCCTGCCGGAAAAGCATTTTTCCGGACTTGAAGGTCACATGAACGGCATCTTCCGCCAGCAGGTTAATGTCATCGGTGCTCACGCCCTTCATCAAGGGGTGTTTGGCTAATTTGATTTCAAGAGTCGGCATATCGTCCTCCTTAGACTTCCTTTGTCGACACCCGGTTTCTGGTGTTGATTTATTTTCCGGTAAAACCGGGCGTGAATTTATGACGAGGGTCATAAGCGGGAGAAATAAAAAACCATAAGTTGAATCAGAGTATTGAAGGAGGGTTTCATGGTTCGAAAACACCCAGATGGCACCTACCGTCTCTACTCCAAAAAAATAAATCCCAAGACAGGAAAACGCCGCCACTTGGGAATTTTTCCCACGCTGGAGGCCGCTCAAAATCATGAGTGGGAAATTCAGTATTTCAAACAACTCAAAGCGTTCGAGAAAGCTGAAATGAAAAAATAATGCCGCTGGGACATCCTCTCTTTACAAGTTAAATTCGGCATGGAAACGGCGTGTTTTGTGATTTGGATCATAAAAATTCCGAGGGTATTTCTACATACTGGAAATGTGAAAGGAGATGATTCGTTGTGAAAGAAATAAAGAACAGAATACTTGAGGATTTCTTGGCTAAAAACAATCAACGATGTCACGAGCGGTTTACGGGCACCGTGTTTCAGGATATTTGCGGCCGGGTTTTCGTTAATTCGGCTTATTCCCGTTTTTTAAATGATCACGGCAGTGGGATGGACAACCGGACGGCCGATCAGAAAAGAACAGACAAGGACGCGTTATGAAACAGGGATTGTGGAAATTAAAATGAAAAAAAAGAAAAAACCTCAAAGGCCAAGTCATGAGGATCTGCAACAAGCGGCCTATTACCGGTGGCAGAAAAGGGGCACGCCTCTGGGTGACGATTTGGCGGATTGGCACGCGGTGGAAAAAAGAATGGCCGATGAAGATGAAGAATTGGATTGGGATGAGGAAGAACGCCGCTGGGAGTAAAAAAATCCACTCGACGACTAGCCGGAAGAGTATTGAAGATATGATCTCCGTCATAAGCGGCAAATGTTAGTGAAGCTATGCTGAGGTCATGGAGGTTTCCCATGGCAGACACCAAGACTTCGTCCGATAAAAGTTCATCCGGGTTGTTCCGGGCTTTCTTGAAAGCCTTCAACTGGGGGGCGGCGGCCCGGTTGTTTTTTGGTGAGCTCAAGCAATCCCTTCAAAGCCAGGTGGATCATTTTCTCTGCCGTTTGGAATACCTGTTCGTGCTGTATCTGTGGGTCTCCATCGGCCTGCTTTTATTAATTATCGGACTTTTTAACCTGGTCGCGGACTATACCAAGGTTCCGATGGGAGTGGTTTTTTCCATCGGCGGTCTGGTCATTTTTCTCGCGGCCTTTATTTTGCTTCAGGCGGCGAGGATGAAAAACGCCAGTCAAAGGAGAGATTTATGACATTCGGGGAATCGGCGGCGGAAAAATGGAGCGAGTTGAAACAAAAATTGCAGGACAAGCAAAACCGAAAAAGGGTAGAGGAAGAAATCAAAAAACGCTTTCAACAGGCCCAGGAAGCTTTTGACCGCATTGAAAAGGATATGAAAGACCCCGAAACCCGGGCGAGGTTTGAGAATAAATTGCGGAACGCCTCGGAAAAGCTGAAAAAAGCCAAAGCGGATTTCACCAGGAAGAAAGCCCAGGTTGTCTCTTACGCGAAAGAACACCCGGAAAAAGCCCTAGTGGCTGCCGCCGCGACCGGGGTTGTCGCCGGAGCCCTTTGGATGGCTTTTCACAAAGGGAAATCCAAGAACCTATAAGGAAAGAGGCGAGACATGAAAAAGAACATTAAGAAATACGCGCGACTGGACGGGCGCGGGGACAAGAAGGACAAGTTCAGCGATGTGGTCATGGTGATGCTGCCTCCGGGAAAGCTCTCTTTAACAGACCAAATTTTGCCCACTCGATTGAAGGGCAAAGGCCGCAAATCCAAATAACCGAGGGATATTTTTTTGCCGTCAATTCAAAGCCGCGAGAGGAGCACCTATGAAAAAAACATTCGCAGAAAAATTAAAAACGAAACTCAATGAGTGGTTCAACGAACCGGTGGGCGACGTGGGGATCGTTCAGGACAAACCGGATACCGAATTAAAAAGACCGAAAAAAGCGTTCAAGACCGAATCTGTCGTAACGAAAGCCACCCGGGGACGGGGCGATAAAAGGGAAGTGCCGCACACCGTGACCGAGTTTCATCTCCGGGGCGCGGCAGGCCATCGCCCAGCTCGCGGCCCACAGGCCGCCCATAAAGCGGTCATGCCCCACAAGGGCAGCCACCAGCGTTATCCCAAGTGAAGCTATCTTTTTCCTGAAAGAGAGGCGCTTATGCTCCCCAAGTACCAGGTGGTTCTGCAATGGCCTGCTGATTCCATCGATGATTACGACGCGCTCGTGGCGATCGAGAATCTTCTGATCGAAAATCTCTCTTCGGACAATCGAACCGACGGGCACGACGCGGGTTCGGGCGAGATGAATATTTTTATCTATGCCCAGCATCCCCAAAAGGCTTTCGAGGAAGTGAAATCGGTTCTCGGCGGTCATGACTGCTGGAAAGATCTCCGCGCCGCTTTTCGCAAAGTGAAAGACAAGCCTTTCACGCCCCTTTGGCCGCCCGGTCTGAACGGGTTTAAGGTTTCCTGAATCCGGTGAAAAACCGGGAATCGGCTGGTTTGGGCTGTCTATTCTGGGGACTCAGAGTGGACGGGAAATTTTTTTAATACCGTCAAAGCCCCCATCCCTAGCGATGAAGGCCGGCTCTTTATTTTTTAAGCCGTGTTCATGGATGAAAGTAGAATAGCCTGGCACTCATCCTCAGGAGGATTCGATGACCGTATTCAAGATCGCGTTGATTGCAGGCCTTTTTTTTCTTCTTCCATTTGCCGCGGATTCTTTGAAAGCTGCGGATTCTCCCGATCTGTCCCACACAAAGTGCTCCCTTCTTCATACCCAAGGGAGTGATATCGTCACGGCCGATGGAAAGCGGATTATTCTCAAGGGGTTGGCCCTCAGCAACAATGACTGGGGCAATTGGGTGAACGGCGTGTCCGAAAAACTCCAGGCCCAGGGCATGGATCCTTTGGTCCGGCCCGAAGTCCAGGATGCCTGGGTACTGACCGACGAGGATTTCGAGCGAATTGGAAAGCTCGGCCTCAATTGCGTGCGGTACTGCTTTAATAACCAGCTTTTCGCCGCAGGAAATCCCCATAAAGACGAAAACCTGGAAAAGCTCCGCCGCCACATCGAGCGTTTCGCGGCTATGAATATCTACACGGTGCTCAATTGCAACATGTCCCCGGGATTGGATACCGCAAATGAAGCCGTGGAAAAAAATAAACCCAGAGCCCAGCGTCTCAAATCCGTTTTCGAGGACGACGAGTATTTCCAGCAGTGGGTCTCGATGTGGCAAACCGTGGCGGCGGCTTTGAAGAACACTCCCGGATTGGCGGGTTATGAAATCATCAACGAGCCCCGGATGCCTTCGGACAAGGAAGGAGGAGCCGCTAAGTTCCAGGCCTGCCTGGAAAAACTCTGCGAGGCCATCCGGGCTATGGATCCCGACCATATTCTTTTTGTGCCGGAAAATGACAGCCGGGAGGCGAACCCGGGCGAGAGCTATTGGGACGACGTGACCAAAAGTAACAAGGTGGACCAAGGGGAAGGGGGAGTCCTATGGGATCACGCTTTCCATAAGGTAAACCTGCCCAACATCGTTTATGTGTTCCACTTCTACCTGCCCTGGAATTTTTGCGACCAGGGGCTGGGTACTTACAGTCTTTCCGATCTGGACCCCCCCATCAAAGAACGCGTGGACTGGGCCGCGAATAACGGCCCCGTTCCCCTGATCGCGACCGAGTATGGAATCACCAGGATCAATTCCCCTGAAAAGCGGGTGGCATGGCTACTAGCCGTTCAGGGTTTGTTCAACCAATATGGAATCTCCGCGACTTGTTGGTGTTACAAAGGCCAGATCAACCCCTATACCGGCGTGGACCGGGGATTCTATCCTCTTTGGGGGGAATGGACGGATTGGGCCAGTGAGGGCGCCCTGTCCGACGGCAGCTACCAATTCAATTCGTGGTCCAAAGATCCGGCTCAAAAAAGCGGCTTTGACCAGGTAGTGGAAAAATATTATTTGAAGGACGGGAAAATACAGCCCATTTCCTTATTGGACAATGAAAAAATATTGGAATGCCTGCAGGACTATTGGAAATAATCGGCCAGCCGCAAAAAGAGTTCCAATTTCCACGAAGTGGAATGGCGGACAGACTTCTTCAGTTTAAAAAGAAGGTGATTGTCCACGACGGGGACCCGTCGTGGACAAGAGTTTTCAAAGATGGATCTTGCTTGGCCAGGATTTGAGTTGAAGTGGAAAATGAACCGACAAAGGGAGTCCAGTCATGAACGCCCAATTTTCGAAAGGTAAATTTCCTTTAAATTTTTTCCTTTTGGTTTTCATCATTACCATCCCCTTTTATGCGCTTGGTTTTATCACCGAACATTTTCTTCCAAAAAACATTCCCGCCAATATTCCCATCAGCGCGTTGGCCGCCTTCAATCCGTTGATCGCGGCCTTGATTGTGACTTACAGGGAAAAGGGAAAGGCGGGTGTAAAGAACTTATTGGGAAGGGTCTTGGACTATGGAAGATGTAAAAATAAAATTTGGTATCTCCCCGTCTTTGGCTTGCTCCCGTTTCTGATGATTTTGGCCTATCTCTGGATGCGGCTTGAGGAAGTACCGATGCCAGCCTGGGAAGGCCCGGTATTCATGGCGCCGGTTCTGTTAATGGTTTTTTTCATCTTCGCGATTGGAGAAGAGGCCGGTTGGACCGGATACGCCATTGACCCCTTGCAAGACCGATGGGGTGCGTTCAATGGCGCTGTTTTATTGGCGTTCCTATGGCTCCTCTGGCACTTTATTCCCTTTGTCCAAACCCACCACTCCACGGCTTGGCTTTTATGGCAATGCGTTCAATTAATTTTGTTCCGGATACTGACCGTCTGGCTCTATAACAACACCGGAAAAAGCCTGTTCACCGCTATTTCATTCCATGCCGTGAACAATCTCAGCTGGATCCTGTTTCCCAATTACGGCTCCCATTATGATCCCTTTTACTTTTCTGTTTTATTGGCAATCACAGTCGCCATCGTCCTTTTCCTATGGGACTCCAGGACTTTTACCCGAAATAGATATGCATGAGCGAATTGATAATGAAATAAAGTCGTCCACGACGGGGACCCGCATTGGACAATAAATATTTTTAACTTAGCCGGTTCGCTACGCTTCAGACGAAGCAAAATGGAAATTTCACGATGGTGAGATCAACGGAAACCCGACAAGCACCGCAAACTTCTTCGTATCACTTTGATAGACTTTTAAAACGCCTGTTTACATCCTATTTAGTTATTCACCTTATATCTATTCCGATTTTATGTGCCTACACTTTGTGAACTAAAACATTTCCAAACTAATTTTGGCCAACGTTTTAAATCCAACCATGGAGATTTTGATGTCCCAACCCACAGCCGTTTTGTTTTATGTCGCCGATATCCCCAAAAGCTCAGCCTTTTACGAAGACTTGCTGGGACTAAAGCCGGCGGTTTCTTCGCCCTTTTACGCTATGTTTAAATTGGCCAACGGTTTTGAACTGGCCCTGTGGGCGCTCAATAAGGTGGAGCCACCCGCTCCACTCCAAGGAAATTCTTCCGAACTGGGGTTCTTGGTTCCCGATCTCGCGGTACTCGAATCGACATTGAAGCAGTGGAAAGTAAAGGGAATCAAAATAGCTCTGGAGCCTAAAAAAATGTACTTCGGCGGTACCCATTTCGTGGGCCTGGACCCAGATGGCCATCGTCTGCGGGTCGCTACACCGGATTGACTGAATACTAGTTTTCCACGACGGCGGCCTGTCGTGGACAAAATGTTTCAGGCAATTAACCGGAAATTGAACTTTAAAGCTTGGAACACAAATAAAGTGGAAAAAACAAACAGGGAAGGAAATAAAAAATGCGTTTTTTTGTGTTGGGTGCAAACGGTAATACGGGCCGGGAATTCACGGATTTAGCCTTGGCTCAGGGGCATCAGGTAACGGCTTTTGTGAGGTCGCCCGAAAAGATAAGCCGTAAAGACAAAGGGCTGACGGTTTTAAAGGGTGACCCTGGAAATGTTGAATCTTTGGTGGAAGCGATGAAAGGCCATGATGTGGTGATCTCAACCTTGGGAACGGGTGGTTTTGCGGCTTTTAAACCTCACGATCTACTGGAACGGATGACCCCTTGCATGGTGGCCGCCATGGAAAAGGCCGGCATCCAACGGGTCTTTTTTGTTTCAGTGGGACTGCTTTTTAAAGGCGGCGGGCTGCCAGCCGCCTTATTCCGTTTTCTCTTACGCAACAACAACGAGGATTCGAGAATGGGAGAAAAGGCTTTGACCGACAGTTCGTTGGATTGGACCATCGTAAGGCCTCCTGGATTGGCGAAAAATAACGACGAGTCTTACCACAGCCTGGAAGGGGGAATACCCCCGAAGGCTTTCCGTATGTCGTTTCGCGCACTGGCGAAATTTATGCTCGACTCGGCGGAGAAGCAATTGCATTCCCGCAAGGTTGTTGGGTTGGCAAGTTAGTCATTGCATGGGGTTAAATGTCCTTAGATTTATTTACTGTTGGAAAAAAAGAAATAATCGCTTTCGGAAATGTCCACGACGGGGATCCAGATTGGACAAAAAAGTCCTTTTCGACTTAATTTTTTCTTTGCGTTTCAACGGGTGTATAACGGACTGACCCCTAGTTCTCAAAGCCAAAGGTTATAAAATAATATGTTCAACAGAACAACCACTTTTCTGATGGTATTCAACGGCGCGATATGCGTCTTTTTCTTCATCCGCTTATTCTTTTTTTCCCATTCTAGAACTGTACTCAATGACGTAGTGCAAGGCATCCTCATTGGCTTTGCGCTGGCGTTTGTCACAGCCCAAATTTTCATGAGGATCAAGGCCACGAAGGTTAACGGCTGGATCACCATGTTCGGATGCGGCGTGCCAGGCAACGGAATGCTGCTGCGAGCCGCGCATGCCCAAATATTTCTAGGACCAATAAACGTACCACAGGAGGCGATGTACTGGACGACATCCGGAGATGGCGCGGGCCGTACGCTGAGCGGCCTGCATGACTACATCATGCACTTTCCAGCAGGTGGGCTTCCGCCGAATAATGCGTTCTGGTCGCTGACTATGGGTAATGCGAAAAATCGCTTTGTGGCGAATCCCATCAATCGATACAGCGTCAGTGACCGCTCCGGTCTAGTGCCAAACGCTGATGGCTCCGTCGAAATTTACATTCAGAATGCTGCTCCGGCAGGCCATGAATCCAACTGGCTGCCCGCGCCCTCGGGTAGGTTCATTCTCTGGCTGCGCGTGTATATGCCCGGCGCGTCCATTCTCGACGGCGAATACAAGGTGCCCCCGATTGTCGAGGTGAAATGATGACGCATATGGAATACAACGAGCATTTACTTATATTCGGTGGGGTCTGTGCTGCGGCATGGTTCCTTTTCACCTACTTTTGGCCACTCATGCTTCTGTACGTGTACAAGAGAGCGATTCTCGTTAAAGGGTTCGGCGAAGGCCCCATCCCGATCAATACGCTCTATATGCAGCCCCAAACGTTTTTCGCGGATCCCTTCCTCATGCCCGCCTCGGGTTCCAATTTGGCGACGACGGGCGTGAATCGCGACACGCTCATGACGATCGGTTGGCTGGACCTCCGTCAAGGACCGCAAATTTTGCATGTGCCGGATATGGCTGGTCGCTACTACAGCGTACAGTTCACTGATCCGTCGAAAAACACTAATTTCGCATATGTCGGTAAACGAACCACGGGAACCGGAGCCGGCGACCATCTCATCAGCGGCCCTGGCTGGAAAGGAGCCGTGCCGCAGGGAATGCCGCAGATTTCTTCACCGAACAATTCTGTGCTCATCATTGGACGCGTGCTCGTATACAGCGACAGCGATCTTTCGATTGTCTATGGACTCATGAAACAGATACAGCTCAAGCCACTCAACGATTCAATCCAACAAAAGTAACATTATCGGAATGGCGGATATTGTCCACGACGGGGACCCGAAGTGGACAACGAACTTTTTTTAAAGTGCGTTCAAGACTACCTGTTGCGAAGCCACGAAGGGTTGTATAAGCCCGTCCTGCGCCGAGCCTACAAGGCAAGGTGCAAGACTTGGTCGTTACCGTTCCAACGGAACGGTGACAAGCTGAGCAACATGACTTGGTTATCCCTAGGCCAGATATTATTGCCTTAGGGACACTTTCCGCAATTTAGGACTAAAACTATTGGCCAGGCTGGGGTTGCGGTCGTGCAGGGCTCTATCCCATTCGGAGGCGGAAGCGACGAAGAAAGTGACGGGCAGCGTCGATAACCCCGCTTCCAAATCATTCCGGCCTTGTTTTTCTGAAGTAACCTTTCCGATGCTCCAAAGGTGATAGCCTAAAGTCACGCCCGCTTTATCCATGGGGCTGTCGGCCCAAAGCTTATCTACCACACAGTCGTTGTTTAACACCAACCCCTGATAGGGATAGGGCAGGCCCGCAGGCTGGGCGTCGTGGGCCAGGCGGGAGTGGCGGATGAAATATTCCATAGTCGAGACTAGGTTTTCCAAATCGTCCGGCGAGCCGCATTGAAGGGTCAGGGGAATTTTCGAGCCCTTCACCACCAAACCAATTTGATACTTAATCTCCGGCGGGGCCCCCGGCTGGGGAAAATGATCGATCTCGTTAATGTGAATATATCTCACGTCTTCCCACAAGAAATTCAACGGGCTCTTGGCGCCGCCCCAAAAACCTCCCAGCGGGTCGGCGCTTTTGAAATAAATCGTCAGGGTGGTATTGCCGGCGCTGACGGATTGAATGATTTGTTTGCCGCTGCCGATCATCATGGTGTATTTATCCGGGTCGGTTATATCCTGCATGCGGCTTGAGGCCACATCGCCCGGCATGCTCTCGTCGGGCGATAGGGGATGGTCTTTCAAGACTACCTTGTCCGAAAGAGCGTCGATTTCGAGATCGAGAATTTTGGGATCCTCGACTGACGGCACAAACGAAATAGCGGGTTGATACACTCGCACCGAAGCTACATTTTGAGGTGTGCGTTTGGGTTGCCCCAAACTTTTTGATAGAGAGGTTTGGGCAGTCACCGGAGGCGGCGCTGAAACTGGCGCGGGTATAGGCGTTTGCTCTGGCGAAGTATCGGTGTGATGAAACATCGAGCCGATCTTGTGTTCAATCCAATGCAGGGGAGAAATGACGGCGAAGTGGAAAAAGGCCAGGACGGCCCAGATGATGGCGGCAATAAAGAGAAGGGGTAAAACCACTTCGAGAATCTTTTTAACGGTTTTGCCGGCGGCCTCTTCTACCGCATGCCATAAACCTTTGGCCATTTTCTTTAAAAGCTTCCCGAAGTTTCCGAACACCCAGCCCAACGGTTTAACCAAACCCTTATCGACCAGAATCAAAATTTTATCATTGGTGGTCAGTTCGCCTTTTTTGGCCTTGGCCTTTAACTGGCTCATAAACTTGACGCCGAGCATCCATTCCCAAAACAGGGAGGGTTCGTTTTGAGATGCGGATTTTGTCTTTTTTCCAGCTTTTCCCTTTTTCTCCGAATCCTCATTCTCTTCGCTTTCAGCCGTTCCTTTTTTAAGTAACGCTCTTAATTCGTCCTGATAAGTGGTTTGCTTGTCCCCGTCAGGGGAAGCGGCGTTCCGGGCTATCTCCGCTTTGACCTTTTCAGCCAGTTCGAGAAATTTTTTGAGGTCTTCCGGCAGGGTTGGAAGGCCCTGAGCAAATTTCTTTTCAGGGTTATCCTTCTTCACCAGCGATTCCACCAGGGCCTCTATCTGGTTGGTCTTCAAACGGCGCGAAAGGGTAGTATCCAGGGCGGTATGAAAGGCCGTGAGGTCGGGTTTGACTTCCTTGCCTTTGGATTTTCTGGACCGGGGAATCAGGCGGGCCAGGGCATTGGCGGAATTGTATGAAAGTACAAAGGGCGGGTCAGCGTTCGTAGTCCCCTTTGGTTGAGGGGAAGCCGCCAGACGGACTTTTTCGATAGCCGCCGGGTCAAAACAGGTCTTTAACGCCCGCAGATAACCGATCAAGCTGGGACTCAGGTTTAAAGTTTTGCCCAATTGTTCGTTCGTCCAAGACGGTGTTTTTAGAAGTTGGGCTTCCAGGGCCGCCAGATTATCGAGCCAGTTTAGGTTTTCTGATTTAAAGTCAGGCATGTAAGCCTCCTTCGAGAGGGTTGATTTAGACTTCCACCACTAGACGACCGGCTTTCGCCACTAATACAGCTTCTCTTCGCCACTAGGCGGCCAACTTCCGCCACTAATACAAATGGGCTTCACCACTAGGCGACCGGCTTTCACCACCCGTAAAACCGGTTTCACCACTAGATAACCGGGTTTCGCCACTAGTGAAAACTACCTTCGCCACTAGTTAACCGGCCTTCACCACTAGTAAAGCCGGACTTCGCCACTAGGTAATCGGGTAAACCTGCCTTTGATTCGAGGCAGTTACCGACAAAAATCCCAAAGATTTTAAAGTCCCGGATTTTCACTGTCAACGGGGTATAGCCTCTACGCCAATCTCATCAGGCGGCATGGGCTAAAGGGAGGCCTTTCTTTTATTGGCCTGTGAAAAGTTGTTATTTCCTGCTTCTAATAATTTCCTAAAATGATATAATTTCTTAATCAAGAATATAAGGATTTTTAGGAAAATGATAACCGAGCAGCAAATGTTGGAAAATCTGAAAAAGAACAAACTGGCGCTTGAACCCCTGCAGGTGAGCCTCACCGAAGGTCCTTCTGAAGTGGAAAAGAACCGTCGTTTTGACGCTTTCGTCGAGGTGGCTTGGGGAGAGCAAAAGGCTAAGTTTGTGGTGGAGTGCAAGGCCCTTTCCACGCCCAAACTATTTCAGGGCGCGCTTAATCAAATAAAAACCTCAAACATTCCTCAGGGATGGTATCCGCTGGTTTTTGTCCCGTTCCTCAATCAGGATCAAATCACGGAGTTAAGAAAAGAGGGGGTGAGCGGCATAGACCTTTGCGGCAACTGCATCGTGTCCATACCGGGCCGATTTTCGGTTCTGAGAACGGGCGGCATCAACCGATTCACTTCCTCGGCGCCCATCAAAAATATTTACCGCAAAAACAGCTCGATGGTGGGAAGGGCTTTTTTGGCCCGCCCCCAATACAATTCGGTGGGGGATATTCTTTCGGAAATTAACCAAAGAAATCCCCTGGTCAAGGGCTATGGAAAAAATCCCATTACGTTCGCCACGGTTTCCAAAGCGCTCAAAGCGCTGGAGGAGGATTTGATAGTGGACCGTCAAACGAATATCCGCCTTCTGCAAACGGAAAAATTATTGGAAAAGCTCGCGGCGAACTATGAGCCGCCGAAAATAAAAGAAAAAGTTCTTTTGAAATTTGACGGGGGCGATCAAGAGTTGCGCCAATGGCTCTTTGACCGATCGAAATCTTCCGGTTTGCCGATAACTACCACCGGTCTTTCTTCGGTAAACTTATACGCGGTCATGCAGCGCGGGGAAACATTGTCGGTTTACTGCCCGCGGACAGATGAATTTTTAGAAAAATTTCCAGGCGTCAAAACCGACAAATTTCCAGATCTTGAATTGGTGGAAACGGAAGATGAGTTGGTCTACTTTGATTCAAGAATGGTAAGCGATTTTTGGTGGGCCTCGCCGGTTCAAACTTATTTGGAGCTGATGAAGGGCGACAAACGCGACCAGGAAACCGCCGAACAGGTTAAAACTGTTATTTTGAATGACTCGCAAAGGAAACTGATTTGAGCGCCATGCCCGATCTCAAGACGGCCCTTCTTGATTTAATGTTTGAGTTGGAGGGGTCGGATATCCGCCTGATTATCGGCGGTGGTTTTGGCCTTCATCTGAAGGCGGAATATGTTCGGGCAATGAAATCGCGGACCCTTTTTACGGTGTGGCCAGAACCCAGGTCTACCAACGATTTGGATTTGTTTATGAGACCCGAATTAATTATTCACTCCGGCAAATTAAAACCCCTGGCGGATGCCTTGGCCGCCCTGGGTTATGCGGTAGTGCCCGGATCGGAAAATTATCAATTCGCCAAAGCGGGGCCGGGCGGTTTGAAAATCGATCTTTTGACCGGCCCTGGAAAATCTTTTGAGGGAACTGGAACGATAGTTGACGCCCGCCGGGCCAGACCGAGGCCTTCGGTAGGCGTTCACGCGCATGTGGTGAATGAAGCGCCCACTTTGGAAGAGGGGCTGATCACTCGGACGTTAACGGGTAACCGGGGCAACGGGATGGCGGCGACGGGCGACGTTTCCATTCCCAACGCTTTTACCTATTTAATGATGAAGCTTTTCGCGTTTCGGGATCAAAGGGAAAACGCTGGAAAAGACAGGGGCCGTCATCACGCGCTCGATCTTTATACAATTTTGGCGACGACAACGGATGCGGAATGGAAGTTCGCGACAGAGCTTCGGGACCGCCATAAAGAAAATTCCGAGGTGATAGAAGCTAGTCAAATTGTGTCTGACTTGTTTTCGTCGTCAAGCAGCGAGGGAATTATTCGGTTAAAAGAAAGTCCCTATTATCGAGACGAATTTCCACTCAAAGAATTCATTCAAACTCTCAAGGAATTGTTTGTTTTGGCCAGATAAAAAGGAACGGTCTTTAATGCGAGCGGCAGAATTTGGGCAGGTTTCAGAGGCGGGTTCAATTGGCTCGTTAGCCTTGATTAATGGGGCTGCTGAAGTATTTCCCGCAGAATGGTTAGGTCTTCCCGGGAACGGATGACCAGGATTTTGACCAGAGTGAAGGGTAGTGAAATATCCCTGTCCTCTGTTCCATCCTGATTGGCTTTCCTGTTGATGGCCGTGCCATTGAAGGCAAAGGCTGAAATCAAGTCACCGCGCACCTGTGAATTGTTTTCCCCAATGCCTCCGGTAAAAACCACCGCGTTTACACCTCCCAAAACCGCTGTCATGGCTCCGATGGCTTTCTTCGCGGAATGGATAAACTGGTTATAAGCCAAAATGGCGGAAGGGTGGCCGTCATTGACCGCTTTCAAAACTTCCCTGATGTCGCCCGAAATATCTGAAACTCCCAAAAGTCCGGATTTGAGGGTTAATGTTTTCTGAAGTTCGGCGGCGGAAATGCCTTTTTTGATCTGAAGATAAAGCAGGAGTCCGGGGTCGACAGAACCGGAGCGGGTAGCCATCGTCAAACCTTCCAGGGGGGTAAAGCCCATCGTCGTGTCCACCGGCAGTCCGTCTCTGATAGCGGTAACCGAAGAGCCGCTGCCCAAATGGCAGACAACCATTCGTTCAGGAATCTTGCCCAGCAATAATTCGGATTGTTTGACCGCGTAGGCGGCACTGAGGCCGTGAAACCCAAAGCGTTTGAGATTCCACTGATGAATCCATTGATGGGGCAGCGCGTAACCGGTTGAAAGAGGAAGGTTGGAGTGAAACGCCGTATCAAAGGACGCATATTGGGGAATGAGAGGCCATTGTTCCATGAGCGCGTCCAATCCCTCCAGGGCCGGGCGCATGTGCAGGGGATCCAAATCCACCAGGGTTTCCAATTGGTTCCGTACATCAGTGTCGACCAATGTGGTTTTATGAAAAAGTCCGCCGCCATGAACCAACCGGTGGCCCACCGCGTCGGGAACGGGAATTTGTTTGAACAAAGCCTGAATTTTCCCCAGGCTTTCCTTTTCACCGGGATGGAGGCGGGGTTTTTCCCCCTGTTGGATAACGGCTTCATTGCCCGCGTCCAGCAGGGACCACTTGAGGGAACTGGAACCGAAATTGAGGACTAGAACCCGTTTCATGAGGACCACTTCCAGTTTTTGATTTCGGGCATGTCGTCGCCGTGCCGGACAATGTAATTTTCATGCTCGAAAAGTTTTTCCAGCATGGCCTGGCGGATGTGGGCCGCCGCTTCGGCCAGTTGGGGCACCTGTTTTGAAACGGCGAGGACCAGGTGAAACCGGTCCAGATCGTTGCGGACTGTCATATCAAAGGGCGTGGTGGTGGTGCCTTCTTCCTTGTAACCCCGCACGTGAAGGTTATGGTGATTGGCGCGGCGGTAAGTGAGACGGTGAATGAGCCAGGGGTAGCCGTGAAAGGCGAAGAGGATGGGTTTTTCTTTAGTGAAGATGGCGTCGAAATCATTCTCGCTGAGCCCGTGGGGATGTTCGCTGGCGGGCTGGAGTTTCATCAGGTCGATTACATTGACCACCCGGATTTTTAAATCGGGAGCGAGGCCGCGTAATAGTTGAACCGCGGCCAGGGTTTCCAAAGTCGGTACGTCGCCGCAGCAGGCCATGACCAGGTCGGGACCGCTGGAATCCTCGTTGCCGGCCCATTCCCAAGTACCGATGCCCTCGGCGCAATGCTCTTCCGCCTCCTTCATCGTCAGCCATTGGGGAGAGGGCTGTTTGCCCGCCACGATGACGTTGACATAATTTCGGCTGCGCAAGCAGTGATCGGTTATGGATAAAAGAGTGTTGGCGTCCGGAGGGAGATAAATGCGGATGACTTCAGCTTTTTTATTGACCACGTGGTCGATAAAGCCGGGGTCCTGATGGCTGAAGCCGTT
>PLFD01000019.1 GCA_003136635.1 candidate division FCPU426 bacterium | reverse complement strand
TCAAATTGATCTTTCGGTGGGCGCGATGAGCGGATTTCTGGGAGCTATTTCGGCCCTTCTTTTCGTGAATCACGGCTGGCCGCTCTGGTCGGCTTTTGCCGTTACGATTCTTTGCGGGGCCCTTTTAGGCCATGTTCAGGGCCATTTAGTGACCTGGTTTAATATTCCGTCTTTTATTGTCACGCTGGGGGGAATGCTGGTTTATCAGGGTTGTCTGCTGGGTTTTACGGGAGGCGTGTCGATCAGCCCCACACCCGATTATCTTTTCGTGGGCCAGGCTTTCATTTCCCCCCTGTTGGGATGGGGGCTGGCCGCTCTGCTTTCGCTCAGCTTTCTTTACCAGATGAAAAAAACCACCGGAAACCGCTGGAAATGGATCGTCCTGATTGTTTTAGTTTGTGGAATCACCGCTGTGTTGAACGCCTACGAGGGAATACCTTTTCCGGTTTTGATTATGCTGGTACTGGCGCTGGTTTTTTCCGTCATCGCCAATCAAACGCCCTTTGGACGGCACCTTTACGCGATTGGGGGTAACAAGGAAGCGGCTTTTTATTCCGGCATTAATATTCAACGCCACCTGGTTTTGGTTTTTTCCCTGATGGGCGCTCTTTGCGGTGTGGTGGGAATTGTACTGACGGCGAGGGTCGGGGCGGCCACTTCGGACGCGGGCCACATGATGGAACTGGACGCCATCGCGGCGGCGGTGATTGGCGGCACGTCCTTGATGGGCGGGCGGGGAACGGTGTGGGGCGCGCTACTGGGAGCGCTCATCATGGCTTCGCTGGATAACGGCATGAGCCTGATGAATACCGAGGCTTTCTGGCAGCCTATTATTAAGGGCGGCATTCTGATTATCGCGGTGGCGCTGGATATGATGGGACGAAAAGGAAAAAGTTAAGCTTTTAGAACTTTTTCGATGTCGGCTTCCAAACTTTCGGGTTTGTCCGCTGAGCCGTAGCGTTTTACGGGTTCGCCATTTTTATCAATCAAGAATTTTGTAAAATTCCACTTAATCGCCTCAGTTCCCAAAATGCCCGGTTTTTCCGATGTGAGATATTTGTAGAGAGGATCGGCGTTCGCGCCGTTGACATCCACTTTGGAAAACATGGGAAAGTTGACGCCATAGGTAAGGCTGCAGAAGCTTTGGATATCCGCTTCGGTTCCGGGTTCCTGAGCGCCAAATTGATTACACGGAAAACCTAAAATCTCAAAACCCTGATCTTTGTATTTCTTGTAGAGTTTTTCCAAACCCTCGTATTGAGGGGTAAAGCCGCATTTGCTGGCGACGTTTACAATCAAAAGCGCTTTGCCTTGATAGTCTTGAAGGGAAATTTCTTTTCCGTCGATGGTTTTTTCTTTGAAGGGATAAACGCTCATAAAAGCTCCTTAAATAGAGGGGTGGTTTGACGGGGTTTAGTTTACTCCAGGGTTTGTGCCGGAAACGATAGGGAAGGTTAATTTTTTGAAGCTATTCGAGAAACTTGACCAAAAACATAAGACCAACACCCAGAGCCATGGCAAAGAGTTGAATGAGAATCGCCGAACGTTTTAATTCTTTATGCAGTTCGGGAATCAGGTCTGAACCGGCTATGTAAATAAAACCTCCCGCTGTGATAGGCAGGACGATTTGGGTAACCATCTGGGGATTGGAGGAAACGGCCAGGGCGAAAACAGCCCCGGCGATGGCTAAGAGGGCTGACAGGAAGTTGTAGAGAAGGGCTTTGATGGGTTTAAAGCCGGAGTTGACCAGTACGCTAAAGTCGCCCAGTTCATGGGGAATTTCATGCAAAACGACCGCCAGGGTGGTGGCCAACCCGATGGAAGAGCCTGCCAGATAGGAGGCGCCAATTAAAAGACCATCGATAAAGTTATGAAGCCCACTGGCGATGAGACTTAAGTAACCATAGGGATGAACCTCTTCCGAAGCGTGTTCATGGTGATGGTAGTAATGCATGCTTTTTTCCAAAATGAGAAAAAGAAAGAGTCCGGCCAAAACGAGCAAAGAAACAGAGGTTGTGTTTTTTGATTTCTCAAAGGATTCGGGAATGAGGTGGAGAAAAGCGTCGCCCAAAAGACCGCCGACTGCCAGACTGATAAGAGGTTGCAGGACTTTTTTGAGGGTTTTAGGTTTGAGCCAAAGCACAATGATGGCCAGCAGGGAAAGCAGACTGACGAAGATCACGCTGGCGAGAGTTTGGAACCAAGGCATTTTTTAAACCTTTTTGACCGATTCGGTCGTCTGAATTAAGACGGAAACGAAGTTTCCCATAAAGCAGAGCCGATTTAAACAACAATGTTTTGATCGGCATTATATAGTCAGAGATCAGATTAACGTTGGAGGACGAAGATGAACCAGTTTACAAAATGGTGTTGGTTACTGTTTTGGGTTGTTGGGATATCCGTGGTTCACGCTGACGATGTCACTAAACCTTATCACATTCTCCAAAAGGTCAAACTTCCCGGCGATAGCGGTTGGGATTATTTAAAAGTCGATTCGGAAACCCGCCGGCTTTATGTTACCCACGAAACCGAGGTTTTGGTTCTGGATGCTGACACTTATAAATTGATCGGAACGATTGAGGGGATTCAGGGAGCCCATGGAATTGCCCTGGCGCGAAAACTGGGTAAGGGATTTATTTCATGCGGGAAATCCGGCACGGTGGTTGTTTTTGATTTAAAAACTCTAAAGAAGATTTCTGAAATCACCGCGCAAAAAGACGCGGATTGTATTGTGTATGATTCGGCGACGACCCAGGTTTTTACCTTCAACGGAGATAGCGCGAACTCGACCGTTATTGATGCCGCCACCGGCAATGTAGTTAAAACCTTTGATTTGGGCGGCAAGCCGGAATTCGCGGCGGTGGATGGCAAAGGACATCTATTTAATAACCTTGAAGATAAAAGTCTGGTTCTTGACATAGACACTCGAACGCTGGAAATCAAGCACCGCTGGCCCATCGCGCCGGGCGAAACGCCTTCGGGTATGGCGATGGATACGGGCAACAACCGGCTTTTCATCGGTTGCCGCAACAAACTGGTGGTTGTGATGGATGCGAAAAGCGGCAAAGTGATTCAAACCCTGCCGATCGGAGACCATGTTGACGCGACTTATTTTGATCCGGCCAGCGGAACGGTTTTTAATTCTTGCGGTGATGGAACTTTAAACGTGGTTCAACAAAACTCAGCCGATAACTATCAAGTGGTGGAAAACGCCCAAACCGAGCCTGGAGCGAGAACCATGGCCTTTGATTCCAAAACAGGCCATGTGTTTCTGGTGACGGCTGATACGCGGCCGGCGCCAACGCCGACGCAAGATAACCCCAAACCCCGCCGAAAGATGATTCCCGGCACTTTTAGACTTTTGGTTTTAGGACAATAAATTTCTGGATGGATCGGTACATGTTCCAAAAAGTTTGGATGGGATTCATTTTTGTTCTCTTCCTGGCGGCGAATCCCGCCAGACTTTGGGCTGGACCGCCTTTTGAAACCGACGATCCTGAACCGACGGATTATCAGCATTGGGAAATTTATTTCGGTACGACCGGCCAACAGATTTTGGGGCAAAGTTGGACCGGAGCCGCGCCCTTTTTAGAGCTCAATTATGGCGGTCTGCCCGATACCCAATTCAGTTTGACCGAACAGGCGGCGTTTAGTTCGGCGGGAGGTTCCGCTTATTACGGTTACGGGGATACTTTGGCCGGGGTTAAATATCGATTCATTCATGAAGGGGCCGAGATACCCCAGGCGGCTTTTTTTCCACAGATCAACATACCGACGGGCGACGCGACCAAAGGACTGGGGGCCGGTGTGGCCCAATATCTTCTTCCGATTTGGATTCAAAAAAGCTGGGACCCTTGGACCACCTATGGCGGCGCGGGTTATTGGATCAATCCTGGAACAGGCAATAAGAACTGGTTATTCCTGGGCTGGGAACTGCAAAGGGATTTCGGTAAAAACCTGACTCTGGGCGGCGAGGTTTTTTACCATGAGGCCAGCACGACAATCCAAAATAACGGGGGCGGGTTTAACTTGGGCGGTGAGATTCATTTTGACGAAGTGAATCACGTTGTTTTTTCTATTGGGCGGGATTTGATTCAGACAACCTACACATTCACCGGTTACGCGGCTTATGAGTGGACTTTTCCGAATGAGGCTGAAGAAAAGGCGCAATAAAGTAGAATAGAAAGACGACGCGCCAAAGGAAAAGAATTGGTTATTAAATCCACATCCACACCTCGGGTCCGGCAAGGCTGGAATTGGTTTTTTCTTATCTGGTGTCTTTTAGTCTTTTCGGTCTATTTCACGCTTCATTCTCTATTCGATTTTTCCTTTGTTACCGAACTAGTTCAAAATTGGGAGCACGCCAATTTAGCCCAGTTACTGATGAATGGGGTTGAATGGTTGAAAGCGGTGGCGGTTTGGGCTTTGGCCGCCGTTACTTTTTGGAGATGGGGCCGGAAACTGGGAGCGTGGCTGGGAATTGCCACAACTTCTTCGACTTTGAAATTTTGTTTTGAAACGGCACTCGCAATTTTATTTCTGAACAGCCTATGGATGGGATTGGGGCTGAATGGATTATGGTTTAAACCGCTGATCCTGATTTTGGATTTGGTTTTAGCGCTTTGGGCACTATGGGATTGGGGGAGAGAAGGCATTCGATGGAGTCCGGTTTTCGCCTTAAAACCGCCCCAAAGTGCATTTTTGGGAATTACTTTTCTGGTTTTGGCCTTTATCAGCCTTAATTTTTTTCAAACCCTATTGCCCGAAACCTATTTTGATTCTTTGGTTTATCACCTGTCGGTTCTTCAGTTTTGGGATTTTCACCACGGTTTGGCGGATATGCCGGGGAATTTATACGCTCATTTTCCTTTCGGCGCCGAGCTTTATCTTTGGAATGGTTTTCTTTTTGGTGGAAGTCAGGCCGCCAAGCTTTTGAACGTCGAAATATTTATTCTCACGGCGATTTCGGCGGGCGCCTGGGTCGCGGAAGAAGGGAGCTTTTCGGCGGGAGGATTAACGACTGCTTCTATTTTGTTTTTGCCTCTTCTCTCTACTACCACCTGGGCCGGTCAAAACGATGTCTTTGCGGCTTTTTTTCTTTTACTTTTTGTTTATGCCCTGACGAAATGGCCCGGCGGAAAAAATAACCGCTGGTTTATCCTTGCCGGTTTAATGGGAGGCGGGGCCTGGAGCGCCAAGTACACGATGGTTTTGGGTTTGGGTGTGGCTTATGTTTTTTGGTTTTGGATGGGGCCTGGTTTAAAAATAAGAAGTCATTTAAAACAAGGAATAACCATTCTTGTTTTGATTATTTTGTCATTGGCGCCGTGGCTGATTAAGAACTACATTTACGCCGGTAATTTCTTTTATCCCTACCTGTCCCAGCGGCTCGGAGGCCAGACCCTTCCACCTGAAAATTTAATGGCTCTGATGCAGGATCACGAAGCGTCATGGATGATGAACCACTCTTTTTTTGAATGGATCGTTCAGGTTTTCACCCGGGATTTCGATAAAACAGTGGCACCGCTCTTGTTGGCCTTTATTCCCTTCTTCTTTCTGAACGGTTTAGGGAAGGGTGTGACCCGTTATTTATGGGTGACCAGTCTTCTTTATCTCTTTTTAGGTTTTGGCCTATCCCATCAATTGCGGCTGGTGATTCCCGCGATTGTTTTACTTTTTGTCGCCATCGGGTTGGTTTTGAGTAAAGCGGGGCAGGAAAAAATCCGCTGTTGGTCCTGGGTGGTCTTGGCTTTTGGTTTGTTGAGTTTTGTTTCTTTAATTCGGGTCGGCATTTCTTATTACCACTGGGGTGAAATGGCGACGGGGGTTAAAACCCAGAAAGAATATTTGGAAACAACCCCTCAAAGTCAAAGTTATTTCCCTTTGACTGAAGCGGCGCAGGCTTTGACATTGCCGACCGACCGGCTTTTGGTGGCGGGAGATTCGAGAAGTCTTTACCTCCCCCGGGATTGTTATTCAAATAGTGTTTTTGACCGTCAATTGTTAGTGGCTTTGGCCGAGGATGAAAAGGACAGCGACGGAATCCGGCACCGGTTAAAGGAGTTGGGGATTGACGATATCGTTGTTTCGGGTGAAGAGGGACAAAGACTGTCCGCTCAAAATCATTCCTATTATCCCCTAAGCGAAGCGCAGTGGGCCAAACTGGACGATCTTACCCAACGTTGGACGGATATTCGCTTTGCCGCCAATGGACTGGGTCTTTATCACTTGCGGGATAACCCCTTAAGCCGCCCCAATCCGATTCCAGATCTGCTTTTGCGGATGAAAACCCCCAAGCTAAATTAGCCTTTCTCGATTATCATAGGCCCTGATTTTATCTTCCTGGGAGGATCATCCTTGCCCCAGACTCACCGCATTTTAAATTCGCGCCTCATTGAGAAATATCAAAAAGCCGGGGTGACCTTTTTAAACCCCGAGACGGTTGAGATGGGACCGGAAGTGGTGATCGGCAAAAATACCGTTATTGAGGGCAATGTATATCTTTTGGGAAAAACCATCATTGGCGAAGGGTGTCATATAGAATCCGGAAGCCGGCTTCAATCCGCCCGCTTGGGTAAAAAAGTAGTTATTCGTTCTTCCCGCATTACCGAAAGTCAATTAGGCGATGGTTGTGACGCGGGTCCCTTTGCCCATGTGCGAGGCGGAAGCGTTTTGGATAAAAAGGTTCACGTTGGCACGAGCGCTGAACTCAAAAACGCCCATGTCGCGGCTGGAAGTAAAATGGGACATTTTTCTTACGTGGGCGATGCCCAATTGGGCCGGGATGTGAATGTGGGGGCCGGCTGTGTTTTCGCTAATTTCGATGGAAAGAAAAAACACCATTCGAAAATAGGGGATAAAGTTTTTTTGGGCAGCAATTCGACTTTGGTGGCGCCGGTGACGATTGGTAAAGGCGCGGTAGTGGGAGCTGGTTCGGTGGTGACGAAAAATGTGGCGCCGGGAGCGACTGTAGTGGGTGTTCCGGCCAAAGCTTTGATTAAAAAGAAGTAAAAAGCGGTAATAAATTTTTTGAATTTGACGCTTTTTGGGTTTAAACTTTGTGCAGTTTTTACATAAAGATTTAAAAGCGGACCGCACAAGCCAAGTTTACGTTAATGGTTTTTATTTGAAGAAAACACGACTGTATCCCATTGATGTTTTTATGGGACTCCACGCTGACATTTGAAAATTGATCAATAATCGAGGAAGCCATCATGAGCCGAGTTCCCGCACCCAATGGATTGAAAATTTTCAGCGGTACGGCCAATCCAGCCCTCGCTAACTCCATTTGCGAATTCTTGAAGGTGCCGCTGGGCGACATCATGGTCAGCCGCTTTTCCGAAGGCGAAATCCGCATCAAAATTAATGAAGACGTCCGGGGCCGGGATATTTTCATCGTTCAGCCAACCTGCCCGCCGGTGAACGATAATGTGATTGAGCTTTTGATCATGATCGACGCTTTTCGCAGGGCTTCGGCGCGGCGCATTACGGCGGTGCTGCCTTATTACGGCTATGCCCGACAGGACCGTAAAGACCAGCCCCGGGTGCCCATTACGGCCAAGCTCATGGCGAATATCATTACTACCGCCGGAACGGACCGTGTTTTGGCCATGGATCTTCATGCTCAGCAAATTCAGGGCTTCTTCGATATCCCGGTGGATCATCTTTACGCCCTGCCGGTGATTGCCAGCTATATTCGAAAGAAAAAATTGAAAGACTTAATGGTGGTTTCACCCGATGTGGGCGGTATTAAGATGGCGCGGGCTTTTGCCAAGGTGCTGGGAACCGATTTGGCGGTCGTTGATAAGCGCCGCTGGGGCCCCAACGAGGTAGAAGCGATGAACCTCATTGGCGAGGTAAAAGGCCGTTCTGTGCTGATTCCGGATGACATGATTTCGACCGGCGCATCCATGGTTCAGGCGGTTAACGCCATCCTCAAAGCGGGGGCTACGGAGGTCTATGCCTGCTGTAGTCATGGCATTTTGTCAGGAAATGCCGTGCAAAATCTGCAAAATTCGCCCTTGAAAGAAATCGTCATAACGGATAGTATTCCCCTCCCCTTGGAGAAGAGGATTTCGAAGATCACGGTTCTCCCGGTGGGTCCCTTGCTGGGAGACGCGATCATGCGTATTCACAACGAACAGTCGATCAGCTCGTTGTTTGACAATCTTGATCCTCGATAAGCCATCTTGCAACCATCGTGATCGTTAAACGGTTACGGCATAAATGAAGGAGCTTGCTGAAATGAAACAAGTACCATTGACCGCTAAAGTTAGAACTACCAAGGGAAGCAGTGTCGCCCGCCGCTCACGCGCCCAGGGTGTTGTGCCGGCTGAAATTTACGGCCATAAATCCGAAAATCAATCGATTGAAGTCTCTGAAAAAGAATTCGTCAAAATTATCTCTTCCGCGAAGGGCGAGAACATCTTTTTTGCCTTGAACATTGAAGGCGCGAAGACTGCCGGCCCGGTTTTGGCGGTGGTTAAAGAAATCCAATACGACAAAGTGTCCAACTCGGTTCTTCACGCCGATTTCCATCAAGTGAATATGAAAGAAAAGATCCGTATTAAGGTTCCTGTCCGCGTGTTAAACACCGATACCTGCGAAGGCGTCAAAGAAGGCGGCGTTTTGCAGTTGGCCATGAGAACGGTTGAAGTTCAGTGCTTGCCGACCGAAGTGCCCGAATCCATTCAGGTGGACGCGGCTCATTTGGGAATCGGAAGCGCGGTTCACGTTTCTGATCTCAAATTGCCCGAAGGTGTTAGGGCTGTTCAATCCGCCGGTTCGGTGGTTGTTTCCGTCGCTCAACAGATGGCTGAAGAAGTTAAGGCCGCCCCGACGGCTGAAGCCGCCGCCGCCGCTGCTGCCGCTCCAGGCGCCGCCGCTGAACCTGAAGTCCTCACCGCCAAGAAGAAGGAAGAAGGCGCTGACGCTAAGGCCGCCGAAAAGAAGTAAACCCGCTGTTTTTAAAATTCTAGAGCCATCCAGAAAAATCTCTGGGTGGCTTATTTTTTTTTGAGGACGTTTTTTAAGAGGATGACCTGTTTACAGGTTTTTTTGCTTAAGAGGAAGACATGGCAGACAACTGGTTAATTGTAGGACTGGGTAATCCTGGTGAAAATTACCGTTTCACAAGGCACAACGTGGGGTTTCGTGTGGTCGAAGTCCTGGCTCTTCAACACAACGTCAAACTGCGCGAGAAAGATGAAGCTATCTGGGGAAGTTTTTCGTTGGAAGATCGTGAAGTCTTTGTGTTTTTTCCTCAAACTTTTATGAACGAGTCCGGCAGGGCAGTCGGGCCTTTTGTCCGCTATCGGCAAATTCCGCTGGAACGGGTTTTAGTTATTTCGGATGATTTGGATCTGCCGGTGGGTAAGACCCGGTTAAAAGTTTCGGGCGGATCGGGTGGGCATCACGGCCTTGATTCCATTATTTCTCATCTTGGCGCCAACCAATTTCCCCGGCTTCGCATTGGGGTGGGAAAACCGCCGTCTTCCAGTGAAGGACCAGACCATGTTCTCTCTTCGTTTCCCCCGGAGGATAAACAAAAAATAGAGCAGGCTATTGAAAAGGCGAAGATCGGCGTCGAGACCTTTATTTTGAAAGGTCCTGAGACAGCCATGCGAGAGATCAATGGTGATGGGGATAAGGTCTAAGCTATTTCAGTTTAAAAATATAGTTCAACGGTACACCTTCCCGTTCCACCACATGAATCACTTTTGACGGATCGACAGCGTTTTGCTTGTTGTCCCTGGTATAAGAAATGTAATAGTCGGCATCCTTCAAGTTATCCACCCACTTCATGTTGGGGGTAAAGTAATAAAAAATCTGGTAGGAATTACCGCTTCCGGTGATTTTGTAAATTTTCTTAGGATCTGTCGTCTCGTTTTTTTCCAGCCAATCGACCGCTTCTTTAAAGCTGGCCCCCCAGTAGTCATTGTCAAACTTTCCCTGCGAACCCCGCAGTCCTCCAGTCAGTTCGTTGAAATAAATATATTCATAAGGATGTAAGCAAGTCATTTGATAAACGACAGTTAAACCATTGAATAAGCACAAACCAAGAATGATTTTAAATAGAAGACCCCGTTGATTTTGTTGAAGCCATTCGCAGGCGCTGAGGGCCGCGATGGCGGCCAAGATCGGAAGTAAAAACAGGAAATGTCTCAAGCCGTCATAGAGGACTGGTTTTAAAATCAGAACAAAAGCCACGTTTACGGTTACCGCCGCTCCCATCAAAATATAAAGAGGATTGGCCATTTTGTTTTTGATGAATATAAAAGAAGACGCCAGAAAAAATAGAATGAAAAGAGGCGTGGTGATGAGGAGCCAGACAGGCAGATAGGTCCAGGGCAGATGGGTGCTGGGAATTTCCTGTCCCATAAATAAATCATTGTTATTCCAGTAAAAATTTTTCGCGATGCCCAATAATTCTTCGAAATGGTTGAAGTAGTTGGCTCCCAGATAAGGCCAGGTGAGTACCATAAAAAAATTCGAGATGATAAAAACCAAGGTTAGCGTCGCGGCCAGTTCCAATAAATGTTTTTTCCATTTGGATAAGATGTGAGTGGAACTGTGATAAAAGAAATGAAGGTCGAAAAGAAGATAAACGGGATAAAGAGTCAAACCGAGCAAACGGGACGATTGGGTAAACCCAAAGAGTAATCCCAAAACTAAAATTTTGACATAGGGGTGAGTTTTGGGTTTTTGATGAAAAAAATAAATCGCGGATAAAGTCAGTAAATAAAAGACCGCGAAGGGCATGTCTTTGGGGTTGGCGGGAATATCCCCCAAAAAACGGGGAATTAAAAATAAAAAGAGCGGGCCTAATAGCGATAACAAAGGCTTTTGGTTTTGACTCAGTAAAAGTTCATATAGAGCTATAAAGGCTAATAATCCGAAAACCATGTTGAGCCAGTGATAATCGTCTAAATCGGCGTTTGGATTTAAACCATAAAGTACCAGACTATAAAAGTGGTCGTAGATAACGGCGCCATCATCCGGCGCGCTTTTGTGAAGAAACCCCATGAAGTCATCATGAATCAGATAATGGTTAAGAACGATACCCCTGGTATAAACTCCCGATTCGTCAAAGGTTTCACCAAAGTCTTTAAAGGTCAGGTTGGTGAGGATTAAATAAAATAACACGAAAAAAATAAGCGGGTACCGGCGGCGTAGGGTGTTTGACATGGTGGGTTCTCCCCGAAATTTGAGCCGAGTCTTTGGGGATTATACTATTAAACCGCAGATTAAAGGATCAGGGGTTTATGCGCCCCTATTCGAAAAATAAAAAAACCGCTGACTTTGAGTAGTCAGCGGCTATTGAAGTGGAACTTATTTTGATTTATTTCTTGGCTTTTGATTTTTTAGAAGATTTTGTTTTAGCTTGCTTTGTGTATTGTTCATAACCAGTCACATGATGGGCTTTATGAACTTCCAACGTTGACATCAAACTATAGGCGCAAGGAACAACTACCAGGGTCAATACGGTAGAAAAAAGTATTCCGCCGATAATCGCGATGGACATGGGTTGACGAAGTTCGGCGCCAGGCCCTAAAGCAAGGGCCGCCGGTATGGCTCCGGCGATGGTGGCAAACGAGGTCATCAAAATCGCCCGTAAACGCATGGGACAGGCGCTCAATAAGGCGTCATGAACATTCATTCCCTCCGCCCGTCTCTGGTTAGTGAAGTCAACCAGCATAATGGAATTCTTTTTTACCAATCCCATCAGCAGAATAATGCCGATCGCGCTATAGATGCTCAAAGCTTGTCCTGTTGCCAAAAGTGAAAAGAGGGCGCCGGTTACGCTAAAAGGCAGCGCCAGTAAAATGGTGACGGGATGGATGAAGCTGTTAAATTGACTGCCCAGAACCATATAAGCCACCGCGATGCCCAGGAGCATGACCAATCCCAATTGCTGGAAGGAGTTGGCGTTGGCCTGGGACGATCCGGTTAACTGGACCGAATAACCGTCCGGCAGGACGCTTTTGCAGATACTGATGGCTTCGGTTAAACATTCCTGCTGTGATGTGCCGGGAGCGGGATTGGCGTAAAAAAACACGGCTCTTTGGCGGTTGTCCCGGGTGATCTGTTGAAGAGCCGGAACCACTTTGAGCGAAGCCACGGCAGAAATAGGGAGAACTTCGCCGCGGTTATTGCGTACATAAATAGACTTGATCGCGTCAGGTCCTTTTCTTTCATCAACCGGAACACGGACCGCGATGGGATTGTCGTGGCCTCCCTCATGGAAATAGATACCCTGAAATTGATAGCCGCCAATGGTAGCGGCAATAACGTTGCCCAGATCATCCATGTTCACGCCCATTTGGGCGGCTTTAACACGGTCCGGAATAACCCGGATTTCGGGCTGTCCGTCGAGGAAGTTATCATCCGTATCGGCCAATTTGGCGTCGGTTTTCATTTTGGCCCGGATTTTTTGAACCGCGTCGGTTAACACGTCCCAATCGGGTCCGGTGACTAATAGCTCCGCGGCGTAACCTTTGCCGGTAGACCAACCCCGCATCGAAAGATCCTGAATGGAAACGCGCAAGTCGGGGGAAATTTTTGAGAGAGTCGTACGGCAATAGCTGGCGAATTCCGCCTGGGTTAACCGCTGAGGTACGATATGTTCATAAATTGCGGTCAGCCAAGCCCATGGTCCGTTGGGTTTGGCTTTTTCGGAAGGGCGGACCACAGGCCTGTCCCCCGGATTTTTCATCGTGATAAAGATAACCCCGCTGTTGGGCGAACTGCCGCCAAATCCTCCGACGGCCACGTAGAGATTTTTGACTTCTCCTCTGGATTTTAGAGCGTCTTCGCATTGTTTAACCAAACCATCGGTGTGGTCGAGCGAGTATTGAACCGGAAATTTTAAATTAATGATAAAAACACCCATATCGGTGGAAGGAACAAATTCTTTTTTCACGAATTTAGCCGAAAAGAGAGACAGAAAAAAAACGGCGAAAGATATAATTACGATCTTCCAGCGATGGGATAGGGCCCAATTCAAAGTGTCTTTGTACCAATCGATGAGGCCGTTAAATTTGGTATTTACAAAGTGATTGAAGGCGCTGTGCTCGTCGGCTTTATGAACGAATTCGGCGCAGCGCATGGGAGTGAGCGTGATGGCTTCGAGAAGAGAAATTAGAACCGCGCCTGAAATGGTGATGCCGAATTGGAAAAAGAATTTTCCGATAATGCCGGTCATAAAAGCGATAGGCAAAAAGATAGCTACAATGGCGATGGAGGTAGCCATGGCAGCGAAGGTGATTTCCCGGGCGCCGGTGAGAGCCGCATCCACCATGTCCTCGCCTTTTTCCTGATGACGCACGATGTTTTCCAAAACCATGATGGCATCATCGACCACAACCCCGATGGAAAGAGAAAGAGCCATCAGGGTAAAAGTATTCAAGGTGAAGCCGAAGAAATAGGTGATGATAAAGGTTCCAAAGAGCGAAGTGGGTATGGCCAGAAAGACGTTCAAGGTGGAAGACCAGCTTCCCAAGAACACAAAACAAACGAGCGAAGTCAGGATAGCCGCCAGCATGATGGTTAATTCCAGTTCATGCACGTTGTCGCGGACAAAGGTGGTGGTGTCAAAGTTGACGGCCATGTGATAGCCCTGTGGTAATTGTTTGACCACTTCAGCCATTCGTTTTTTGGCGGCGTCGCCCACGTCAACCGCGTTGTAACCGTCCTGCATCACCACGCCTAATCCCACGCAGGTGGTTCCGTTAAACCGGGAAATACGGGTCATGGGGGTCACGATACCGTCTTCGATGGAGGCCACATCTCTTAAACGGGTAAGCGCGTAGTTGGGTGTGCCGCCACGGGCCAAAATGGGCAGGTTCGCGAAATCGGGGACCGTATAGGCTTCCCCCATCATGCGGATGTCATATTGAACGTCTGGTGTTTCCAGATAACCGGCCGGGGTTTCCTGATGTTGATGCTGGATGGTATTTAAAATATCCAGTGAGGTTAATTGGCGGGCATTGAGTTTGTGGTTGTCGACCCAAACATTGATTTCGCGGTTCATGAAACCACCCAAGTTGACCGTGGAGACGCCTTCCAGGCTGGTGAATTTGTCCTGGATATGGTCACGGGTGTAAAGCATCAGGTCGCGGATGGTATGAGGCGAATCGGCGGTGACCGCGAACCAGATAATCGGCGAACTGTTGGGGTTAAATTTTTTAATCACGGGAGGAAAAACGTTCGTGGGAAGCTGTTTTTCAGCCTGGAAAACCAGGGTTTGAACGTCCTGAACGGCGGAGTCCACATTCCTGCTTAAATCCAGAAAAACGGAGATGCTGGCCTGGCCCTGGGTGCAAGTCGTTTGAACATCCTGAACACCTTCGACGCCTAAAACAGCGGATTCAACCGGATCCGCCACATCGGATTCCACGACTTCGGGAGCGGCGTTGGGAAGGGTAATGGAAACGTTAACGACGGGGAAATCCACATCCGGCATTTGGGAAAGGCCCATGCGGGTAAAGCAGATAAACCCGAATAAAATAAGTCCTGCCATCAACATCCAGGCAAAAACTGGGTTGCGGATCGAAATATCAGATAAAACCATGGAAGACCTTTCAGTTTTTTACCGTTTTCCTTGGAATACGGTTTATTTTCTCGTGCCTCTACTTATTGCTGTTGTCGCCGCCATAAGCGCTCATTTTAGGTAGTTCACCGGTTGCCACTTTCAACCAAATTTGATCGTAAAGAGCCTGATATTTGGCTTTCAGGTAACTGATTTGAGTGGTTTCTAAGGAAGTCATGGTTTGAAGCAATTGCAAATTGGTCGTCAGGTTTAATTTGTAATCGTGCAAAACGTCCTGATAGTCGGCTTGATAAGCATCAACCGCTTTTTGATAAGCGTCTGTTTCACTCATAGAATCTACAAGGCTTTTGTAGGCTTCACGAACATCGTCGAAAGCGGTTCGGCGGATCAGGGATAAGTTCATTTCAGCCTGGCGCTTTTTGGAAGCGGCTGAATCTTCTTGAGCCACAATTTGACCGCCCTCAAAAAGAGGTAAGGAGGCGACTAATTCCAAGTTCCAATCGGGTGTTGGGTTTTCGTTGTTATCTTGAAGATAGTAGTCTCCTTCCACGGCAAGGGTGGGTAAATGCTCGCCATGAGCCTGTAACAATTGGGCGTCCGCGATATTAACGTTAAACTTGGCTGCTTCAACGTCGGGTCTTTCGTCAACCTTCGCCTCAGCTTCCACTGCGGTATAAGCGGGGGTTTCGAAAGTTTCTTCTGAGACAAGAGCTTGGTCCGTAGGAATATTGGCCAAGGTAGATAAGGTTTCCCGCGCTTGCGCCAATTGAAATTTGTTGTTTTCCATGTCGGCTAAGACTTGAGCCAACAGAGCTTCAGTATTGGCAACATCCTCGGTTTGAGAGCGGCCCATCTGCTGCCATTTTTTTTCAACGACTAAAATCTGTTCATTTAAATCTTGAGACTTTTCATAAGCGGTTTCGGCTTCTTCTAAAGCCAAGACGTTATAAAAAGCGTTGGCTACGTTTAACAAAAGCGTACGGGACTGGTTGCGAAGGTTGTAATTTTGGTAATCAATATTAGCCCCTGCGCCTTTGAGAGCGGCTATTTGGGTTAAACCGCTTATAACGGTTTCGGCGGCGGAGAGATAAAGCGCGTTGTATGAAGACGGAGGAGAGAAGGTGGGATTCCCCGTAATATATTGGTTAGATTGAGTTCCCCAGGTATCGTTCAAAAAAACTTGCGGAAGCCAGGCACCCAGGGCTTGGTTGTTTTGGGCCCTGGCTTGTTCCACGTTTTCGGCGCTGGAAGCCATGGTTTCTGTGTGTTTGACAGCTAAAGCGAAAACGTCCCAGAGATTCATGGAACTCTTTTGAGCGGCTTTTTCCACATCGTCGGTAGTCAAGCCGGTTACTTCTTGAAGCGATGACTCTACATGATTATCACCCACTTTGACCGGCGCTTCGGCGCATCCGTCGAGCAGTAAGAGAGATAGACCTGTCGATAGCACAACTGCAAAGGTAATTCGGTTCAAGAACGACTCCTTATTTAATAGGCTTTTGTACAAACAGTCCTAAATTGGATAGGACATTAATATAAGTAAAACCTGAAAACAATAGACGCCGATTTTATCTCTTCAATGACCGCTATTTAATCTGTAGAAACCTTTTCAGGTTGGAATATTATTTTGAAGCAGGCGTAGCGGAATCGGAACCAGAAAAGCACATGGTTCCAGGACCGCCAGGAGGAGGGGGACCTGGGGGTAAACCGGGGATATGCCAGCCTTTGTCATTCGTATTTCTTTTTTTATCCCATTCTGCTTTGAGTACGTCAAATTTTTGCTGTTGGTCACCGGTTAACAATAATCGGATTTGAGCGGAGGTTTTATCCCGGATGGTTTGGAGTTTCGCGTTTGTTTCCAGACGAACCGCTTCTAAGGAGGGAGCATTGTCGTCGAAAACTTTTTCTATTTTTGTTTTTTCGTCCGGCGTTAAACTCAGTTTTGAGTCAAGCATGTCCACGGCATGGTTGTGATTTCCGCTGTTAATCCAAGATCTGGCAAAACAATGGTGAATATAAAGACCTGTCCCCGCGACCCCCAATAAAATTCCAACAACAAAGACGATAGTTGTTTTGATGGTATTGTTCATCGTTATTCCTTCATCCAGCTAACGACGATTTCTTCGTTGGATTTGGAAGTCGGGACAGGAGACCAGGCGGCGGGAGTAATTTCCTGAGAATCAGCCGTTAGAAAAGTTGAGCCGTTCAGCGCGTTCGAAAGTTCCGGAGTGCTGGGAAGAAGCGAGAAAAATACCCAGGCAGCTACGGCAGTCGAGCCTAAAAGAGGAATGAACCAGCGGACGATAATATTACGCGCCGATTCTGCCGAATGCGTCGAAAGAGTTTTAATTTTGATTATGACTTTCGCGGTAAAGATGTCTTCCTCTGCTTCAGAAAAAGAAGGAACAGCGAACAAAAACCCGGAGAGATTTTTGTACTCTTCCACGTTTTGTCGGCAGTCTGCACAGGATGAAAGGTGGGTTTCGGCCCAAACTCTTTCCTTTTCCGTAACCGGTCCGTCGTAGAGGCCCAGGATTTTTTCTTTTAATTCATCGTGCTTCATAAGTCCTATTCCTTTTCATTTCTTATGTTATTGACGTCCCAGCTTTTCTGGATGTGTCGTAAATTCAGTTGTAATTGCTTTCGGGCGCGGGCTAAGCGGCCCTTGACGGCGTCCAAGGAGCAATCGAGCACATCGGCTATTTCTTGATATTCGAGCCCTTCCGCTTCCCGAAGAGTCAGGATATGCCTGTGATCCTCGCTCAAAGTGGAGAGAATCTTATCGGCCAACTGGCGGTTTTCCAACTGAGTGTCAGCCAGCCCGGGTGTGGCGAAAAGCTTCTGGATATGGCTGCCTTCCTGTTCGACCAGAGCTTCCAGAGACACATTTTTCCGGCGGTTGCGCTTTCTCAATACGTCCAAACAGTGATTGGCCGTAATTCGATAAAGCCAGGTGGAAAAGGACGAATCGCCTTTAAATTTGTTTAAAGATTGATAAACCTTCACAAAAATATCCTGAGCGGCTTCCTCGGCGTCCGTATGGTTCGAGAGCATGGAAAAACAATAGCCCATTACACGCTTATGGTAATGTCGGACCAAATCGCCATAAGCTTCCGTATTGCCTTTTCGAATGAGTTCAATAACCTGAGCGTCGTCGATGGGTGTTTCCTCTTATATATGAGATGCTCTATGAAGATTTAGACGGTATGAGCCCGAGAAAGTGTTTCATTATAGAACTTTCTTCGGAAAGAATTACCAAGGTCAATAAATAGGCGTTTTTTCGATATAATTGCGGGCTTATTAGAATCGGAGAAGCCTTGAAACTGTCCCTGACGCAGGCTGAAAAGAAAGTTTTGTGGTTTATCCTGTTTTTGTCGATTTTGGGTTTGGTAACTCTTTGGGTTGATCATCGTTAGAAAAAGAGTGTGAGGTTGAATGTGAACCATAGGCTTGGTTTTTTGGGGGCGATCTTATGGCTGAGCACGACAACCTTGAGTGCTCAAGATGTCACAGCCCTCCGGGATGTGCCTTCAACCTATGTTTATCCATCCTCTGGTTTCCTTCCCTTTAACATTCACCGGGGTACCCAGACAATGCTTTCTCTGATGCTGCGCGGGGCGGTTTTTGACAATCCCCAGGGCATAGCCTGCGCTCTTTTAAAGTCCGACCAAGACCCCCATGATCCGAAACAAGATGTGGTGGTAACAGCGGTGGGGGTCAATTCAGGGGCGGGACAGCTGATTTATAACGTCGGACTCAAAGATCTAAAGTGTTTTGGAACTACCGGTAAGGGTGAACATCAATTTCTTAATCCTACCGGAGTGGCGATTGATCGAGACGGGGATGTGGCTGTAGCGGACACGGGTAATCACCGTATCGTTCTTTTAAAGCATGATGGTTTGCGGCTTCGCTGGGTGAAGACTCTGGGTAAAAAAGGCAAGGAAGCAGGTGAGTTTAACAATCCTTTGGCGGTGGCTTTTGATTCCCAGGATAATCTTTATATCGCGGACGCGGGCAATGACCGGATTCAAATGAGAACTCCCCGGGGCGAATATCATGTTTTAGATATTCAGGGTTTGCAGGCGCCCTGCGCTTTAGCCGTGATTGACGAGAAGGAAGATTGGACCTTTTACCGCCAGGGCGTTTATGCCAATCGTTTGGCGGTCATCGATCAAATGGGAAACCGCGTACAAACTTTTAGCCTGGATGGCGGCAAGTTTTTGGCCCAAATGACGGCGGATCAAATAGCCGATCCGCCGATGAAGCTTTCGGGATGCGCATTTGATTATTACGGAAATTTGGTCGCGACAGATTTTGAAAAGTCCTGTCTGAGGAAATTTGACAGGAGTCTAAATCCGATTGTTTCTTTTGGCGCACCAGGAGAGGGAGACTTTGAATTTACCGCACCCCGGGGTATCGCTTTTAACCGCCAATTTGGGCAAATCCTCGTTTCCGAACAGGATAGTGTTCAATATTTTTGGAACGGCGCGGATGCGTTGAATTTAAAGATTTTTCAATCCAACGCCAAAGAACACTTCGCTTTCTTTTTAACGGAACGGGCTTTGGTGACTGTCGCGATTGAAACCTCCGATGGGAAAATGATTCAAGAACTGGCGCATGAAAAAGATCTGGAGGAAGGCGATCAGGAGTTGGATTGGTCTCCCGGTGTTTCTATCGCTCCTGGCGCTTATCAGCTCAAGTTAACCGTGATGGCGACCTATTCCTCCCGGGACCGGGTCGTTAAAGAGCAAGTCGAGCCTTTTACTTATTAAAAATGAAAATATTCCAACGTTCTACATGGATTTTTACCTTTTTGATCCTCGCGCTGATTTTTCGCTTTTGGCAAAACCAGCGAGATTGGCAGACACAGTTGGAAGTTTTTTCCCCGACGGCGAAGGGAGAATTTAAAGTTTGGGTGGCGGAAGAACCGGAAGTTTTTTTCGGTCACGAACTTCAAAGTCACGATACGGGCCGAGGCGCGCAAAGTTATCAACCTCTAGTCAAAGAAGTGAGGGCGGTATGCGAGGTGACGGCTTATAACGGCACGCCCATTCCGCCGGTCAAAGCCCGCTGTGTCTTCAAACTTTCCGCCTGGCCTCCTCAAGCACTCTTGTCTTATGGCGAAACACTCGATCTGGAAGGGGAAATACTCAGGCCTTCTTCGGCTCTTAATCCTGGTCAATTTGACTATGCCCAATATTTAAAAACTAAAGGTGTGGCTTATGTAGCCTATCTTTCTCCGGGGCATTGGCGGGCCACAGGGGAAGAAAGTCCCGGTTTTTTTCTCTGGCGGTGGGCCTGTCACCTCAAACGTTGGGCTGGAGATCGAATTTATCAAAACTTGCCTTATCCGGAGAACGCTCTTTTATCAGGCATTCTTTTAGGCGACAGAACGGCTTTGCCAGACGAAGTCGTCGAATCTTTTTTTGTGACAGGGACGATTCATATTTTAGCTGTGTCGGGCATGATCACGGGATTTGTAGCTGGTTTGTTCTTTACTCTGTTTAAGGTTTTACGGCTCGACCGCAAGTGGGCGGCGGCGCTAGCGATCGGAATGATTCTTTTTTTTATCCTGATGACCGGGGCCCACCCGCCAGTTTGCCGGGCAGGACTTTTTTCCATCCTGGCTTTACTGGCGGTTCTTTTTGAACGGCGGGTTCATGGAGGAGTTTTACTTCTTTTCACCGCGTTTATTTTGATCATGGTAAATCCTTTTGTAATCGAAGATCTGTCTTTTCAAATATCATTTCTAGCTGTCGCTGGACTGATGGTGATGTCGCCCTGGATGATGGAAAAACTTTCGTTTTTACCTCTGTCCCTGGCCTGGGTGGTGACCGCCTCGGCGGCGGCGCAGTTGGCGGTTTGGTGTTTAATTATTTACGATTTCAACCAGTTTTCCATCTATTCGATTCTTTCTAATATTCTCATCGTCCCGCTCGCTCTTTTTGTGACGGCGGGTGGTTTAGTTCTTTTGGCTGGTTCGGTGATACACCCCGCTTTAGGAACCTTGTTTGGGGCCGGTTGTTTATGGCCGCTCAAGCTTTTAATTTATTTAACAACGATCATGGAACATTGGCCCCAGGCCCAGTGGATTGTGGCTTCGCCGCCTTTGGAGTGGGTTCTTTTGTTTCATGCTCTGCTCTTGGCCGTTTTCTTTTTCTACTGGCCCAGGCCAAAACCGGAAAAACCTTCGGAATTATGGAAAGAAACCAACGCGTTCTTTTTAAGGGGAAGACGATGGATTTTCTGGCTGGCTTTGTTTTTTATTTTGGTCAGTGCCGTATTCGCGGTTTTCAATAAATGTAAATCCCAGCCCTTTCGAGTGGTTTTTTTGGCCGTTGGTCACGGCAATGCGGTAGTTCTTCAATCGCCGCGGGGAAAAGTATTTATCGTCGACGGAGGTAAAGAATCCAAAGGACCGGACCGTTATCAAACCGTCGTGGCTTATTTGCGGCACGAGGGAATTCAAGAAGTGGCGGGAGTTTTGAATACTCATCCGGACGAGGACCACGTGGGCGGGCTATTAAATGTTATTGGGGTTTATCCCGTGTTTATGGCCTATGAAGGGTCGCAAGCCCATTCGGATAGTCATATCTATCAACTTTATGAAACAACTTTTCGCCAAAAAGGAATCCCCACTATCCATCTGGATGAAGGCGATCAAGTTTTGGGTTTGGGTCCGGTAGTTTGGAACATTGTTCATCCCGGAGTTCAATTTCATCCGGGTCTTCACGAAGATAACAACCGGTCCGTTGTTTCTTTAATCACTTACGGCGGCATTGATTTGGTTTTGCCCGGCGATTTGGAAAAGCCCGGTTTGCAGGAAATGCTTAAAAAGAATCAGGTTCTGTCAAACGTGGATTGGCTGATGGCCCCTCATCACGGCCGTAATAGCGGTGAGCCCCTTTTGTGTGAAAAAGGAATGCGTCCACGTTTTGTCGTTCTGAGCGATTATCGCGATTATCCGGACGCACGTCAGGCTTATGTTTCAGGAGGAGCGGTAGTTTTCTCCACGGCTTTAGACGGGGCAATCGAGGCGGAGTGGAATGCAGAGGGAATCGGACGGTATCGAACTTTTCGCGGGGAAAAATGGCAGGCTTTTAAGATGACAGAGCGGGTAACCCCGTTAAAATAATGAATATGAAACGAATTCCCATTGTTGATTTTATACGTTTTGGGAGCATCTTTATTGTTTTAGGCGGCCATTTTTTCCCCCAGTGGTTTGTTCAGTTCATCGCCTCACCCCCGCTTCAAAAAATGGTTCTAAATGTTTTTCATAACGGGGCTTATGGAGTTACTTGTTTTTTTGTCGTTTCGGGTTTTTTGATTACGGACATGTTGGTGGATGGGCAACTCGATTTTTCACGGATTGACTTGAAAGTTTTTTATGTCAAAAGATTCGCGCGAATTTTTCCTTTGTTAGCGGCGGTGGTTTTAACCGCTTTTTTTCTCGAGCACGTTAAAGGTCTGTTGGACTCGCGAATTCAATCCTATCACGTATGGAACGACGCTTCGGGTTTTGGATGGTCTTTTTGGTTTTCTTTGGTAACGTTCAATTTCAACTGGTACTTAATCGGCAATTGCTCAGTGGAAGGTTTTCAGTGGAATGTGCTCTGGTCTTTGGCGATAGAAGAACAGTTTTATTTTTGTTATCCGCTGATCGTTAAAACGCTTCAAAATAGAAAAAAGGTTTTAATTTTTCTATTCTCCGTAGTTTTGTCCTCGTTTTTATATCGACTGTGTGTCTCGGTTTACTTTGATTTAAACGGACAAAGGACGCCAACTTTCTGGCAGGCGGTTTCAGATCAGATGGCATCTTTCGCGGCTTTTGATCAGATTGCTATCGGCGGGATCCTTTACTTCATCAATAAAAAATGGGGTTATTGGTTTGAGGCGCGGCCGCAAGTAGCTTTGGGTCTCTCACTATTGGGAATCATTTCCTGTTTCTATTTATGTTATTCAACCTCAATGATGGATAGAAGCCAGTATGTTTATGTCCCTTCGCTCCTGGCCATAAACTGCGCTTTCGTCATACTGGGCGGCCTTCATGTTCCGGTTTTGTTTTCAAAAGCCGCTCATGTTCTTTCCTGGCCCGGAAAATTGAGCTATGGGTGTTATTTATGGCATCCCACGATTATGTTTTTGCTCATGCCCGGATTAATGGTATGGGGGGGGCTGGGAAGTTTGGGTTTTTTAGTTATCGCAGTTTCATTATTTGCGTACCTTTCTTATCAATACTTTGAAGTTCCAGTGAATTATCGAATCAGGGCTTGGTTTAAACTAAAGTCTTCCTTAAAAACTTAGAATGTCGACTTTTTCAGAATAGTGTTTGTTAAAATAATTCCAATGAAACGCTTTCCCGTTATCGACTTTGTCCGTTTTGCCAGTATTTTTGTGGTGATGGGCAATCACTTTTACCCCAACTGGATAGCCTCTTTTGCCCCCTTCGGGTTTTTGCGCTATTTGATTACCAACTTTTTTTCCAATGGCATTTATGGCGTGACTTGTTTCTTCGTGGTTTCAGGTTTTTTGATCACCTTTATGCTGGCCCATAAGGTCTCGGATCTGTCTCGGATTGATCTCAAGGTCTTTTATGTCAGAAGAATGGCCCGCATTTTCCCTCTCCTAATTGTCTTTATTTTGGTGGGCTTGTTCATGGAGCATTTCATCGGGCTTTTTGATGAAAAGATCCTTCGTTACAACGTTTGGAAAGACTCAACAGGATTTGGATGGTCCTTTTGGGCCTCTCTATTCTCATTGACCTTCAATTGGTATTTAATCGATCAGCGCGGCGACGGTCTTCACTGGAATGTGCTTTGGTCGCTGGCGGTGGAGGAACAGTTTTACCTAGGATATCCGCTGATCGTTAAATTTTTAGGCAAGCGAAAGAAAATAATAGTTTTCTTATCTGTCGTTATATTATTCGCGGTTATTTATCGGGGATGGGTTTTGCCTTCTTTCGAACTCAATGAATACCGCATGCACCAGTCCTCTTTTGGAACGTTTGATCAGATCGCGGTAGGGGCGCTTCTTTATTTCGCTTATGAACAATGGGGTGACTGGCTCAAACACCATTTAAAAATAGCCATCTTTTTGATGATGGCGGGTGCGGGTGGATGTTTCTGTTTTTTTACCCTGACTTCGTATCGAAACGGAAACCAATATGTTTTTGTTCCGACCCTGATGGCGGTCAGTTGCGCACTCGTTATCCTCGGCGGACTACCTGTTCCGTCGTTGAATTCAAAGACTGCTGATTTCCTTTCCTGGCCCGGCAAGCTCAGTTACGGATGTTATTTATGGCATCCCACTCTCATTGTCTTTCTCATGCCCTTTTTAGTTTCATCGGGAGGATTTTGGGCTTTTGTTTATTTAGTGATCGCGGTTTGTTTCTTCGCTTTTCTTTCATATAGGGGATTTGAGGTCCCAGTTAATCATCGAATCCGATTCTGGTTTAAATTAAAACCTTCTTTTAGTGAATAGAAATTTTAAATTTTTCGTCGGTTGATAGATTTGTCGGCCCAATGGATTTTTAGTTTGGTAAAAGAGGTGGTTTTGTTTGAAACGTCTTCCTTTGGTGGATTTAGTTCGAAGCTTTTGTATTTTCAGTGTTCTGGCGATCCACTCTGACGTTTTGTTTCGGCGTCCTCAAAACTCTGGATTGGCGTGGGTATGGGAGCATTTCCAAAGGAATGGAACTTACGGAGTTTATGCCTTCTTTTTGGTGTCGGGTTTCCTCATTACAGGAGTTATTCGGACCAATCCAGGAGGCCTTTTTAAACCTTCGCTCTTCAAGTTTTACGTCCAAAGAGCAGGTCGAATTCTGCCTCTTTTATTTTTTGTCGTTTGGATTGGGATTTTAATGTCGCTGGCGCCCAAGCCGGCGGACGCTCAATATTTAGATGTTTTCCACCCAGATTCAGGTGTCTTTAGCCCGGGATTTTGGATTTGCGTGGCTGTCTTCGTTTTCAATTGGTTTCTTGCCTTTCATCCCATGGCATCTTTCGGCATGTTCTGGAATTTACTTTGGTCACTCTCAGTGGAAGAACAGTTTTACTTTCTTTTTCCGCCCCTGTTAAAAATCCTTGGCCATGAAAAAAAGCTTTTCGGGTTTTTGTTTTTGATTTTGGGGATTGGCCTGGGGTGGCGTTACCTTTGTTACGCGGCTCAATGGAATAACCGGGATTTGCAGGTATTTACTTCGCTGGGAGCGTTTGTCAATGTAGCGTTTGGAGTCCTCCTGGACTTGGCCATGAGTCGTTGGAGCGCCAGCCTCTCCCAAAGAAAGAATTGGGCCGCGAATTGCTGCTTATTCGGATTTTTTCTTTTCGCGGGAGTTTATCTAGGGACTTCCTTGAATGATTCCTGGGATAGGGTTTACGCCTCCACTTTCCTTTCTTTGGGGCTCTTTTTGTTTTTGTTGGGAGGTTTGCAGTTTCAGTTCTGGAAATCGAGATTATGGGAGCCTCTTACATGGCCTGGCCGCTATTGTTTTGGGGGTTATCTCCTGCATCCCATTGTTTTAGCCGTATTGTTTCCCATCCTTTTCGGAAAAGAAGCGTGGGGGGGATTTTTTATTTTCGCGCTTTTCACAACCGCGCTCGCCGCGGCCTCCTTTCACTTTTTCGAGATGCCGGCTAACCGATTAGTTCGAAAAACCTTTAATAGTCCTTGAACATTTTTTATAGCAACCGTATATAATTGATACATGAAGGTTGTCTTGCAGGACTTAGTTCGAAATGTCGCTCATGCCACCAATCTGGCTCTGCCGGATGCCCAAGTGGTCGTCAGGCGGTTGTTGTCAACTTTAGAAGAAGGCCTGATTTCCGGTCAACGGATTGAAATCAGGGATTTTGGCGTTTTTCAGGCTAAAGTGGTTTCCGGCAAGAAGGGCCGGGACATTTTGAATAAGCGCTCCATCGCTCTCCCCGACTACAAAAAGGTTTCATTTAAAGCCGGTAAAAATATCCGGAAATTGTTCAGGGAATTACCCGGCGCGATAACGCCGAAAACCGGCCGGGACGGCCAATTGGAATTTTTCTGACCACGTGTTGAAGAGGAAAATATGTCCACCACAATTCATTATTTTGGGAAAATTAAAAGCACCGAAGCCATCCGGGAAATCCAGGACGAGTTCTATGAAATCGCCCAGGTCAGCGGCTGGACCCATGAATTGGTGGATCATGTTTTTACCCAGGAAGGCGATCTGCAGGGGAACCGTTTGACTTTGCAGGGTGTCCGTCTGGTGTTAAACCGCCAAACGACGCCGCTCCAATTAACCTTTGATAAAGACGGTTATCTGTCCCATATCTATTATGAAAAGGCGCCCGTTGAAATGGGCGACCTCATGACGAAAAATGCGACTCCCGGCGGAACCCGCCAGCTTTTACACCAAATTCATACCAGTACGACGGTCCGCTCGCAGGATCCTCAAAGCCATAAAACGATGGTTAAACTTTTGGATTATGTGAAAAAGAGTTATGTACCTAATCTGGAAGTGATTGATAACACCGGATATTGGTATTCCCGCGATGAGGCTGTGTTAAACACGCCCAAAATGGAATTGGCCAAAAAGTAATTCCGCTTCGACCTAATCTCTTCTCAAAAATAATACCGGGAACCCAGATTACCATAGACCTGTAAACCCGAAACGCCGCCCCCGCCGAACCAAAGGGCTGGCACGACCTGAACATAAATATCCAGGGGAACCGAAGTGCGATCAAAAATATAGGTCAAACCCACTACGCCGCGGGCCTCAATGGCCACACCGCCTCCGATGCCCAATCCGGCGCCCGCGCCAAAATAAATCGGCATCAAACCGCCTTTGGGATGAATGACATTGTAATCATGCAACAAATAATCCAATTGTAGAACCGTTCCGGCGCCGATTTTGACCGAAGGCTGAAACGCGCTGTCGCGGTCCAGCCAAAACTTTCCAGAAACTCCCCAGGAGCCGGGGTGCCGATTTCCAAACCCAGTCCAAAAGGACCTCCGCCTTTGACGGCGGGATTATCTGAGTTCCCATTTCCGCCTGAGGTGGTAGCGGCAAGATTATTTCGAAATTGGCGTAAAGGCTGATTACTGGGATTAATCCGCAGACTCAGATCCATCATTTGAACCGCATCCGTTCTATCGCCCAGTTGATAGTAGGCCTGGCCCATCACCTGATAGGCTTTCCAGTTTTGTGGATTCAACTGTGTCGCGGCTCTGAAATATTGGATGGACTTGGCGTATTGTCTCTGCTGGTAAAGCTGAATACCCGCGGTGTAATAATCGCCTGAAGTGGCGGCCCAAAGGGTGCCTGTGAGAAAAAGCAGGATAAAAATCTATTGCCCTACTCGTTTCATAAAATCTCTCCTAGTTTGATAACGCAGTCAAATTCCGATCCTGTTTATACCGACTCGCTCCGCTTTGTTTACCCCATTTGGAATTTTCATATGAAGTCTCAAATAACGTTTTTTGCCAGTCGATGACATTGTCAGAACGATTTGTTTTTAAAAACCAAGCGAAGAGCGGCAAAGATTTAAACCTTGGAGAAGCCTATTCCCGTTAAAATAATGGGTCGGTTCAATTTTATTTTCGGGAGGGCTTGTGGATATTCATATCAATTATTTAGCGGTCCTGGTCGCGGCGGTGGCTTATTTTGTGATTGGCGCGGTTTGGTATATGGGCTTGTTTGGAAAAATATGGTCAGAGCTTATGGGTTTTAACAAGCTCAGCAAAAAAGAAGAAAAGGCTATGAAGGAAAAGATGGGCATATCGATGGCTATTAACTTTGTCGCCTGCCTATTGGCAGCCTATTGCATGGCCTACTCAGTTTTATCTGGCTCGGCTTTTTATCATGTCGTGGGTGTAACGGCTGGTTTGCAATCCGGTTTCTGGATCTGGCTGGGTTTTATTGCCACTTCGCAGATCAATTCCGTTATTTGGGATGGACGCCCGGTGAAGCTGTATTTGATCAACATGGGCTATTATTTGGTTTCCTACCTCGCGGTCGCGACTATCTTGGCGGTTTGGCAGTAGGACTAATTTGAAGTTTTAGGGAGCGTGGAGTGAAAAAAAGTCGGCTTGTTTTTTTAGTCGGCCTCTTTTTTTATTCCACGTTTTCTTTTTTATCCGCCGAGTCCTTTCAGGTCCAGCTCGGTCGGCTATTCAATCAGGGCAAGATCGACGATGCCAACCAGTTAATTCTTCATAAAATTCAGCAAGATCCCGATAATCTTACTCTCTGGCAGGAACTGGCGGCTTTACGCAAAAGCCAGGGGGATTACGCCGGTACGGTTTCAGCCTATCAAAAGTATTTGGCCCTCAAAGAAGACTGGAAAATCCGGAGGGATATGGCCCTTATGCTGGAACAGATGGGCCAATATTCCAACGCTATCGCGAGCATTCAGGTGCTTTATGCCCAGCATCCCCAGGATGAGGAAGTGCTCTGGGGCATGACCCTGTTATGTCAGGCTCAGGCCAGATATAAAAGCATCCGAACCCAGCCATCCTCCTGGGAAGCGTTGCTTGCCGCTCAAAAGTATCTTTTGGCCCTTACGTCCGTCAAACCCCTTTCGGCCCTTTATCAATGGCAGCTGGCGGAAGTCTCGCGGAAATTGCACGACAAAAACCGGGCCTTAACCGCCTACCAGGCGGTGCTCCGGTTGGACCCCAGTTTTAAATGGGTCCACCGGTATATGGCCAGACTTTTGGCGCAAAAGAAAAACTATCCGGAAGCCCTCGCCCAATATGAAAAAGCTGTCGCCATTGAGCCGGATGATCAAGGGCTTGAGCAGGAAGCCGAACAGGTCCGGTTAAAGGCCCCCCAGGAAGAAGCACGGCGGCAAACCCAAAAAATGAAAGATTGGAAAGACTGGGTTCTGCCGGAAGAAATTCCAATCGCGTTTTCCAGCGTCACCATCCGGGTGGGATTGGCGACCCATATCACCGGTCTTTTAATGCGCAGTCCTTCTGAAATTCAAATCTTCGCGCCAGTCACGGTCATGGGGTTGTCGCCCACGCCGACTCCTTTGGCGGTTTTACCCACAGGAAAAGATTATCAGTTGATTTATCTTCCGGCCAAACGTTCTTTGACCCATCACGAAATTTGGCTTATCAAAAATTCACACAGAAAAACCCTGGTCCGGTTTACCGAAGCGATTTGGATGGTTTCTAAAGACACCCATCAACCCCTGGTGCTTCATGATATTCCGACGAATAAGGGATACTTTTTTGGGAAGGATATGGACAGGGCTTATCGCGAAAGAATAGAAATACTTCCCCGGAGGGAAGTGGGATTCAACGTGATCAATCGGGTCTCATTGGAAGCTTATACGGCGGGGGTACTGCCTTCGGAGATGATTTCCTCCTGGCCGCTGGAAGCGCTCAAAGCCCAGGCCATCGCGGCAAGGTCTTATGTTTTAACCAAACTCAACGGATATAGCCGTGAAGGTTTTGATGTGGCCGACGGAGTTCAGGCCCAGGTTTATGGAGGGGTTGGAGCCGAGACCACCAAGACCGATTCGGCGGTTAACCAAACCGCCGGAATGGTATTAAAGAGCGGCGGCAGGGTCATTCCGGCGGTTTTCTCCGCCCAATGCGGAGGACACACCCAGGATTATGAGGAAGCCTGGGGGATTGATGAACCCATCGTGGGAGTACCGGATTACGATTCCAAATATAACCAGGACATCGAATTTCCTCTGTCGCCTTACCGTCTAGAAGAGTGGATTAAAGAAGACCCGGTTTCCTACTGCCGGGCTTATGGCATGAGGGGTTACCGCAACTTTCGTTGGGTCACCGAAGTGCCGGTGAAGACCATTTTGATAAAAGCGCCCAATGTGGGCCGAATCCGGCGGTTGGCGGTCACCCATCGGTCCAACGCAGGCTGGGCGGACCGGCTGACGGTTGAGGGGGATAAGGGCAGCCAGGAATTTAAAGGTGACTCCATCCGTAGTTTTTTCGGGGGTATCCGCAGTAACTTGATTTTATGCCTATCCGCAAAGTGC
>PLFD01000008.1 GCA_003136635.1 candidate division FCPU426 bacterium | reverse complement strand
TTTTCTGGAATCGATGATAGCCACACATTCCTGATGAAGTTGGATTTTAAGATGAAACCAGACGTCGGAAGGGATTTTCGGCGGATGAATTGGCGAAGGTGACGCGATTCATTGGCAAGCGGAATAAACGAAGAGATCTACATTACTGACAAACTATATTCTATTAGGCCACGCCCCTTTGTGTTATGAACCCTTTGTTGATTTTTTCCGAGTTTTTTTAATCTGCCGCCCATCGATGTAATCCGCAATATCGCCTATTACGGGTAACAAGGTTTCAAATTCTTTCTTTAAATTCTCTGTGTCTTTTAAAAATTGTTTAATGTTTTCAACGCGTTGGTGTTTAAGAACATGGCTGGAATTGATCGTTTGCGGTTCATTTTTTTCACTAAGAATTAATACGACGAGGCTATCCAGAGATGAATTGGTTTTGAGTAAATGGAAAGTCGTTCCGTTAGCTTTACCTGTGTCGTACTTTTTGCATAGGGTTTTTAAAGCTTTAATTACATCTTTTTGGGAAATAGGCATTCACGTGGTCCTTCTTGGCGAACCGGATCGGCTTTTTAAAATATCTGGTGTCAGATAGTTTATACCCTAAGTTCTTTACCCGAAATACTGCACTTTCATCTGAATATCCCCCAACTATAATCTATAGGCGCGGTCCCTTTGTTCCTAGCTTGTTCTCATTGTTTGATATAATTTTTACGGAGGGGTGGCCGAGCGGTTTATGGCGTCTGCCTGATAAGCAGATTTTTCGGGTTACCGGAAACGGGGGTTCGAATCCCCCTCCCTAATTTGATAACCCTATTTAAGAAATTTATTTATCGCACCTATTAATAGACTTCTTCGTGCATTAATAAACCCTAGATAATTTTCAACTTCCCACAACTTTCTATCTAATGGCACAAATTGGCTTGCTAAAGCTTCTTCACCACGTTTTTCAACAATTTCCGCTAAATAGTCTTTAGGCTTTTTAGCTAATATTCGTCGATTCGTCTTACCGCCAATAAAAGCTATATTTGCAATTTCATTTATCTCTTTTTGCCCATACCCAGCATCTTGAAGAACCTTTTTCGGAAATATGTGATGAAATTCAATTTTATGTGACTTGCCACGATTGTTAAATGATAACGCTATTCCAGTAAACCAATCTTTCCCATCGTTTTGTTTGATTGCTAAGTAAGCCATATTAAAAAGAGGGCTTCTTTTCCATTTCCCTATTAAATCCGCATCATTAAATTCCAATCTTCCCGTTTGCCTTTCCAAGATAGTCATCATTTCATCAAGTGGGTTCTTTTTTTTCAAAATAATATTAATATCTGCATCCAATATTGATTCACTTGAACCGCGTGAATAATGCCCAAACGAATGAGACAAATATATCCAACGGGATAATGTTCGTTCCTCAATTCTAGATAGCTTTTCATCTCTTTCTTGAGCTAGAACAGCAATAGGAATTGCTATAAAGGCGGAGGACAAAAGATTTATATCCTCCAATTTTGTATTTTTACTTATGAAGTTGAGCGAATAATCCAAGCCTTTTTTTGTTTTTTCCCAAGCTTTAATTAATTTTTCTCTTTTTAAAGTTCCAACCGTTTTGAACCGGCTCTGATTCGTTGCAAAGATCACAAGGGTTCTAACCAGTAAACCTAAATCGATGTCGTGCCCATCCTCAGCACAATCTTTAGCATAGTCTTCTAATATCTTTAAGGAACCTGGCCATTTTGCTGTTATTTGTGCCAGAGCTAAGTCAGAACTTCTGAGACGCGCACCTAAAGAATTCACACGAACAAATATTTCCGTTACTTCGTTATAGTCGTATTCCGGCCCAAGTATATGTACAACATATGGATAGTCTTTAATTTTCCTAACATTGTCGATTCGTTCAGAATACTTATCCCACCTATCATCAGATGATTGAATGTTTAGTGAGGTCAAAATTTTATTTGTCGTTTTTTGAAAGATGTCAGTAACGCTTACCCAATTGGGGTTACCTTCTAATATTTTTGCTGAGACAACGAATGTCCTTTTACTTAAATATTCCTCAACTTCACTTTGTTCCGAACCATCCAAATCATCATCATCCATATCCACTTCATCGTCTTCGTCCAATATTTCTTGATCCTCCGTTAAGCCTTCTGGATGTTGAAGATTAAACATTATTTCTATTGGTTTTTTTGAGTCTTTAACGCGTATTTGTTTTCCTGTAATGATAGCCGTCAAAGAAGTCAAGCGTTGTTGACCGTCTAAAAGTAATAACTTTCTTTTTAATGGTGATTTTTCTTGTTCAACGCCTAATTCTCTAGATGGAGCTTCTTCATTTGTTTCCCAAATCAAAATTGTACCAGACGGGTATTTCCTATAAAGAGAATCCAATAAATCCCTAACTTTAATTCCAGTCCAGACATATTGGCGTTGCATCTCAGGTAACACCAATTCTCCTCGATCAATTTTATTAACTAATTCCTGAATCGAACTATCTTGTTTACCCATATTGATCAACCTCACAAATTTGTATTAATTTAAAGCTAATCTATTGTTTATAACATTCGATCTTTAAAGGATTGATTGCAAAATGGATGCGTCAATTGGCAATTATCTTCAACACCAAGACCACCACTCTTAACAGGGATTTTGTGATCATAAGAAACGGATTTCTGTGTGTCTAAATATCCGTCACAAATTGAGCAACGCATTGCATTTTTCAAAGCATTGCGAATATATACAGCACTCTTGGTATCGTCGTTAAATTTTGTATTTCCTGATTCTGCAAAACCAGTTATCACTTTACCGGTGACACCTGAATTCTTAACAATATCTTGTTCCGTAGGGATTTTATTGGAGTTAATCGAATCGATTAGATATGAAAACAAATTGGATATCATTTCATGTCGTTTAACGCTTCTTGTATTTTGAATTATTGTGGCCAACAACCGCTTATTTGAAATTAGTATTTTTTCTAGTTCGACTCTTGATTTTGTAAACTTGTAAAAAAACTCTTTATCATTATTAACGAGTTTCTTAGCAATTAACCCAGCTATTCCCATAAAAAGAGGAATTGAGTGTTGACCGGAGGGTCCATAAAAATAAACAACCGGATGCAAACCTAAGCTTCCATTTTCATTACCGGTCATGCATTTAACCAAATTAAGTGTTTTTTCAAGCACTCGGAGAGTTAGTGTCCCATTTTCATCTTCTGTTTCTTGTTCCATCGATGATGGTTCACCAAGTTGATTCTTATTTGATAACAATATTAAATCAATTAAGAGTGATAAAGAATTTCTAATACCAATTCCACCACCTAAAGGCAAATCTAAAGTTTTTATTGGTGGAGTAAATTCAGGCTCAAAAATTATTTCATATATTTTTTTAGCTTTTTCTTCAATTTGAACTTTAATTTCGGCCGGAAATCCTGACCAGTATTTATTACCCATGCCTGCTCGAATTATAGATCTGGCTGCAATTGCACCTGGTTTTTTTCGATTTCGAATTAGTAGAGTTTCAATATTATCGAGAGGTGTACCTTGCCTGTTAATTTTATAAAAGGACGATTCCGCTTTATCTGCATCACCATAAACCCATTGAACTTGAATGCCTGTAGAAGCTAGGCTTTTTGCTTTACTTCTTTTTTCTTCAGGCGCGTCTTTTAGTTGATTGATTCCTTTCCAATATGACCATGAACCAACATGTTCAGCTATTTGTTTTCTAGTTTCTATTGCAACTCTTTTTTGACTATCCGTTATGTTATAGCCAAAATATTCTTGAGATAAAGCTCCATCACCATAGTCATCTAATATCCAAGCCCTTAATGCACTTAATCGATGCCCACCATCAATTACAAAAATTGTAGTCGATGATGACCATAAAATAACTGATGGTATTAAGTCTTCATCGCAAAAGCATTTAATTAACGAGACTATCTGTTCTGGTGCCCAATGATTTGTCTCCCTTTGAAAATCGGGTTTTCTGAGATTGGGAAAAAATAAGGATTCTTTTTCCAAATCAGGCAGTGTAATTAACTCTTTTAATTTTTTATTTTGGGCCATTTGATTATTGTCTATTACTGCAAAATCGGCTCGTTGGATCATTGCATCAAGATTCACTAACTTATTTTTTGACATTATCAATATCCTTACTTAGTACTTGCGTATAGAAACGCCTATACATTTACTATTATTAAAATTTCTCAAGTGTCATTACGCGATATAAGCTCGAAAGATCTTTCGACCGAATACGAAATTGACTTCTTTTTTTAACTTTCGGGCGACTTGTATTCGCGCCTTCTACTTTAATACCAGGGTCGTAATAAATTTTTTGACGTGCAACAGCGTTTAAGAATCTAAAGAAATCTGTACCTTCGCCAAGACGAACACAATCACCATAAAAATATTGTTGTTTTGGGGTTTTTCGCATCATTGATGGAACATAAGCGGCCTGGTTATGCTTTTTATTCCAGTGGCTCATCAGACTGGGAAAATCCCATCTAGCAGCAACGTTATCTTTTTGATCAACTAAAACAAGTCCGCCATTTGAGTCGGTAATTTTCCCCAATTTACTTTCATTACCTTCTGGGCCCTGCTTATAGCCATCTAATTTCAAAATAAGATGCGTTCGCTCATGCAAATCATTGAAATAATGGGTACCGCCAAAATTCAACCTGTCAGGTCTGCCCTTAGTATCTTTATAGCCATATTTACGTACAAAATGTTCGGCACCCTGATCTTTGTAGACCCCGCCTGTTGGTTCTGGCGTCATTAATGTTAAGACACCTGATTCCAGCGCTTTAAAATTATCTACTGCATGCTGTTTTAATTCCCAACCTTTAAAGTCCGGTTCCGCATTCCCATTTGGTCTAATACCGAACTTGGCTTCAAGTGTATAACCTCCACAATTTTGGCTTGCACAGGGTAACGTGTTGTTGTTTGCATCTAAACGAATGGAGTCTATCCACCCAAGATGATTAATATCCCGCAACTTTTGTATCAAAAGACCTTTTGAAGTTTGTTGACCCTTTTTATAACCATCGGTAATTTCTAGAAACACACCTTTTTCTGAAACATTATTGAGTTCTTTGCATTGTTGATAAAGTTTTTCACGCGGATGTGATACAAAACCAAAAACTGTGCCATCGTTTCGTATACCCAGAAAAAGCGCCCGGTGTTCTAATCTTGAAGCCATCAGCTCCGATGGTGCATTACTGCAACCTTTCAAAAACCCTGACCATCTAATTTCTGGATATTGGGGATAAAAAATAATTTGTGAATACGGTGCCGGATATGTTAATCCATCGTTATCAATCCAATAAAAAGTTAAATTAGCTTTAAAAATTGAATTTGCTTTACTTACGTCGCTTGAAACTATGTTTAAATTGGGAAATAAATTTGCAGCTTCAAAATTCGGTCCGAAATAAATCTGATTTTTAGAGTTGTCGTTAGCTGCTAAATCTTTTACCAAAATGCGTTTGCAGTCTAAATCCGTAAAAATCTTATGAATACGTGCCAAACTTGTTGGCGGTTTGACATCGTTCATGTGTTGATTATTGGACATCCGTCATTACTTTCGTTTTGGATATGCACATAACTCTTTTTTATTGAATTCACATATCTCACAAATTGGATTTTTCTTACAAATGGTCATCGAAAAATCAAGAACAGCATAATTGTACTGCTTACAATCTTTTTCCGGTGTTAACATTTCAACAAGTTCTCTTAACCATGATTGCCGCCTCGTTTCACCCGTCATTTCTACACCAACCATTCGGCACAACCATCTAACTACATTTGAATCAATGATTATTGCTCTTTTTCCGCCATGCAAGCTCAACCAAGCAGAAGCTACATAATCCCCAACTCCGGGCAATAACTTTAGCTTGGCAAGATCTCTTGGTATACGGCCATTTACCTCAACTAAATAGCGTCCCAACTTTTTATAAAATACAGCTCGCCACTTCAAACCCAGCGGATATAGTATTTTTTCGATTTTTGAAACGGTTGTTTTAGAAAGTTTTCGGTAGGAAGGATAAGATCTAAAAAAATTTAAATAGACGGGAACAACGTTGTTAGCGCGTGTTCTTTGTAACATCATTTCTGCTACAAGAGAACGCCACTTTATCTTTTCATTGCGCCAAGGGTAATTTTTGTAGTTTTTCTGGCCCCACCTACAGAGTATTTGGCGTGTTTTTCTAATAACCTTTGTTGAAAATAAATTTCGGAACTTGATGTTTCTGTCGCCTTTTGATTTCTTTTCAAACATTCAAGAATTTCCTTTGCTACATAGTCAACAACGGGCACAACAACAGAATTGCCAAATTGTTTATAAGCTCTCGTGTCACTACAAACAATTTTAAAACTATCCGGATATCCCATTAATCTTGCACATTCTCTAGGTGTTAATCTACGTGGGTTTTTTCCAGCTTGAGCAATAAGGATCTCAGAACCATCTTTGTAATACCGCGCACTAAGTGTTCGGGAAACACCTTTAAGATCTACAATTCCAAACCCAAAACCATTACCTAACTTCTTGTGTTTTTCAGCATATTTTTTTAAATACAACCACAGATTGGGTGTAAGCGTATACTTTTCATCTACTTTTTTATCGAGTATGTCAGCTACCTTCAGGTTCTTATTTGGAAGTTCCGGAAATTTAAAATCCAAATCATTCTTAAAACCAACAATAAAAATTCTTTCTCTGTGTTGCGGTACAAAATTTCTTGCATCAATAATTTTATAATAAATATGGTAATTCAGCTCATCTTGGAGAGTTCTCAGAATAACTTCAAAGGTTCTCCCCTTGTCATGACTCTTAAGATTTTTAACATTTTCTAAGATAAATACTTTCGGTTTTTTTTGAGAAATTATTCTGACAACATCAAAAAATAAAGTTCCCTGCGTTGGATGTTTAAAACCATGCTTTGTACCCAATGCATTATGTTTTGATACGCCAGCTATGCTGAACGGTTGGCACGGAAAGCCTGCAGTAAGAATGTCATGGTCTGGTATTTCACTTGCTTCAATTTTCGTAATATCTCCGGCTGGTAAGTGGCCAAAATTGGCTTCGTACGTTTTGGCCGCGTAAGGGTCCCATTCGCTTGAAAAAACACATTCACAACCTTGTTTTTCCAATGCCAAACGGAATCCACCAATGCCAGCAAACAAATCAATGAATTTAAGTTTATTTTCTTTTGTCAATTTCCCCACCATTAAAGGTATACAGTTGTATGCATTTTATCGAAATAATCAGTAATTGAAAGTGAATAATCTTAATTATATTTAAACATTAAAGTAAATTCTTGTTCTCAAATCTATTTTCGGCGGCTTTCAAATATAGATTTGTCTGATTATCGTAATTTAATTCCATTCGACTTTTAAAAAATCTTTCTGTGTCTTTATCCATAAAATAAACGTAACACCCTTTCAGACCCCTCGACAGAAGAACTCTATAGGTGTTCTTCACCAAATCAACAAACTTATCTTTTGAACGTTTAACCATAGTGTCCGCGTTATTTTCTTTATGTCCGTCCCACATTTGCTGATCAAAGTTGTACATCAAATCTTTTCCAAAAATAACGCCTACATAATCAAACTCAAAACCTTGGGCGGTATAAACACAACCAATCTGATCAATTCCGTTGGGGTCATAGGCCCAAAGCGAGGCTTTCGGTATGCCGGGAGCTAATTTTTTGGCTTCGGGACGCGCGTCCCAAGGGCGCTTGTAATCACCAATAATCACATCATCGGGAAGGGTTCCATCTGGGTTAGCTTGTGACCATTTCCAGCAAAAGCCGGCGGTTACTCGCCCTGTAAAGCCTTCGGCGACCTTAGCTCTGATAGCCTTTTCTAAGGATTCTGGGCTTTCGAACACCTTAAAATCAAACTCTTCTTTGCCTGAATTCCAAATAACATTCGCAGTTCTTTTAATACCAAGCGTGTTGTTAATCCAATTTACAAACCCATCGGAACCGCTACATCTGAATTGGGCTTCTAATTCGTATTCGTGAATTTGGCAACCTAACTTGAGCGCGGTTTCTTTTAAATATTTCGTCGAACCTATTTCGCCAGGCCGAACTACTTGGTCATCATCTAGAAAAAATACACAAACCTTACCCACTTTCAGTAATTCTTCAATCTGCGGAAGGTTTGATCGGTCCACTTTTTTTGTAAACCGACTATTGCTGGTTTCTCTAATACGGTGGGCTTCATCACAAACCAAAACATCAATCTCATGCCGTTCAGCTTTAGCGTAGCTATTGAAGTACTTAAATTGGGTAGAACCCCTTGTTCCAATAATTTTTCGGAGTGTCTCAGTAAAGGCTCTGGAACCAGTTACATAATGCGTGTTGTAACCCTTTCCTAGTAGTTCAGCCATTAAATTGATGGCGATCACAGATTTGCCTGTACCTGGGCCACCTTTAATAATGACTATCGATTTCTTTTTATCCACGAAACCTTGTTGCGCAGTGGTTAACACCCGATCAAAAACGATCAATTGTTCATCTAATAAAACATATTCTGATTTGCCTTTAATGACATTAGACAAATGTTTCATTAAATGCTTACTGGGCCGATATTTACTCTTTTCGACTTTGTCTAAAACATCGAGACCTTGACCCATTTCGAGTTTACTAACCAAAAACTCTTCAAAGGTCGGCACATCATCTTTGGTGAAAAGTGGATTTTCTTTTAATAGTTTTTCAAACTTTTTAAAGAAGATGACATCTTTTTCTTCTCTTGGGTAATTGTGAAGATAAGCGCACGCGCTCAAATCAATAGGCGGTTCACCTTCATAAAAAGCGGTATGGGAATCTTGCAAATACATTTTGTATTGCCCGACTTGCGCGGAAGGATGAAGTACTTCCCTTTCGGCCCCGCCAACCCAGGTTAAAACTTCATTTTCACAATCTGATTCTTTGCACTTTTCCCATTGTTTCAATTCAACAATGACTGCGTTGTCCAAACCGTTCTTATCTTTGCCGGTAATCATGCAATCCAACCGTTTGGAACTTAAAGGAAGTTGATATTCAAGAAGAACGCCATGATCCAAAAGATTCGCTTCACTAAAGACTGAAGAAATTGCCAACAGAGAATTTCGCCATGAATTAATTTCGTTATGCGATGGGTTGTAGCGGAAATATCCAAAAAAGGCATCTTTTAATTTATCGGCAATTTGGTTGCGGGTTGAATCCTGTATAAATTGCTTTGAGGTACCGGAATAAAGTCTCATAGTTCGGTGTACTTCTTATTACTGCCCTTCGATTTGCGCACCGGATACTTTTTATTATTAATGGTCATTTTGCGGGTTAGAGCTTTGCTCAAATCGATGTTGTACATCTGGGCGAAGCGAATAAGCATAAAAAGGGTATCGGCTACTTCGTGCTCTATCTCTAAGCGTTTCTTGGGGTTAGCCATGTATTCGCGGGCTTCGGCTTCGGTTTTGAACCGGAAATGATCGAGAAGTTCAGCGGCTTCGGTAACGATACCGATAGTTAAATCTTTTGGGCCGTGGTATTGGTCCCAATCTCGAATTTCACAGAATTTTTGGACAATAAGCTTAAGCTGGCTGACTTTTGTTTTGTTATCCACGAGTCTCTTTCTATATACACGTCTCTAAAACCCGCCCAATTCTACCCTACCTGTGCCGCTCGCTCTCTCAAAACCTCCACCAACTTCACCATCGCCAGCGTGTCCTGCGCGCAATAGGTTAAAAGGTCTTTTCGGATGTTCTTTTTAACCATTTCGGAGACTTGGGGGTCCATCAGTTGGATATAAGCTCTCACCGCGGCGTTGCCATTGCTAATGGCTAAATCCGAATAGTTCATGGTGGGCACCCCTGGTCCATGATTCACAAATGAATCATACGGGGCACCTACCGCATTGTCGTTATCGCGCTACCCATTCTTTTCTTCGCCGATAAGACGCCGATAATCCGCCGTCAAAACGTAATAGGCGTCCCGCTTACCCGCCCCTTGTTTTTTAATCAAACCGGCTTCCATCCACTTGCCCAATAAATCCCTGGCGGAACGTTCTTTGATGCCAAACAGGGTGCAAAGGTTTTTCGTTCTGATCTGTAAATTCTTTCGAAAGTGGGTAAGCACTCGTCTTTCCCTGGGTCCTATTTTCTGCAAAAGCTCAACGTCCTTTCCGCTTTGTGGGGACAAACGCTTCTGCGAAGCAAGCAATGCTTTTTCCTTAACGCGCTCAAATATGATAGCGGCGCCATTGAGGAAATATTCCAGCCATAGCGTAATATCCGGATTGGGGTTGTCGTAATAATGGACGCCCTGGCATTCGTGGAGGGCATCGTAATATCCCTTTAAATCTTCGGCGTAATACTCTTCCAGGGAATAAAACCGCTTCAAATCATATCCCCGCTGATAAAGAATAAGAGTGGCAAGCGCCCTGGCCGTGCGTCCGTTACCGTCCATAAAAGGATGGATGGAGACGAATTGGTAATGGGCCACGCCCGCCTTGAGGATGGGATGTGTTTCAGGGTCGCCATTAAGCCAGCTCAAAAACGGTTTCATGAGAAGAGGGACTTCTTTGGCTTCGGGCGGGAAATAAACCGCTTTTCGAGTGGCCGAATCGTAGATCGCGTTTTGGGCTTCCCTGTATCCCCCCCTCAATTTTCCTTTAACGATCCCCTTCTGTACGACTGAATGAATTTTCTTGATGATCTTTTCGGTTATTGGTTTTTTGGTCTTGGAATGGCGGTGGATGAGATCGAGACAATCGTAGTAATTCATCGCCTCACGCTTGTCGATTTCGCGCGCGATAACCGTATGGCCTTCTATCAATTCCTTGGTTTGCTTTAAGGTAAGGCGGTTACCCTCAATTTTTGTGGAATAATGCGTCATCTTAGCCGAGGCATCTTCACGAAACTCACGCTCTATATCCAATGGTAAAGCTACGCTTTGCACGATCTCACGAGCGGCTTCCATTTTCCCTATGAGATTAAACATGGAGGACGTCACCCTAAAAGTCGGTTTATAGATCACGATTTCCTCCGCCAATAACCCGCCGTTAAACCACCGTTAAATTATAGCCGAAATTAACTAAATACAAATAGATCAAATTAATGGGCCTTTACCCGTTTAGAAAAAACGCAAACTACGCTGGTATTACCGCATTGCCGCGACCCTAAAGACAAGTGACGCGCAAGAATTTAACCGAACGCGACAAATCCTTTTCCAGCCGAGGTCTTTCTATCCATTTTTTAATTCGTGAAATCTGAAAGCCTTCCTTACAATTTTCACGAATTAGAAACCCAGGCTTTTCATGGGTCAANNGGTCAAAAACCGCCTGGGTGTCCTGATCCACTTCGTCTTTCAGGTCATAGCGGTGAATTTCCAGCCACAGGCGTTTGGGGCATTGAAGAGCGGCCAGGTAACGGGATTTGGAGATGGTTTTGGGCAAAGGAACCTCATTTGAACCACGGAGCCACAGAGTTCACGGAGTAAAACATTTCATTTTCACCACCATGCCGACCTTCCATAAAGCTTTTAAC
>PLFD01000033.1 GCA_003136635.1 candidate division FCPU426 bacterium | reverse complement strand
ATTGTGAAATCTTTTCCGGTTTTGACGGACGAAAACATGCCTGGCGATCTGGCCGTCAGTCGTTTACAAGACCTGACCGATCCGGACAAATACACCATGAAGATCGGCAGCGGCAAACAACTAATCCAGTCGATCACCACAACTACCACGAACCTCATCATCAATTACAAAAGCACCGACCCCTTCAATATGTTCAATGGCCCGGGACAGTTGAATTACTTTTGGGAAGACGTGTTGTACATCCATACCGACGAGATCGACACAGGGGCGTCAGTTAGGAGTTCGGAGTTAGGAAGTTCGTCCCCTAGTTCGGGGATTTCGACACCTACGGGGTTTCAACAGTCTCAAACTAAAACTTCTAACTCAGGCAATGTTTTCTACCAGTTAAGTCTGGTAGTTTCTGGTTCCAAATACGCTTTGACCATTCAATGCGCTTCGGTGGATGATTTGAAACATCTGGTTTCTACCATGCAATATTTCATCCGCAATTCCCGCTTGTCCCCGAGTGGAGGGGGCCTGGGCCATGACACCGCTTTAGCGGGTATGCCTTTCCCCAGCCAGGGTTTGGTTTTGAATAATGCCTGCGTGGTGGACAAGCTTTGGGCCGATAGCCCTATGGATAAAGCAAGCGTGGCTTTAGGCGATCACTTTTGGAGCATTGGGAAAGTTACTTCTGAAAGACAAAGCCGGAATGATTTGGAAGCGGGACTGCAATCTCTACCCATCACCTTGTTCGTAGCTTCTCCCGCCGAATGGGAAAAAGCCCTGACCGCATCCCGTGTCCCGGCCCAGTCCCTCGGCTTCCGGCCCCGGCTCAGAAAAATAACATTGTCTTCGCCTTGATGCCAACGGCTTAAATAATGTTCCGTCCCCTAGCGGGGATGCGCTGGCACAACCAAACCTTGTTACTCAGTACCGAATGATATTAATTATTCATTCGGTACATCTAAACTCCGCAACTCGGCTGGTGGCCTCGTCGCAAGAGCTTGCTTCGCAATAGGTAGTAATTGAAACGCCTTAAAACAATGTTCGTATCGATTAATGATTAATTGAAATTTTGTTCTAGAGGGGACTTATAAAACTTTATCAGTAACTTATGTGAGTGCTTTGTGTGAACGCTAATTTTTTTACCGTTTACTTCATATGCCGTTTTGAAGCGGAAAACTTTTCTCATTTCCCCCTCCCTTTCCCATGGTTCGCCTTGGCGAGAGCCGCCTCGATTTCCTCCATGTTTTCCAGGCGGTCTTTAGCGTTATCACTCACTTCATAGCCCAGCATCGTTTTAGCAGTGGGCTGAATAGCCTTCATAAATTCCTGCCATTTGGGGTCTGACGCGCGAAGGTCCTGCGCGATGGCCCGGTCAACCGCCTGCCGGACATAACTGGAAAACTCAACATGAAGCTTGGCTATCGCTTCCAGCCAATATTGTTTTTGCCGGGTATCGACCCGAAAGCGCAGTACCTCATCTTTGGATTGACGGTGTTTTCTTAAAACCTTGAAAGAAGTAATTTTAACCTGGCCGGTCTTAGACGCTTTATGGGCAACGGACATGAAACCCTCCCTTTTTTGATCCTGTGACTATAGTGTAGCCATATTGTAGCTACAAATCAAGATCGATGGGTTTCTCCGCGGCGAGGTAAAACTTGTCAATAACGCAGGTTTCGGCCCAAGGGAAATACTTCGCCCTTACCAAAATTTGGCCATTCTCGCTTTTCACCCAAAATACATGGCTTTGTAAATCCATTCGGGGATGGGAAAAATACTTTTGATCGGGCGGATAGGTTGTTAACTTGGATTTGAGCCGGTCATAAACATCTTTCAAAATTTTACGGTCCGGGTTTGAAAACAGTTTCCCCGCTTTGATCTCAATCGTTTCAATTTCGGTGACTGTCCAATGCTTAATAGGTTCGGGTCGTAATTCCATAATTTCTCAAATGAATCAGATGTATACGGGTGTATACTATTTCGTTCTATAGAAATTTTCAAGAGTTTTTCGGAACATCAGAATGGGATAGAGTCCTGCACGCCCGCAACCCCAGCCAGGCTAATAGCTTTAGACCCAAGTTAAGGAAGATATCTCTAGGGAAATAATATCTGGTCCCCGTGGCCGGAAAATAAAATGCCCGCTTTGTGTGATTTATTTCCACTTAATCCTGCTGATACAGGAGAGGAAAATTCGTTAAGCGGTTTTAAGGAATTTCGGTTTTACTGCTGTCTTCGTAATCCTTCTTGTCGGTTTCAACCAGGATATAGCACAGGTAAATGCCGGACGGCATGGCCCTGTCCTCTTCATCTCTGCCGTTCCAGGTAATTTCATGCGGGCCCGTTGACAGATTTTCATTATGTTCATGTTTGTCAAAACTAAACTGCCGGACCAATCTAAATCCGCTGGTGAAAATTTTCACATCCACTTCCCTCGCCTTAACCGTAGCGCCCCATTTAAACCGAATCACTCCATCCGCTTCCGGCTTGGGAGAGACCACAAACTCAAAAACGCCGGGCGTGGAAGTGGCGGTGTTCGTCGTTGTCGCCGTCGGTGTGACGGTTTTAGTCGGCGTGGGAGTCGCAGTCGCCAGGGTTCCGGTTGCGGTTTGAGTGGGTGTCAGGGTAACGGTTCGCGTCGGCGTGTTGGTGGGAAGAGTACCGGTCGCCGTTTGGGTGGGCGTGTTCGTAATGGTCGGGGTATTGGTGATGGTAGGCGTATTGGTGATTGTCGGTGTGAGAGTTACCGTAGGCGTCAGAGTCGGCGTCAAGACAACCGCTTTGGTGGGCACTGGGGGAGCCGCTGATTGGGCCTGTAAAAAGCCGGGAATCAGTAGAAAAATGAGCAGGAACTTTTTCAAACTTGAATCCTTAATTACCAATTTTTAAAACTTCCCCCTCTCCCTCGATGGGAGAGGGCCGGGGTGAGGGTGAAGCCCGTTATTTAAAATACCCCTCACCCTACCCTCTCCCGCAAGGGGCGAGGGTTTTGGTTCATTTTATTAACATCTTTTAATTCAATCGACTAATCACAGCGGCGCCCATTTGGGTGCAGGTTACCGTCTTCTCGCCGTTTTTAGCGATGTCCGCTGTGCGCAGACCTTCATTGAGCACCTTTTCCACGGCGTTTTCAATGGCGTCCGACTCTTTTTGCAGGTGAAAGCTGTATTTGAGCATCATGGCGACCGATAAAATCATGGCAAGCGGATTGGCTTTGCCCGTGCCCGCGATATCGGGCGCGGAGCCGTGGGACGGTTCATAAAGCCCCACTTTGCCGCCCAAAGACGCTGAAGGCAGCATGCCCAGGGAACCCGTTAACATTGAAGCTTCATCCGAAAGAATATCCCCGAACATATTGGTCGTCACCATCACGTCAAAACTTTTGGGTTTGAGAATAAGCTGCATGGCGGCGTTATCCACAATTTGATGCTCAAAGGCCACATCCGGATAGCCTTTGGAAACTTCCTCGGCCACGTCATGCCAGAGCCGGGAGGATTCCAGAACGTTGAACTTGTCCACGCTGGTCACTTTTTTGCGGCGCAGTTTGGCCAGCTCGAAGGCCAGTTTCACGATTCGTTCCACTTCGGGATAACGGTAAATTTCGGTGTTCACGCCGTAACGTTCTTTGCCCTCGCCGTGGATACCGCGCGGCTCCCCGAAATAAATACCGGAGATCAGCTCGCGGACAATCAACATATCCACCCCATCAATCACTTCAGCTTTCAGGGTCGAGGCGTCTTTAAGAGCGTCAAAAAGCTTTACCGGCCTCAGATTGGCGTAAAGATCCAGCCCTTTGCGCAGACCCAGAATGCCGGCCTCAGGCCGTTTTTTATTTTCAATCTTGTCCCACTTGGGCCCGCCCATGGGCGCTTTTAAAACCGCCTGGGCCGTCTGGCAGGCTTTTAAGGTATGGTCCGGCAAGGGATTGTCAAACTTGTCGATGGCGATCCCGCCCGCGTCCTGATGTTCGTATTCGAACTTGTGCCCAAACACTTCCCCGACCCGATTCAAAACCTTTTTGGATTCCTCGCAGATTTCCGGTCCGATGCCGTCACCCGAAAGAACAACGATATGAAAGTTCATGATTTCCTCTTAAAAAAGATTATTTAATCAATTTATCGTAATCTGAATGATTGCCAACCCAGAACCAGGTAAGTCCATCGGGGTTTTTAACCGCCAGCGCCCGGTAAGACAATCCGATCCGGATGGAATAAAACTGGCCTATTTTTTTGAAATGAAGCGAAGGATGTCGGTGATCCATTTTTAAAAGATCTAAATTTTTCCGGGCCACCGCCTGGGTGGGTTCCGGTAAAGCGTCAAAGCAGCGCCAAAAGCGGTGTGTGGCTAATTGTTTCAAAGCTTGGTGGTTTTGCCCGCCTTGTAGGCGGCACGCGCTTCCCGCGCGAATTTATCCAGTTTCCCCGCGCGAACATCCTTCTTTATTTTTTGCTCCCAGACCTTTGAATCATATTTGGTGAACCAATCGCGAAAAGCCGCCAAATCGCCTTGATCCAGAACCCTCACTTGTTTTTCGATTGTCTGAATTTTAACGGACAGCATAAAACCTCCTTAAAAGAACAACCCAGTCAGTATAGGAAAAATTTTAACGTCAGAAAAATAAATTTTAGGGTGAATTAATACTTAAAACTGAGCGGTTCGTGCATCCAAAAACAAAACAGATTTGAATATCAAATATGAAACTTTGATGAATACAAATAAACGCCGATAAAGCTGTAATTCAAACTAATGATTTATCAGCGTTTATCTGCGCGCGCAAAGCACGTCCGAGTTCCAATGCCTTGTTCGGAGTTGGTTAAAGCGTCAAACCCTTTTGAATATCAAAAGAAACCTTGGTGCTCTTTTTACTGTGCTTCAGCGACAACTTGTTGACCGCGTTCAAATAGGCCTTGGCCGAAGCCTCGATGACGTCCGTGGAAACGCCCCGGCCGTTCACCTCGTCGCCGTTGGTGCTCAAGGTGACCGTCACTTCGCCCTGAGCGTCCCGGCCCTGGGTTAAAGCCTTGATCGAATAGTTTTCAAGCTTGCCTTTGAAGCCCGTCAATTGATCGATGGCGTTGAAAACCGCGTCCACCGGGCCGTCGCCGGTCGCGGCGCCCTGGGTTTCCACGTCGCCCTTTTTCACCTTCAAGGTCGCGGTGGGCAAAGTGGCGCTGCCCGCCGAGGTGTGAAGATAGGTCAAATGATAGATCTCGGCGGAAGCCGCCACCTTTTCCTCGACCAGGGCCTCGATATCCTCGTCATAAACGCTCTTTTTCTTGTCGGCCAGGTCCTTAAATTTTTCAAACAAAAGGTCCGTCGCGGATTTGTCCAGACTGTAACCCATGCCTTCCAGGCGTTTGGTAAAAGCGTGGCGGCCAGAATGTTTGCCCAGGATCAACCGGCTTTCCGGAACGCCGATTTCCTGCGGCGCCATGATTTCATAGGTCTGGCGGTACTTCAAAATGCCGTCCTGATGGATGCCGCTTTCATGGGCAAAGGCGTTGCTGCCCACAATGGCCTTGTTGGGCTGGATCATGAAACCCGTCAGGGTGGAGACCAGACGGCTGGTTTTGTAAATTTCCATGGTGTTGACGTTGGTGTAGAAAGGATATTTATCCTCGCGGGTCTTGAGCACCATGACGATTTCTTCCAGGCTGGCGTTACCCGCCCGCTCCCCGATGCCGTTGATGGTGCATTCCACCTGACGGGCGCCGTTCTGGATGGCCGAGATGGAGTTCGCGACCGCCAGTCCCAGATCGTTATGGCAATGGACCGAAATGACCGCCTTGTTGATATTCGGAACGTGGTTGCGCAGGTAAGCCACCATGCGGCCATATTCATCGGGAGTAGTGTAACCAACGGTGTCAGGCACATTGACCGTACGGGCGCCATGCTTGATGGCGGTTTCTACCATCCTCGCCAGATACTCCCACTCGGAACGCGAAGCGTCCTGGGCGGAAAATTCCACGTCATCCGAAAGTCTGCGGGCCAGCTTGATGGAGTCCGCGGTGATGGCCAGGGCCTCTTCCCGTGTCTTGCGGAACAAATGCTTCAGATGGATGTCCGAGGAGGAAATGAAAACATGGATGCGCCCCCGTTTGGCCGGCTTGACCGCCTTGCCGCAGGTTTCGATGTCTTTTTTCATGGCGCGGGCCAGACCGGCGACGACGGTTTTTTTCAGGGTCCGGGCGATTTTTTCCACCGCCTCAAAATCACCCGGGGAAGCCGCGGGAAACCCGGCCTCAATAATATCCACGCCCAGCTTTTCCAGCTGCAGCGCCACTTTCATTTTTTCCGCGGTGTTCAGGCTGGCGCCCGGCGCCTGTTCCCCGTCGCGCAGGGTGGTATCAAAAATGTAAATTCTTTCCTGCGGCGTTTGGACCGCGATTCCCTTTTTAACTTTGACTATTTTCGATTTCATGACATTTCTCCTGGTTACTCTTTGGGGTAATTAAGCTTCAATCTTTTTAGGTTTAATTTTAAAAACTTTTTTGGTCAGGGCACGGGTGATGCCCCACAAGAGATAAATCGTCAAAAGAGCGAAAGAAGTGAACTCGACCGCGTAAAAGAGCATGCAAATGACCACAAAAACAAAAGCCAGGGTCCAGGGTTTTACGGTTTCCTTGTTCCATTTTTTCAAACTCGGAAAAGAGATGGTGGAGACCATTACCAGCGCCACAATAACCACCATCACGGGGATGATGGTGAGTTCGATGGAGCTGACATTTTCCTCATACCAGTGCATGACCTTGTTCACGATGATGGTTTTTTCGTACCAGCCGCTCCAGTGGGCTAAAAGCACATAACTGGCTAAAAGTCCCGCCGCCGCCGGACTGGGCAGACCCATAAAACTGGTTTTTTCCTCAATCTGGGACTGGACGTTAAAACGGGCCAGACGGATCGCCGCGCAGACGATATAAAAAATGGTGATGGAAAGTCCCACGCCCAGACCTGGAATATAACGAAGAACCGAAAGATAAAGCAGAAGGGCCGGCGCGACTCCAAAACTAACCAGGTCTGACAGACTATCGAATTCCATGCCGAACCGGGATGTGGTTCCGGTGGCTCTGGCGACAAATCCATCCATAAAATCCATAAAGGCGGCCGCGATAATGAATTTCGCCGAAGTCACAAAAGGAATAACCGTGTTGTCTTCCATGGAGAGAGTCAGTGAATCGTTAATGGCGTAAACAATGGCCAGCAGGCCCAGCACCATATTAAAAGCGGTCAGCATATTGGGCAGGAGGTAGATGGATTTACGCAAACGGGAGTTCGTGTTTTTATTTCCACTCACCGCGGTTTTATATTTGGGAGCCGCCATTAGAATTCTCCTAGTACCGTCACGCCCGCTTTAACCTGGTCTCCGACTTTCACTTTTGACTTAAACCCAAGCGGCATAAATACGTCTACCCGGGAACCCAGCAAAATACGGCCGATGCGTTTTCCCCGCTCTATGGAATCGCCCGCCTCAGGCGTGGTTTTAACCCTGCGGCACAGAAGACCGGCGATCTGCTTGATGACGATGCGGCCCTTTACCTTGCTCTTCCTGTCTTTGCTTTTCAGTTCCACCAGCAAATGAGCCTGTTCGTTCACCAGATCCGCCTTGTCGTCATAAGCGGCTAAAAATTGGCCCGGGTGATAAACCTTCTTAATCACTTTGCCGTCAAAAGGCGCCCGCTGGACATGGTTGTTCAGGGGATTCATGAAAATCGCGATGTGAACCGAGGTTTTTTTGAGAAAAAACTTTTCGACCTCATTCTTCACGATGACCACTTTTCCGTCCGCCGGCGATAGGACCTGATTCGATTTCAAATCTTTCGCCGATCTTTCAAAGTCGCGGAAAAAATTCAAAATGAGCGCGGCGATGACCACCACCACCACACCGATAAAAATAAGAAACCAATTGCCCCAGTAATTACCCGCGAACAGAAGCAGGCAGCCGCCAGCCAGAACAGGCAGAAACAGTCCCCAGGTTTCCGGCATAAATGGCAATTTCATTTAAAATCCTTTTTAAAATCTATTTCACCACGGAAGCACAGAGACACGGAGTAAAACATTAAACATGGATTATCTTTTATTAAAAATCCTTTGCCGTACTCTGTGAACCCCGTGCCTCTGTGGTAAATCCGTCTTACTTCTTGGACCAGCTAAACATACTGCGAACCTGTCTGCCCACTTTTTCGATCATGTGTTCAGAGTCGTTACGCAGGATCGAATTATAAACCGGGCGGTTAGCCTGGTTTTCCAGAATAAACTCGCGGGCAAAAGATCCGGCCTGGATCTCCGCCAAAATGCGCTGCATTTCATGACGGGTGTTGTCCGTAATGATGCGGCGGCCGCGGGTAATATCCCCATACTTTGCGGTGGTCGAGATGGCGTCTCTCATGCCGGTGATTCCCTTTTCGAAAATCAGGTCCGTGATCAGTTTCACTTCATGCAGGCATTCAAAATAAGCCACTTCGGGCTGGTAACCGGCGGCCACCAGAGTTTCAAAACCGGAGCGGATAAGTTCGGACAAGCCGCCGCATAGGACCACCTGTTCGCCGAACAAGTCGGTTTCGGTTTCTTCTTTAAACGTGGTTTCCAAAACACCCGCGCGGGTGGCGCCGATAGCCTTGCTGTAAGCCAGGGCCAGCTTCAAGGCGTTGCCCGTGGCGTTTTGATAAATAGCGACCAGGGCCGGGACGCCCTGACCCGCCACATACTGGGTGCGGACCAAATGGCCCGGGCCCTTGGGAGCGATCATAAACACGTCAATATCCGCCGGAGGAACGATCTGGCCGAAATGAATGTTAAAGCCGTGGGAGAACATAATGGCTTTGCCGGCTTTCAAAGACGGCAGGATGTCGTTTTTATAGAGCGAACCCTGCAAATCGTCCTGAATCAAAATTTGAATAATGTCAGCCTTCGCCGCGGCTTCCTTGGCGGTAAAAGCCTCAAAACCGTCCGCCTTGGCCTGGGCCATGGTTTTTTCCGAATGGGCGCCGATAACGACTTTGATGCCCGAGTCTTTCAGGTTCAAAGCCTGGTTACGGCCCTGGTTGCCATAGCCGATCACCGCCAGGGTCTTGCCTTTGAGAACATTTAAATCCGCGTCTTGCTCATAATAAATCTTAGCCATTTGCTTCTCCTTGTTTGATGTACGACTTAAATTAAAAATTCAGAATTCAAAATTAAAATTCCAATCAAAGATTGGATTGCCCCGCCTTACCCGCCTTCACCTTCACCTTCTTTTCCGCTTCTTCCTGAACCTTCTTGCCGCGCGAAATAGCCACTTCGCCCGTGCGGACCATTTCCAAAATGCCGTAATTTTTCAAAAGCTCGACCACCGCGTTGATCTTGCTCTCTTTACCCGTCACCTCAATGATGAAACTTTTCAAAGCCACATCCACAATTTTTCCGTCAAAACACTGGACGATTTCCATCACCTGGCTTCTCGTGTTGGCTTCCGCCTTCACTTTAATCAAAGCCAGATCGCGGGCGATAAAATCCTCGTTAGTGAGATCAACCACTTGAATGGTGTCGATCAGTTTGTTGAGCTGTTTCTCCACCTGATCCATCACCCTTTCATCGCCGCGCACCACAATGGTGATACGGGAAATTTTGGGGTTATCTGTTACACCGACCACCAGGCTGTCGATGTTGTAGCCCCGGGCTGAGAAAAGATTCGACACCCGCGACAACACACCCGCGTGGTTATGAACCAAAACTGAAATCGTGTGTCTCATTTTTTGGCTCCTTTCGCTTTCATTTCAGCCATCACTCGCTCGCGGTCCTGCTCTTTCGAGAGCACCATGTCTTTATTGGCCGCTCCCGCCGGAACCATGGGATAAACGTGTTCTTCGGGGTCGACCATGATATCGACAATGCAGCCTTCTTTACTGCGCAAGGCTTGTTCGAGCACCGTAGTCGTATCTTTCGCGGTGTCAGCACGATAACCCTTCAAGCCGTAACATTCAGCCAGCTTCACAAAGTCCGGCTGCACCGGAATCGAAGTGGAGGCGTAGCGTTTGTCGAAGAAAAGGTCCTGCCACTGCTTGACCATCCCCAGAAACTTGTTGTTCAGGATGATGGTTTTCACGTTCAGGTTGTGCTGTTTCACGATGGCCAGTTCCTGCATGGTCATCTGGAAACTGCCGTCGCCCGCGATATCGATGACCGTGGCGTCCGGAAAGGCAAAGGCCGCCCCGATGGCCGCCGGGAAACCAAAACCCATCGTTCCCAAGCCGCCCGAAGTGATCCAGCGGCGGGGCTTGTTGAACTTGTAGTATTGGGCCGCCCACATTTGATGCTGGCCCACTTCGGTGGTGATAATGGCGTCGCCCTTGGTGAGACGGAAAATCTCATCAACCACAAACTGCGGCAAAACCGGCGCGGTTGGTTTTTGATCGTAGGCGATCAAGGGATGCTTTTTCTGCCAGCCGTCGATTTGGTCATACCACTCGTCGTAATCCTGTGAACCCACCTGTTTGATCAGGGCGGCCAGAATGGTGTTCATGTCGCCGAGCACATGGGCGTCCACATGCACATTCTTGCCGATGGAAGTCGGATCGATGTCGATATGGACCTTTTTGGAACTGGGTGAAAATTCGGAAAGTTTACCCGTCACCCGGTCGTCAAACCGGCTGCCGATGGCGATAAGAAGATCGCAATAGGTCAGGGCCATGTTGGCGCGGTAGGAACCGTGCATGCCCAGCATGTCGATGAACTGGCGGTCGTTGGCCGGATAGGCGCCCAGACCCATGAGGGTTAAAGTGACCGGAATGTTGGTTTTGCGCGCGAACTTATACAGCGCGTCGGAGGCCCCGGCGTTGATGACACCGCCGCCCGCGTAAATCAGCGGACGTTTGGCGTGCTTGATGAGATCGGCAATTTTCTCCACCTGGCTGAAATCAATCGTCGGCACCAGTTTGGACAAAGGAACCGTGGAGTGTTTGGGATAAGGCACTTCAGCCGAAGCGGCCGCGATGTCCTTGGGGATATCCACCAGCACCGGCCCCGGACGTCCGGTGCGGGCGATGAAAAAAGCGTCGCGCATAATTTGCGGCAGTTCCTGAATACTCTTCACCAGAAAGTTATGCTTGGTGCAGGAACGGGTAATTCCCACCACATCCGCTTCCTGAAAAGCGTCAGTGCCGATTAAATGCGACGGCACCTGGCCCGTGATGGCCACCAGGGGAACAGAATCCATATAGGCGTCCGTTAAACCCGTCACAATGTTAGTCGCGCCGGGGCCTGAGGTGGCGATGCAGACGCCCACCCGTCCGGTCGCCTTGGCGTAGCCTTCGGCCATATGAATGGCGCCCTGCTCGTGGCGCGTGTCGACCAGCCGGATGCGGTCGCTGTTTTGATAGAGCGCGTCAAAAATGGGCAGAACGGCCCCGCCCGTTAATCCCCAAAGAATTTCCACACCCTCGTCCACGAGGATATCCACCACCATTTGGGCTCCGGTTTTGAGTTTTGTCTTAGCCATCGGTTTCTCCTAAAAGGTTCCCGCCCTTGCCGGACGCGAAAGACCCAGATTTTACAATAAATACAGCCGTTTTTTCACAATTAAGACTCAACTGAAAAACGGTTTACCCGGTTATATCATTTCGAACAACCGGAACAGCCTTTTTGAGAGATAAATAAGGGAAAACAGCCTTTTTAAGCTCTCAAAAACCACTTCACAACAGGTTGGGGTTTGCGACCGGTGGGTTACTTTTGGCTTTAAAACAAAAAAGCCGCGGTAGCCCTTGGAAGCGGGCCCCGCGGCTTGGTAGCCGTCGTTAGGAGCAATCCGCTTCCGGACGCAATACGACTACCAATACCAAGAGAGGTAAGTTGTTTGCTTTTCCGAAAGTCATAAATCTCCTAAAAATCTAAACTGCGAGTTAAAGAACTATAACGACCTCAAGAAGGCCTGTCAAGTCCACCCTTTTTTCCTTTATTCTGAGCAAGGATTTGATCAATGACCTTAATCCAGTCCGCCGCTTGAGTTTCATTGGGTTTACAATTTACGGCCCTTATGAAAGCCTCTTTCGCTTCGGGCAACCGGTGGTCTAAAAATAAAAACTCACCCAACTTGTAATACAAATGAGCGCAGGGATAACCGGCTTTTATAGCCCGTTTCATGAGAAGAATATTAGCTCGATGGTCAACACCCCAGTGAAATTGGGTAACCCATTCACCAAAACAAGATTCCAAAAAAGGATCTCCTTTAACCAGGGGGTACCCATCTGAAAAATGCATAAGCGCCGATTGATACAATTTCGGATCGTTGTACATATTCTCTGCCTGCAGGTTGAGCTGATAAAAATACTGATGAACTTTATTCCAATTTTCAAAAACCTTAACATTGGTTTCATTAACGGGAACAATGCCGACCACTGATCCGCCTTCTCCCGGCGGAGCAGGCGTCACGTTTTTCCATATCGATCCAGGGAATCTTTTTTCCAAAAATTTCTGATAGTGGATATTGACCATTAATCCAACCCACTTGGCATCAGCAGCGTTCAACTTTGGATTTAACGAAGCGTTAAAATGATAGGTGGTCACATGAAGCGTATGACCATGGGTGAGAGGCATAAAATCAGTAAAAATGAGCCCAGGACCTATTTGGGAATATTCACTATTTAATATCCGATAAGCGTAAAAGTTTTCATCCGGTACTTCTTTCTTAAAGTTCAGGTTCCAAGCCGGGCCATCTACCGCCGGTTTCAAAAATTGATTCATGTCGAGCAAAAAGGAACCTAGAAGCAGCGGAACCAAAACCCATTTTTTGTGGCGGGGCAAAACCCCTATTAATTGTTGTAACCCCAGAACAGTCACCAACAAAACAATCGGCATTACCTGAATAACCCGATTAAACTCAACGTAATCCGCCGATAAAAAACCGGGTAAAAATAAAATTAAAAAGGCGGCAAATATCCAAATGGTTATTTTTTCATTCCAGCGGCAAATCAATTCGATCACGCCGATAAAAAAACAAGAACTCAGAAGAGGGTTTAACATCCCTCCCCAAACCGGGGCGTAAGAACTGCCGGTTTGCAGCGACCCCCAAAACAAACAGGTTATGTAAGAAAGATGGGTTAGCAGCTCATGGGTGAGTGTGAAATAATGGCTGGCTGAAGAAGTGTCAATTAAGTGATGGCCATATCCATTTTGGTAAGCGGCTATGATAAACGGCAAAGTTCCCACAAAAAGACCTGTAAAAAAACCAATTAAATAATCAAAATGCTTTCGATAACCATAAAACCAAACAACCGTGATGGTTAAAGCAAACAACAAAATAACAACCGCCCAAGCCGTAAAAGTTAATGACCCCAAGCCGATCCAAAGGCCGAGACAAAATATCCAAACATTTTTCCGGTGTTCAGACTTCGCTTTAATAAAAAATGAAAGGAGCAAAAAACCGAACAGTTCCCAAAATGGAGTAAAAATACCTTGATGGCAAAATCTTCCGAAATAAAGAGGCCAAAAACTGAAAGCTAAAAAAAAACCAAACAACCAGGAAAAGGATTTTGAAAAAAATTGGCGCGACGCCCAATAGCCTGCCGGAACAGCAATGGATGAAAAAAATGCGGGCAAAAACCAAGTGTCGAAAAAAGGCGAGTCGAAAAACTCGAAAAACGGAACTAAAGACCAGATAAGAAGCGGCGGATGTTCTCCAACTGTGTAAAAAAATTGCCAGTTCCATTTTGAAACTAACGGGATTGCCAAAAACCCATGAAGACCCTCATCGCCGTTTGGCCATAAGTAAAAACTGGTCAGGTGATAAAAACGAAAAAAGAGGGCGGGAATAAATAAAACAAAAAACCATTTACTGAAATTATCCGAAAACGTTTCAATATAGAAATAAGATTTTTCTTCAGAAAAACGACAGGAACATATCGCAACTATCCCTGGCCCGATTAAACCGAACACCACAAGCCACGCTTTAACCGAATAAGAAAGTGAATCGTAAGCCAAGAAAGAATTAGCCGCAAAAAAAATAAAAAAAAATGTCCAGATATCAAACGAAACCTTAGTGTTGTATTTCAAAAAAACCATTTTCGTCCCGCCAAACAACCCAATAAAACTAAAAACCAAATCACGAATACGGTTCTTCCAATTCTTGAATACTGATCAACGATTTTTCCTTCGGATTGTAAGAGGAACAAAGAGAAAACATAGTTTAAAAAACAAACGCCGAATGCTCCAAAAGCGAGCGGCAAGCGAAAATCGGAATACCTAAACGAGTTGTAAATCAGCAAAAAAGAAAGGGAAAAATAAAAACTCATCCAGCCCCATGTCCAATATTGGACAATGCCTGTTTTCGAATTTGAAACTGCAGTTTTAGTTTCTGGTTGAAATCCAAAAAAGCGAAGAGCGAAAAAGAACAAGAAGATGAAAACAAATCCCAAAACAAACCGCAATAAAAACCCAATCGTTTGGTACTCCATAGATAGAACAAAAACAGTATCGACCCAAATAAAAAAATAAGTGAGAACCCAAAGATTTTGGACAACTCCGGGCGATAAAGCGGATATCCATTCCATCATCAGCGCGCCTAATAAAGCGCAGACTAACGCGGAACCAAAAATCAACGCGTCAATACGACCAATCCACAAAGGATTATCAAACCCATTCAACGCAATCCACCCGTGGGGTTCTTTGGCGATGGGAATAGTAAAAATAAACAGGCAATAAACCGATAGAGTTAAGGCCAAAAATAAGAACATTTCAAAACAATCTTTAACTTTGTAAGACAATTGGCGGACCATCCTGACGAAAAGTACATTTAATATCTTTAGCTTCTATCGGATATTTTATTATAATTGACGGCATCAAACCTTAGGTGGCAAACATGAAACAAAAATGGTCTAAAGAAATTATCATCGAGATGATCAAAGACTTTAAGAATCAAAACATTGATCTTTCGGCAGGCTACATCTCAAAAAATCATGTTTCGCTTTTCACCGCAGCCTCCTCTCGTCGGTATTTTAATAGCTGGGCAAATGCCGTTAGAGAAGCGGGGATTAATTACGATCAAATTCTTGATGAAGGAAAATTCCGCAGACGCAGTAAATTAACAAAATGGTCAAAAACTCAGGTTTTAGACGAAGTGAAAAGCTCTCAATCTTTAAATCTTTTGACAACTTATCGGGATCGATTGGCTCTTTATTCGGCGGCACGGCGTGAATTCGGAAGTTGGAAACAAGCGCTTGCTGAAGCAGGGTACAAACTAACAAAAGGTTCCAATAAAAACGCAAACCGAATTATTAGTGAAGCAACCAATTTTTCTGGAGAAGTTAAAAACGTTCTCAGCCAAAATGAAAAAACTCGCGAATAAGGCTTAAAGCAATAAACAATTTAAAAGAACCAAACCACAATTGTCTTTTAATTTTATATTAATTGATTTTTCAGAAACGACAAGCCAAAGCCAAAACAGGGCTGTTTTGTTCCATATAGGCGATTGGTTTTAATCCATGTTCAGCGTCGTAATCACTAGCTGCCGTTGGCGCATGCGCCATGTCTACTACCCATAAAAGCGTAAATGCCGCAATCCCGCCCCAAATCATATTTGTTCCGACAGTTCCCGCGTTCTGGCTATTCCCCAATATTCCACCAGAAAAAGTTGTCGTGTCAGATTCAATCAGAATGCCGCATCCTATCGATAACAACGACACAACTTCTCCGGTTAAAAGAACATCCCCTGTTAATTGATCATTAGCGTAAAAGTGGCCGTAACCATGGATCAATATGCCCGGAAATAAAGCTTGTAAGAACGCCTTATTGGGATCTTTGTAAAAATAATTTTGATGATTGGTTTCAAGTCCGCCGGATAAATCTATATCACCATTCTGCGCCAATACAGTTGATGCTATAGATAGAGAAAATAAAAACGAGAGGATGAGGAAGATTTTAAGTGAAATATTCTTCATAGAGAATCCTTCATGAAAATCATAAATAATTTGATCGAGAGCCATGCTAATTTTAGTTCTCGCGGACTTCCTCAAGAAGCGGGCGTTACTTCTTTCGACTTTTTCTTCTTAGTCCCAACAACCTCTTCAGAAGTCGTCTCAATTGCTTCCGTTTTTTCTTTTTTGTCAGCTATGGGTTCTGTCGATTTTTCTTCAGTTGGCCGATCCACCAACTCCAAGAAAACCATATCCGCTCCATCACCCGCGCGATAACCCAATTTCAATATACGGGTATAACCACCCTTACGTTGAGAATAGCGATAGATCAAGGTTTTAAACAATTTATTGACAACATCACGTTCTCTTACAAAACCAAGAACATCTCTTTTAGATGCCAGAGTTTCTTTTTTCGCGAGAGTAATCATTTTTTCAGCATAACGGCGTACTTCTTTTGCACGGGTTTTAGTAGTCTTAATTCTCTCGTGCTTAAACAGCGAAGTGACCATGTTTCTGATCATCGCACGACGGTGAGAGGGTTGAACCCCTAAACGGCCATGATGTGCTTGGTGACGCATTATAGACTCCTAATCTTAAACGTTTGCTTCAACACGAACTGAGGATACCGGCTTACCTTTGGCTAAAATAGAATCAACATCAGTTCCAAAAGAAAGACCCATTCCGCCCAATATTTCCTTGATTTCATTCAAAGACTTACGGCCAAAGTTTTTATATTTCAACATATCGGATTCGCTTTTACGAACCAGGTCTCCAATAGTTTTAATGTTAGCCGTTTTTAAGCAATTCGCCGATCGAACAGACAATTCCAGTTCTTCAACGCTTTCACTCAAAAGTTCACGCATTCTCTCTTCTTCTTCGCTCATAGAGTCATCTTGCTGAATTGGTTCTTCCTCAAAATTAATGAAAATTTGCAACGAATCGCGCAATATTTTAGAAGCGTGCGCCAAAGCATCTTCGGGATGAATGCGTCCATCCGTCGAAATCTCAATAATGAGCTTGTCGTAGTCTGTCATTTGGCCAATACGAGCCGACTCAACAGAATATTTAACCTGAGTGACTGGAGTAAATACGGAATCCACCGGAATTACTCCGATAGGCTGTCCTTCACGTTTATTACGTTCAGAAGGAGAGTAACCCCGTCCATCGGCCACTTCGATTTCTAAATCTAAAGCAGCATCATCTTCGGTTAAGGTAGCAAGATGCAATTGTGGATTTAAAATTTCAACGTCAGCGTCACCTTGGATATCAGCGGCCACAACATTACGTTCACCTTTCACAGACAAACGCAGAGTTTTCGTTCCAGGCTTAAATAATTTAATTTTAAGTTCTTTAAGATTGAGAATAATTTCCGTTGTATCTTCAACCACACCAGAGATGGAAGAAAATTCGTGAGAAACACCCTCGAATTTAACGGAAGTAACCGCAGCACCCGTAATAGAAGAAAGAAGAATACGGCGTAAAGAATTACCGACCGATTGACCATAACCTCTTTCAAAGGGCTCTGCTACAAACTTCCCGTAAGTCGAGGTTAAAGTTTCCTTTTCGTAATCCAAAAACTTTGGAATTTGAACATTTCCGATTTGCATGATGCCTCCCGCGATAATAACCCCCGTAGGGGGCCTAACTCTTCTATTTCTAACTAACTTATTTTGAATACAATTCCACAATCAGCTGCTCTTGTACCGGCAGAGCAATTTCATTTTTCGTTGGAACTTTCTTAAACGTACCCGACAAAGCTGTTGTATCGACTTCCAGCCACTCCGGAACACCACGCTTTTGCAACATTTCTAAAGAGCGCTTGACGCCCGGATTTTCCTTGAAACTGTCTGAAACAGCGATTTTTTCACCGGCTTTCAAAGAATAAGAAGGAATATCAACCTTTTTACCATTTACCAAAATCATTCCATGACGAACAACTTGACGAGCTTGTCGGCGAGATTCAGCAAATCCCAAACGAAAGACTGTGTTATCCAAACGTTGTTCCAACAACTGAAGAAGCGTTTCGCCTGTTACACCCTTTTTGCTGGCTGCAATCGAAAAATACCGGCGGAATTGTTTTTCCAAAACTCCATAAATACGCTTAACCTTTTGTTTTTCACGTAATTGTAAACCGTATTCCGTATCTTTTTTCCGTCTTTGCCCATGTTGTCCGGGAGCATAACCCCGACGTTCAAAGGCGCACTTTTCCGTTTCGCAACGGGTACCCTTTAAATAAAGTTTCATGCCTTCGCGACGGCAGATACGACAAACAGATTGAATACCCATTCAGCAGCTCCTTTATACGCGCCGGCGCTTAGGCGGCCGGCAACCATTATGAGGGACAGGTGTAACATCTTTAATAAGAAGAATTTGCAAACCACATGTTTGAATAGCTCGAATAGCCGCTTCTCGTCCCGAACCAGGACCCTTAACATAAATTTCAACCGCTTTCATCCCGGCATCAACAGCCTTCTTACCAGCCGTTTCAGCGGCAACTTGAGCGGCAAAAGGCGTCGATTTACGACTTCCTTTAAAATTAACCGAACCAGCTGAGGACCAAGCCACTACATTCCCTTTTCCGTCCGAAATGGTCACCAAAGTATTATTAAAGGTACATTGAATATGAACCACACCATTGCGAGGAGCTTTTTTTCCTTTTTTTGCTCCAGCAACCTGGGTTGCTTTTTCATCTTTGGTTTCTATTTTCGCTTCAACTTTTTCAGCCACTCTTTTTCTCCTTAAAACTAATTAACAAAAAAATAAACTTTTCTTCCCAATTAATAAAAAAACTTTATTCTTCTTTTTTACGGCCACTACCCGCCGTCTTTTTGGGCCCTTTACGTGTTCGCGCGTTCGTTTTTGTGCGTTGTCCTCTAACCGGCAAACCTTTTCGGTGGCGACTTCCGCGAAAGGTTCCCACATCAATTAGTCTCTTAATATTCATAGAAACTTCACGACGCAAATCACCTTCTACTTTTATGTTTTCGGCATTAATCGTGGTTTGAATACGCCCCACTTCATCGTCCTTTAAATTCTTAACGCGAATATCCGGATTTACACCAGCTTTCACCAAAATCTTTTTGGACAAAGACGGCCCAATACCGTAAATATAGTTTAAGGCAATTTCAATGCGTTTCTCTTTTGGTAAATCAATTCCTGAAATACGAGCCATATTCTCTCTCCTTATCCCTGGCGCTGTTTGTGCTTGGGATTGGTACAAATCACTCGAATTACCCGCTTACGGCGGATCACTTTACATTTATCACAAATCGGCTTAACCGAAGACCGAACCTTCATTTTGAAATCCTTCCTTAGTTACAATTGCTTCACTTAAACCGGTAAGTAATTCTTCCCCTATTCAAATCATAAGGTGAAAGCTCCACCGTTACCCGGTCTCCAGGAAGAATCCGGATGAAATTCATCCGCATCTTTCCTGAAACATGCGCTAAAACAACATGCTTGTTTTCCAATTCAACTCTAAAACTAGCGTTCGGCAGAGCTTCAATAATAATTCCCTCTACCGAAATCGCATCTTCCTTTGGCATATGCCTCCAAAATCTTCACCTAAGGGCTTTAATTGACCCTCGTCAAGTTTTCCGGCCCATTCGCCAATATGGCAATAGTGTCTTCAAAATGGGCGGAGAATTTACCATCTTTTGTTACAACTGTCCAGCCATCCTGTAAAACCTTTACTTCCTCAGTTCCCATGTTCACCATAGGTTCCAAAGCAAGACACATACCTTCAACAATCCTGGGCCCTTGGTGAGGCCTGCCATAATTGGGTACCTGAGGATCTTCGTGCATAGCCTGCCCAATGCCATGTCCTACATAATCCCGAACCACATAAAAACCATTACTTTCAACGTATTTTTGAACTGCATTCCCAATATCGGAAACTCGATTTCCAATCCGGCATTGATCAATTCCCTTGTTTAACGACTCAAAGGTTACTTCTAACAACTTTTCTATATTTTTATCTACTTTACCTACTGAAAAAGTACGGGCCGAATCACCACAATAACCTTTGTAATAAGCGCCTATATCAACCCCAACAATGTCCCCTTCTTCCAAAACACGCTTTCCAGGGATTCCATGAACCACCTCATCGTTAATTGAGGTACATATGGTAGCCGGATACCCGTGATACCCTAAAAACGCAGGAACACAGTCGTTTTTTTTAAAAAACTCATAGGCAAATTTATCAATCTCTTGAGTTGCCACACCCGGCTTTATTCGAGCCCTAATTTCCACTAGTGCCTGACCGACAATCTTTCCACTAATCCGCATCAATTTTATTTCAGCTTCAGATTTTATTGTTATCACTAAACTTTCGCCATTTTCTCCAATGCCGCAAACACTCTCGCCAAAGCCTCGTTATAAGGACCTTCACATTGAACAGGTCGAAGTAGATTTTTATTCTTATAAAATTCTATTAGCGGTTCTGTGTCTTTTTGATAAATCGCCAAACGATTTAAGATGGTTGTTGGCTGGTCATCCGGTCTTTGTATTAAATTATGGCCGCATTTATCGCAAATTCCTTCCTGTTTCGGTTTCATCGTAGCAATATTGAAAGTAGCGCCACAATTTGTACAAACACGGCGTCCAGTCAATCGCGAAAGAATTGTTTCTTGGCTAATCTCTATTTTAATAACACCGCTTAACTCAATGTTCATTTGGTGAAGCATTAGATCTAAACTATTAGCCTGCGTCACAGTTCTTGGAAAGCCATCTAAAATAAAACCATTAACCGCGTCAGGCTCTTGAATTCTTTTATGAACCATTTCGATAACCATTTGGTCCGGAACCAGTTGCCCGTGTTTCATGAATTCATGGGCCTCTTTCCCGAGCTCCGTACCTTCCTTAACCTCGGCCCGCAGCATATCTCCCGTGGAGACTTGTGGAACTTTATATTTTTTTATTAGCTCGGCTGAATAAGTGCCCTTACCCGCGCCTGGTGCGCCAAAAAGTATAATTCTTATCAAAACGCGCTCCGACCCTTCAGACGTCCCTTTTTCATAAAGCCCTCATAATGTCGAGTTAATAAATGGGATTCGATTTGCTTCATCGTGTCCAAAGAAACACCTACAATAATCAAAAGGGATGTTCCGCCGAAATTGAATTGTATGTGTAAGTTTCTCGCAATAATTTCTGGAAAAATCGCAATCGCGCAAACCGCCAAAGCACCCCAAATGGTTATTCGAGTTAATGTCTTATCGATGAATTCAGCCGTTGGTTGTCCAGGACGAATGCCGGGAATAAAACCGCCATATTTTTTCATATTTTCAGACAAGTCAATGGGATTAAATGCAATTGCTGTATAAAAATAACAAAAGAAAATAATCAAAAACGAATAAATCACATAATAAAAATACGCACCCGGCGATAAGTTGGTAACTATAAAATCAAAAAAGCTATAAAACCAACTATCCAGCGAAACAACCGATTCCAAATAACGGGCAATCTGAGAGGGGAAAATTAAAATGGAGGAAGCAAAAATAACGGCGATCACACCGGAATAGTCAACTTTTAACGGCAATTGAGTTGATTGACCTTTAAATACTTGACGTCCGACAACACGAGTCGCGTATTGAACTGGAATTTTGCGAGCTCCTTGTTGCAAAACAACAATGAAAGCAATCGTTAAAAGCGTGAAAACAGAAAACAAAATGAGAGAAAAAAGATTAATTTGGTTAATGGAAAACATTCTATAATTTTGTGCCAACTGCGCCGGAATTCCTGCCACAATGCCCGCAAAAATAATAAGGGACATTCCATTTCCAATTCCATACTCGGTAATTTGTTCACCTAACCACATGATAAAAATAGTTCCCGTAGTCAAAGCTAAAACCGTCATAAATTGAAACCCGAGACCCCAATGATAAATATAGTTTCCATTACCGAAAGAATGTAAGAGATAAGTCGTTCCCAGACCTTGGACGATGCATAAGCCTACTGTACCGATACGGGTATATTGGGTGATCTTACGGCGGCCCATTTCCCCTTCTTTCGATAATTTTTCCAATGTCGGTATAACTGCTGTTAAAAGCTGAAGAATGATGGACATACTGATATAAGGCATGACACCCAAAGCGAAAATGGAAGCCTGTTTTAAAGCGCCGCCGGAAAAGGTATTTAGAAAACCCAGAACCCCACCCGATGTTTGTTTCCCCAAGAAAACTGCCAAAGAAGTTACATCCACGCCCGGAACAGGCACATGAATGCCAATGCGATAGACCAACAAGATCGCAAAGGTAAATAAAACCCTGTTTTTTAGTTCTTGAACTCGAAAGATGTTCGCAAAAGCTGAAAGCACTTACACAACCTCCGCGGTTCCGCCAGCAGCCTTGATTTTTTCAAGAGCCGAAGCGCTAAACGCGTGAGCTTTCACGGTAAGTTTATTTTTCAATTCGCCATTTCCCAAAATTTTAACGCGGTCTCTTCCGCCAACAAAACCTTTTTGTTTCAGTTCAACAGGCGTAACAGTAGAACCGTTTTCAAATTTCCCTAATTGCTCAAGGTTAACTACGTCGAAAACAATTTTACCAATACTTTTAAAACCCCGAATTGGCAGTTTGCGATAGATGGGTGTTTGACCGCCTTCAAATCCAAGACGAACTCCGCCGCCCGTGCGAGAATTTTGACCTTTATGACCGCGTGTAGCCGTTTTTCCATGGCCCGATCCAGGACCCTTACCGACAATTTTACGGCGCTTCACGGAACCCCGTGCGGGTTTTAATTGAGTAATTTTCATAGTCTTAACCTTACTTTTTTATTTCAACAAGATAACCAATTTTTTCAACCATACCCCGAATAATAGCTGTATCCGGGCGAACAACAGTTTGTCGAATCTTCCGCAATCCTAAGGCTTCCGCGATTCTAACGTGCTTAGGTAAACGGCCGCTTAAGCTTTTAATTAATTGAATTTTTAATTCGCTCATGACTTAGCAACTCCCGTTAAACTTTCAACCGTTTTACCGCGTAAAGCAGCTACTACTTCCGGTGATCGAATCGCACGCAAACCCCTTAGCGTGGCCTGCACCACATTAAATACATTGTCTGACTTAATGGATTTGGTAAGAATATCCGTTATTCCGGCCATTTCACAAACAGCTCTCACGCCGCCGCCCGCAATAATACCCGTACCAGGAGCGGCCGGCCTCAGCATCACTCGAGATGCTTTGAATTCGCCGATAATCTCGTGGTATAGAGTCGTTCCCTTTAAAGGTATGAAAATTAAATTTTTCTTAGCATCATCCACCGATTTACGAATGGCATCCGGAACTTCACTGGCTTTACCCGTTCCAATTCCGACATGACCGTGACTGTCACCAACTACAACCAGAACGGAAAAACTAAACCGTCTTCCTCCCTTGACAACCTTTGCCACACGGTTGATGTGGATAACTTTCTCTTTTAAATCAAATTTTGTTGCATCAATGCGCGCCATATTTTTCCTTATTCCTTAAAATTCCAGGCCATTCTGGCGAGCTGCTTCGGCCAGAGCCTTAATGCGACCATGAAATATATAGCCTCCACGGTCAAATACAACTCGATTGACTGACTTTTCTTTGGCTAATTTGGCGATTTGAACACCAACCGCTTTTGCCGCTTCTACATTACCGCCAAACTTCACCTTGCTGCGCAAATTGGTATCAAAGCTCGCAGCCGAAACAATAGTGATGCCCTTTATGTCATCCACAATCTGAGCGGTTATATTTTTAGCGCCACGATGAACTACTAAACGGGGTCTTTCGGTCGAACCAGTTAGTTTCTTGCGAATTCTTATATGACGACGAATACGTTTGATATTTTGATGTTCCAACGCCATCTAGAAACTCCTAAAACTTATTTAGCTCCGGTTTTGCCGGTAGCTCCCGTCTTACCAACCTTCTTACGAACATATTCACCTGAGTACCGAATACCTGTTCCCTTATAAACTTCAGGAGGTTTCACTCGGCGAATTTTTGCCGCCATTTCACCAACCAGATACTTATCCACGCCTTTAATTGTCAAAAGCGTTTGTTTTTCAATATCAACAGTAATCCCTTTGGGTAATTCCATCACTACGGGATGGCTGAAACCTAAAGACATAGTCAATTTCCCTTTATCCAGAGCGGCGCGGTAACCCACACCTTGAATTTCAAGCTTTTTTTCAAATCCCGCTGAAACACCTTTGAGCATGTTTTTAATCAAAGCATGCGTCAACCCGTGACTGGCATTCAACGCTTTTGTTTCAACATCCGCGTTTTCAATCGGCATTACATAAAGAGCTTTCTCTTTAATATCCAGCTTCAAGCCGGGCATTATTTCATGATTTAAGGAACCTTTAGGCCCTTCAACCATAACTTTTGCTCCATCTGTCTTAATTTTGACGCCTTGCGGAATCTCAATTGGTTTTTTGGCAATTCGCGCCATGACTTCTCCCTTAAACTCTCAAAAAATTAATGAACTAAACAAAGAACTTCGCCGCCAACACCCTGCAACCTGGCTTGTTGATCCGTCAAAATTCCTTTAGAAGTAGAAATAATTGCAATTCCTAAACCGCCGATAACTTTCGGAACCTTTGACTTACTCGAATATACCCGACGACCAGAACGGCTTGTCCGAGTAATGTTAGTAATAACTCTTTCTTTCTTATCGCCATACTTCAACGAGATTCGAATTGAAGAAGGCTTACCTTTATCTTCAACCACTTTATAATTCTTAATAAATCCCTCTTCTGAAAGAATCCTGGCGATTTCCATTTTTAATTTCGAATAAGGCACATCAACCTTCTCCTTAAAAACATGATTCGCGTTTCGAATTCTTGTTAACATATCTGCAATTGGGTCCGTCATGGACATATCAGTAGTCTCCTTAGAACTTACCAGCTAGCTTTGATTACGCCGGGAATTTTACCCTCGCCAGCGAGATTTCTAAAACAAATACGGCACATACCAAACCGCCTCAAAAAAGCTCGGGGGCGGCCACAAAGATTACAACGGTTATAAGCCCGCACCTTAAACTTAGGCTTGCGTTTTTGCTTATTGACCAAAGATTTCTTAGCCATAACTCTCCTAATTATTTCTAAAGGGCATGCCAAGCAACTTCAACAATTCCCTGGCTTGCTCATCATTATTAGCGGACGTAGCAAAAGTAATATCCATCCCATGAATAAATTGAACACTGTCAAAGTTAATTTCCGGGAAGATAATCTGTTCTTTTAATCCTAGCGTATAATTTCCTCGTCCATCAAACGAACGCGTGGGGACTCCTCTAAAATCGCGAACACGTGGGAAGGTCACCATAAAAAGGCGTTCCATGAATTGATACATCCGGTCACCACGCAACGTAACTTTCGCACCGAGCGGCTGATTTGCCCGAAGCTTGAAATTGGAAATAGCTTTTTTAGACTTTGTAATCGCAGGTTTTTGCCCAGTAATTGCAGTTAATTCCTCGACAGCCATATCCAACAACTTAATGTTGTTTTCGGAAGCCGCTTTCCCGACGCAAACGTTGATTACAATTTTTTCGACCTTTGGAGCTTGCATGATATTTTTAATATCAAACTTTTTCATCAAGGCCGGAACAATTTCTTTGCTATACTTATCTTTCAAAATCGTCGCCATCTTACTTTTCCTTATCCAAAATTTCGCCGCATTTTTTACAAACACGAGTTTTTTTACCGCTCGACAAAATTTTATGAGAAACCCGAGTAGCTTTTCCACACTTCGAACAAACAACCTGTAAATTAGAGACGTGAATAGCAGCTTCCTTCTCAACAATACCACCTTGCGGCAATTCTTGATTGGGACGAGTATGCCTTTTAACCATGTTAATTTTTTCAACTAACACTTTTTCTGTCTTGTTAATAATTTTAAGTACGCGGCCTTTTTTACCACGGTCTTTGCCGGCCAAAACCACGACTGTATCTTCACGGTGAACATGCATAACTTACAAAACCTCCGGCGCCAGGGAAATAATCTTCATAAAATTCTTTTCTCGTAATTCGCGCGTAACCGGTCCAAAAATACGGGTTCCTCGCGGATTCATTTGATCGTTAATAATAACTGCAGCATTTTCGTCAAAACGTACCGTTGAACCATCCGGACGGACAAAAACTCGTCTTTGACGAACCACAACGGCCTTAACCACTTCACTTTTTTTAACACCGCCCCCAGGAATAGCTTCTTTTACGGCGGCTACGATAACATCGCCGATACCAGCGTAACGACGCTTAGTACCCCCCAGAACATGAATGCACATAATTCTCGTGGCACCGCTATTGTCAGCAACATTTAGCATTGTTTGAGGCATGATCATAATTTAGCCTCCTCAATCGCTACTGCTTTTTTGACAATCTTTACTAGACGCCAATGCTTATCCGCACTAATGGGTCTTGTTTCAGCGATTAAAACAACATCCCCTTTTTGAGTTTCATTTTTAGGATCATGAATTTTAAATGTACTGCGTTTACGAATCAGTTTTTGATAAAGCGGATGCTTTACTAAGCGCTCAATCGCCACCACGGCAGTTTTATCCATTTTCCTACTGACAACCACCGCAGTTTTCACCCTAGTTAAGGGTTTTGCATTATCCGATGACATAACGTCTCCTCACGAGGCCTTAGAGCCTTTTTCTTTTTCCCGAAGAATAGTTTTTAAACGAGCCACATGGCGCCGAGCATCCCTAATTTTCATAGGATTCTCCAACTGCTTTGTAGATAGTTGAATTTTTAAGTTAAAAAGCTCTTCTTCTTTAGTAATCAGTTGTTGTTTCAACTGTTCAACATCCAATTCACGAATTTCTTTAGATTTCATTAAACACCTCCCATTTGGGTGCGAGAAAGATACTTTGTGCGAACAGGTAATTTGTGCGAAGCCAATTCAAAAGCTTCTTTTGCCACATTTTCAGGACAGCCGCTCAACTCAAACAAAATCCTTCCCGGTTTCACTCTGGCCGCCCAATGATCCGGTGAACCTTTTCCACCACCCATACGAACTTCAGCCGGTTTACGCGTAACAGACTTATCTGGAAAAATACGAACCCACAATTTTCCAACACGTTTCATATGCCGGTTGATTGCTACACGCGCGGCTTCAATTTGACGATCAGTTACATAACTCGCATCCAATGACTTTAAAGCGTATTCACCGAAAGCAAAAGCAGCTCCGTTTTTGGTTTTACCCCGCATACGCCCCTTCATCGTCTTTCGATACTTAACTCGTTTTGGCATTAACATGATCTAATTCCTCAATATTCGATTAAGCTTGGTTTGGCTTCGTTACAGCAACTTTACGTTCCCGTGGAGCTATTTTTGGTTTCGGAACAACAATCTCTTCTTGTTTGTCTTTCGCTCCAAAAATCTCTCGCTTAAATACCCAGCACTTCACACCAATTTTTCCATAGGTCGTGTTTGCTTCAAAAAAACCATAATCAATGTCCGCTCTTAGTGTATGAAGAGGCACCCGACCTTCACGATACCATTCAGTTCGGGCAATTTCAGATCCGGCTAAACGTCCGGCACACATGATTTTAATTCCTTTAGCCCCGCCATCCATCGCACTTTGAATCGCTTTTTTCATCGCACGGCGAAAAGCAACACGTTTTTCCAATTGACCACAAACACCTTCAGCTATTAACTGCGCATTAGTTTCTGGGTGCTTTTCTTCGTTTATATTGATTTTGATTTCTTTTTTCGTAAATTGCTTCAGTTCATCTTTAAGCTTATCAACCTCGGAACCTTTTTTACCAATAACAATTCCAGGACGAGAAGCAAAAATATCAACCTCAACTGTTTCACCCTTGCGCTTCAAAACAACCTTGGCCACTCCGGCATTTTTCAAACGAATCTTAACAAACCTGCGAATTTTGATATCTTCCAATAAGGTCTGGGTATAAAGCCTATGCTTGGCGTTAAACCAAATCGAATCCCAATCACGGATAATGCCGACCCTGAAACCAATCGGATTAATTTTTTGTCCCAAAATTTCCTCCCAAACCCTTCACTAATTTTTAATTTCGTCCGAAACCACAACTTTAATATGGCTCGTACGATGATGAAGCGCGCTAGCTCTACCCATTGCTCGCGGAATAAAACGACGAGTATTTTTCATCATTGGGCCGCCATCGACTTGGACAGACTTAATTACCAAGCGATCAATGTCAACCCGAGTATTTTGCCCAGCATTTGAAACAGCAGCTTTCAAAATCTTAGCCAATTCACCAGCGGCCCGCTTTTTGGTGAAAGCAAGAATGTTTAAAGCTTCCGCTACCGGCTTTTTACGGATCAATCCTACTACCTGCCGAGCCTTACGAGGTGTAACCCTCAAATATCTAGAAATCGCCTGTGCTTGCATTTTAAAACACCTCTTTAATCCAGCTTACTTTAAAGCAACCGATTTTTCTGTTTTCACTGCGCCATGCGACTTAAACGTGCGCGTCGGAGAAAATTCACCCAACTTATGCCCCACCATGTTTTCGGTGATAAAAACAGGAATAAATTTTTTCCCATTATGAACAGCGAACGTATGACCAACCCAATCCGGATGAACCGACGAACGACGAACATAGGTTTTAATCACTTTCTTCTCATTCGCTCGATTCATTTTCTGAATAAGCGCTAAAAGCTTTTGATCAACATAAGGACCTTTTTTTAATGATCTTCCCATTTTTAACCCTCTTCCTTATTTACGATGCTTAACTATGTACTTTTCGGTCAATTTATTTTGACGTGTCTTATAACCCTTTGTCGGTTTGCCCCAAGGAGTGGTCGGATGACGCCCACCAGAGCTTTTTCCTTCGCCACCACCCATAGGATGTCCGTCTCCAGGCCGAGTAACCACACCGCGTGATTGGGGACGTTCGCCCATCCACCTCATGCGACCAGCCTTACCGATACTGACGTTAATATGATCCAGATTGCCAACTTGACCCACTGATGCAGTGCATTCAATGTGAATTTTTCTCATTTCACCCGAAGGCAACTTCACCGTGGCGTAATCCCCTTCACGAGCCATCAACTGAGCCACTGCACCAGCCGAGCGGACTAATTGACCACCTTTTCCAGGCCGAATTTCAATGTTGTGAACTAGCGAACCCAAAGGGACGTCTTTTAACTTCATCGAATGACCGGGTTTTACGTCTGCGCCCTGGCCTGAAATAACTTGATCACCAACTTGTAAACCTTCCGGGGCCAAAATATAACGCTTTTCACCATCCAAATACTGAACCAAAGCAATTCGACAAGAACGATTTGGATCATATTCCAAAGAAACTACTTTGGCAGTCATGCCCAGTTTGCCGCGACCAAAATCAATTAACCGGTATTGTCTTTTATGTCCAGCGCCACGGTGACGGCTGGTAATACGACCATGCATGTTACGTCCACCGGTGGACTTAAGAGGCAACACCAATGATTTTTCGGGAGCCTTCTTAGTTAAATTTTCGCCCGTCAAAGCCGTCATTGCTCGACGGCCAGCAGAAGTTGGTTTATAAAGCTTTATCGCCATGACGCTTACGCCCCTTCAAAGAATTCAATTTTTTGGCCCGGCTTTAAAGTAACGATGGCCCGTTTCCAGCGGTACGCCTTAGAAACGTGACGGCCAAATCTGCGAATTTTCCCTGGGATATTCGCCGTATTAACTTTCAAAACTTCAACCTTCTCTTTTTTAAAAATCGTCTCGACTGCGCTTTTAATTTCTTTTTTCGTCGCGTTAGGATGAACCTCGAAAGAGTATTTCCCCTTTTCCTTGAGAACCGTACTGCGCTCCGTCACCAACGGACGAACAATAACATCCTGTAATTTTTTCATTATACTTTTCCCTTATGAGAAGAGCCCTTAAGCTTAACTTCCGTCATTTCCTTCAAAGTTTCTTGCGTCAACACCAAAACTTCATGGTTCATCACTTCATAAGTATTTAAGTTGTTGCTAGACAAAACTTTAACCTTCGGAACATTTCGAAAACTTTTAAAAGTAGCTGGATTTGATTGGTTCAAAACTATCAAACACTTTTTTCCAGTCAAGTCCAAACTCTTTAACAAACTAACCGCTTGCTTGGTTTTCGGAGCATCGAACTTGATATCTTCGATAATAAAAATTTTTCCATTTTGAGCTTTGTCCGAAAGAGTCTCCGCCAAAGCTTGTTGGCGCATCTTTTTGGGAAGTTCCAAAGAATAGTCGCGAGGTTTCGGACCATGGGCAATACCACCACCCACAAATTGAACCGCGCGCGAAGAACCTTGACGGGCATTACCCGTACCTTTTTGTTTAAATGGTTTCTTACCACCACCCGAAACCTCACCCTTACTTTTAGTCTTTACTGTTCCCAAACGCTGATTCGAAAGATGCGTAGTCACACTACGCCAAATATGGTGAGTACGAACTTTCAAACCGAAAAGGTTATCAGATAGTTCAACTTGACCCGTGGACTTACCAACTAAATTGTATAAATTCGCTTTAGGCATTTCATCTCACCTTTAATTACTTTTTAACGCTTGGACGAACCGTAATAATCCCGCCATCTGCGCCAGGAACGGCTCCCCTAACGAACAACAAGTTGTTATCAGAATCAACTTTAATAACCTTTAAGTTCAAAACGGTGTGTTTAACATCACCCATGTGTCCCGGCATACGAGTACCCGGATAAACACGCGAAGGATCCGAAGAAGCACCAATACCACCCGGTTGGCGATGATGCATACTACCGTGAGAATTTTTACCGCCAGCAAAACCGTGGCGACGAACAACACCTTGAAAACCTTTGCCGATTGTCACTCCAGCCACATCTACCCAGACCACATCTTTAAGATTTTCAACAGTCAACGTTTGACCAACTTGATAAGGAGCTACATCGTCAACCCTGACTTCTTGAAGAATACGCTTCGGAGTAGCCCCTGATTTTTTAAAATGTCCTTGCTGGGCTTTGGTCGTATGTTTATCTTTTCTTTCTGCGTAACCCAGTTGAAGAGCGTTATAGCCTTCTTTTTCCTGTGTTTTCTTCTGAATCACCACACAAGGACCTACTTCCAAAACAGTAACATGAGTCGCCTTGCCACTCTCTTCAAACAGTGTGGTTTGACCTATTTTTTTTCCAATTAAGGTTTTCACGTTTTCGCTCATTTCATTCACCTTACAACTTAATCTCTACATCCACGCCAGCAGGCAGATCAAGCTTCATCAAAGCATCAATCGTTCTTTGGTTTGGGTTCACAATATCCACTAAACGCTTGTGAGTCCGAATCTCAAACTGTTCGCGAGATTTCTTGTCAACATGCGGGCTTCGCAAAACTGTCCAACGATTAATCTCAGTCGGCAGAGGAACAGGGCCCAAAACAATGGCGCCAGTTCTACGAACCGTTTCAATAATTTCAACCGTTGAGCGGTCTAAAAGCCTATGGTCATAAGCCTTTAATTTAATTCTAATTTTTTGACTGGTGGCCGTCGCCATTCTCGCCTCGCCTTTTCTTTATTCAATAATTTCGGTAACGA
>PLFD01000020.1 GCA_003136635.1 candidate division FCPU426 bacterium | reverse complement strand
AAGATATTTTGTGAACACTACAATTGAGTGGTACGCATCTAAATAATCTTTCTCGTGCATTTCATAAAAACCTTTTTGGAACAAACATTCATTTCCGATTTTGTTATCGCCGGTAAGTGAAGCTCCCATGTCAAACATACTCACCGCTTGATCTACTTTTTTTTCATGAACATAACAATCACCCATCTTCAAACAGATATAACTACTTCCAATGTTTTTTGAGTTGGATGGGGAACCTGCGGAATACCCACTAAAAAAGGATGTTACTTTATTTAAAACAGTTACTGTCGGAATGACTGTTGGGGTTGCTTGTTGATTTTCTTGTGGCGCGAGATCGTTGAGGGCTGTTTGATAATCAGTTAAAGCTGTCGAGTAGTCTTTACTCTTAAAAGCCTCATTAGCAGTCTTTAATAACGAATTGTTATCCTCTGATGCCATAGCAGCAGTACAAATGGCAAAAGATAAAAGGAAGAATAAATAAAATATTATTTTCATATTTTCTCGATTAAGCCGTTTATAAAAATACAAATTCGATTTTAAAAATATCAATCAATAAATTTGGAAGCAAAGCCGAATATATAGTTTTTTATTTTTTTTGCAAATAAATAATTGTTTAACGGACTAAATTCACACATTTTTAATGCAAATTTTTTTAGACTGGTAAAAAGCGGACATAATTGCGACAATTTTTTCGCCTTTACTGCTGATAAAGCCAAACCTAAATCAGAATGGGCAAACTCAGCCGCTTTGTTAGATAGACTCAAAAATAATAATGGATGGATATCGATGTCAGGTTAAACCCCGGGGTCGTCCCCTTGAAAACATAGGTGGATAGATTAAACGATTCAGCAATGCTCGTGTTTCGGGGAGTTACAATGTAATTTTCCCAATTTTCATCAAATTCCAAACTCGCACTTGTTTCTAACGAAAGATTTTTTACAAAGGATAAAAAATATTCAAACCCCAATCCGATCGATACGCTCAGATACTGGTATTGGTCCTGATAAAGATCTATTTGGGTGCTTCTTTGAGTGGAGTTCTGATAGTAAAGAAGGTGGGTAACGCATTGAACCATCAAGCCGTCAAAAGGCTCTACTAGGTTGGTCTTGATTCCCATACCGTAACAATAGGCCCAATAGGGATCATTGATAGGATTGCCGAAAGCATCGTTCCCAATCTGGGTGCCAGTTGTTCCTCCACCATAAATTTCCAGAATAAATTTATCCGACAGCCAATAACGGAGGTCGATAAGTACCAGACTGTCGGCTGAAGCGCTTTCGGCAAAACCCGGAGTAACACTGATCTGGTTTACTCCCAAACCAAAAGAACCGTCCCCTACAGCCTTGAAAGGTGAAACAGTCGGAACCGGCGTAGTAACTGTCGCCGGTTCTATTGCGACCGGCGTCTCGGATTGCGCGGATAACTGCGGCACGGAGACAAGCATGAAAACGGAAAGCAGGAACGCGGTTTTCATGAAATAATATTTGGGAAATTCAAGTACCATACGTTTCTCTTATATTTAATTGTGATTTGAAATCAGTATATCGTTTCAGGATAGGGATCGTATGAAAATTTCCGTAACAAAATGGGTAGGTTTCGTCCTATTCGTTTTTGCCGGATGGATCACTATCCCCGTCCAGGCCAGCATTCTCTCAGGTCAAATTCTTGAAAAAGATGTGAAAAATCCCGTTGCTGGGGCTCAGATTGTTTTAGAAACGAAGGTCCTTCCTGTCAACGGAAAGCCGCAAACCGGTTCCAAGATAGGTCGAATCGCACCGCTTAATTTTTCAACACAATCCGATTCGATGGGAAATTTTGAATTTTCTGTGCCGGACGGGATTTACCAATTCGCCCTGAAGGCTGTTGGATTTATGACCATCATCAATGGGTCTTATGCCGTAACCAGCGATAGGAAAGATATCTTTTACCTTGAGAAACAGGTCTTAACCCTTCCCGAAGTGGTTGTCACTGATAATAAAACCCCAAAACCGCAAGTTAGCACTGAAACCCTTTCTAAAGACGAGATGGCTTCTGTTGCCGGAACTGCAGGGGATGTTTTGCGTGCTTTGCAAACCCTACCAGGAGTGAACGGCTCTGGCGATTACTCGGATGCGCTGATCGTGCGGGGCGGAGGCATTCTGGACAATCTTTTTCTTCTGGACGGCATACCCCTCATTTTTCCGTATCATTTCGGCGGTCTGCTTTCCACTCTCAATTCGAACCTGATCAAATCGGTTGATTTTTCCGCAGGGGGCTTCGGGCCTGAATACGGCGATTATTACGGCGGACTGATTGACATTACCCAAAATGATCCCCGCAGCGACCGCTGGGGCGGGCGGGTTGAAGTTACCCCTATTCTTTCTGAAGCGGGCCTTGAGGGTCCGGTAGGCTCCGATAGTTCCTTTTCCCTTTCTGGCCGCAGAAGTTATTTGGAAGTATTCAGCGGCCTTTTAACAGGTTTTGATCCAGTCCCTTCTTTTTACGACTATCAGGCAAAATACAGTCTGCAAATTTCTTCGGAGGTTCACATGGACTTTCAAAGCTTCGGTAGCGGTGACAATCTGGGGCTGAATCTTCAATCCGGATTCAGCATCATTCCTGAAACCCAGAACTTGGCTGGCAATAATTTGATTTATCACAATGGGTTCGACAGCCAAGGAGTCAATCTGAAATGGTCCGGTAAAGACGGTAACAGCATCACGGATACGGCTTATCACACGACCTTTTCCCTCGGCGTAACGGGTGAGAATTATTACTTCAACTTGAATTCGGAAAATTTCGGAAACCGATTCGATTGGCTTCACGATATGGGACCCAACGCACAACTGGAAATGGGATTTGAATATGTTCATGGTATTACGGGCAGTAGTATCGAGATGGGTCTGCTACCAGGCCAGGACGACCTGGACCCTTTTAATTTCTTATATGAAAAGAGCGAAGTGTCCGACTATACGGCCAACACGGACAATCTGGCTTTCTTTTTTGACCAAAAGTTCAAAACCAAAGACAAAAAACTGGACTTATCCATTGGAGGTCGCTGGGATTACCAATCGTATAATCACGAGGGTGACCCCAGTCCACGTCTTTCGATGGGTTATCACTTCAGCGACAACACCGTTTTAAAAGCCTCTTACGGTTTTTACGCCCAGGAACCCTTTCTGGGTCTTTACTCAGCTCCAGGATTCGGCAACCCAAATCTCACTTCGGAGTGGGCCTCTTCGGCTGTTCTCAATCTAGAGCAAAAGGTAAGCGATATTTTTTCTATCCGGTTAGAAGGTTACAACAAAGACTTATCCAGGCTCATTGAATTAAGCGAAGGGACCAACTACAACAATAATGGATCGGGCTATTCGAGGGGTGCGGAAGTCTTTCTTCGGTTTTATCCTACGGACCGTTTCCTGGGATGGATTTCATACGCCTTGAGCGATTCCGAACGCAGAGACAGTCCAAACAGTCCTCTTCACCCTTATATCTATGACCAGCCCAACGTGATTACAGCGGTGGTTAGTTATAAACTGAATCCTGGATGGGACATGGGGCTTAAGTGGCATTACGCAACCGGTTCCCCCTATACCCCCGTTATCGGAAGCAATTACAGCTATTCAAACAATGATTACATACCGGTTTATGGACCTGAAGACTCGGCGAGACTACTCGACTATATGCGTTTAGATTTTTCCACATCGTTTAAAACGGTTTATCCCACTTGGTCATGGCGAGTTTTTTTAGAGGTCTGGAATATTACCAACTACCAGAATGTCGAAACTTATTCGTACAATAGTAATTACACTGAAAGTGAAGCGTTAACAGAGTTTCCAATACTTCCTTATCTCGGCTTTGAGGTGACTTTCTAACCTGTAAACGGCGGTCGAAAACCGTGACGTCTAGAGAGGGCAAAAGGGCGGTCGAAAAGTGTAACACTCCCCCAAATCCGGCTAGGAAAGGCTGAGTAGTATTTCAATGTGGAACATACACCGTTCATTCGATTTCCGACTTTAATCAAACCAGAGGGGTGTGAGGTCGTTGCTCAAAAAATTCCCATTTGCATCAGGAATGACAGGCAGTAGTCATTTATACCGTTGCTCAAAAAAATACGTCTTTTCTTCCGATCAGGTGTTTTTTGTTGTCATAAGGTTGTCATTAAATGCCATTTTCGACACTTTTTTACATCCCAAAACCATCCCTGACCATCCCAACAAAAAAAAGCCCCCACCCGAAAAAATTTTCGGATGGAGGCCTCTAAAATCCGCACGGGACAATGTTTTTAACAGCTTTATAAGCGAAAAATGCAAACCTGCGAAAAGTAAAAAATGGAGCTGGGGACCGGAATCGGACCGGCGACCTACTGTTTACGAAACAGTTGCTCTACCAACTGAGCTACCCCAGCCTGTTCAGGTTATTCAAAAACCCCTTTTAGTAAGGGGGGCGGGAAGTTTACCGACGCTGCTCCTGCCCGTCAATGGACTTTAACTGGCTATATCTTCAATTAAACCAAGGCAAATTAACTCAACTGCCAGGGCGAAAGTGGAGTAAACCAGAAAGCCCGAAATCAAATGACGCCCTGAATTGATGACATACCAAAAAAGGGAAAAAAACGCGTAATTTAAAAACCACAGCACAATCGCCAAGCGGGGCAAACTGAAATTTTTCACCGCCAGCCTCCTTGATCCGGTCTCAAGCACTCATCGATTTTAAACTAGTTTTTAAAATATCTTCAACTGTTACCTTTTCGCCCAAGGTCTGGGCCGCGGACAATACGGCCCTGCGGGATTCCGCCGCCGAATAGCCTAACGTCATCATGGCCTGTAAGGCGTCCGAAATGACTTTTGACTCGGACCCCAACACCCCTTCATCACTCAATACTCCCGCACCCGCGAATTTGGTTACTTTATCTTTTAATTCTAAAACCAAATGCTGGGCGGTCTTTTGGCCTATGCCCGGTATGGATTTTAAACCGGCTAAATCGTTCTGCAATATCGCCTGAAAAAAAGTTTCCGGGGCGTAAGTGGACAATACATTCATCGCCGCCTTGGGCCCCACACCCGAAACCGAGAGAGCCATTAAAAAAGTCTGTTTCTCGGAATCCTTCAAAAAGCCAAACAACTGCTGGGTATCCTCGCGCACATGCAAATAGGTTTTGAGCAAAACGCTCTTGCCGACCGCTGGAACCGACTGCAAAGTCTTTTGGGAAACAAATACTTCGTAACCCACTCCATTAACATCCAGCTCAATCCGATCGGGAAGTTTTGCGGTTAAGATGCCCTGCAAAAATGCGATCACACACCCTCCAAAACCAGTCAGGAATTTTGAATTCTCAATTTAAAACTTAAAATTCAAAATTTAAACTTCCGCCATTTTATGGCGGTCTAGTCTTCCAAAAACTTCAAATGAACCAGGATGTGGAGTAATTCTTCCACTTGGGTCAAAGCCGGAACATCTTTGTTTTGTGTCGCGGCGTACCAAAACGAAACCACATTGGAATCCAGCCAGATGCCCTTGGTCTCAAAATCTTCATCGATCACCAGGGCTTTGTAATGGTGTTCGTCCAATTCATTTTCGGAAATCGGGCTCTTTAAACCCGACGAACGAAGTTTGATATGCTCTTTTGCCTGATTGAAATAACGCTGATCTTCTTCGGCCAGGTTTTCAAAAACAACCTGGGCAGCTTCCCGGTCAATGCCTTCAAGAATACTTTTGTCGACCCACACGCCGAAATTTTCATCGTCCCAAAGATATTCATGGCCTTGGTGCTCCAATAAGAGCATTGGTTGTCCGGTGTCGGGACTGACTTTGTCTGTTTTCCCTTTATTGTTCGTATCGCGCAAAAAATCTTCGGGGGTGACATTAAATTTTTCATCCGCTGGATAACCGCATTCAGCGCAGTAGCGGGCGTTTTCCGCTAATTTATTGGGGCAATTTTTACATTTGGCTAAAGACATATCGTCTCCTATCGTTTCAAAAAGGTTGAGTAAACCGAGCTCTTCGCGAGCTTTTTTACTATTTCCGACAATCGAGTTCCCGAGCATTGCGCGTGCGTAATGGCGATCGCCAAAGCATCGGCCGTGTCATCGGGTTTGGGAACTTCGCTGAGTCCCAACAGCAGTTTCACCATCTTTTGAATCTGTTCCTTATTGGCGGCGCCAAACCCCGCCACTGCCTGCTTTATTTCCGCCGGCTTATACTCAAACACCGGAACCCTGGCCAAGCCGCAAACCAGAAGAGCTACTCCTCTGGCCTGCCCTACTGAAATCGCGGTCTTAACGTTACGCGCGAAAAACAATTCTTCGATAGCAACCTCATCCGGCTTCACTTTTTTCAAAACCTTCTGAAGTTTTTCAAAAACAACAACCAATCTTTTTTCCACATCCGTATGGGCTTCGGAAGTAATCGTTCCGTACTCCATAGCCTTTAACTGACTTCCCTTTTGAACAATCACCCCATAACCCATGCGGGCCAATCCCGGGTCAATGCCCAGAATAATCTTCGGAACCGGCGCGGTATAAGTTTTACCGGTCAAGCTTCGCCATGATTTCATCACTCACTTCAAAGTTCGCGTGAACATTTTGGACATCTTCATATTCATCCAAAGCGTCATAAAGCCCCAACACGGAACCGGCTTTTTTCTCGTCCAGGACAACCGTCGTTTTGGGGACAAAAGTAACTTCTGCGCTTTCGGTAGCTATTTTTTTATCTTCCAAAGCTTTCTTCACNNAATTTTCAGGAGGCGTCAGAATTTCATAAACATCGTTCTTATCCGTCTTTAAATCTTCCGCGCCCGCGTCCAAAACCAAGCCCATCAAATCGTCCTCGCCAATGGCTTCTTTTTTAACAATCAGCTGGCCTTTTTTATCAAAGAGAAAAGAAACCGAGCCGGACTCGCCCATGTTTCCACCATTTTTCGCGAAGATGGACCGGATATCCGCCGCGGTTCGATTACGGTTATCCGTGACCGCTTCCACCAATACTGCCACGCCCGCCGGGGCGTAACCTTCGTAAACCATTTCTTCCAGTGCTACCGCCGCTTCCGCGCCGGTCCCTTTGTTGATCGCTCTCTTGATCGTATCAGCCGGCATACTGACTTCTTTGGCCTTTAAAAGAATCGTGCGCAAACGCATATTGGTATCAGGATCACCGCCCGATTTGGCGGCCAATTGAATTTCTTTCGAAAGACGGGAAAAAATCTTTCCCCGCTTTTCATCCAACGCGCCCTTATATCGCTTTACCTTTGACCACTTACTGTGTCCACTCATGCCCCAGCCCTCATTTTTTACATAAAAATTTCAAAATTTCGACCAGCCGCTTGGGCTTTTACGCAAAGGGCGACAAAAAAATAAGGCTTTTCTTCACCTTTATTTTGCCCTGAAACAACAAAAGGCCGCTTTCTTGACCAAAATCTCAAGAAAGCGAACCTTTGTTGAAACAAATTATATCTCACGTTGTTTGTGGATAGCTAGAAAAAAGGCGCTTAAGACTCGAAGAAAAGGCCAAATTTACCGCAACATTTAGATTATTTAAGAAATGATTTTAAGAAAAACCTTACCTGCCCGAATTAAACCGGCTTCACCGGATGCGATATCAATCGATTCGTTGAAAGAAGCGACTTTCTTTTTTTCTTGAGCCGCATTCACCCACTCGACAGCGCCTTGTTCAATCAATCTTTTTGCGTCGCTTTTTGTTTTGACAATGCCAACTTTTAACATAAAGTCAGCCGCTTTATAGGATCCGGATTCCACTTCAACCTTTTTATAGTCAACCGACTGGTCCAGATTGTGGCGGTTTTCAAAGTAATCCCATGCCTCTTGGGCTTTGGCTTCTCCATAAAATCTTTGCGTAATTTCCTTAGCCAATTCTTGTTTGGCCTGCTTGGGGTGATAAGCGCCCTGTGCCACTTTGGTCTTTCGATCCTGCCAAACATCCTTTGGCAGATCAGAAAGCAGTTCGTAATACTTCCACATTAAATCGTCCGAAACACTCATCAGCTTCGCGAACATTTCATTAGGCACATCGGTCACGCCAATGTAATTCCCCAGGCTCTTGGACATCTTTTTAACACCATCAAGACCTTCCAGAATTGGCATGGCTAAAATCGCTTCAGGTTTTTGGCCGGACTCTTCTTGCAGCGAACGTCCGACCAGACAGTTAAACTTTTGATCAGTTCCGCACATTTCCACGTCCGACTGTAAAACCACCGAGTCGTAACCTTGAATCAACGGATATAAAAGTTCGTGGAGACTGATGGGCTTTTGTTCTTTCATGCGGTTGGTAAAATCGTCCCGCTCTAAAATGCGGGCTACGGTGTATTGGGAAGCCAAACGAATAACATCCTCAAAAGCCATAGGCCGGCACCATTCGCTGTTATACCGAATCTCAACTTTTTGCGGGTCATTATCTAAAACTTTAAAAACCTGCTCCATGTAGGTTTTTGAATTGGCTTCTACCTCTTCCCGGGTGAGGGACTTGCGGGTCGCCGACTTGCCGGTCGGATCGCCGATCATGGCGGTAAAGTCGCCGATGAGAAATTGAACCTTGTGGCCCAGATTCTGAAACTGCCGGAGTTTACGCAAAACCACGGTGTGACCCAGATGAATATCCGGGGCTGAAGGGTCCGCTCCCCATTTTATTTTGAGGGGCCGTCCTTCTTTGTGAGAATCCCTGAGTTTCTCCAGCAGTTCGTGTTTCGAAATAACTTCAGCCGTTCCTTGAAGAAGGATTTCCAATTGTTGTTCCGGCGTATGGTTAAAAGTGGTTTTCATAGGGGTCACATCATAACAAAAGAGCTTTAATTTGTAGCCAAAAGAGGCTTTTGAAAACCGTAAACCCGCTGGTCAAAACAAAGCTGAAAGCTATAATGAACCCTCTAAAAATCAGCTCATTTCACAACCGAGGAATTCTGGCTTGCCCTTCGAAAAACCCAAAAAATCATTCGCCAATATCCTGAAAATTTTGTTTTTTATCGCCTTTGCCTTACTCGGAGTGGTTGGGGGCGTTCTCTATGCCCAACTTCAAGAATTGCCGGATATCGCCAACCTGAACGATTTTAAAACATCCGAAGCCACCCACATTTATGACATTAACGGCAACCTGATCAGCCAGCTTTGGCTGGAACAACGAACGATTGTTCCCTTAGAACAAATCCCCCAAACGCTTCAAAACGCGGTAATTGCCACCGAAGACGAACGTTTTTACCAACATTGGGGTATCGATGTCATTGGTGTGGCGCGGGCTTTTTTGGTGAATATCGCCTCGGGCGGTTTAAGAGAAGGCGCCAGTACCATTACCCAGCAGCTGGCCCGCACCCTCTTTTTGACCCAGGAAAAAACCTTAAGCCGTAAAATCCGTGAAGCGTTGCTTTCTATACAGATCGAGAAAAACTATTCAAAAAAACAAATTTTAGAAATGTATCTCAATGATATTTATTACGGGGAGGGCGCTTATGGCGTGGAATCCGCCTCCCGAAGCTACTTTGGAAAACATTTAGCGGACCTGAGTCTTCCCGAATGCGCCATGCTGGCCGGATTACCCAAATCCCCCAACCATTTCGATCCCTACAAGTTTCCCTTGGAAGCCCTTAAACGCCGCAATTTGGTACTGGATCGCATGTCAGCCAATAATTACATCACTGAACAGGATGCCACCGACGCTAAAAACGTCCCCATCGAACTCAAAAAAATAGAGGTTCAAAATGCCCCCTACTTTGTGGAATACGTACGGCAACAATTGGAAGCCCGTTATGGTTCCAATGCGGTTTATAAAGGCGGTTTGGCCGTATACACCACACTGGACATGAAATTACAGGAAGCCGCGCAAAGAGCTTTGGCCCACGGACTGGATAACGCCGAAATATTAGAACGCAAAAACCGGTTATCTAACATTCCCATCGATCAACCTATTCAGGGCGCTCTTTTGGCCATTGACCCCCATACGGGCGCCATCCGTGCCATGATTGGCGGAGTGGATTATCACAAAAGCGTCTACAACCGGGCTATACAGGCCCGCCGCCAGCCCGGGTCCGCCTTTAAACCCATCATTTACACCGCCGCAATCGAGAACGGATACACCATGGCGGATGTGTTTTTAGATTCTCCTGTGGTTTATCCCGACCCCATCACTGGCAAACCCTGGAGACCTTTAAATTTTTCTGATAAGTTCCGCGGGCCTACCACCTTACATACAGCCCTAATGTATTCCATTAACGTTGTGACCATTAAATTGTTGGAAAAACTCGGCATTCAACCAGTGGTCAGCGTAGCCAGGCGTTTAGGAATTACCAGCCCGATTAAACCCAATTTATCCCTGGGCTTGGGTACTTCCGAAGTTTCTTTAGAAGAAATGGTTCAGGCTTTTTCTGTTTTCCCGAATCAGGGTGTGCGCGTTGAACCCTTTGCCATCCTGACAGTGAAAGACGGTTCGGGACATGTCCTGGAAAATAATACGCCCGTGGCCGAAAGCGTTTTGGATCCCATGGTGGCTTACATTATGGTTCACACGATGAAGGATGTTATTGATAACGGTACGGGCCGGATCATCCGCCGGCTGGGTTTTACCTATCCCGCGGCGGGAAAAACCGGAACTACCAACGATAACGTGGATGCCTGGTTTATCGGCTTTACACCCGATCTAACTTGCGGTGTTTGGGTAGGCTATGACGAACGCCAAAGCTTGGGTAAAAAACAAACCGGTGGTGAAACCGCCGCGCCGATCTGGGCTGAATTTATGAAAGCCGCCACCGAGGGAACAACCCCCAAAGATTTTGAACCGCCCAAGAACGCCGACGAAGAGCTCGTCACCAAAAAAATCTGCTTAACCAGCGGTCTTTTAGCTGGACCCTATTGTTCCGATGTTCGGGATGAAGTGTTCAAGAAAGAAACAGCCCCTACTAAATACTGCACTATCCACACAGGCAATGGAGCCAGTTTGCCCTCGGCGGATAATTCCACCGGAAATTCTTCCGGCGCTCAAACCAACGGTGATATTTTAGAAATGGACTCTCAGCCCGTAGTTAAAGCCGAAGCTGTCGCTTCCGTAACTCCGGATGCTTCGGCGACAGTTGAAGCAACGCCCACTGTGACTATTGAAAAGAAACCCGGCGGCGAATCCGCTTATCCGGACGAAGGCTTCTAACTTCTACTCAATAACTGAATAGTTTTTACGGATAACCTCTTCGGGGAGCGCGTTGTAATGCCACCATTCATGGGGTAGCTGCAAGAATCCTCCGTTTGTCATGCTCCGGCGTAAAACCAGACGGGATTCAAGGTTGCCAGCTGATAATTTTCCTTCTTTTAAAAATCGTTCTTCAAACCGCGGTTCTGAAACTTCACTAAATTCGTCGAACCCCGCGCCCATGTCGACCGCTTTCCCATTTTCATCCAGTAAACTCAAATCAAGCGCCATTCCAAAATTATGCGGTGATCCCTGCTCGGGGTTGGCGATGTATTTTTCTTGAGGCGTATTTTTAACCTTCGCCCACATTCTCCATTGAACTGATCGGGGGCGAAGAGCGTCAAAAATAATAAAAGACCATCCGGGTTTTTCCTGCTGGAGTAAGCCGATCGCCCGCTCAAACTTTACAGCCGCGTCTTTGTGTAAAAATGCTTTTTTAAAATTGCCGTAGAGATCCTCCCCCATAAAATTGTCGAGAGAAGCGTATTTAAGGTCGATTTTGACTTTGGAAAAAACTGAGAGATCGACATAATCCGGAGAGCTATGAAACATTTAAGAAAAAACCGTGATCCTGGAAGTGGAAAAACTAATTTTTAGGGACCGCAAAATCCAATCCTGAATCCATGGGAGGCGCCTGCATGCCATCCACATCCTGAGGCGTTGAAGCTGGTTTAGGATTTTGATCGCTCGATGGCGCCGCAGGCGCAGGTAGTGAGGACGACGTATTTGCGTTTGGCATCGGCGGTTGAGAAGCCGTTGAATTTGAATTGTCGCCAAAATCGGGCGGAGGCGCGGCCGTGTTGGGCGCGATAGGTACTAAGGAACCGGGCGCGGCCGAAACAGCAGGCGCGGCATTCGAAACCACTGGTGTGGGAGTTGAAGTTGGAATAAAGGGTGTGCTTGTCGGTGTACTGGTAAAAGTTGGCGTATCGCTTACCACGGACGATGAACTTACCGGCGGAGTATCCAAATCGTTGCCTAAATCCGGTAATTCCACTGTCGGAATTGGCGTCGGAGTTGAATTTTCAGAATTTGTAACAGCCGACTGTGCGGTCGCCACAATCGAAGCCAGATCATCTGAAGTCCCTTGAGGCGTTGGGGACGGCGAGGCTTGCGTAGAGGAGGACAAATTATCCATAGCGGGTTCTTGAGAAACCGCGGTTGGTAAAGAAGACTCCGGCACGCTTGAGGTTAAATCGGAAGGCGGTGGAAGAAGTTCCATGCCGGTGTCCTGTGGAACAGGAGTATCGGTGGGTACAGTGGTTGGTGTGTTAACCATAGGAGGCGGTGCTGATGTTGCCGCGTTTGCCGCTAAATCACCCAAAGCGGGCGGTTCAGGAGCGCTTGAATCTGAAGAAGGCGGCATCGGTATATTGGCGCCAAAATCCTGTGGTTCTGAACTTGACGCGTTGTTCGACGGAACTGGGAGCGTAGACTCGGTTGACGGAGCAGGCGGCACCACTAGATCAGATGCGGGCGCCAAAGCCGGCACCACAACAGGGGTGAATGTGTCTGTCGGCGTAGCCACAACCACTGGTGTCATCATTTGATTTTTGGCTTCAATTGTGGAGATTTCGGTTTCGTGTTGTTTTTTTCTGTATTCTTTTAGAGCTTCTTTCGCCGCATTTTCCTCGAGTTCATCCTCTTTTTCCGCCTGATCGGACATGGCTTTAGTAATTACAGGTAATTCGCTGCGCAAATAAGCACGCAGGATATCTTTAATATCCCTCATGGGGCTGAGGGAAACGGTTCCTTTGATTTTATTGTTAACCGTTTGGGGATTCATGGTTCCCCAGTAGTTGCCGCCCATTTTCGCTTTTGACCCGTTATTTACCACTTCCGAATCATTATCATGAACACTGTTATTTAAAAAGGTAAGCTTGGAAAAACTTTTCAAGTAAAGACCATAAGTGTTTTGAACCAAGGTGTTAAATTGCATATCGACCGCAACCGGTCCATCCAAAACCACACCTGTCGCGTTGCCATAAAATTTATTGTTTTTTAAACGAGCGGTCGTATTCCCTTTTAAATAAAGCCCCGACCCTTTCGTAACTTCGCAGCCGTCCATGTGGATGGTTGCGTCTTGGGCCAAAAACACACCGCTCAACACTTTTGCGTTGCTTAACTCGGCATCGCCTCCATCAATAAAAAGAGCGCTCTGTAATCCACTGTCGGTCATATTAAAAACCGCCGGAGCAGCCGCCGAACCTTCGACTTTTAACTCACCGCTGATTTGGAGGGTCGCCGGACCTTGAAAAATAACCTGAACCCCAGGGCCGATTTCGAGTGTAACGCCGGGACGCACTAAAACACGGCTTTGAACGATATAAGGGCTGCCGGTTTGATCCCATTGAGTATTCTCACTCAATAAAGCGCCTACGTTGGTAGACGCAAAAAGCTGTGGAGGAATCAAAAGTATAATGAAAAGAGGGAAAATGAATGAAATACGCTTCATAAAAGGTTAGTGGCCTCGAATAAGGTATTTAGAATCTCATGAAGCTTAACAAACAGCTTACCTACAAAATCTATGAAAAAAGCTTGGTTACTATAACATAAAACGTTATCACTCAAATGACAAACGACTATTCGACGATAAATAAAGCCTTCTCAAAACCTATAAATTTGACAAAAATAAAGGGGCGGTGTAACCCGCCCCTTTTAAACCATCTTACTTTGAGGAATATTCTTTGCCTTTTCCTGAATACTTCAGAGCGGCTTGAGCCGCTGCCAAACGGGCAATCGGCACCCGGTAAGGCGAGCAGGAAACGTAGTTTAAACCCACTAAATGGCAGAATTCCACGGAGTTGGCGTCACCGCCGTGTTCTCCACAGATACCCACCTTGAGTTTCGGCTTAACAGAACGGCCCTTTTCCACACCCATACGGACCAATTGACCCACGCCGTTGCGATCCAAAATTTGGAACGGATCCTTCTCGTAAATCCCGTTGTCCTGATAGTAGCGGATAATCTTCGCTGTATCGTCGCGTGAAAATCCAAAAGTAGTCTGAGTGAGGTCGTTAGTACCGAAGCTAAAGAAGTCGGCTTCTTCGGCGATCTTATCGGCCGTTACGGCGGCGCGGGGCAATTCGATCATGGTTCCGATCGTATACACCAGCTTCACACCGTATTTTTTTATGGTTTCTTCGGCCTTCTTAATCACGATGGCCTTTTGATTTTTCAACTCGGCCACATCACCCACCAAAGGAATCATGATTTCGGGAACAATTTTCTTTCCTTGTTTCACTAATTCGCAAGCGGCGCTGATGACAGCTTCCGTCTGCATTTCAGTGATTTCAGGATAAGTGATTCCCAAGCGGCAACCGCGATGACCCAGCATCGGATTAAACTCGTGCAGTTCTTCAACGCGATGCAAAAGTTTTTTGGCCTTATGCAAATCCGTACCTTCTTCTTTGACCAAAAGCAGAGCTTTCTTAATCGTTTCATTCGAAGTTGTAGTTTTTCCCGACGCTTCCATACGGGCCACTTCAACCATCAGTTCTTCCCGTTTTGGGAGGAATTCATGAAGAGGCGGATCTAAGAAACGAACCGTCACCGGGTAACCAGCCATCGCCTCAAAGAGACCGAGGAAGTCTGCCTTTTGCATCGGTAAAAGTTTCTTCAAAGCTTCCCGACGGGAAGATTCGTCAGTCGCCAAAATCATCGCCTGCATGTGAGGTAAACGATCCTCATCGAAGAACATATGTTCGGTACGGCATAAACCGATACCTTCCGCGCCGAAAGCGCGGGCCACTTTAGCGTCGCGGGGAACGTCAGCGTTGGCACGTACTTTTAAAGTACGAACCGCGTCCGCCCAGCTCATCAAAGTCGCGAAATCTCCGGAAAGCTCCGCTTCTTGAGTCGGCACTTTACCGTGAATCACTTCCCCGGTCGAACCGTTCAAAGAAATCCAATCCCCTTCTTTAATGGAGACGCTTCCCACCATGAAGTTTTTGGCGTGTTCGTTCACCTTAATAGATTCGCAACCTGCCACGCAGGTCTTACCCATTCCGCGGGCAACAACCGCCGCGTGTGAAGTCATGCCACCGCGGGCGGTCAAAATACCTTCCGCCGCGTCCATACCGTGAATGTCATCCGGCGAGGTTTCCAAACGAACTAGAATGACCTTTTTGCCAGCGGCTTTCCAGATAACCGCTTCTTCCGCCGTGAAAACCGCTTGGCCGGTAGCGGCGCCGGGAGAGGCCGGCAATCCCTTCGTAATCACGTCTTTCGGGGCTTTGGGATCAAAGACCGGGTGCAAAAGCTGATCGAGTTGGATCGGCTCCACTCGGGCCAACGCTTCAGGTTTCGTAATGAGCTTTTCAGCCACCATGTCCACTGCGATCTTCACCGCCGCCGCCGCCGTGCGCTTTCCCGAACGGGTTTGGAGCATAAACAACTTCCCCTTCTCAATCGTAAATTCAAAATCCTGAATATCCCGATAATGCTTTTCTAATTTTTTCGTGGTGTCATAAAGTTGTTTAAACACCTTGGGCATATCTTTTTCGAGGTGCAGAATCGGCTGTGGCGTACGAATACCTGCCACAACGTCTTCACCCTGAGCGTTGAGTAAATACTCGCCGTAAAATTTCTTTTCGCCGGTAGCCGGGTTCCGGGTAAAGCCAACACCCGTTCCAGAATCCTCACCCATGTTGCCAAATACCATGGACTGAACGTTAACCGCTGTCCCGATATTATGAGGAATGTCATTTTGTTTGCGATAGAAATTGGCCCTGTCGTTCATCCATGAACGAAACACCGCGTCCCGCGAACCGCGCAATTGAGCCAAAACATCCTGAGGAAATTCTTTGCCGGTTTTGTCTTTAATTAGTTTCTTAAACTTCTCGACCAATTCTTTTAGATCGCTGGCGGACAAATCAGTATCCAGCTTTACGCCCTTTTCTTCTTTCATATGATCCAATACACGCTCAAACACTTCTTTACCCATTTCCATAACCACGTTTCCGTACATTTGCACGAAACGACGATAGCTGTCATAAGCAAAACGTTCGTTGTTGGTGGAAGCGATCAAACCTTTTACGGTTTTGTCGTTCAACCCCAAATTAAGGATAGTATCCATCATGCCAGGCATGGAGAACTTCGCGCCCGAGCGAACCGAGACCAAGAGCGGATTATGGCTGTCTCCGAATTTCTTACCCAAAGCCTTTTCCAGTTTGGCCAAGTGCTGCTGCATTTCTTTATCAATCGCTTCAGGCGTTTTTTTACCGTGCTCGTAATAAAGACGGCAGACTTCGGTGATGATGGTAAAACCCGGAGGCACTGGCACTCCCGAATTGGTCATTTCAGCCAATCCGGCGCCCTTTCCACCCAATACTTCCTTCATTGTCCCGTGGCCTTCAGCCTTTCCATTTCCAAAGAAATAGACAAACTTCTTCGTAGCTTTTTTGGCAGAAGACTTCTTAGTGGTTTTCGGCATGATTCATCCTCCTCGATAATAAAAAACATGAAATTCAAACTGACGCATATGGCTGGTTAGGAAAGGGGCATATTGTAACAAACATCGTTTTGATTTCAACGAAAGCCAGCATGTTTCAGGTCATAAAAACATAGTGTTTTAGCGGGAATTTAAAGAAAGAATCTTAAGCCTGAGAAGAAGCCTCGGAACCATAGACCAGCTTGCGCAAATCACCCACTAACAAGAAAAGATCACACGCCTGTTTAAGCAAAGCTAAACGATTGGCGCGAATCTTGGCGTTTTTGTCCATCACCATCACCTTTTCAAAGAAAGCATGTATCGGCTCAACCAGGGTTTCTAAATGGCCTATGACATCTTGATAGTAATCAGCGGTTCCGACTTCTTGGTCATCAATGAGTTTCTTGGCGAATTGAATCTTTTCGAAAAGTTCTTTTTCTTCAACCATTTTCAACAGTGGTTTTGAAACCTTATCCGAAACTTTCTTTTCAGGCAAAATACGAAGCACACGACCAGCCGCCGTGACCAATTTTTGAAAATCTTGATCGGTCTTATTTTTCTGAACGGTTTCAGCTTTGGTTACCATTTCGACTAATGTCGCGGCGTCGGTGGCAACAGCCGCATTAATCACATCGTAAGATAAACCTCGAGCTTCCAAAACCGTCTGTAGCCGGCCTTTTAAAAACTCGACAATTTCTTTGCTTTCATTAGGTTTGGTTTTGCCCGCGTAAGCTTTTTGGGTTAATTGAACTAATTCTTCTAACGAGATGGGGTAACGATTTTCGAGAATGATTTGAAGAACACCCAAAGCTTGCCTTCTCAACGCGAAGGGATCTTGAGAGCCGGTCGGGATAATCCGCGCCTTAAAGCACCCCACAATGGTGTCCATCTTGTCGGCCAAGCTCAAGATAGAGGATTCTTTGGTGCCGGGTAGTTGGTCACCCGAAAAACGGGGATAATAATGTCTTTGAATAGCTTCGCCCACAGCTTGTTTATCCTGCTTAATAGCATAAAAACCACCCATATAACCCTGTAGACTATTGAATTCTTTTTCACGAATGATGTTTGTTGCCAAATCTGCCTTGCATAAAAGAGCCGCCGTCTGAATTGTCATAATTATTTCTTTAGAAACTTTAAAGTTTTCAGCTATTTTTCCAGCTAATTTGGACAAGCGTTCGGATTTATCAGCCATAGTGCCCATACCTTCGAGCCAAGTAATTCCTGAAAGTTTTTCAGCCCAGGCTTCTAAAGATAGTTTTAAATCTTCTTGAACAAAGAATTTGGCGTCTTCCAAACGAGCTTTTAATACCGCTTCGTTAGAACGAATAACCACTTGCTTGTCTTTGGGCGTGCCATTGATAACGCCGACAAAGTAAGGAAGAAGCGTGCCTTGTCGATCTCTCACCGCAAAATATTTTTGGTGTTCTCTCATGGCAGTCACGATCACTTGATCCGGCAGTTCTAAATATTGGGGATCGAAAGAACCCATAATGACATCAGGCGATTCGACCAAATTATTCACGTCATCTAAAAGTTCAGGGTCTGCAGGAACCACCGCGCCTTTATCAGCCGCAGTTTGTTGAACCTTATTCCAAATGAGGCTGCGGCGTTCCGCCGGGTCGGCGATGACACCGGCGTTTTTAAGCACTTCAATGTAGTCTCCCGCTTCGACCACGTCCAAAGCGCCTTGTTTTAAAGAACGTAAACCATAGGTGTCACGGCTGCTATACAACCCCGCTATTTCAAAAGAAATGACCGAACGGGAAAAAACCGAACAAACCCAGCGAATGGGCCTAGCAAACAGGAAATCGCCGTTACCCCACCGCTGCACTTTGGGAAAACGAATCTTCTTAATGACCTCCGGAAAAACTGTCGCCATAATCTCCGATGTTAAACGTCCCCCGCCTTTTTTAATGGCGACCACCACCTCACCTTTCGGGGTTTGCATCCGACGAAGAGCCGCCGCTGAAACACCCTGGGCCTTGGCAAAACCCTCACCTGCGCGTGTAGGTAACCCATGTTCGTCAAAAGCGATCGAGACTAAAGGACCAGTCACTTCTTTAGAAGTGTCTTGCTGCATTTCAGGCAGGCCCTTAAAAAAGAGCGTCAAACGACGGGGGGTGTAATAGGTATAGAGTTTCTGGTAGGTGATTTTATGTTCTTTTAAAGAAACTTCAGCCGCCGCGATCATTTGGTCCATAGCGGGACGTATATAAGAAGCCGGCAATTCTTCACAACCAATTTCAAGAACCGCATCTTTTAAAGTGGTCAAGTTTTCCATGCTAAGACCTCTTCATTAAAGGGAATCCTAATTCTTCCCTTTCTTTCACGTAAGCCGTGGCAACACCGCGGGCCATTGCCCGAACCCGGGCGATGTAATTGGTTCGTTCCGCAACCGAAATGGCTCCCCGGGCATCCAATAAATTAAAAGTATGCGAGGCTTTCATCACATAATCGTAGGAGGGTGCCACCAAAACCAAACCCAAAAGTCGTTTGGCCTCACCTTCATATTCTTTAAAGTGTCTTAAAAGCATCTTGGTATTGGCTTGTTCAAAATTGAAGGCTGAAAACTGCTTTTCGCTTTGGAGAAATATATCCCGGTAAGTAATATTTTTACCGCCATAATGAAGATCCCAAACACTATCCACACCTTGAATGACCGTAGCTATCCGCTCAAGCCCGAAAGTGATTTCACCCGAGACCGGTTTTAATTCCAGTCCACCCGTCACTTGAAAAAAAGTGAACTGGGTAATTTCGATTCCATCCATCCAAACCTGCCAACCCAAACCAGAGGCTCCCAGAGTCGGTGATTCCCAGTCATCTTCCACAAAACGGATATCATGCTCATCCTGGCGAATGCCAATCTCTTCAAGACACCCTAGATAAAGCTCTATCATGTTTTCTGGAGAGGGTTTAAGAATAATTTGATACTGGTAATAATGCTGCATGCGGTTGGGGTTTTCGCCGTAACGGCCATCTTTGGGTCTGCGACAGGGATCAACGTAAGCCACGTGGTAAGGTTCCGGTCCCAAAACTCTAAAAAACGTGGCTGGATTAAATGTCCCAGCGCCCTTTTCCAAATCATAGGGCTGTTGAATGACACAACCCTGGCGGCTCCAGTATTGGTTGAGGGTCATAATGAGTTCTTGAAATGAAAGCGCCATGCGAAATCCCTCTTAACAATGTGGAGCGACGTAAAAAAGAGCTCTTTATCAAAAAATAGGGTATTTAGCATTAATTCGCAAGCTAAAAACTGAGTTTAGTACTTCAAAAATCGAAAGAAGAGTAGGAAAGTATGTGACCAAAAGGTAAACTTCATTCCCACAATCACTTAAAGGAATTCTTAGCTTGTTCAACGCCAAATCATTTTTTTTATTTCTTATTTTATTCACGTTTATCGGATGTCTTCAGTTATCAGCCCAATCTATTCAGAACGACAGCAGTACACCCATCGAAACTCAAGCCGACCTTGGCTTTTTAGACATTCTAGGAGGCGATATGCAATACCACCTGAATGGTCAAAAAATTGTTCACTACAAAGATTTTAAAAATTTGATCTATCCCTTACATGACCCCGAAACCTCCCAATTGATTCGAGACGCGGAATCGACCGACTTAGCTTCTTGGCTTATCCTTACCACAGGCGTCGCTTTATCCACGGACATTGCTCTTTTTTACAAACCCGCAGTGATTTTTAACTCAAACGTGCCCGACCGTATCATAACGGGGCTGGTGACAGTACAAATTGGTTTAGGGATTTATTTTATCGTCCACAACATCGCGGAAGGCCGTAAATACAACGCGGTTCAACATTACAACCATTTAATTCGGAAACAGCCCGAGGAAGGCTCGATAGAACTGAACCCCAAACTCTACGCCTGTTCCAATGGGTTAGTTTTGAGCGGGCAATTAAGCTTTTAATTGATTCAATGAATCGTCCAGGCCAACAGAAAAAACTCAAACATTACCAAACCAACCATTAAGAAAAAAACTGAAACAATCCAACCCATGCCTTGCATTGAGGTAGCGGCGATGAAAGGCCTTTTCTCCGGCCAAACCTTCACAAAGTTATCTACAGCGGGATCAACATGATTCGGCCAAGCGGGATAAAGGCAAAAAACATCCCTGTACTCAATACTATCTTCAATGACAGTTGCTTTGAATAAGCCGACTCTCTCATACCCGAACCGATGTTTTCCAACGAGCATATGGGGAAAGGTGGAAACATCGGCCACTTGAGCGTTCACACCCACTGTATTCGTAGTAATTTCAATGAACGCATAACCTAAAAAAAGAAAACTGATGACCAAAAAAAAGATGGACAGAACAACAACTAAAATTTTATTGAAAATGATTTCAGGAAGTGCTTTCCATGAGAAAGCTTGAAACTTGGCCACAAAATAAAATTTAGGCCGTGAAAAACGTGGAATCGATTTAAAGTTGATAGACATAGTAACCCCGAAAATAGTATGAAACCCTGAAGGAAACTCATTTTATCGGCAAAACCAAAACTTCCCAATCAAATACGCTCTAATTAATTCTCAAAATTGAAGAAAATACGAGCTGTTTAAATAAGAAACCAATTTCACTTTATATAAAAAAAGCGCGACTCCTTTCGGAATCGCGCTTTTGCACTTCGTCGATAGACTTAGGTTCCCATTTCCCAAGACGACAGATAATGCTCCTGCTCTGCCGTTAAAGTATCAATCGGAATTCCCAAAGCCTTTAGCTTCAGACGGGCAATCTCATTATCAATGTCGGTCGGAATAGAATAGACCTTATTTTGAAGGCTCTCGTGATTGTTGACCACATATTCCGCCCCCAACGCTTGATTAGCAAAGCTCATATCCATCACCGAAGCGGGATGACCTTCAGCCGCCGCCAGATTAATTAATCGACCTTCGCCCAAAATAAACACCTTACGGCCATTTTTCATTGTGTATTCTTGAACGAAATCTCGGATCAGCCGGACTTTTTTAGAGATTTTTTTCAATCCCACCAAATCCAATTCAACGTTGAAGTGTCCCGAATTAGCGACAATCGCGCCGTCTTTCATCTTGGCGAAATGCTCCTGGCGAATAACGTGAATATCGCCGGTTAAAGTGACAAAAATATCACCTAGCGGAGCTGCTTTCGCGATGGGCATCACATCGAACCCATCCATAACCGCTTCTAAAGCCTTCATAGGGTCAACTTCACACACAATCACCCGACCACCTAAACCTTTGGCTCTCATCGCCACACCGCGACCGCACCAACCATAGCCGGAAACCACAACGACCGCACCCGCGATTAACACATTAGTCGCCCGGATAATACCGTCCATGGTGGATTGACCAGTACCGTAACGATTATCAAATAAATGCTTTGTCTTGGCGTCATTGACCGCTACTACTGGAAATTTTAATACTCCATCATTTTCCATCGCACGTAAACGAATCACACCCGTGGTCGTTTCTTCAGTAGAGCCGATAATTTCAGAGGCTTGGGAAGCTCGCGCCGAATGAAGTTCGGAAACCAAATCCGCTCCATCATCCATCGTAATGTTCGGATAAGCGTCCAAAGCCGCATATAAATGTTTGTAATAAGTCTTGCGGTCTTCCCCTTTAATCGAAAAGGTCGGAATGCCATAAACTTTAACCAACGCGGCAGCCACATCATCCTGCGTAGACAAGGGATTGGAAGCACAGGCATAAACATCGGCGCCGCCCGCTTTTAAAGCGATCAACAAATTAGCAGTTTCAGTGGTAACATGCAGACAAGCCGCCATACGAATTCCTTTGAGCGGCTTCTCTTTCTGGAACCGTTGCTTGATCAAGCGCAAAACAGGCATGCTGCGTTCTGCCCATTCAATGCGGTCTTTCCCCTTCGGGGCTAACTTCAAATCTTTCACGTGATATTTCATCTAAAAAATCCTCCTAAAAAATAAAACCACCGAAGCCTCAGGCCCGATGGTTTTTAAAAATAAATTAACGAAGCTTGGCGGCTTTACGCAGCAAGACGGCTTTATCCGTATTTTCCCATGTAAAGTTTTTGTCGTGACGGCCAAAGTGGCCATAAGCGGCAGTTTTCTTGTAGATAGGACGACGGAGTTTCAACGAAGTAATAATTCCTTTAGGCGTCAGGTCAAAATACTTTCTTACCAATTGAGTAATCTGCTCTTCCGGCAAACGGCCCGTGCCGAAAGTATTTACCAAAACACTGGTTGGTTCTGCCACGCCAATCGCGTAAGAAATCTGAACTTCACATTGGTCCGCTAGTCCGGCCGCCACAATATTTTTAGCTACCCAACGAGCGGCATAAGCCGCTGAACGGTCAACCTTTGAAGGATCTTTACCCGAAAAGGCCCCACCACCATGACGCCCGTAGCCTCCATAGGTATCCACGATAATCTTACGACCGGTTAGTCCTGTGTCGCCCAAAGGTCCGCCAATTTCAAAACGACCGGTTGGATTCACAAAAATTTTGGTCTTGCTGTCGATCATATTCGCCGGAATAACCGGGTGGATTACGTGGCGAATAATATCCTGCTTTAATTTTTTTTGACTAATGGGAGCATGTTGAGTGGAAAGAACCACTGCGTCTACGCGAACCGGTTTGCCGCCGATATATTCAACTGAAACCTGGCTCTTACCATCAGGACGTAAGTAGCTTAATTTTCGAGACTTGCGAACTTGACTTAATTTTTCGACCAAACGGTGGGCCAACATAATGGGAAGCGGCATCAGTTCTGGGGTTTCACGATTAGCGAAGCCGAACATCATACCTTGGTCTCCGGCGCCACCCGTGTCCACACCCATGGCAATATCAGGGGATTGACGGTTGATAGCGACTGTAACGCCAGCAGTATCCGCGTCCAAACCAGCCTTAGCGTCGATATAACCAATTTTACGAATAGCTTCCCGAATAACTTCGGGCCAATTAACATTGGCTTTAGTAGTAATTTCGCCAGCTACAACCACCCAGTTGCAGGTGAGTAGGGTCTCGCAAGCTACTCGGCTCATGGGATCTTGTTCTAAGCAGGCATCCAAGATGCTGTCCGATACAAAATCGGCAACTTTGTCCGGATGTCCTTCCGTCACAGATTCGGATGTGAAAAAAAACTTCTCTTTGCCCAGCGGGGAAAGTGAGCTCGTCATTCCAATATCTCCTTTAAAAAATTAAGCCGCGAAGAATAAAACTCCGCGACTCTCTATCAATCTTTTGGAAAACAAAAAGGTAGGTGAAGAAAGGTATAAGAAACCAAAAGCACAACTAAAAGTCAGCACATTTAAAACTCTGTAAAAACTGCCCAAAGGCAGGGAAATAAACTCAGCGCTCCGGCTTGAAGGCGAAGCATTTCAATTTTCGGAGAATTATTTCAAACCAGTTGTGGCAATACCTTGAATGAAATATCTTTGCCCGACTAAAAACATTAATGCAATGGGTATAGTAATAATCAAGGAAGCCGCCATCAAGAGATGGTAATCTTGTCCATAAAGAGAAACGAAATTGGTTAAGCCTAGAGCCAGCGTTTTCTTATTGTTTGAATCCAAATAAATAAGCGGATTTAAAAAATCATTCCAATTGTAAACAAAAGCAAAAACCGTCACGGTTGTCAAAGCCGGTTTACAAAGCGGCAACAAAATCCGCCAAAAAACCCCAAAGTTACTGCATCCATCAATTTTAGCCGCTTCATCCATTTCATAAGGAATGGTCATGAAAAATTGACGCATTAAAAATATGTTAAAAGCACCGCCGCCCAACCACGCCGGGACAATCAAAGGCCAGAAAGTGTCATACCATCCCAAAGTCTTAAAAAATACAAATTGAGGAATCATAGTGACCTGAGCCGGTACCATCATTGTGGCTAAACAGATGTACCACAAAAATTCTCTTCCCGGAAAACGAAGGCGAGCAAAAGCGAAAGCAACCAGTGCGGAAGAAAATGTCGCGCCAACACAGGCCAAAATTGAAATAAACAGAGTATTAACCAAATAAGTTGTGAAATTAACGCCTTGGATGGTGAATCCAAAAAAATTCCAACTGTCGTCCCCAAACATGACCCTTCCTGTTTGTGGATCTACAATATTCCAAGCGTTTGGATAATTTTCAAAATGAAGAGGATTAGGTATCCAAATTGGAGGAACAGCAAAAATATCATTTAAAGCTTTAAATGAAGTCGAAAGCATCCAAATCATAGGCAACATCATAGAAACTCCACCCAATACCAACAACACGGTCACAACAATGTTGGTAATTCTTTCAGATCGTTTTTTACTTGCCCAAAAACCATTGGCGTTTTTTAAGGTTGTTTCATTCATGATTTATCATTTCCTTAATTCACCTTCATAATAAACCCATTTAGAGTATTTTTGTTGAAGCCATGTGACCGCCAAAATAATGACAAATAAGATCAAAGCCAGCGCCGAAGCATAACCCATTTGGTAATACTTAAACGCCTTTTGATAAATATAAATGACCATCATCAAAGTTGAATCTGCGGGTCCACCTAAGCCGTCCGTCATAATATAAATCTGATTAAATACCTGAAAAGAATTAACAATACTAATAATCAATTGAAAAAAGATTACCGGAGAAAGTCCTGGCATAGTTACTGTCCAAAACTGCTGCCAGCGATTAGCGCCATCGATTTCAGAGGCTTCATAAAGCGCCGTTGGTATCCCCTGTAATCCGGCGAGATATATGATCATTCCACCTCCCACGCCCCACAGACTGACAATGACAAGAGCGGGCTTACTCCAAACTTCACTAGCAAGCCATTTCGGACATTCAGAAATTGGAATTCCCGTCGTAAAGGAAATAAGGTAATTCATCAAGCCCGAATCAGAGTTAAAAATCCATTTCCATAAAACAGCCACCGCTACACTCGATCCGATAACCGAAGGAAGATAAAAAAGAGTCCGATAGATGGTTATACCCTTCACTTTTTGATTCATCAAAATTGCCACCGCAATAGAGAGCACCATTCCAATGGGGACAGAAAGAGCCGTATAGTAAGCCGTATTCCAAAGCGCATGCCAAAACCGCGGATCATCTAAAAATATTTTCTCATAGTTATCCAGACCCACAAATTGGGCCGGAGTGAAAATATCCCATTTACAGAAAGAAAGAACTAAAGCGGCGATAATTGGACCGCCCACAATGAAAATCATACTTAAAATAAAGGGAAGAATAAAAAGGTAAGCGCTGAAAGCCTCTTTGCGTTCACCAGAAGTCATACGACGCCACCCCTCAAATAAGAAATTGAATTAAACACAAGGCGTCTATTTTACACACTTCATACCGTCTCTCAATAGTTTCTTTAAGTTATATTGATTAAAACTTAAAATCACGTCTGAAAGAAAGAATATATTACTTTTTCTTTTTTGAAGTATGCCACGAGTTTAGCTTTATAAATCAATTTAAAAGATTACTTACGGAATTTCACCAAAAACTGAATTAGGAATTACCTCAGTATAACCATCCGGTTTAACCCAAGAAAGTGTTAACGGAAGAAATTGCCTATTAGTGTTGACACAATAAACATCAATAGCGTGAACTCCTGCTTTTAAATAACCCTTTCCCTGCAATGACTTCCCTAGTTCAAACCAAGATTTCCCGTCTATTTTCAGTCCCGCGATAGAGCCGGTTTGAATGAATATTTGATACTTACCCGTTTGATCAGCAAAAAATTTCCCATTCCAATGAATTGAATAAACGGGGGTAATGGGCATTTCTTTTCCATCACCAAAATCAATTAATGGATCCCATTGAACTTCCGAAGGTTTTCCCTTATCCCATAACGAGTTACCATAATAGCTGCCTTTCAAACCTCTGGGCGCAGGAAAGCTGTTAAAAGAACCAGCTTTTAAAACAACCGGCAAGTAAGAATGTGTTTGTTCTTTGATAGTAAGAATTGGGATTTCACTAGTTTTGGCTGTCAATTGGATTTGGATAGGATGATATCCTTTATCTAAATGTTGATAAATCGCGGAGGAAATAAGTCGGTGACCAATCCAAAGTCGGGGGTGAACCGTTCCGCTAAAACTCCATCGATAATCCTCGGTTTGATCCACAAAAAGATTACCGGTCAACGTAACTCGATAAGGTCCCACTGGTAACCCATCTGGAAAATTGTTAATTTGCATTGCTTGAACGCCATTTACAGGTCGATCAAAAACAGCTTTTAATCCCAGAACTTTTTTAAGCTGATCCGGCGAAATTTCTAAAAAATATAAAGCTTTATTCTCCTTAAGATCTAATAGCGGCTCATCAATGGCTTCAGGATATAAAGATTTCAACATTTCCACAATCTCAGGTCGATCCCCATCTATAGCAAAATAAATACCTCTTGAAGAATCAGACAAATGAGAAACAAGAGCTTCTGGAAAAGCCATATTGTGAATATGACTCAATTGCTTGTAGCCTAAAAAAGAAATTGTTTGCTCACTAGTTAAATCCGGCGAGAGATAATATTCATAAGTATCTCCGTATTGATTTATTTTCCTCCCAACATTAGTTTCACGTGCATCGTACTCCCACCAACTAGTGTCACTATTCGCCTGTTTATTAAAATAAATATCAAAATTTTCGGAAACCATTACCCATAAAAACGGAGTTAAAAATAGGATAAAAAGCCATTCAACTTTAGAACCCCAAAACCTCAATAACCAGCCCCAAACCACTACAATAGGTGTGGCGATCAAGAAAGCAAGAAAAGGTGTTAAAGCTAATAGACGGTTTGCATGAGCAGGGTCTGTGGTAAGAATACATAATAAACTAGTCACAAAAAAACCGATTACAGCATAAAAATATTTCCGACGTTTGATATGAACAATTCCATAAGCAAGCCCCAAGATAAACAACACGGCGGAAACATCATCCAGCATCTGATAATCTTGAAGATTGTGTCGTGGCATTCGATCACCGTGTCGATTAAACATCAATGCTGTCTTAGTAAGAACTTCTAAAAATGGTTTGATGCTGTGTTCTTGCTGAATTTTCGAGATTATCGAAAGCTCAGATTCCCTAGAGCCCAAACTTTTCGTCGAAATCATGTCATGTAAAATCGGTGATGTGATCAGGAGCGATAAAACTAAAAACCCCGTTATGTTAAGCCGATTTTTTTTGATCTTTTCCCAATTTGTACAGACTTCATAAATGGCATAAACCAATAAAAGTAATGGAGCAATTTTAAATCCTTGATAGGTGTAAAACCCCAATGAGAAAAAAAGTCCCGCTATAAAAAAAGCCCATTTTTTACCATTATTAATTCCATAAATCAAAAATGCCAATGTTCCAAATACATAAAGGGGAACTTGAATTGTTGGGAAAGCATTTCGACTAAAAATAATATGCCAGCGCATGATCGCCAAAATAAATAAAGTTAAAAGCGCCACCCTTACACCCGCCAACTGTCGGAATGTCCAATAAATCAATGGCAAACCCACCATAGAAAGAAATACATAGAAAATTTTTAAACTAGTCTCACTTTCGCCAAAAACTTTAAACCAGAAGGCCAATTGATAAATGGTAAAGCTGTACGCCATTAAATATATTTCAGGTATATAAAAAGGTCGCCATCCCTCATGAATAATTCTAAGCGCGGAATAACCTACAAACCCTTGATCTGTAAATAATCCTTGAGGCATCGATGTAATGTGATAAACCCTTAAAAATAGGGCTAAAGTCAGTATTGAAACCAAAATAATCATTTCGGTTTTTAAAGAAAGAGGCACGCCTTTAAGTCTCTCTCTAAACCAAGGCCAAAAACTTACTACAAACAAGATTGCCGCAAAGAAAAAATACCAACAACCCGGAACTAAAGAAGACCCCTCCCAATCTTGGCGTAGATAAGACTGACCAATACCCGCTAAAACAAACGACAAAATAAAACCAACAGCTGAAATCAAAAATACGGGTTTAAATTCGTCTAGGTTTGCGGAAAATTCAAAAACTATTGGTTTTTTAATAGTTTTTGAATTTTTAGCTGACTTTTTAACGAATTTCATAGCAACATTACCACTAGTCAAATTAGGCAATGAAATATCTCGACCTTTAAAATAAATAAAAGTGCTTAGTGTGGCGCCAAAAACTGATAAAACAATCCCAATAATCGACTTGAAATAAAAAAATACAACTTGGCCTGCCACAAACAAAACGATTGATAGAAAAAAAGATATATTTAAAAAAATATTATTTCTAACTTGCAACGTAGGGGGAATTAATTTTAAATGTAGCTTCCGCTTAACCATAACGCTTCTTTGTCAAAATTGATCCAAAGACAATGTCACCAAAGCCATTTTAAAGTTTAGTTAAACACAGCTAATAAAGATAAATCTTATAATTCAATTTCAAAAATTATCCAAACCGAAAGGAGCAAAGAATTTAAAATTTCGACTGGTAATTACTCGTTAAAAAATAAACGAACTATTAAATTATTTCGCAGGAGCGTTCAGTGCGGTTCGAATTACTTCGATTCAAGCTTCCGAATGACTTTTTTAGATGCCAATGGTTTTCCATAGCCAAGAAAATTTCATCATTTGTTTTAAAAATCAGAAAGATTTTTGAGCACTATTTTATAAACCTTTTTCAAATCCATTTATTACTGATTTTAATTTCCCATCACTTCTGACTAAAAGATGGAATCTGATATAAACAGACTGCGTCATCATAAGTCATCAATAGTAAATCGTCCGATGTGACCGTTATAAATTTAATATGCCTAAATGCATCTCCCGATCCGGCCATATCCACTAGCGTACCCAAAGCATTACCATTGGAATTAAAAACCTCAACTTCACCTTTGTTTGAATCAGTGCCTACATAAATGTGACCTTCTTTATCAACTGCTACAGCGGTAACCATATCTTTAAATTTTATATACTTAATTTTCTTTCCATCCGCATCTAAAATCTGAATTCGATTGTTTCCCATATCAGCAACAAAGTAATCCCCTTTTTTGTCGCTGGTTACAGCAATCGGGTTATTGAAATGACCGTCACCTGTGCCTGAACTTCCCCAAATCTTGGTAATGACCCCTTTAGGATCCACTATAACAATTCGGTGGCTTCCAGTATCAGCTATCACAAAATTAGTTCCATCAAAACCAATGCCTCTGGGACCATAAAAACCTTTATCACTTAAATTAAACCGTGAAATTTGATCGCCATTTTCATTAAAGCCTTCAATTGAACCATTCCAAGAATCTACAACATATGCGTTTCCGCGATCATCCGAGGTTATGCCTGAAGGTTCACTAAATTTCCCGGTTTTATATTTGTCGACCGCAAAACTTCCCCAGCTTTTAAGGAAATCGCCTTTCCGGTTAAAAAGAAGCAATCGATTATTCTTGTTGTCGGCAACAATAATTTTATCCCGCCCTACTTCGGCTGTTCCCCAAGCAACAAACGGACCCGCTCCCTTCGTGCTGGAATCAATTTTTAAAATTAAACTTGTTTTTAGTTGGGGAACCTCTTGGTTCCCCATCATTTGAAAAACTTCCCAAATACAAGCAAAAACAACAACCGTAACTAAAATCCGTGCAATCAATTTATTTGTATTACTTGTTTTCTTAGAAATATCGTTTTCATGAGTCAAAATAACTTTTTCTGATTTATTTTTATTTTTAACCGGAATTCTTTTTTTAGTCGCCATTCCATCCTCCAAAATAGACCCTCAAGGTCTAACATTAATTATCGCCAATATTCAAAATAACGTAGTCTTAAAAGCTAATTAAATTTTAATTTTTTTATTGGCTACAGCATACAGCAACAAACCATTTACTACAAAAATTTTATTCAAAAAAAATCCATTCTGTTCCAAAGCTTTTTTTAAACGTTCTTTTGTAAAGTGGTGAATGTGCCCGCAACGATACTTGTGATATACACTTCCCCTTATATATCCCATATAAAGACAGTTTAGATTGAATAAAATAAAAAACGGTCCCAAAAAGTAATCATACGGTACAGTAATTAAAAAAGTTCCATCATCCTTCAGCATCCGAGAAACTTCTCTCAAAACCTCAGTCTGGTCAAAAACATGTTCCAAGACTTCCGACATCAATATCAAATCTAAACTTTTTGATTTAATCTCGGTTTTCGCCAAATCCTCACAAACTTTATAATCTTTCAGAAATTTGTTTTTTTTTGCCCACCTCAGCATTTTCTCATTAATATCGACACCCAAAACCGGAAGTTTTTGAACATTCCACAAACAATTTCCGCAACCTAAATCCGCCATTTTCATACTGGCCTCAAAATATTCGGCCACAAATTTTGTTAATCGTTCATGTCGGGAACGGTGGTACCAAGCCCTAAATTTACTTACTTTGTTTTCGTTAGTGTGATCTTTGTAGTAGCTTTCATTCATATCTTTGTATTCAACTTCTGCAATTTTTGCTGAGCTAAAAGTCGAGATGCGGTTTAAAAGAGAATTAGACAAGGCTAAAATAATTATGCAGTATAAAAGGCTGACATGAAATGAAACTTTATCCAACATAAAAAGCCACAACAAACCTGCACTTCCCGCCGAAACCCAGAAACTCAGAAACAAATGAATTGAAAAAGAAGTCCGCAGTTGGACCTCCTTGTTGACATAAACTACGTTGTAATAAACAAAATGTAATGCTTGATTTAAAAAAGTTCCCACAAAGAATGCAATCAACTGGTTCACTAAAAATCCATCCGCAAGTAAAAGAGTCGTTCCGATGTTTACAAACGCACCCAAAAAACCTCCCAAAACAAATATAAGAAAAGCTGGGTGCCGCCATCTTTGAACAATTTCGTGTTCAAGCATCAAATCCTCTTGGTCCTGATTTTGCATGCGATAATAAAATAACAAGCTCCTGGACTGCCTTCCTCGTTCAAAACTTTCCTAAACCAGTTAGTGGCAAACCATTGAACAGGTCTTCTGGGCCCAATAACCCAACGTCCAAAAATGGCTTTAAAAATTTTTGAGGGGAACGCCAAAATCATCCATCGTTCGTAGGTGTGAAAAGTCTTTAAGGGAATAATGTATTCAGCTTTTTCCATCTTCATTCCAGCTTTTTGAAGCCGTTTCTTCCAGGTTGCGGCACTATCAACGTGAAAATGTTTAAAAACACGGTTCAAATTAGTGACATATCTTTCACCCAGCAATGAAAGACCCAGCTTGGTTAACACACCCCGAAAATAAGAGTTGTTGCCATAACATTCACTGGGAACGGTAATCATTAGACGTCCATTTTTCTTTAAAACGCGTCGAATTTCACTTAGTGCTTTATCAATATCAGGAATATGTTCTAAAACACAATTACTGATAACCGTAGTAAATGAATCATTTTTGAATGGAATTTTAAGTGCGCTGGCACAAATTGTTTTCTTATAGCTTTTGCTCCGAATAGCCCGTTCTACTTCCCCTTTATCCAAATCGATTCCGGCTTCCAATTGTTGTTCAAAAGCGACACGGACTAAAAAGCCATCACCACACCCCACATCCAAAACAGGATGATTAAGTTTTTCCAGAGAATATCGATAGCACTCCAGTGATCGCCACAAAGCCAAGGCAATCGGTGTTTTTTCCAAATAATGTCTAAAAAAATATTCCTTGGTTTTGTAATCGGCTTTCTTCAACGACGTTCTCCTTAGCGAAAATCAAAACTCAAGTATTCACAATACAATTGATTTCACAAAAAACCATCTTTATATCATTAGTAAAAAATACCGCCGTCCACATTACATTTAACGTTTAATCCTTTAAAAAGACAGGGAACGAGTCATTCCCGTTCTTCTTTTATTTGGCAGAAGCCAAAGGATCTTGGCCCAACCGCAGCGCCAAGGCTCTGACCAAATATTTAACGAGTGTAGTTATTTGAAGTTTTGATTCACCCTCAGTCCGATCAATAAACACAATGGGCGTTTCCTTGATTTTTAATTTGGCCCGATAACACCGATACAAAATTTCAGAAACCGTAAATGGATCTCTGGCGGTCAAAGTTTTGACTTTAATTTTCACAAGTGCGTTTTTTGAATATGCCCTGAAACCTGATGTCGGATCTTGCGCTTTTAAACCTAAAACAACTTTTAAATAATTTTTGGCAAAATTACTGGTTATTTGACGGTAAAAAGGTCTATCAATGTCTTTGCCTCCGGTCATATAGCGGCTGCCTAAAACAACATCCGCCTTGCGAGCCACTATGGGCTTAACAAGCGCCGGGATAAATTTTGGTTGGTGTGATAAATCGGCGTCCATTTCAACAACGACATCTGCTCCCATAGTCAATGCTTTCACAAATCCATCTCGCCCAGCCCATCCACGGCCCTTTACGGAGCGGTCTCTTAATAACAAATTCAATTTTTTATCTCGCTTTTTTAATTCCAAAACCACTTCATATGTTTTATCCGGAGATGAATCATCCACTACCAAAATATGTGCAGCAGGCACGTGTTTATGAATTAACTTTATTAACTGTTTGATATTCGCTTTTTCGTTATAAGTCGGAACTACAATTATGGTTTTCATTTTTAACTATCCTTATTTATTTTCGAGCCACTACCAAATACTGAGCCCCCAAAGGAATCTCTTTTAACAAAGTATCTAAATACGAAAATAATCTTCCGCGAAAGGGTGTAAATAATATATAGCGGCGATCTATGATAGTTCCTTCCGAAGCAACCAACATGTCTTTTACTTTTTTTAAGCTCAACAAATGCGCATTTTCATCCAATTTACAGTGCGCCACAGCATGGCGCGTTAAAGGGTTAAATGGATTGTGTTCAAAAATAATCACCAAACCACCTTTTTTCGTAACCCTTATCATTTCTTTGCAGAATTGATTCAATTCATCTGGAACCACATGATGCATCACACAAATAGCAAATGTGATATCCATTGAATTTTTAGAATATGGGAGTTTTTTTCCTGTATATGATTTATAAAACGCTTGGGGATTTAAAGTCTCTGCTTTTTTGACAGCTCCACGACTCAAATCAATTCCATAAACTTTTTTATACTTCGATGTTAAATAAAAATCCGTAATACCAATCCCACATCCAACATCCAGAATATTAAGCCGATTAGGACTTCCCAAAAATTGATGCGTTAAAGACAAAAGCTTAGAAACCTTGGCTTCTGTATAAAAATCCAAATCTTTGCCGGCGAAATTAATCGATTTTTGAATTTCCTGCCGATATGTGTTTTTGTAATGTTCAAATACAGTTCGAGATTTTCTGAAAAAACTTTTTTTATTCACAATGATAGTTTTCCCAATTTGATCGTTTAAATAGCAATCACAAAGTTTAGTGTGTTTTAAAAAATGCGAAATGAGCTTTTAGCTTAATTTCAGCTGTCGTTCTAGCGCCGCTAACATATCCTTGTTTTGTAAATTATCCATACAGGAAAGCTTCTGGTTACATTGGTTCTGGTAATAACATTGGCAGGGACTTGATGGAAGAACCTTTTCTCCACGGCCATAAAGGTCTATTTCCGCGTCCGACGTGGGGCCAAAATAGGCAACGAGTCTCTTTTTAAGTGCAATTCCGACATGAATCGCCAGTGTGTCACCTGACACTAAAACATCGACCAAATCAACAAGAGAAACAAACTGTCTCATCGTATTTTCCGTTCCAGTCGGAATACAAAGGTTTTTCAGTTTTTTTGCTAATTCTGGCATTAGTAGACGTTCTTCAGGACCCCCGTATAAAAGAACAGCGCTTTTAGGATGTCTTTTATGAACCTGGCGCGCCAGCCATAAAAAACCATCCAACCTCCAGCGTTTCATCGGCCACCGACCGCCAGAACCAATATTAAAACCAATAATCTTTTTGAAACGATTGAGTTTGTGTTTCTTCGCGAACTCTTGGGCCCATTCCTTTTCTTTATCCGTTAAAACCAATTGGGGTTCCTCGCCCGAATATTTCATACCGCCCAATTGAAATAAATGATCCTGATAAGTACGTTGATTCGCTCTCTTAAATGAATCCATAATTCCCATTTGAAACCATTCTTCATCTTTTGCCTCAAGCGGAACCACAACACCTTCCGTAGAAAGCCCAAAACCTTTTTTAACGGGAGAGTTGGCCATGTGTAGAATCGCGGCGGCTTTACGGCTCATATCAAAGTTATAAGCTTCATCGAAGAAGGTAGCTCCCAAAAAACCGCTCAGGGCTGGATCTGAACCCAGCAAAACGTCGATATATGGGTTTTTCTCTAAAAGCGGTTTAGAGCCGTTTTCAGTAACCCACCATATAGAAATTCCGGGATTGTTTTTGTGAAAAGCTGGCAAAATGGCGGTGGACCTCAAAACATCTCCGGCCGCGTCAAGTTTAACAATGAGAATTCGCTTCTTTATCGGATCATATCGGGGGCAATCAAGACAAATCACTCCCTCGCTTTTATGCGGGGCACAGGGTTTCTCACCAGTAAAATGACGGCAATCTGGCCGGAAAAAAAGCATGACTTTCCTTTACGCTGCAATTTAAAAAATAAAACGACAGAATATGAAGCTACTTGTTCAAAACTTCAAACCCCATGAATTATAAAGTTAATTGAATATTAGTGTACGAATTTCAGCGCTTCAATGGCCTGACATTACAAGGACTTTGTGCTTTTAGAAAATAAACTTTAATTGAGCATAGTGGTTATAGGAAAAACTTAAATCATCCATGGCATAAGAATAATCCAGACCAAAAAAACCAAGCTGAACTCCTAAACCACCATCAAAATTGTTGTCTGAAAATCCACCTCGTAATTGCAAAATTCCAGCCAATGACAAAGCAGCACCAAATTTAAAATGCGAAAAGAAATCTAGACCAGTGTAATAAGATGTTGTTGAAAACACGTCATCAATGTCGCTGTTTAAGCTAAGTTCGTGTACCGGATGCCAAGAAATACCCAGCTTTGTTACAGTAGGCGCAGGATCCGTTATGACTCCATATAAAATATCTCCTGCTACAGATGCGTTGGGAATGGTAGCCGAAGCCTTGATTAGATCTATAAAAGAAAGACCGACATTAATATCTTGTTCTAGTGAGTAAAGCAATCCTAAATCGACACCCCAACGGGTTGTCGGCTGCTCCAAATCATTTTGCATATCCGTCAGCTGATTCGTGCTTGAAGTAGATACAGTAAGACTCGCCCACGAAAAATATCTTCTTACTACTTTTCCATTGATACCAATGGTTAATGGAAAGTCTTCAAAAGGATTGAAGTTGATTGTCGCCATGGCCACCGTATCACTATAGGCCAAAGCATTTAGATAAGCTAAATCGTTTGAAAGACCATTAATAATTTGATTTTGCAGATTCTGCAATGAACTTGAATTCAGTGTAACACCTTGAGCAGCCAAATCATTGCCAACTTGAGTTGCAAAAGCATTCACGCTTTCGCCACCCTGCTTGAATTGATTAATATCATTCTTCACAGCGCCGTTCTGATTGGACGAAGGAATAATGGTATTAATCGCGGTTTGAATCGTATTTTTCAAAACAGTAACCGCGCCACCTAATTGGGAGGATCCTCCATAGGGATTAATATTAATGCCGGTTAATTGCTGAACTAAAGGACCCTGTCTAAGTTCGGCCAAAGCATGTGTGCTATCAAAAACCTCTATCCCAAAATTAGGAGTAACTTTAACGGCAAAATTATCACCGACTCCAACCTGAAGCGCTTTATTAGTCAAATTATTAACAACGCTATCAAACGAATTCAAGGATGTAGAAACTGCCGCATCATTTGCAGAAGAAGGACTGAAATAATCAAGAGCTAAATTTTGAAAGGTTCCGCCCGGATCAAAATTGATGCCATTTTGAATATAGTTATAAACTGAAAAGTCATCGTTGGAAACATTAACTCTCAATTGTAAGAGCTCAAGCGTTCCAGGTGCCTGTCCCAACAAGGCAGGATTAAAAGCAGTGGCATTAAAAAGCGTACCATCGCCCACCACGGCATTTCCCATACTAATACCAATAACACTCATTTGTTCTGGAGAAACAATAGGAGGAGTCGTTGCGTTATAAACACCAGCAAAAGCTAAAGACGTGAAACTAAATACACCAATAACTAATAAAGTACTTAAAAAACAAAAATTTAATATTTTCATTCGCAAAGTATAGCACTATCAAAATGATAGCCAAATAAAAAACGAATTAACCCTAGCGCTGTTCTCCTTTTAATGAAGCCAAAACTCTTTCGCCTTCCACATCATCAATAATTCTAAAAATTCTTTCCTCTAGACTTGCGTAATAAACATCTGTGTTTTGGATATCAAACCAAAGACCATGGAGCATTAATTGTCCCTTTTCAACACGATCCGCTACTCGGTCATAGCTTTTTAAATGTTCCATCTGTAAAAGAACGTTTTCTTTTGAAACAGCGTTAACTTCTGCCGGACCTTCCATTTTAACCGTGGAACGAACTCGCTTTAAAGCATCCTCGCCATGGCGAAGCCAAGAGCGAAGATGCGGCAACTCAATATTTTCTCTTCCCTGACATAACGCCTTGATAGCGCCGCAATCCGAATGTCCGCAAACAATAATGTGTGGAACTTTTAAATACTCCAAAGCAAATTCCAACGCGGCTACTTCCGATTCATCCTCCGGAACCACATCGGAAGAACTGAAAGGTGTCACAAAATTACCCGCATTCCGAATAACAAAAAGATCTCCCGGCTCAGTGGAAGCGAACACATTAACCGCCACCCTGCTGTCAGAACAGGCGATAAAAAAAACGTCCGGGCTTTGCCCTAATGCCAGTTGCGCAAAAGTGTCCTTGACCTGGTTTCGACGATTTTGATGGAAATCGATAATTCCCTTAATCAGTTTTTGCATTTTAAATATCCATTTTTAGGGTTTACTCATTGAACCAATCATCATAGCGACGGGTTCAGAAATCATACTTACTCAAACTTAAAACCTGTTAAAAAAGAATTGCCTTTAATTCGGCCGGAACGTTATCACGAATAATTTCAAAAACCTCATCAGAAGTTTTAACTCGAGTGGCGGCTAAGGCGATTTCTTTTGCTTTTTCGTAGGGCATCATACGGATGATTTTTTTAATCTCTGAAATAACTGAAACACTGGCCGATAGCTCATCAAGCCCTATCCCCAATAATAGCGGAATAAACTGAGGGTCTCCCGCCACTTCCCCACACATGCCAACCCATTTGCCCGCTTTATGCGCGGCTTCTACCGTCATATGAATCAACCTGAGTATGGCCGGATTCAATGGATCGTATAAATAAGCTACCGACTCATTACCTCTGTCAGCCGCCATGGAATATTGAATCAAATCATTGGTTCCTATTGAAAAGAAATCAACTTCCTGAATCAAAATATCCGCAATAATTGCCGCCGATGGAATCTCAATCATCACGCCCACTTCTATTCCAGATCTAAAAACCTGGCCCTCGTGTTTTAACTCTTCCGCGCACTCTTGCAATAACACCTTAGACTCTAACACCTCACTTAATGAGGAAATCATCGGAAACATGATTTTGATTGGCCCATAAGCCGCGGCCCGCAAAATGGCCCTTAACTGGATTTTAAAAATATCCGGCCTTTTCAAACACAAGCGAATGGCTCTTAACCCCAAAAACGGGTTTTTCTCTTCAGAGTCGTTTAAATGGGAGAGAAATTTGTCTCCGCCCAAATCCAATGTGCGAATAATGGCTGGATGATCTCCAGTTTTTACCGCCAATTCTTTATAGGCTTGAAATTGTTCTTCCTCCGATGGATTTTCTTCTCGATTCATGTATAAAAATTCAGTCCGATATAAGCCAATCCCTTCCGCTCCATGCCGCGCCATATCATCCAGTTCCAGTGGAGTCTCAATATTTGCCGCTAAAGTTACGCGGCGCCCATCCGGCGTCACTGCGGGCAAATTTTTAAATGCTTCTAAGCTCTTTTGAAAAGCGACATATTCTTCTTTTAAATGACGATATTGTTCAATGATGTGAGGCCGTGGATTGACTAAAACTAGCCCTTTGTTCCCATCCACAATAAGAAGATCACCGTCGTGAATGTCCATCGTGGCTTTTTGCATTCCCACCACTGCGGGCAGCCCCATCGACCGGGACACTATGGCGACATGAGAAGTTTTTCCGCCTACATCCGTACAAAAAGCTTTTATGGTCTCGGTCGGCAAATTGACCATGTCTGAGGGGATCAAGTCATTGGCAACCAGAATAATTTCCTTATCCAGTTTTTTAAGTTCTTCCTTATCACCCTTACCCATCAAGTTGCGTAAAACACGATTTCCCACATCCCGAATATCACCGCCCCTTTCGCGGAAATACTCGTCATTAAGCGAGGCCATCACTGTTTTAAATTTTTCCAACGCCTCATGAAGTACAAATTCGGCGTTGATATGATCGGACGAAACAATTCGAGCTACGTCTTCAGTAAAAAGAGGATCTTCCAGCAAAACTTGGTGAGCGCTAAAAATACTGGCGTGTTCTTCTCCTAATTTTTCTTTTGCCTTTTCTTCCAATCCCTTAATCTGGGAGCGTGTTTTCGCCAACGCCTCTTGAAAGCGTTTTAATTCGAGCTCAACTTCCTCCGGTTTGAGTTTCCTGCGGGAAACCGTCAAACCCTGAGAGTGATAAAGATAAGCGGGACCGATGGCTATACCGCCTGAGGCCGGGACCCCATGAAATATTTTTTCGGACAAAAGAATCTCCTGTTAAACAATCATAAGCAAAAGACGATTATTCTTTTTCGCCAAATCGATGCTCAAAAAGTTGTTTTAATGCCGTAATCGCTTCCTTCGCATCGGGACCATCGCACTCAAACTCCAGTTCCGTTCCTTTGGCCGCAGCCAAAGTCATCAAACCCATCAAACTTTTTGCGTTCACGTTTTGAATCCCGTGATGGATCGTAGTTTGGCTTTTAAATTTATTCGCCACTTTTACCAGCTCGGCCGCAGCTCTTAAATGAAGGCCCAATTTGTTAATAACCAAAAGTTTTTCGGTAATTTTCATGATTTCCCCTTTGTTGATTTCATCTCCATCGGAAATTCCGCCAAAGCGGGTTTCGACGGCGCAAAATGATTCATCTGCGGCGGAGCGCTTAAATCCGGCCAAAAAGCCAGCATTAGCGCGAAAAGAACCACCGCGTAAAATAACTGGCTGGGACTGATCTTTCGATGGAGGGCGAAAGTAAACAATCCGACAATCGCTGTAAAAAAGGTCAGTTTCAAAATGAAAAGACCCATTTCTTTTTCCAACTCCGACAAATTCACAAAAACAATCAAAACACCCAGCAAAATAACGGAGGCGAATTTAAGCCCCCGAATAGATTCCTGAAATCCATATTTCCGCAAAGTCAAAACCACTTGATCGCCTTTTCGATAGCCTTGCATAAATCCAGTTAATCGAATTCCCAAATGGGCGACGTTATAAACAATCAAAAACAAAAGCGGGATAACCCAATATTGCCCTTTAACTTGAAAGGCGCTGGACAAAACCAGGGTGACCGCTAAAAGTCCGCAATAGGGACGAACAGTCGCCCAAAAAAGATTGTCGCCCATAGCCGCCACCGGCCCCATCATTCCTACTTTGAGAGCGCTGATTTCTTCCTCTTTTTGTTTTTGCCGGGCCTTGGGCAACTGCTGCTTTTCCTCTTCCATTCGGATAATCGCGCCCAAAACGAAAGAAGCCATATAAGGATGAGTATTGAAATATTCCAAATGCCGGGAAAGCGCTTGCGATCTTTCTTCTGTCGAAGAATAAACCTTTTTTAAAACCGGCAATAAAACAAAAGCCACTCCATAGCTCAAATAACGTTCAAAATTCCAAACCGTCTGTAAAAAAAAGGACCTTATAAAAGCGGAAATCAGGTCTTTGCGATTGAGATAAACCAAGGATTCTTCAGCCATTCGTCCTCTCCTTTCCCATAAAGAACAAAGCCAAAGCAAATCCCGCGCAAAGAGCTATCGACACCAGATAAACGCCTTGCATTTGATCAAAAACCGCCAGACTCATAATGGCCACAATCGATAACATCAGATAAAAAATAGTTTTCTTTTCGATTAAAAGATCAATAACCGCGGAGCATCCCAAAGCCAATAAAAGCCAATGAGCGTAATACAATCCTTCCATCACGCGTCCATTCAGAATCGTCGTGAACAGGAAAAATAATGAGGAAGTAAAGTGGATCAAGATCAAGCTAACTGCCGCCACTAAAAATCCTTTTGCGAAATGTTCAATTAACACAAACCAATTAATCCATCCAAAAGTCCTAAAATGCCCGCCCAAAGCCATCCGTTGAGCTAAATGAACCCATCTCACATTAAACCGGTTGATCAGAATATTAACCTCTGTACTCAAAGCCGCCAAAGGTATAGCCATACCCAACGCGTAAGTCATCACAGCCTCGGGAGGATATTGATTCCCCAAAAGCTCACAGGCAAAAGCAACCGACACACCTGAAAGCATCATCAAATCCATGGGCAAATGAGCCCCCACTGGCAAATCACCTATCCAAATCATCTCGATTAATGCTCCCATTTCAAGACCAATATTGGGATGACCTAAAAACCATCCGACTAAAGGGCCTACTACAATGGGCCGGGAAACCATAAATTGACCCACAGCCGTCACATCCAGGCTTAAGAAGGCCAATAAAATAGAGATCAAAAACCAATGCGGCATCAGGACCCCTTTAATTCTTTTAACCGGACTTTGACAGGCGTTTCAAATGTGCCCTGCGGCGGTAAAGTAACCATCCAACCCAAAAGAAGACACGATCCTTGATAAACCTTTTCAAATCCGCCTTCGGACTGAGAAATTGTCTCAACCGGATAACGCCAAAAATGACCGGGTTTTTCGGACTGAAAATTAATTTCTAGTTTGAGCCAGCCGTCTCGCATTCCAAATTCGGTCACATTTTCTTCCATCCCCACACTATTGAGCCGAGGAGAGCTTAAGTCTCGGCCTTTGACAAAATAGTTCCTGTCTGGCGCGTCTCCCGCCAGCAAAGTTAAATTCCATTCGGTCATCAGCAAAAATTTAATTTCCTTAGAACCGAGATTTTTTAATCGATATATAGTCTTTAAATCAAAATCTCCTGCCCCCAGAATGACTTTTTTGGTCAATTCAACAGGCAACCCTTCAATAACTCCTTGATGGGACAACGCAATTTGAACAGGCTTCCCTTCGCCCTTCGGCTCTTCCACCTTAGAGACGAAAACCGCCTGATGAAAATCACCCAATTCTTGGTACTGAGCACTCATCAAATTTTCAACTTTTGTTCCCATAGGGAGAATTCTCTCCACCAAACTGGCCCGATTTTCAGGGTCATAAAAAAGCTTATTCTCTAATCCCGGTTCTTTGATACGAACCATGTCATGAATACTTGATACCGAACCACCGGAATTTCCATCGGTTTGAAGATCTCTCAATTTTTCATGATAAGCCTCTTTACGACGGGTCAGCGTGTCCAAGAGATTGATGGGAGATTTTAAATAGTCGATTTCAATCAAGCTGCCGCCCTTGGCGGGAGCGAAAATAGCATGGTAACCTTTTGACTCAACGACAATTTCCTCAAGGCCGTCTTTGTTAAAGTCGGTTTGCACCACTTTAAAACTATTGGAAAGCGGGGACAAAAGTAAATCCGCCAATTTTTCAGCCTCAATAAACTGCCGATACATGGCAAAACGTAAATGATTTAAATAAAGCCCTCCGAAAACACCATGCCAGTAGGGACAATTACACTCGCCGCGATAAAGAGCCCTGGTCGCCTCTTCTAACAAGATCTTTTGTTTAGCCGTTCCCTTCTTGGCGATTTTCAATCTGGCATCCTCAACTTTTTGAGAAACCCAAAGCAATTTTTTATGTAAATGATTGCTTTCGGAATACTTGGTGAAGAAATTGCGCCAAAAACCGCCCTTGAGATATTTTTCAAACCGGGGCATTTCACCCCTATCCCTCACCTCATGTCGGACTGAGTCATATTCCCTTGCGGCGTCGGTCGGCAGCGACCATTCACCCATTTCGGTATAGGAGCCCGTAGGCAAATTAATAATTCCCTTGGAAGAATACTGTTTTTTATACTCAGCGAAGGTCGTGGTATTGAGCCATTCTGAATTTTGCTCAAGAGCGGAAAAGAATTTTTCCAACCAGCCTTCTTCGTAAACCCATTTATAGGTATCCGGCCAACCGCCGAATTTTTCGCCGTCATCCATCAACACCACGCAGCGGTCGCCTTCTTCGGTGGCAACCGATCCGAGATATTGAATAGTTTCCTCAACCGCTTGAAAAGGTACCAGATAACGCATTTTTTCAGAGATGGGAAAAACCGCAGCGGTTGATCCCTGTTCTTCCATGACGTAATAACCAAAGGTTTGTTCTTCATTAAGACCCGCGGCTTTCAAGTGGGCATCATCAATGACCACATACTCCACTCCCGCGTCAGACAAAGCTTTGGTCAAATGCGGTTCCCAAACCCTTTCCGCCAGCCACATTCCTTTTGCCTCAACTTTAAATTTTTTCTTCAGATAATCAGTCAGCATACGAATTTGACCAATTTTGTCCCGATCCGGAAGGATGGTTAAGATCGGTTCGTACATGCCGCCGGTAAAAAATTCAATTTGACCCAAAGACACCATTTCTTTAAGGATTTTGAAATATTCCGGTTTGTTTTCTTCGATCCATTCCAAAAGCGGTCCGGTGACGTGGAAAGTACATTTTACCTTCGGATGTCTGTGTAAAACGTGAAGGAAAGGTTCATAAGACTTTTCATAAAGCGCCTCAAACACATGGCCAAAATTACCCACCGGCTGATGATTATGAACACCGAAAATAAAATTTATTTTTTTCATAGGACCCTCGCCTGGCTTTATATTTCAGGAATTGTTTTTTCTAAAATTTGCCGCATATCCCCCGGTATCGCCCGGGTCTCCAGCTCAATGCCCATTTTCTTCAACTCTTTAAAAGCCGCCAAATCACCGGAATCAACGCATATGGTTTTGCTCATCTGGGTTTTACCATCGCAAAAATGCATCCCGCCCACATTAATCGACACCGCTATTCCACCTGCCTTAGCGTAGGCCAAAACATCCCCGGGACTGGAAAAGAGCAGTAAACTGCGTTCTTTAGACTCGTCTTTCGACGCCAATGCCGCTTCCTGAATCTCAAAAAAATTGACTTTTAATTCGGCCGGCACCGCCATTTCCATAAGCGTGCGGCGCATATTGTTCTTGGTGATTTCGTCGTTCACAACCACCAACCGCTGGATATCCAGGGCTTTTGCCCAGCCCACCACAACCTGTCCATGAATCAACCGATCATCGATTCGGATTAATTGAATATTCATAATTCCTCTTTGTCGGCCTAAACCTTTTTACCTTTTAACAATTCAACCGATGTCACAACACCCTCTCGGGCTACTTTTTGGGTTTCAACAGCCAGAGTTTCTAAATCGGATTCATCTTGGCCCGTCGCCAGCTTGATCAACATCGGCAGATTAACTCCCGTCACCACTTGCAGCCGGTGAGTTTGGGCTGTCAACATCGCCACATTGAATGGAGTCCCCCCGATCATATCCACCAGTACCAAAGCACCCTCATTTTTCGAATCAACTTTTTTCAATGTTTCTTCCATTTTCGATTTAAACCCTTCTAACGATTCAGAGGGCAGTAAAGCAATCGCTTGAATGCCTTCGCTAGAACCCAAAATCATTTGAAGCGTGGCAACCATTTCTATCCCAAACTCGCCATGAGTGGCAACGACTATTCCAAACATAATCGGTCCTCTTGCTGCTTAAAATCCATCGCCTTTTATCAAATCACCAAACGCCGGATAATCGCTTTTCCCAGTTTTTCCGAGCTGTGACGAACGTAATTTTCGTGGTTTAACAGGTTGCTCTTGATCAGCTTCACGCCCAAAGCGTTTATCTCGGCTTCATCCAAAACCACAGGTACTTGATGGTAGGTTTTATACCGTTGCAGAAGTTTTGGCGATACTTTTTCCTTATTGGCGATCACGTAATGAATGAAATTGGGGCCTGTATGATTCAAAACCGCTTTCACGTGATCCGAGACCGCGTAATCATCCGTCTCGCCCGGCTGGGTCATCACATTGCAAACGTAAATTTTAACAGCGCGCGAAAGCGCGATGGTTTCAGCCACCTGAGGAATTAACAAATTGGGAATGACACTGGTATAAAGACTTCCCGGTCCCAGCACCACAGCGTCCGCTTCCAAAATAGCCTTAAGAACTTGTTTATTGGGTTTTATGTTTTTTTCTTTGAGCAAAATCCGTTCAATGGGCATCTTTGACTTAGAAATATTCGATTCGCCGGTCACAATTTTCCCATTTTTCAATCTTGCCTGAAGGATCATAGGCTCAAAAGTCACCGGCATAACCGTTCCCCGGGTAGAAAGAACGCGGCTGGATTCCTCAACCGCCCTGCCAAAATCCCCAGTAATTTCTTTCATGACGGTAATAAAAAGATTGCCAAAGCTATGTCCCTTTAGATCACCGTGAGCCTTAAACCGGTATTGAAAGAGATCATTCAGCAGGGTTTCCTGATCGGACAAAGCCACAATACAATTTCGGATATCGCCCGGAGGGGGAGTTCCAAAATCCTTGCGAAGACGGCCCGAACTTCCGCCGTCATCCGCCACGGTGACCACTGCGGTCAAATTGCTGGTGTATTGTTTAAGACTGGAAAGAACATTGGGCATACCCGTTCCGCCGCCAACCACTACAATGCGGGGACCTCTTCTCAAACGGGTTTTTTCATAGACCACATTTAAAAATTCTTTTTCGCGGGCTGGCGCGTAAACGGTTAAAACCGAAAACATCAATCGACGGATCCCGAGGACAAAACCCCAGATACCCAGAATCATGAACAAAAAATCAACGAATTTTAGCCGTTTGAGATCATCTTCAATGTCGATAATAATCGCGGGCCGAAGGTGGATTCCCGAAACATGCGCGCTCATTAAACCCGAAAACCCCACGATAAAAACAATGATGGCCAGGCCGATCAAAAAGAACCAGCGCTTTAATTTCATTCCAGGATAAAGCCAGCGCCAGCTCTGCATTAGAGGACGCCTTTCGACCGGTTTTTTCTGTTAGTTTCTTCGGCCATAATTCGTCCGACACGGTCCGCGAATTCCTGCGCGGTAAAATAACCCATTTTCATCGAGCGGTGGTTCATCGCGGCGACTTCAATAATAACCGCCAAATTACGGCCCGGTCTGACCGGAATGACGCAGGTGGGTAAATCAACGTCAAAAATTTTATGCGTCGCGGGAGTAAGACCCAAACGGTCATATTCCTTTTTGTTATCCCATTCTTCCAGACGAACAATGAGCTCGATCCTCTTTTTATCCCGAATAGCGCCGATACCGAAGAGACTCTCAACATTGATAATTCCCAATCCCCTGATTTCCATATGATGTTTGATGATTTCAGAGCGGGAACCCATCACAATGCGGTTTGCCAACCGCTTCATATAAACCAGATCGTCCGCCACCAAACGGTGGCCCCGTTCCACCAGATCCAAAGCGCACTCACTCTTGCCAATACCCGAATTTCCTAAAATAAGAATGCCAACCCCGTAAATATCCATGAGAGTTCCGTGCTGGGTCATTTCCGGCGCGAACTCTTCTTCCAAATAAACTGAAATTTCAGAAATAAACTTTGTCGTGGGCGTTGGTGTCGCGAAAATAGGAACTTTATATTTTTTTGCGGCAGTCAAAACATCCGGAGGGGTTTTCATCTTGTGAGTAACGACCACACAGGGCATTTTTTTTGAAAAAATAGTCTGAAGTGTTTTTTGACGCAGAGCCGGTTTGAGGGTTTCGAGATAATGAATTTCTGTTTTTCCGATAATCTGAAGCCGATGAAAGGGAAACCACTTTAAGTAACCTGTCAGCCCCATGCCCATGCGGTTGATATCAACACTGACGATAGAACGATTTCTCATATCCGCTTCGAACAAAGGCGTCAGGCGGAGTCTTTCCTTGGCTTGCTGAAAAAATGACTCCACGGATATTTTTTTCATCGGGTGCCGCCTCGAAATCTTCGCCTTGAAAGACTTTAGTGTTTGAGCTTTTCTTCTTCTTGAATGATCTTAATGACTTCCTCAGGGCTTTGGGCCGAGAGAAGTGATTTTCGGAAATATTTGTCTTTCAGCAGACTGGAAATACGCGCCAAAGCTTTCAAATGAGCGCCAGCCGCGCCTTCCGGAGCGACCAAAAGGAAAAAAATGTTGACCGGCTCCCCATCCAAAGAGTCAAAACTGACACCGTCCGCCGAAACTCCAAAAGCCGCGGCCAGATCCGAAACCGTATCAGACTTACCGTGAGGAATGGCGATTCCCTGTCCAATTCCGGTAGAACCCAATTCTTCACGTTCCATCAGGGTTTGAATCATCTTTTTCTTGTCTTTAACCTTCCCCGACTTAACCAAAACCTCTACTAGTTCTTTAATTGCGTCTTTTTTATTTTTGGACTCGATAGACAACTTGATGGATTCAACGGATAAAAAATCAAGAATTTGCATAAACAACCTCCCGGTAATGAACGGCTTTTTGGACTCAAGAGCCCTTTACAAAATTTTTAGTATTCGGGTTCTATCAACCCAACATGTTTATCAGTTCGTTTATATACCACGCTCGTACGCTCGTTTTCCGCGTTTAAAAACACCAAAAACTCATCTTTGGATAAAGACAATTGTTGTGCCGCTTCCTCAACCGTTAAAGGCTTTATCGCGAACTTCTTGGTTTTAATAACTTTAATTTCTTCTCTTTCATCCGGTTCAGAAATGTCCTCCAGTACTTCCCTGCCCCCCTCATGGCGATGATGCCCCACTCTTTTATCTTTTTGTTTATGGGCTTGGGTTTCGAGACGGGTTAAAGCGGCGTCAATGGATTGATACATGTCCCGCGAAGTCGCTTTGGCGCTCAATTTGAGATCTTTGGCTGCCAAAGTCACTTCACAAATATGGACTTTCTTTTCAAAGTTGAGAATGACATGAGCTTCTTTAATTTTTCCTAGAAACTTTTCAACCTTTTGAATCTTATCTTCAACATGGTTTTTAAGACCCTCTGTCAATCTTTCATGGCGGCTGGTAATGCTAATTTTCATGGTTATTCCTCAGGAGAAGCCAAAACCTCAAATTTCACTGATAAAGTGGCAAATTCTTATGAAAGGAGGAACATTTTAACACCCGATAAGGGGAAGTCAATGAACCTGGCCACAGAAGAGCCTTAATTTTCAGGTTTTCATCACAACTTTCGACGCCGTGAAGCGGAAGGGATCCTTAATTCTTCACGATACTTCGCGATAGTACGGCGGGCAATCGTCAGTCCTTGGTTAGTCAGGGTTTGCATAATCTTCTGATCCGAAAGGGGCTTTTGGGGCGGTTCTTGATCGATCATTTCCTTAATTTTTTCTTTTACGGACAAAGAAGATACGTCCATACCGTCATTTGATTCCAATCCGCTGGAAAAAAAATATTTGAGCTCAAATAATCCCCGGGGGGTTTGCACGTATTTATGGGTCGTCACCCGGCTGATGGTCGATTCGTGCATGCTGACCATATCGGCCACTTGTTTTAGGGTCAGGGGTTTCAAGGAATTAACGCCGCTTTCAAGAAATTCTCTTTGAATCCGGAATATGGACTCGGTCACGCGGTAAATGGTTTTTCGGCGCTGTTCAATATTTTTAATCAGCCAATTCGCCGCCTGGATCTTGCCCTCCAGGAATTTTTTAGTCTCCTTGGCGGCGACCGCTTTTTTGTCTTTTAACATATGCCGATAATAAGACGACACACGGAGCCGGGGCACAGGTTCATCGTTTAAAACAACCACGTACTCGCCTTCTATTTTCCGCACACTCACATCGGGGGTCACGTATTTAGTGTCAATCTCTTCAAAAGACCGGCCTGGCTTTGGTTCCAAATTAGCCACATAAGCCAAAACCTCTCTGAGTTGATCCGAATCGCATTCCAAACCCTTGAGAATGGCCGGGTATCTTTTCTTTTCCATGTCTTCAAAATGATTCAAAACCATCTGATAGGCCCTTTGGGCCACCGGACCGGTTTTGTTTTCCAGTTGAAGAAGCAGGCATTCCCGAAGATCCCTCGCGCCCACACCAGTTGGTTCCAGTCCCTGAATCAGAACCAAAACCTTTTCCACTTCATCCACCGAAACCTGGAGGGATTGGGCCAAATCCTCAAGGGTTGTCATTAAATAACCATTTTCATCTAAATTGCCAATAATCAGTTTTCCAATAGTTTCTTGTTGCTCATTTTTAGCCACCAATAAAAACTGCCATTCCAAATGATCGGCCAAACTAGGCGCCCGGGTAATAGAAGCCTCGACAAAATCCCTTTTCTCTTGGTCCGCGTCCGAACTTTGACGGTTTCCCCAATCCCCTTCGCCTGAATCGCTATATTCCTGCGACTCTTTGTAAACTTCCCAAGTATCCTCTTTAAAACTCTCTCCTTCCTTGATGTGTTCGACTAGGTCCGTATCATGTCTTTCTTTGGCTTTTTCCAAAGTAGGATCGACCACGGCCCCTTCTTGATCTAACGATTCTTCCCCGCCGGGGCTGTCTTTATCGGGCGCGGCAACTTCTTCGTTTTCCTCCAAAACCGGGTTTTCGACCATTTCCTTCTCAACCCAATCCTTAAGCTCCATCGTGGACATTTGGAGGATCTTCATGGCCTGCTGCAGCATAGGCGTCATGACCATCCGCTGCGACATCTTTTGGTTCATTCCAAATTGCTGCTTCATAATCACGCGCTTTCGAAAGGAAAAATTAATTTCAACAAGTTCATTATATCCTTTTATCTCAAAGAAACAGATAAGGGATAAACGCCTTAACATTAAACAAAATTTTCAAAGTTTATCTAGGGGGGCTCGAATAAAAGACTAACCGTTAAGCCAGCCCTTCTTAAATTCCGTTTTTTCCCACTGACCAATCCAATAGTCCAGATCAAAAGGCGGGGGATATTCCAAGGGTCCCGCCGGGTATGCCTGACCGTTCTTAAAAACGGCTTTAATCGTTTTAAAGTTGTAGGGGTTTTTGATCGGGTCATGCTGGTAAATCACCAAATCAGCCCATTTTCCTTTTTCGATAGTCCCCAGCTGATCGCCCATCCCCAAAGCGACTGCCGCGTCTCTAGTCGCCATTCTCAAACACTGCAGGGGCGTCATTCCCGCGCTTTGCAAATCCATCCATTCCTTAAAAGAAACTCCAAAAGGCATATTCGGATTTCCCGCGTCCGTTCCGTAAATCACCTGACCGCCAAAGCTCAGAAACCGTTCTAAATTGTTTTTGCACTGAACGTGGCCTTCTTTAAAACCATGGTGGCAAAAATTTCCAAAAGGATGCTTTTCTTTGCGCTGCCATTCCTTGGCCCAGCCCGCGTGGGCCTGAATGGTCGGAACAATCTGTATTTTTTTCAGTACCGCTTCTTTCCAAAGATCATCCGAAACCGGCCTGGAGGGCATGTGGGCCACTTCATCCACTCCATATTTAACGCAAAGCTCAAAGTCCCGCTCGTTCGTGATATGGGCGGTCACCCGCTTGCCGCGTTCATGGGCGGCCGAAACAATTCCTTCCACTTCGGTTTCGGACAGACAGGGGCCCAGTTCATGTTCCAGTCCCAGCTTGATCACATCCACGCCCAGTCCGGCTAATTGCCAGACCTTTTCCTGAGCCTGATAGCGGCCTTGAATCGGCGCGGCGGCTTTCGGTCCCCACACGTTTTCAGGGTAACCCTGATGACAGGTTAAAATCGGCCCCGCGAAGAAAATTCGGGGCGAAGCGATCAATCCCGTTTTTTCCCTGGCCCTCCATGCCAGCGCGTCAAAAACATCGGAGGCCAAGTCACGAATGCTGGTAACCCCGTTTTGAAGGAAACTATAAAGGCTCGCTTCATTCACCAGCCCATGAACATGAAGATCAATAAACCCCGGCAGCACAAACAAACCCTCGCCATCAATCACTTCCACCGCTTCATACTCTGGTGCCTGGTCATGAGGGCCCGCGTAAACAATTTTTCCGTTTTCGATTAAAAGAGTGTGGTTTTCCAGGGCGCCGTCAGTTACGGCATCGTAGACAATGGCTTTTTGAATCGCGGTTTGAACTTTCAAGTAAAACTCCGTTTGGGTGACGCGCTAACAGACTATACCTGTCCACAAATCATTTGTTGAGTGAAGTTATTGATCCTGAAAAATCTGGTTGAGTAAATAAGCCAGCCTGAGCCCGGCTTTCAGCAGCCGTTCGTAAACGATTTTTCTCATTTGATCGGTGTAATAGTCGTCGGGTAAATCCTGTCCCCACCGGTTCTTTTCCAAAAGCGGGCCGGCCGGCAATTCCGAATAGATATTGTCCCGGGCTATCCGAAAGCTTTCATAAGCCCAATCCTTGGGCATCCCGCCCTGCCAGGTGTTAATCTGGTCTTCGGTTAAATTTTGTTCCAGCTGCGCAGCCAGCTTTCTGGGGTTTTCTTTGGCGTGGGGCTCCAGCAAATTGTCCCAAAAACTATGGAGATTCACCCAGGTATAGCGGTTTGGGTTCTTCTGGGAGCCGTAATAACGAAACCATTTTTCATTGCCTCCCCGGTCATTATCTTCCGCGCAATGCAGAGGCTGATGGACGTCCCCCACAAAATGGACCAAAAACTTAAGCGCTTCTCTTTTTGCCGATGGGGGCGCCCATCGATCCTTCAGAATCTCTTCATCCCGTTCAATTTGATCGACCACGCACTGGTGATCGCGGCAAATATCCGAAAGGTCATAACTGTTTTGTTCTTCCCGCACATTCACTTGTATGTAATGCCAGGGCGCCGTTTCGGATCTGGTATGGGCAATCATATCCGCCCAGGTACAGACCGAAACCAGATCTTGGGAGGGGCCTAAAAGGCGGTGAACTTCCGTCCAGGCCTCGGGGGTCAACCGGTCCTGCGCGATAAAAGCGATCGTTTTGTGGCCCACCGCGCCCCAAGCCAAAAGAGGACTTTGTGTGAAAAGAAACAGAATGAAAAAAAGAAGAAAGGAATGACGCCTCAAGATCATGTAACAACCTTCACTTTAAATGAAGATCGCCAGGGCCAGAACGATAGTTGCTAGTGCCGAGACCACGCCGGGCGGCGCGAAGAAATACCGGAAGCTCAAAAAAGAAGTAACGGCTTGGGCGATCATCAGGGGCCAGGTCAAAGTCCGCGCGGCTTGAAGTTGAAGAACTGACAGATCACCCAATTGCCAGGCTAAAACCGATGAAAAAGCCAGGAATAAGGTGGTCAAAAGTCCAAAACCGATATAAAAACCATAATAGTCGCAATTCCTGCCCATGAACTTAAATCGACTCTTCATGGTCTTCACGACCGAAAGCATTTGGGGATCTTTTTTAGGTGAAAGCAGACCATAAGTGTGGGTCGCGGAAAAAAACAAAAGCAATCCTGAAGCGATTCGGTAAAACAAGAGGCTGTTCATGAAACTCTCCTTGTTTAAAGTCAACCTCAGACCGCTTTAACCGGACTTCCCGTCTTTTCATATTTTTCAATAAACTGTTCCACCATTTCATGCGCTTCGGAGTCCGAATATTGAAGCGGCGGAGTCTTCATAAAATAAGCCGAGGGGCCCTCTAAAGAGCCGGCGAGTTTGGAATCCATCGCCAATTTACAACAGCGAATGGCATCAATACCCACGCCCGCGCTGTTAGGCGAATCCCATACTTCCAGTTTTAACTCAATCGAAACAGGCACATCCCCAAACTCACGGCCTTCCAGGCGGATATGCGCCCACTTGCGGTCCTGAAGCCAGGGTACGTAATCGGACGGGCCGATATAAATATTCTGGGGGTCAATCGGATGGGATAACTGGCTGACCACCGCGCCCGTCTTGGAGATTTTCTTGGATTCCAACCGGTCCCGCTCCAGCATGTTTTTAAAGTCCATGTTGCCGCCAAAATTCAACTGGGACGTATGGTCCAGCACCACGCCTCGGTCGGAAAAAAGCTTGCTCAGTACCCGGTGCGTAATGGTGGCTCCCACCTGCGCTTTAATGTCGTCTCCCACGATCGGCAATCCCGCCTGCTCAAACTTTTTCGCCCAGGCCGGATTGGAGGCGATAAACACCGGCATACAATTCACCACGCCCACGCCCGCCTTGATGGCCTCGGTCATGTAAAACTTAACCGCTTCCTCGCTGCCCACCGGCAGATAGTTAATCAGAATGTCTGTTTTGGTTTCTTTCAGAATTTGAGCCACATCCACCGGCTTTTCAGCGGATTCTTTCACCACTTCACGGTAATACTTGCCCAAACCGTCATAGGTATGGCCCCGGTAAACCTTCACGCCCAAAGCGGGAACATCGGAGAATTTAATGGTGTTGTTGATCGGGGTAAAAATGGCTTCGGCTAAATCTTTGCCGACTTTGTTCGAGTCCACGTCAAAAGCGCAGGAAAACTCAATGTCGCTGATGTGATATTTTCCCAAACGGACATGCATGAGGCCGGGAACGAATTTGTCTTCATCCGCGTCGCGGTAATACCGGATCCCCTGCACCAGAGAAGAGGCACAGCATCCCACACCCACAATCGCCACTCGAATTTTAGACATTCAAATACCTCCCCAAAAATAAACTGTCCCCTAGTGGGTTATCAGGCTTTATTCCAAACCCGGTAAATTCTCTGTAAAACCGTGATCAAAGACAAAACACCGACCGCGTATAAAAAAACCGTGGGTTGAGCCGCAAAAAATCCGATAGCCAGCAAGATCACCCGGCCTGGCCGGGGTAAAAGACCCACTTCACAATCGACCCCCAACCCTTCCGCGCGGGCCCGGGCATAAGACACCATCAGGGATAGAATACAGACGATAAAAGCCAGTAAAAGGTTCCGCGAATCTTGCTGATGATAATAATACAGTAGAAAGCCCGCAAAAACGACAGCCTCTGAAAACCGGTCCAAAGTGGAATCCAAAAAAGCCCCAAAGCGTCCGCTTAAAGCGCCGTTTCTCGCCAAAGAACCATCCAAAACATCAAAAAAACCAGCGAAGAGAAGCCATCCTCCCGCCGCGGCCCATTTTCCCTGCACCATCGAAATCGGCACCAGAACCGTCACCAGCAAGCCTATCAGAGTGATCAGATTGGGATGAACCTTTAAAGCGATAAGAACTTTACAGAGGGGCTTGAGGGTTTGATCGATCCATTTTTTAAGACTATTTTGGATTTGAACCAGGGATGAGATAAGCCGCTCCTCAACAGAAAAAGTTTAATCTATTTTAACCACCAAGACACCAAGGGCACCAAGAAAGAAAACTGATAATTTTGAATTCTTAATTTTAAATTATGAATTGTAGTACTTGGTGCCCTTGGCGTCTTGGTGGTTAGATTAGAGTTTTCAGCCGTTCTTACTTTAATGAAAAGCGTTCGCCCAGATAAATTTTCCGGGCCTTTTTATTGGACGCTAGTTTGGCGGCGGTGCCCGCGAGAAGAATTTTGCCCTCAAACATAATATAAGCCCGGTCGACGATCGAAAGGGTTTCCCGCACATTGTGGTCGGTGATCAAAATACCGATCCCCTTCTTTTTAAGAAAGCGGATGATGCCCTGGATATCCTGAACCGCGATGGGATCAATCCCCACAAAGGGCTCGTCCAGAAGGATAAATTTCGGATCAACCACCAGGGCTCTGGCGATTTCAACCCGGCGGCGCTCGCCGCCCGACAGGGTATAGGCCTTCTGTTTGGCCAGATGGGTTACTTTGAGTTCATCCAAAAGATATTTCATCTTTTTTTGACGGTCCATGGGCGAAAGGGGCATGAGTTCCAAAATGGCCAGCAGGTTTTCCTCAACCGTCAGCTTTCTGAAAATGGAGGCTTCCTGGGGCAGATAGGCGATTCCCAGTCTCGCCCTTTTGTACATGGGCAATTGGGTAATGTCGTGAGTGATGCCTTTTTCCTCGAAATAAACCTGGCCTTCATCCGGGGCGATAAACCCCGTGGTCATGTAAAAAGTGGTCGTTTTTCCCGCGCCGTTGGGCCCCAAAAGACCCACCACTTCGCCTTCGTGAACCTCAATGGAAACGTGATCCACGACTTTTTTCTTGCCGTAAAATTTCACTAAATTGTCGGTTCGAAGGACTTTCTTCATGCATACCTCGGCAAAATTTGTTTTCAGCTACTGGCCTGAACTGATAGGCGTCGGAGCGGCTGTTGGAACAGCGGCGGCGCCCGGTGTTTGCAAAGCGTTCGGCTGAACCAGCGCCCCGGATAACGCGGGACCATTGGCTTTTTTACCGCTCGTTCCGCCTTTTTTTCCGGTCGAACCCTGGTCATCCTGATTTTTTTTAGTCACGGGCAAAGCTTCTCCCGACGGGTTAAAAACAGCGTCCGCCAGGCCTTCGGCAAAAAAACTTTTTTCTTCCCCCAAATTGGTGGTGATTCTTCTGCCGGTAATTTGGGCACTCGAAGTATAAACCCGCGGGTCATCCTCAAGGACTAATTTATTTTCATTGGCGTAGAAAGTCGCCTTTTGAGCCTCCGCGTTGACTTGGGCCTGATCAATCTGGACATTCTGATTCACCACAAAGGTTTTATTATCCGAATCGACTATCATTTGGCGGCCCAGAATAGTGACGGGTTTTTTATCGCTATCCAGGCTGACCAGCATGGGATGATCATGGGCGGTCATCATTTCCATCATGTCCTGGTATTCCAAATTACCGCAGGTCAAAGTCACCGACTGGGTCTTGTCCACCACCTTCACATGCCCCGTCGCGGTGGCGACGTTATCATCGGAAAAAGCCCGAATCTCGTCCGCGGTCAAAATCACCGTTCCATGCAGCGCTTTCACTTTACCCTTGAAAAGGGTGAGCCCTTTTAATTTGTCAAAGGTCAATTGGGACGAGGAAATGCTCACGGGTTTCTTGCGTGTAATTTGAATTGGAGCGGGTTTCGTTTCATCCGCCCTGGAGTCAAGCGCTCCGGTAAAAAAACAAACCAGCGCCGTTAAAACCGCGAGGCCGGGCCGGAGGGGGTTAAAAGGGTTTTGGTTTTTTAAAATCACTGATGTCATTAACGTCCCTAACCTTGGAATGAACATCCTTGTTGAAATGAATGTTATTCAGTTCCGTATCCGCCGTCATCCCCACCGCCGTAATCTCATCCGATCCTTTTAAAACATGCACCCTTTCATCGGTTTTAATTTCGTCCGTATCGGGATTCCAGTTGAGTTTGTCCGTCTCCAGCTGGGACCCATTTTCCACAATGAGAACCACATGCCCGTCCGCTTCGGTCGCGTTGGTCTCCGTATTGATGATTGATTTATCCGCGGTCAGCGTCGAAACCAGTTTGTTCTCTTTGTAATATTGCGCGTAAATGTTGTCCGAATAGGCCAGTTTTTGGGTTTGATAGAGCCTGGCGATATCCGAATAAAGCTCCCAGCGCTTAACGCCCTTAAACGAGGATACCAGATGAAACTTTTCAATAGTTGCGTCGGGTGAATCCTCGTCCTGTGCTGTCGTTTCGGGGCTGTTCGGGGCGGGCTGGCTTTTATCCCGAAGAAAAAACATCACCAGCGACACCGCCGCTAAAATTCCCAAAAGAATAAAAACCCGTCCATAGCTTTTGCGGGCGGGAGCTAAAAGAATATCGGATGAATCCTCCACAACCGGAGGGGCGGTTTTAGCTTTTTTCATGCCCAGGGTTTGCTTTCGGGAGGTTTGGTTTTCCAGCGTTCATGCATCTGTCT
>PLFD01000028.1 GCA_003136635.1 candidate division FCPU426 bacterium | reverse complement strand
ATCAAAGAATTTGTCATAGGGATGGCGGGATATTGAGAAGACCGGCAATTTATACTTTTATCCCTAATAACGGAGGGTAACACCTGAGGAGGCAATCATGAAAGTAAATCCAATGGCCGGAAAACCGGCCGAAGTATCGATGCTGGTTGATGTGCCCAAACTGCTGACAGCCTACTATTCGGACATACCGGACCCTTCGATTCCTTCGCAACGGGTGGCGTTCGGAACCTCCGGGCACCGCGGCTCGGCATTCGACAAGGCTTTCAATGAATGGCATATCCTCGCCATCACCCAGGCCATCTGTCTCTACCGAAAACAACAGGGAACGGATGGACCGTTGTTTTTGGGCATCGACACTCACGCGTTATCCATTCCCGCCCAGGCCAGCGCCCTGGAGGTACTGGCGGCCAATGGAGTGGAAGTGATGATCGCTGAGGGGGACGAATATACACCGACCCCTGTGATTTCCCACGCCATCCTGATCTACAACCACGGAAGAAAGACCGGTCTCGCCGACGGCATCGTGGTCACGCCCTCCCACAATCCGCCCCATGACGGCGGGTTTAAATACAACCCGACTAACGGCGGTCCGGCGGACAAGAGCGCCACCGATTGGATAGAGAAAAAAGCGAATGAGTTTCTGGAAGCGGGTTTGAACGGGGTGAAACGGGTTCTTTTGTCTTCCGCCCTCAAGGCTTCCACCACCCACCGGCATGATTATCTGGGCGTTTATATCGCCGATCTGGGCCACGTGGTGGATATGGAAGCTATCCGCGGATCCAGGCTCCGGCTGGGGGTGGATCCCCTGGGGGGAGCGGGAGTTCATTATTGGGCCCGCATCGCCGAGCGTTATGGCTTGAATCTCACCGTGGTTAATGAAGTGGTCGATCCGACCTTTCGTTTCATGACGGTGGATTGGGACGGTCAAATCCGCATGGACCCCTCTTCGGTCTACGCGATGCGGCGGTTGATCGGGATGAAAGACCAGTTCGATCTTTCTTTCGCCTGTGACACCGACCATGACCGGCACGGCATCGTGACCCGCGGCGCGGGTCTGCTTCCCCCCAACCACTATCTTTCGGCGGCCATTTTTTATCTTTTTCAAAATAGGCCTCATTGGCGCAAGGAAGCGGCGGTAGGCAAAACGGTAGTGAGCAGCCAGATGATCGACAGGGTGACCGCCAAACTGGGACGCAAACTTTATGAAGTGCCGGTGGGGTTTAAGTGGTTTGTGGACGGTTTGTTCGACGGTTCGCTTGGATTTGGCGGCGAAGAAAGCGCGGGGGCTTCCTTTGTCCGTCAGGATGGAAGCGTATGGACGACCGACAAGGACGGGATTGTTCCGGCTTTGCTTTCCGCGGAGATTACGGCCCGGATGGGCCGCGATCCGGAAGCCATTTACCGCCAATTGACGAAGGAGTTCGGCGAGCCTGTCTATGACCGGGTGGAAGCCCCGGCCACACCGGAACAGAAAACCCGATTATCGAAACTTTCGGCCCGGCAGGTGAAGTCCGAAAATCTGGCGGGAGACAAGATCGAGGCGGTCCTCACGGAAGCGCCGGGAAATCACGCGGCCATCGGCGGGGTCAAGGTGGTCACTCAGAATGGCTGGTTCGCGGCGCGGCCCTCCGGCACGGAGAATATTTACAAGATCTACGCGGAAAGTTTCCAGGGCGAGGATCATCTCCGCCGTGTTCTGGCGGAAGCCCAGACGATGGTGGACGGGGTTTTGGGAAGTTAGGGTGAATCACTGTGCCGAACAGGAAAACGCGAATCAAGTGAAGGCTTTTGAAGTATTGAAAGCTGATGTGCAGGAGGCATTCGCGGACCTTGTGAATCAAGAGACTGGTCCCGGTTTTATCAACACAAATTAAAGGAGAAGAAAATGAAAAAGATAAAAGAAAAGAGCGAAAATTCGGAGATGAGTGTTTCGAAGGAATATCAGGAAGAGGCCGCTTATTACCGCTGGATGGACCGGGGATGTCCCCCCCATGACGATCTGACGGATTGGGTTGAAATAGAAAAAGAATTGATGGGAAAGATCCACTCGGACCGGTTTTGACAGGGTTGAGCGGGCTGTTACTTTCAGACAAAGTGTAACGGATTTTAAACTGTCCACGACGGGGACCTATCGTGGACAGATAGGTTGAACGAAAAAGTTATTTCTTTTGATTCTAAAGGTATATACGATTAGTATATACCTAAAAAGGAGTTGGAAATGACCAAGGTTCTGTCTCTTAAAATTAAAGGCGAAATTTTCGAGGGTGTGGAGGTTCAGACCAAGCGGCTCCACATGCCCCGAAACACTTACATCAACGAGGCGTTGGATTTTTATAACGCTTTCAACCGTCGAAAAGGTCTTCGTCTAAAACTGCAAAAAGAATCTCTGCTGACCCGTAAAAATTCAATGGAAATCTTGAGCGAGATGGAAAAGCTCGAAGAATCAACCCTTGAATGAAAATCAGGAAATTTAATATTTACCTGGCCGATCTAAGCCCCCGCTTTGGCACCGAACCCGGCAAGACGAGGCCCGTCGTTGTCCTTCAAACCAACCTCTTAAACGATGGCCTGCATCCCTGCACCATCGTCTGCCCCATTAGTACCAACGTTATTCAGGGAGCGGAGATATTACGGGTTCATCTTTCCCCCAAGGCCAGCGGGCTCAAAAAAGATTCCGACATTTTGGTCGACCAAATCCGGGCCATTGATAACCGCCGGTTCGTCAAGCATTTGGGGGAGTTGAACTCCATCCATAAGGCGAAGTTGTTGGAAAACCTTAAAATTATTTTATTGGAATAAATTCGTGGTGATGGTGCTGTCCACGACGGGGACCCGTCGTGGACAGCTGTAACTTGGTATTGTGTACATAATTATTGACATAATTATAAAAGAGCTTATATTGAAAAAGTCGAAGGTATTTTGAGTTTCAAGAAGGTGGATTTATGAAAGTCGCGGGGGTAAAGGAGTTTAGAGATCACGCGCCGGAATTTCTGAGCGGCGACGAGCTCGTGTTTGTCACCAAACATGGGAAGGTTGCCAGTCTTTTGATTCCCATGTCCAAATCCCAGGAACTTCCCTTGGAATTGCGCAGGGAGCTTTTAACAAACCTCGGTTCCTCCATTTCTGATCATCTCAAAAAATCAGGCGTCAGCGAGCGGACAATTAAACATGACTTTGAAACATGGAGAAAAGGCCGCCGGTCGAATCGCAGCGGACGCTAACGTCCTTCTTTCCGCTGTCACTGGCCGGGCCGCCCTTAAAGTTTTTACCTATTCCAGCCTTGAAGTTGTATCCACGTCTTTAAATATCAAAGAAGTCAGGGAATACCTTCCGTTCATGGCGGATAAATATGGTATAGCCGTTGAACTGCTGGAAAGCCAATTTCAATTATTGGCCATCCAAGAGTACAACCCAAAGGACTATCACGGTTCGCTGGCAATGGCCCGTAAAAAAATTGGGAAGAGAGATCCGGATGATGTTGATTTGCTGGCTTTGGCCCTCGAGTTGAAAATACCCATTTGGTCCAACGACGGTGATTTTGAAGGAACGGGGATTGAATGGTATCCCACGGCGCAACTTCTTAAAAGGTTGGGGCTTTGATCTGAGGTTTTAGGTGTCCACGATGGGGACCCGTAGTGGACAGCGCTTTTGACTATATTTTGGGGTTCAGCCCCTAAATCTCCGCCTTAACGATTTTGACCCGGCGCTAAAATAATGGCAATTCAAAGAGGACACAGGAGCGGTTCAAGTCCAACTCGGGCATCCGTTAAACCAATAGGTGAAAATCAGCGCCATTAAAGGAGTCGTCAAATGAAAAAACAATTCATTTTTTTACTTTTAATCTTTTCCTTAGTAAATACACTTTTTGCAGCTGTTGAAACTCAATTTTATCAAAAAGTTAAAATAACGATGAAAGATGGCTCGGAAAAGGTAGGATTTGTCACCAACTATTCTGACGGCAAAATTGACGTGGATGCTTTTTTCGATTTTTACCAAAATAAAAAGCATGGTACTAAGAGTTTTGAATTATATAAAAATGTTTATTCAATCAAAGATGATGGTTTGGCCGGTAGTTACGCCCTTCAAATGGATGAAAAACAAACTATTGAAGCAAAAAATGTTGTGAAAATGGTTCCTTTACCGGATCCAATAAATAACTTCACTGCGGCAGATCACTTTAATTATTTATCTAAAGGTGTAATTGATCTAATGCAGAAAGAATCGTTATTTACGGATAGTATGAATGACCCACATTCGGATGACGCTAGTACACTTATCGCTTTCAATTATGATCCCAAGTTTAACAAAAAACAAATCCATGAAATTCTTTTGAAATACTCTAAAATTCAATTTGATGCCACACGAAAAGGTAAGATTTTTGACGAAGAAGAAGTTAAGCAGAAAATGGGATGGGGAAAAATAGTGTTTTTTGAAGTGGGTGGAGACTAATGTTTGTTATATTTTCTTCAATTCAAAATTGAAGAAATGTTAAAGGTTATTTGCGGTTTGGTTTATTTCGGTTTGCAAAGAGTTGGGAATGGGGAGTTATTTAAATAGCTAATGGTTGTCCACGACGGGGACCCGGCGTGGACAGAAAAACCATTGCATTGTAACTACACTGTAGTTTATACTTAAAACATGCTCGTCATTTGGGATCCCCCCAAAGCCATATCTAATCAAAAAAAGCATGGAGTCTCATTCGAAGAGGCCCAATCCGTTTTGGAGTCCGACGTTCAATAGGTGTTGGAAGATAGTGATCACCACGAACAAAGATTCATCGCGCTTGGGTATTCGAAGCAACTAAACTTATTGGTGGTGGTTTACGCGTACCGGGAAATGGATGTTATCCGAATCATCTCGGCTAGAAAAGCCACACGAAAGGAACGGGAAAACCATGAAAAAAGAATATGATTTTTCAAAAGCCAAGGTTCATAAGGGCCCTCTTTTAGCTTCCAAGGGTTCTAAGATTCAGAAGACCTTCCGGTTGGATGAGTCTGTTTACCATTGGCTTATTGAGGAAGGCAAAAAACAAGGCATTCCTTACCAAACTCT